>NASX01000013.1 GCA_002085155.1 Sorangiineae bacterium NIC37A_2
CGCTTGAAGTCGTCGTTGTAGTTCTTTCTCTTCTTCGCCATGGTCCATTCTCCCGGAGCATTGTTGCTCCATTTTGTCTCCGGGAAATCGGATCAGGTCCAATGTTCGCTGAAGGTGCGTTGGTGCACGAGTAAGGCGAACGCCCCCAATCAAAAGAAGAAAGCCCTCAGAGCATAAGGTTCTGAGGGCTTTCTCGTTTTCATCTGTCTGCCTGGCTAGCAGGCTTTGCGAAGCTCAATGTCTTCTGTAGGGGGCATGAGCCGCTCCATGAGGAGGGCCCTCACGGCCTGCCTCAGCATGGCGTCCATGGGACGTTCCTCCCGTTCCCACCGAGAGATGCTTTCTCCCGTGCTGGCTAATTTCTTGGCGAACTCCGTTTGGGTCAGGCCGAGTGCCTCGATTGCGTAATTCAAGATCTGCGGAGAATGAACCCCTCCAACGGAAGCTGAGTGGTGACAGCTCTCGACCCCGAGTGCCAAGGCCCTTGTCACCAGTCTCAGAGCCATTTTAGGCCGCGAGAGCCGTTTGGTGACAGGTGACAGGCTTCCACAAACTATTTCTATACGGACTTCCAAAAAGAAATTCCAAATCGATTTATTTTTGGAAGTCTCCCTATGGAAGGTTTTCATCAAATTTGCTGTCACCCTGTCACCAGAGGGGTTTTGTGGCTGAATTTGGCTGCGGAAGTGGTGACAGGCAACTTGTCACCCGTTGTCACCGCTCGCACGTTCGAGCCCCAAATGGCTGAGAGGGCGGTGACAAGCATCATGTATTCATAATGCGTCACCGCCCTCTCAGAGCCAAATCAAAGCACTTCTAGATCTCACGACGGAGGCGCTCATCCAGCTCCGCCTCGGCTACGTCTGTCTCGCGGACGAGGGGGAAGCGCCGCACGGCGTAGCGCCTGTTTTGTCCCTGGCCCAAGTCGGCCGTCCTCGTCGGTGTAACTCCCTAGATGGAGTCACTCAGAGAGCGGTTCGAGGCGAAGTACGAGGTAGATGAGGCAACGGGATGCTGGCTTTGGACAGCTTCCAGGGGTGAGAAGGGCTACGGCCGCTTCGAGGTAGGCGGCAAGATGAGGAGGGCCCATCGGGTTTCCTACGAGCTTTTCGTAGGGCCGATTCCAGAAGGGCTACTGGTCTGCCATCGCTGCGACAACCCTACGTGCGTGAACCCCGCCCACCTCTTCTTGGGCACGAACGAGGAGAACCTGAAGGACATGGCAGCCAAGGGCCGAGCCGCACGCCTTCTTGGGGAGGCCAACGGCAAGTCCAAGCTCAGCCCCGAGACCATCGAGAAGATTAGGGCAGCGAAGGGGAAGACTCTGGGTCAACTCGCCGTCGAGTTCGGGACGTGCGTAAGCAACATTAGCCAGATCCGATCTGGCAAGAGGCGGGCCTCCTAGATTCAAACCCACGGCATCAACCCTTCCGGGTTCAAATCCGAATCTCAAGAAATCCCGACAAAACGCCAAGTGGACAGAGGATCGGCTCTCTGGCCACTTCTCTGTCCACTTGGGCGGAACTTCTAGGATCGCCAGGGATCGCCCTGAAACGCTGTTGAAGCCATTTTAGGCTGGGATCCTCGTTGTTCTCCGGTGCTTTTCGACCCCCAATTCACCTTCCCAAGGTCGAGGTCGAGGGTTCAAATCCCTTCTCCCGCTCCCTTCTTTTCAAACTTCAGAAAGGCTCGAGGTCAAAAACCTCGGGCCTTTTTCGTTGGGGCTCGTTGGGGGCTCGTTGGGGCCTCGCTGGAGCTCGTTGAGGGCTCATTGGATGCCGCTCGAGCGAACATCGGGCGCCGACGGCCATGTCGAAGCCGATCCCGGGGCGCCCCCTCACGCCCCCTGGAAGGGGTCGTATTCGTCGTCGAATTCGTAGCCGGAGTCGAGGTTGTCGAAGCGGGTGAACTCGGAGGAGAACTTCACCTTGGCGGTGCCGGTGGGGCCGTTCCTTTGCTTGGCGCAGATGACTTCGGCGACGCCTTTGTCCGGGCTGTCCTGGAAGTAGTACTCGTCGCGGTAGATGAAGAAGATGGCGTCGGCGTCCTGCTCGATAGCGCCGGATTCACGCAGGTCGCTGAGCTGAGGACGTTTGTCCTTGGTGGTGCGCGTTTCGACGGAGCGGTTCAGCTGACTGAGCGCGATCACCGGCACGCCCATTTCCTTCGCGAGCTGCTTCAGGCCTCGGGAAATTTCCGAGATCTCTTGTTCACGGCTCGTGACGCCTTTTCGCCCGCTCATGAGCTGCAGATAGTCGATGGCGACGAGGCCGATCTCTTTCGGACCGTCTTCGTTTCGCTTCATCTCCGCCTGGAGCCGGCGCACCCGGGCGCGCACGTCCAGCAAGGAAATCGCAGGAGTATCGTCGAGCCAGAGCGGGAGACGACTGAGGCGGGCGGCGGCATCGGTGAGCTTGTTCCACTCGTCTGGGCCGACCTGTCCCGAACGCAAACTCGCCATGTTCACCCGCGCTTCGCTCGCGAGCATACGCGCCGCGAGCTGTTCCCGGGGCATTTCGAGAGAGAAGAAGAGCACACCAAAACCGGGCTCGAGAACCTTTCCTCCATCGGGCGCTGTGACCTTTCGAGGAGAGGCGATGTTGGCCGCGACGTTCAAGACGAACGACGTCTTTCCCATACCCGGGCGCCCCGCGACGATATAGAGGTCGCCCTTGTGGAGGCCCGAGGTCCTCTTGTCGAGCTCGACGAACCCTGTCGGGAACCCCGTGACACCACCGCCGCGACTCCGCGCTTCGCTCAGAACGTGGAAAGCTTTTTGGATCGCGCCGCGGATCGGGGTGACGCTCGACTCCGCCTTGACGCGAGCGAGCTCAAAAATCGCCTGCTCCGCCTGGTCGACGAAGTCCTGCACCTCACCACAATCGCCGTACCCTTCGACCGCAAACTTCTGACAGGTGGCGATGAGCGAACGAAGCCGCCACTTCTCCCGGACCGTGCGGGCGTGCTCTTCGACGTGCGCGATGGCCGGGGTCGCGTCGACCAAACGCGCGAGATAAGGCGTGCCGCCGATCTGATCGAGACGGCCTCGATCCCGGAGGAAGGTAGCGACACTCACGGTGTCGATGGGTCGGCTCTGGGCGCCGAGTTCGAGCACTGCCTCAAACACCCGCCGATTGGCCTCGGAGTAGAAGTGCTTCGGCTCGAGGATCTCCTGGACCTGATCGAAGGCCTCCGTCGAAAGGAGCACCGAGCTCAAGACAGCCGCTTCAGCGTCGAGGTCCGAAGGCGGAACTCGACCGCCAGTAGCTTTCAGCTCGGAGGCAGGATCGACGGGGGCAGCTCGTCCGGGAGCCTGTCCAGCAGCGAAACGCTCCATGTGCAGAGCCTAACACGCTGCGCCGCCAAATGGCTGCCCAAATGCGAAAGCGCCCTACTCGCTTCCGAGAGAGGGCGCTTCGCTTTTTACTGACGCCACAGAGCGTCAGCGGACGCTGAACGAGTTCAGCCGGCCTTGATGACTTCGACGCGCAAGGTAGCGACAACCTCCTTGTGGAGTCGCACCTCGACGTCGGAGAGACCGAGGCTCTTGATCGGCTCGGCGAGCTCGATCTTCTTGCGATCCACGGTCAGACCGAGCGCAGAGTACGCTTCCTCGATGTCCTTACTCGTGACCGAGCCGTACATCTTGTTGTCAGCGCCCACGGCGCGCTCGAGCTTGATGCTCGTCGCTTCCAGCTTCGCCTTCAGCGCCTGAGCCTCGGCGAGCTCCGCCGCTGCGAGAGCTGCTGCCTGCTTCTTCAGGTCCTCAGCGCGCGCCAAGTTCTGAGCCGTAGCCGGAGCGGCGAGGCCCCGCGGGATCAGGAAGTTTCGCGCGTAACCGGGGCGGACGCGGACGATCTCCCCGCCCTGACCCAGGTTTTCCACGTTCTTCTGGAGAATCACTCGAATCGGACTCGACATCTTTGTTCTCCTTAGTAGTTCGTGGTGAACGGCAAGAAGGCGATCACTCGGGCCCGCTTCACGGCGGTGGTGAGCTCACGCTGATGTTTGGCGCAAACACCCGACACGCGGCCGGGCACGATCTTCCCACGCTCGCTGATGAAGTACTTCAGCGTGCCCGGGTCCTTGTAATCGATCGTCATCGCGGCGTCCGAGCAGAACGGACATCCACGCCGGCGCACCTTACGCGGCGCCTCCTTCTCTGCGTTCAAATCCTGTTGCTTCATGAGAACTCCTCCATCGCTTCTTCTTCGTCGCTGAGCTCATCCTGCGACTGGTACTCGCGGTTCGGCGAGGCTGCGAGGCCGAGACGCTGCTCGAGCGTCAGCCCCTGCTCCTCTTCAGCGGGTGCATCGTCCGCTTCGAAGTGGAGAGCGTCGCTCGAAACCTCATTCGCGCTCGCCTCGTCGGCGATCTTGACGGACTGGAAGCGAATGACCTCGTCGAGCATGCGGAAGTTGCGCTCGAGCTCGGCGACAAGGGCTCCGTCTCCACGATAGGTGACGTAGACGTAGAGGCCACGCTTGCTGTGAGCGATCTCATAGGCAAGCATGCGACGGCCCCAGTTCTCGATGCGCGTCAAGGTGCCGCCCATACGAGTGATCACGTCCGCCACGCGGGTCGCGACCTTCTCCGCGACTTCCTTCGTCACGTCAGGTTTCAGGATGTAGATGACTTCGTATTCACGGAGCGGATGCTCCTTCTTCTGTGCTTCTGCCAATGTGGCTCCTTTCGGTCGATTGGCCCCCTCGAGTGAGGGAGCAAGGAGGCCGCGCCCTAAGCGGGACGGCGATTCACGAGATTCATTGCCTGGCTGATTCCCTTGTCGACAATCAGCTCCAAGGCATCCGCGGCCCTCGAAATCATGGAATCCACGACTTCCCGGTCCGCCGGGGGCACGGGCATTAACACGAAATCGGCCACATCGCCCTGAAAATCAGCAGGCGGGCGTCCGATTCCGAGCCTCAAACGAATGAAATCCGGGCCGCCGAGGCAGCGGATCGCGGACTTGAGCCCATTGTGGCCGCCGGTCCCGCCCCCCACTTTGAGCTGAATGCGGCCGAGCGGAAGGTCGAGCTCGTCATGGATCACGACGATCTCCGAGCGCTCGGCCTTGAAGAACTGGGCAGCAGCGACGAGCGCTTCCCCCGAGAGGTTCATGAAGGTTTGGGGCTTCAGGAGCACATGCTTGTCGCCGCTTCGCGGAGGGATCGCGAGCGCGAACTCGGATTTGAACTTGTCCCTGAAATCGGGTCGACCCCACCGCTCGGCGATGAGGTCGATGACGAGAAAGCCCAGGTTGTGGAACGTATCTCGATAACGCGCGCCCGGATTTCCGAGCCCAGCAAAGATCACTTCTTCTTATCCTTTTCCTCTTCGCCCTCGTCCTTCTTCGCGCGACGATCCATGGCGACGCTGACGACGGTGCGCTTCTCGGGCAGAAGAACCTCAACGCCTTCCGGAACGTTCAGGTCGGCGACGCTGAGGTGCGAGTCGAGCTCGAGGCTCGTGATGTCGTGGACGATCTTCACCGGAATCTTGCTGGGGGTGCAGCGAACCGGGAGCTCACGGAAGACCTGCCGCAGGGCGCCACCCATGACGACGCCGCGGGCGCGACCGGAGAGCTCGAGCGGAACCTTCACGGTGACCTTGGTCTCTTCGCTCACGCGAATGAAATCAGCGTGGAGAAGCGAGCGGGACACGGGGTGGTACTGGTAGTCGGCGATCATGGCCTTACCGGCCGCCTTGCCGTCCACCTCGAGCTCCACCACGACGTTCACGCCGTAGTCGCTGAAAAGCGCCTTCTTCACGTCCTCCGGCGAAACCGAGAGCGACAGGACGTCCTGCCCCTCACCGTAAGCGACAGCCGGGATTTTCCCCTCAGCGCGCAAGCGGCGGGCAGCGTTCTTTCCTCGGACGGAGCGGGCGGTGGCGGAAACCTTGGTCAACATGGGCAATACTCCAAAAGCGCCCTACAGGGCGGGGCGCGGTCTTTACCACTTGCCGAGAAAAACGCGAGAGGTTTTCTTCCTGAAGCGCGCAATTCGTCGAATTTTTTGGTGGTGATGGGCAGAAACGACGGGCTCGAGACGAGTCGAGGGGCTCGAGACGAGTCACTCGGGCCCCGAGAGCCCCTCAAGGCCCCCGAGGGCCTGCTGAGCGAGTCGCGCGCGGGAAGAGGGTCTATAGTCGCCTCGGGTCGCCCGGCCCCCGGGAGAGCCCTCCTCGGGGCGGCAAGGGTCCCATCGCGATAGGCGTGAGAGCCCCCGGACTCAGACGAAGAGCGAGCTCACTGAGTCGCTGTTGTGGATGCGGCGGATGGCCTCGGCGAGAAGCTTGGCGATCGAGATGACCCGGATCTTTCCGGACGCCAGCACCTCGGGGGTCGGCGCGATCGAGTTCGTCACGACCACCTCGCGGAGCGGAGATTCGACGATGCGCTGAACGGCCGGACCGCTCAGGACGCCGTGGGTCGCACAGGCGACGACGCTCTTGGCTCCCTTGTCCATCACCGCGCGCGCCGCGTTACAGAGCGTGCCCGCTGTGTCGATCATGTCGTCGATGATGATGCAGTCTTTGTCTTTGACGTCGCCGATGATGTGCATGACCTCGGAGACGTTCGCGCGTTCGCGGCGCTTGTCGATGATGGCCATCGAGGCTCCGAGCCGCTTCGAATAAGCTCGCGTGCGCTCGACGCCGCCTGCGTCCGGCGAAATGAAGACAGCGCTGTCGTCGAAGGACTGAACCAGGTAGTCGTTCAAGAATACCGGGAGCGCGTACAGATGATCGAAGGGGATGTTGAAGAAGCCTTGGATCTGTCCAGCGTGCAGATCCACACATACCACACGACTCACACCTGACGCGACCAAAAGGTCCGCCACGAGCTTTGAGGTGATCGGGGTGCGCGGAGCGACCTTTCGGTCCTGACGGGCGTAGCCGTAGTACGGGATGACCGCGGTGATCGAGGCCGTGGAGGCCCGGCGGAGCGCGTCACACATGATGAGCAGCTCCATCAGGTTGTTGTTCACGGGCGAGGAGGTCGGCTGGACCACGTAAACGTCAAGACCACGGACGTTCTCCTTGATTTCGACGAAGGTCTCGCCGTCGCTGAACCTCGGAACTCTCACCTCTCCGAGGGGTGACTCGAGCTCCTTCGCGATCTCCGCCGCGAGGTCAGGGTTAGCGTTGCCGGTGAATAAGCTGACTCTTTTTAGCGCCACGATTTCCTCACAGATGCGAGCGATCGAAGGGCCACATCCCAACGACTTGCTCGGGCCGACCGCGGGCACGGCGCATAGCACGCCTGCCTAGGGGGAGCCACGGGCAACCGAGGGTTTCCCTCGTTCCCATCCAGGCGAACGTGGGCCCCTCGTCCGGTCGTCATCGGTAAGGATTCGAATCGAGAAGAGGATCCGCTCCTGACTTGGCCTTGGACTCGGTCTTCGGCTTCGTGACCTTCTTCTGGGGCTGGGACGCGGGGGGCCGCACAGGTTCAGGACCCGGCGCAGGCGCAGGCGCAGGCGCGGGGGTGGGTGTGATGGTCTCCACGGCCGGCTCGGGAGCAGGCAGTGGCGGCGGGGTGAGCTCGACCTTGGTGCTGGTGGGCTCGGCCACGCCCTCGGGCTGTCCAGCGGCGACCTCAGGGCCACCATCGGTGCTGAGGCGATTGATGACCTTGTAGGCGACGAAACCGCCCGCCAAGACAAGGACAGCCCCCGCAAAGGTCAGCGCCCGGCCCCAGGTGGCGCCTCTTCGATCCTCGTAAAGTCCGGAGCCGTAGGTCGTCCCGCTCGTCTCCTTCGTGATCGCGGGAATGGTTCGGCCCAAGGAGGGCGTCAGCGACTGGGTAACGGGACCCGGAATCGGCATCCCCTCGGCCACCGCCGCCCAGCCCCGGATGGCGCTGCGCTCTTGCTCGAGCTCGCCGCCGAGAACCCGCTGCATGTACCCCTGAAGGTCACGGCTCGAAGCGAGGAGGTTCGAGGCCACCGCCGCCTGTTCCAGAGCATCCGCGAATTCAGCGCAGGTCGAGTAACGTCGAGACAGGTCTCGCTCGAGGGCGCGCATGACAACCTCGGCGATCCGGGGAGGCACATGGGGAGCGACCTCGGCCAGGCTCGGGATCTGTTCGTTGAGCACACGCGCCAGGGTCGCCGCTTCCGTTTCAGCCTTGAACAGGCGCCTCTGAGCCAAGCCTTCCCAGAGGACAACACCCGAAGCAAACACGTCGGCGCGCCGATCGAGCTCCTCACCCCCCAGCGCTTGCTCCGGGGCCATGTAGGCGATCTTGCCCTTGAGCTGACCCGCGCGCGTCGCGTTCAGCCGACTCGCCGCGCGGGCCACTCCGAAATCCGTGATGCGCGCGATACCGTCCGCGCCCACCAGCACGTTTTGCGGAGAGACGTCCCGGTGGACCACACCGGCCGGAGCGCCCGACTCGTCCCTCAGCTCGTGCGCGGCGTGCAGCCCCTGCAGCGTGTCGAGCATGATTCGGATCGCGATCGCCTCCGGCACCCTCGTCCGAGTCTGGGCAGCCCGCGCGAGCAAACGCGCGAAGGTCTCCCCTTCGATGAATTCCATCACAAGGTAGTACCCGACCGCCGGGTTAGCCCCGACTTCCAGGATCGGCACCACGTTCGGATGGTGAATACCGGCGGCGAGGCGCGCCTCGTCCAAGAACATCTGGACGAACTCCCGCTCTGACTGAAGATGTGGATGGAGACGTTTCAGCGCAAACAGACGCTGGAATCCGGCGACTCCCGTAACACGGGCCAAGTACACCGTGGCCATGCCGCCCGACGCAATCTCGCCCATCAGTTCGTATCGATCGACGAACTGCCTGCCGAGAGTTTGTGTGTCGAGGAGTCGAGTCGCCACGCCCTTTAACCTAAAATTTCCCGCTCAAGCCGAGGCCCGGCCCATCAGCAAAACCTAACATCGGTTGCATCTCCACCTTGCCGAACTGCTTGGACAGGAGCGCCGTCTCTTTCTTCTTTCCACCCCAGTCGGTCAGCCACGCCCCGGTGACCACCGTGAGCACACCCACCGCCACCGTTGCCCCTAAAGCCACGTTTGCGATGGTCTGATTTTGCAGGCCTTGCTGGTATTCAGGGCAATCCGCGTTGCCCATGCAGTTTTCGCGGACTGCGTCCACGCCGGGTTCGTTGATGGCTCGTACCCCGAGGATTGTGGTCGCCACCACACCTGCGCCGGTCAGCCCCACGCCGGTCCAGAACACCGCCGGAGACCAGCCGCGACCACCGTCCGCCTCGGCCGGCTTTTTCGCGTACTCTTCGTCACTTTCCTCGTCTTGTCGCGAGTTCAGCCACTCAGAGGTCTCCTGGCTCACAGGCTCAGTCGGGGCGATCAGGTCGAGGGATTCTGTACCGCCCGCCTCGATCTTCACACCGAGATTCCTCACATGTCCCCCAGACCAGTTCACTCGGAGCCGATGTTTGCCAGGAGTAACGTAGAGAGTCCTCTCATAATCCTCGGCGCCATGGACTAACTTGTTGTCCAAGAGCAGCTTACAGGGCTGATCGCAGCGAATATTGATCTGTCCGAGGCCCGCTTCGTGAGCGCCTATCAGCGCGGTCGCCTCTTTCTGAAGCTCGGCTTCGTCGGGATAGAGGCGAAGCGCCAGCGCTGCCAAGGTGAGCGCACGATCGAACTGTTCAGCCCTCGCCCTCGACAACATCGCGAGGCGCAGGGACGCAGAGCTCGGTGCGTAAGCGTCCGCCGCTTCGAAACTCTCCGCTGCCTCGATGAAACCGCCACTACGGAACGCAGCGCGCCCTCGGTCGAATGATTCCGCGGCCTTCTCGATCTCGACGGCAGTTGGCGCGTCCGATGCAGCAGAAGACACGGACGCGAAACAGAGCGCAGCGCCGATCAGCGAGGTCTGAATGAGCGGAGGGAATTTACGTAACCGCATGCCTGGTTATCCAGTCAGGCTACCCCGAGAGGCGGGCTCGTGCGAGGTAGATTCCCCCGCTCCACCCCGCAAAGGTGGCCTAGCGGCCTACACTCTACTCCTCTCCCCGACGTTTCGTCTCCTTTTCGCCTCCGCGTCGTTTCCAAGCAGCGGTCGCGCAGCTTTTTCGCCTGCTTTGACCCTGGGACGGGGCTCTCTGAGCGCTCTTTTGTCGAGCGTTCAATGTCTCTCCAAATTCTCAAGCAGAAGAGAATGAATGAAGGCTCGCACCAAGGCTGAGACGCGAGGCGCAAAGGCGCGCATTTCGAAGGGTCCCCCAAAGGGACCCGCGGCCCGGCACGCGAGAGCCCCATCACCACAAACGCATCACGGGCCAGAACCTCTCTGGTCCTGACCCGTGTGAGATCCAAGAGGGCGGCGAAGCCGCTGGCTCTTTAGCCCATGCTGACGAGCAGTCGATCGGGCTCTTCGAGGAACGCCTTGACGTCCTGAGTGAAGGCCGCGCCTACGTGGCCGTCGATCACGCGGTGATCGAAGGAGAGCGCGAGCACCATCACATTGCCGATCTTGATCTCGTCGCCGACAATCACGGGGCGCTTCTTCATTTCGTGCACGCCCATGATCGCAACCTCCGGGTAGTTCACGACGGGCGTCGAGAAGAGTCCGCCGAGCTTACCGAGTGAGGTCACGGTGAAGGTCGACCCGCCGAGGTCTTCGGGCTTGCTCTTGCCGACGCGCGCGTCAGCGGCCAAACGCTGAATTTCAGCTGCAATCTCGAGGATGCTCAGACGATCGGCGCCGCGGACCACGGGGACGATCAGACCCGCGTCGGTCGCCGTAGCGATACCGATATCGTAGGTGGCCTTCTGGACGATCTCCATCGTGGAGTCGTCGATCCAAACGTTGAGCTGAGGGTTCTTCTTGAGCGCCGCGACCGTCGCCTTCACGATGAAGGGGAGGAAGGTGAGCTTGACGTTCGCCTCTTCGCCGAACGGAAGGACACGCTTGCGGAGCTCGATGAGCTTTCCACAGTCGACCTCATCCGCGTAGGTGAAGTGAGCTGCGGTGCGCTTCGAACGCGCCATGTTCTCGAAGATGCGCTTGCGGAGTCCACGCACCGGAATGCGCGTGTCGGTCGCAGCCTTCGGGGGCGGCGTAACGGGGAGCGGAGCGGGCTCGAGGCGAGCGCCTGCAGAAGCTGCCGGAGCAACACCGCCGCGCGCGCCGGCCTTTTCGACGTCTTCGCGGGTGATTCGTCCCGCGGGTCCGGAACCGGGAACCGTCGAAAGATCGACGCCGATCTCGCGGGCCAGCTTTCGGGTGGCCGGAGCGGCCAGAGGCTTGTCGTTGCCAGCATGGGGCAACTGGTCCGGCACGGGGAAGACGACAGGAGCTTCGTCCTTCTTCTTGTCGGCCTCGGTTTTCTCGCCCGCCGGAGCTTCGGGAGCCTGGGCGGGAGCCGAAGCTTCCGCTCCTCCTTCGCCGACCTCGAGCAGAACGAGCAAGCTGCCCACCGGCACCACATCGCCCACGTTTCCACCGAGCTGGAGGATCTTGCCCGCCTTGGGCGCACCGATCGTTACGGTGGCCTTGTCGGTCATCACCTCGACCATCTCCTGGTCTTCGGCCACCGTATCACCAACGGCTACCAACCAGCTTACGATTTCACCCTCGGCAACCCCCTCCCCGATATCGGGGAGCTTGAACTCGAATTTGGACATCTAGCAGTTTCCTCGGGCGTCCAAACAGCTCGGACGCTCCGCCTTTGAGAGACAGATTTTGGCTTTACAGAACTCAACTTGCTTTCGCAACATCAAGCACGGCAGGCAAGATTCGATGCGAAAGAGGCATGTATTCGGCCTCGAGCGTGTACGGGAACGGCGTGTCGAAACCTGTGACACGAACCGGAGGCGCCTGTAGATAGTAAAAAGCGCGCTCGGTCAGGAGCGTGATCAGCTCCGCGCCAAAGCCGAGCGTCCGCGGCGCTTCGTGAACGACCACGACGCGACCGGTTTTCTTGACGCTCTCGGTGATGGTCTCGATGTCGACGGGCCAGATCGTGCGCAGATCGATGATCTCGCACTCGACCCCTTGCCGGTGCGCCTTGGCCGCGGCGTCGAGCGCCTCGTACACCATCGCGCCGTACACCAGGATCGTCACATCACGACCGGGTCGAATGACCTGGGCGCTGCCGATCGGCACCTTGTAGTCGCCTTCGGGAACCTCTCCCCTCGCCGCGCGGTAGATCCGCTTCGGCTCGAAGAAGATGACCGGATCTGGATCCTCCAGCGCCGAAAGCAAGAGTCCCTTGGCGTCGTAGGCGCTCGCCGGACAGACCACCTTGAGCCCAGGCAGGCAGACAAACTGCGTCTCGGGGTGTTGTGAGTGGTAATGGCCGCCGCGGATGCCGCCGCCGACGGGCGTTCGGATGACCATGCCGGCCGTGTATTCGCCACCCGAGCGGTAACGATACTTCGAGAGCTCGTTCACCACCTGCTCATAAGCAGGCCAGAAAAAATCGGCGAACTGGATCTCCGGGACCGGAACGAGCCCGTAGAGAGCCATCCCGATCGCGGCGCCGACGATGCCGTTTTCGGTGAGCGGAGTGTCGATCACTCGCTCACACCCGAACTCATCGGCGAGACCCGCGGTCACGCGGAAGACTCCGCCGACCTTTCCGACGTCCTCTCCGAGGAGGACCACACGTCGATCCCTCTTCATCGCGACGCGAAGCGCGTCGTTGATGGCCTGGACCATGTTCATTTGCGCCATGTCGAATTCCTAGTGGAGCTTGGGCGCGCGGGGCCCTTCGAAGAGCTGCACCCTCTGTTCGAGCAAATGCCACGGCAAAGTTGCGTAGACGTCGTCAAACATCGATCCGAGATCCGGAGGGGGCGTCGACTCACTGGTCGCTACTGCGCGCTTGAATTGCGCTTCAATTTCAGCAACCCACGCGGCCTCGTCAGAGGCGCGCCAGGCGCCGCGTTTCTCGAGATAGTTCCGCACGCGCTGCAGGGGGTCTTGTTGTGCCCAGGGGGTCAGCTCTGCATGTTCCCGGTAGCGATCGGGATCGTCGCTCGTGGAGTGCCCACCCATGCGGTAGGTGAGCGCCTCGATCAGGGTCGGTCCTTCCCCTCGCGCGGCGCGCTCCCGAGCGCGCCTAGTCACCGCGATCACGGCGAACAGATCGTTGCCGTCGACGCGCACCCCCGGCATGCCGTACGCGCGCGCCTTTTCGGCGAAAGTCCGCGAGGCGGTCTGCTTTTCGGCGGGCACGCTGATGGCCCAGCCGTTGTTGCGGCAGAAAAACAGCGTCGGAACCTTGAAAACCGCGGCCAGGTTCATGCCGCTGTGGAAGTCGGGGGTCGAGGTCGCGCCGTCGCCGAAGTACACGAGCGTGGCCGTGTCGGCGCCGTCAATCTTCGCGCCCCAGGCAAAACCTACGGCCTGGGTGATCTGAGTCCCAACCGGGGAACTAATCGACCCCCAACACTTCTCACGGCAGGTGTAGTGATCCGGCATCTGACGACCCTTCACGGTGTCGTTCGCGTTGCCGAACATGTTGTCCATGAACTTCTGCAGGCTGAGTCCGCGCAAGAGCGCTGACCCGAACTCGCGGTAGCAGGGGAAAATCCAGTCCGTCTCACGAACGGCGTAAGTCGAGCCAATGATGGCCGCTTCCTCCCCCAAAGACCCCACGTGGAACCCGATTCGCCCCTGGCGCTGGAGTAGCACAAGCCTCTGGTCGAGCGTCCGGGTGAGCACCAAGTGTCGATAGAGGTGCACGACCTCCTCGAGAGATAAGCCAGGGTCGAGGGACGGGTCGAGCTCGCCCTCCGAGGAGAGCGCCCGAACGATGGGATATTCGTCGTCGTCCATGCTGATATGTCGCATCGTCGCTCCGTCCAATTGACCCGGCCTCTGGGGGTCGCTCTCGCGACCCGCGGCCGGGTACGTCGGCGAGCCGGAGACTAGTCGAACGCCCTTCATTTGGAACTACTGACGCCAGTGTCAGTTATTTGGCCCAGTTCGCTCCGGCGGGAACGAACTTACGCATCTCCGACCTCACGGGCCCGGGCTTCGCGCTCGAGCGCCATGACGAATCCTTCGGCTGCGTGATAGCTGCTCCGGACCAGAGGTCCCGAGGCCACGAACTTGAGGCCCATGGCGAGCCCCTCCTTTTCGTAAAGAGCGAACTGCGCAGGCTCGACGAAACGCGCCACCGCTGCGTGTTTCGGAGTCGGGCGAAGGTACTGACCGATGGTCACAAGGTCGACGCCGGCGTCCTTCAGGTCCTGGAGCGTCTCGAGGACCTCCTCATCCGTCTCGCCCATGCCAACCATGATCGAGCTCTTCGTGTAACGAGAAGGCGCGCGCTCTTTGGCCACGCGCAGAGTCTCGAGCGAAAGGTCATAGTCGCAGCGACCATCACGAATGAACGGTGTGAGTCGCCGCGGAACCTCGATGTTGTGCGCGTAGACGTGGGGAGCGGCGTCCACCATCGTCAGCACGTCGCGCTTACGTCCGCCGAAGTCACCGACAAGCGTCTCGACCAGGAGCTCAGGATCGAGCTCCCGGAGGAGCGTCACAGTGCGCGCCATGTGACTCGCGCCGCCGTCGAGCAAATCATCACGATCGACCATCGTCAGCACGACGTACTTGAGCTTCATTGTCGCGATCGCTTGCGCCACGTTCTCGGGCTCACGTGGATCGACAAAACCGCGAGGATTCCCTGTCTGAACCGCGCAGAAGCGGCAGCCCCGCGTGCAGGTGTGTCCGAGCAGCATGACCGTGGCGGTCCCGGAGCTCCAGCATTCACCCACGTTCGGGCAGCGCGCCTCTTCACAGACCGTGTAGAGGTCGAGCTTGCGCAGGGTCTCTTTGATCCGGACGTAGTTCTCGCCGCCCGGGGCCTTCACCTTGAGCCAGTTTGGCTTCCGCTCTTGATGAACGACATTGAGACGGACCCGCCGCGTCTCACCGCTCGCTCTACTCGCTTCGACCTCGTGATCCATCTCGCCGCCTCTCCTTAGCACAGCCCACGGGGCGGGCTCGCGATCTCTGGCCTCTTTACCCCGTGCCGCTCAAACCTCGGCGATCAGCTTCTCGAGGAGCTCACTCACGAGCTTCGGATCTGCCTTGCCTGAGGTCTCTTTCATGACCTGACCCACGAAGAACCCAGCCAGCTGCTTCTTTCCGTCACGGAGCCCCTGGGCTTGTTTCGGGTTTTTCACGATGAGGTCCTTGAGCAGCGCTTCAAGAGCCCCCCCGTCGCTCACGACGCTGAGCCCCTGCTCCTCCACAATCTGAGCGGGGTCCTCGTCCGTATTTTCGAGCAGCGCGAACACCTCTTTGGCCTGTTTGCCGCTGATGGTCCCCTTCTCGACGAGACTGAGGAGGCTCGCCGTCTGGGCCGGGGTCACGGAGAAACGCGCTTCGAGACCGTGGAAGACGGCGCCGCGGAGGATCTCGGTCTGCACGAAGTTCGCGATCTTCTTCAGGCCGAGCTGAGGAGCGTGCTTGCGGGCGTCCTCGACGAAACGCACGAGGCCCGGATGTTGCGTCAGGGTCTGCGCTGCAGACTCGGCGATTCCTTCCTCGATCCAGCGCTTGCGAGTCGCGCGCGGAAGCTCAGGGAGCCGGGCGCGTTCCTCTTCGATGAGCTCCGAAGGGATCGTCACCGGCGGCAGATCCGGATCGGGGAAATACCGATAGTCGTGCGCCTCCTCTTTGGAGCGCAGCGAGTAGGTTCGGTTCCCCTCTGCGTCATAACCGCGCGTCTCCTGGACCACCGCTAGGCCATCCTCGAGCAGCGCAATTTGACGCGCGATCTCGACGTCGATCGCCTTCTGGACGAAGCGAAAGGAGTTGATGTTCTTGAGCTCGACGCGCGTCCCGAACTTCGTTTCCCCCTTCGGGCGAACGGAGACGTTTGCGTCACAGCGGAAGCTCCCCTCCTCAAGGTTTCCGTCGTTCACGCCGGTCGCAACGAGGATCTCGCGGAGCGCCTTCATGTAGGCGACCGCCTCCGCGCTCGAGCGCAGGTCGGGCTCGCCGACGATCTCGATGAGCGGAGTGCCGGCGCGATTCAGATCAACAGCGGAGTCGTTCCCGACACCATGCACGTTCTTCCCCGCGTCCTCCTCCATGTGAATACGCGTGATGCCGGCGCGCTTCACTTCGCCGCTGAGCTCGTACTCGAGATGGCCCGAGGAGCTGTAGGGACGATCGAATTGGCTGATTTGGTAGCCCTTCGGGAGATCGGGGTAGAAGTAGTTCTTCCGCGCAAAGACGCTCTCGGGAGCGATCGTGAGCCCAAGCGCGAGCGCGGCTCGCACCGCCAGGCGCAGCGCCTCAGCGTTCAAGACAGGCAGCGCGCCCGGCAGCGCCAAGCACACCGGGCACACGTTCTGATTCGGCTCCGCGCCCACCTCCGCCGCACAGGAGCAGAAGAGCTTGGTCTTCGTCAGCAGCTGCGCGTGAATCTCGAGGCCAATGACCGGCTCGTATGTCACGGGCATGGGACGTTAGTGGTGCTGAAGGCGCGTGATGCCAGGGAAGCCGGGCTCTCCCGGTTCGATGCGGGGATTCGCCGACTCGTGATCGCCGTGACGTCCGGGGATCGAGAGCAGCAGGTCCTTTTCGTAGATGAACTGATCGCGCGAGTCGTAGGGCGCCGGGTGAATACCGGTGTCCATCCGGATCGCGTCGCAGGGACAAGCCTCGACACAGAAGCCGCAGAAGATGCAGCGGAGCTCGTCGATGACGAAGCGCTTCGGATACTTCTCGTACCCGGCGTGCTTCTTGTCGCCTTCGTAGTCCCCAGCCTCGATGTAGATGCACTGAGCCGGGCACGCCGTCGAACAACACAGGCAGGCCACGCAGCGGGGAGAGCCGTCCTCGCGCTGGGTCAAACGATGCACCCCGCGGAAGCGCTCCGGATAAGGGCGGCGCTGCTCCGGGTAGCTGATCGTGTTGATACCGTCGTTGATCGCCTCGAGCACCGGATCGGGCCGGGTACCGAGCACCATCTCCTTGGTATTCACCAGAGCCCGGCCGATCGTCTGGCCGAGGCCTCCGATCAGCGCAGGGATGAACGCCTGGACGCCCACCGAACGGTCAGGCCTCGCCAGAGGCTTGCCTTGGACTTTGCGGGGCCCGAGACCCTCGGCGCTTGAAAATGTCTCTTGTGTCGTCATCTCGTTATGCCTCGAGCTTGGCCTCGCGGGTTCCGCCGAGCGCTTGAGCGTAGCGGGCGGCGCTCGTTGCCAAAATGATGCGCTTGTTGCGCGGAGCGAACAGGAACACGACCAGAGCGAGGGCGCCGACGATCACGGCAACTCCCACGCCAAGCATCGAGAGCTCAGCTGCGCGCTCGAGACTCTCCTTCACGCCGGCGGAGGCTCCGTCGGCCGCCAGGATCAGGACCGCGGTCACCGCGAGGTTGAAGAGCGAAGCAGGCAAGAGCTTGCGCCAACCGAGGCGCATCAGCTGGTCGTAACGGAAGCGCGGCAGCGTCCAGCGGATGATCACCTGGAGCACACACAGCGCGATGATCTTCACGATGAAGGTCAGGGCACCGAGAGCAACTAGAGCCCCCGAAGACACCTCTGAACGGAAGAGCTCCGAGTCACCGATCGTCACGATGATCCCTTCGGCGGTCATGAAGGGCACGTGCCAGCCACCGAGGAACAACGCTGCGATCAGCGTGCTCGAGGACACGACCGCGATGAACTCCGAGAAGAAGAACATCGAGAACTTCATGCCCGCGTACTCGGTGAAGTAACCGGCGACAACTTCGCTTTCGCCTTCAGGAATGTCGAAGGGAATGCGCTTGGTCTCGGCGATCGCCGCGGCCAAGAAGAGGAAGAACGCGAAGGGCTGAACAAAGATGCCCCAGGTGTTGTTCGCCTGCCACAGGACCATCTCGTCGATGCGCACGGTGCCGTAGACCATGAGCAGACCGACGACGGTCAGGCCGAGGGTCACTTCATAGGAGACCATTTGGCTCGCGGCGCGCATGCCGCCGAGCAAGCTGAACTTGTTATCGCTAGCCCAGCCTGCCAGAGCGGCGCCGACGATGCCGGTGCCGGCCATCGCGAAGAAGTAGAGAATACCCACGTTCAGGTCAGCGACCTGGAGCGAGAGGCGGCTCGCCTCACACATCTGCCCAGGAGCCTCGATGCCCTGGAACGCGCTGAGATCGATCTGGCCGTCTTCGCCCTTCCCGAAGCAAAGGGCAGGTCCGAAGGGCACCACCGCGAGCAGAACCAGGGTCGGGAAGAATGAAATCCAGGGAGCGAGGTTATAGAGGAACTGGTCGCTCTTCGGCGGGACGAAGTCCGCCTTGAAGACGGTCTTGAGGCCGTCAGCCGCCGGGTGCAGAAGGCCGAGCAGGGTGATGCGCACGGTCTTCTGACTCGAGAGCGCCGCCCCGACGTGCCCGGCCCCTGCCACAGCGGTACCCGCCAAAGCGAGCGCGCCGATCGTGAGAAGGAGCGGACCCGTGAGAACCTCACCGATCAGGAGCGGAACGATCATCAGCAGCGCAACCTGCAAGAGAACGCCTCCGAGAGCGATCCCACGGGGAGAACCGAGGGAAGCGATCGCCTGCTCGAGAGGATTGCGCGCGCCGCTCTCCTGAGCCGAGCGTGCGATCGCCGCGAGCGTCACCCAGCCCACCAGCACTCCCGCCTGCAGCATGAGCTTGCCGTAGAAGACAGCGTCCTCCGACTCCGGGAGCTCCGAGCCAAAGGCCAGGTAGAGCACCGAGCCAGCCAGGAGGAACGCGGGGCCGGTCGCCAGGCCTGCGGCCACGAAGCCGGGCACCGGGATAGCTGCTCGGTTCGGGCCGACGCTGTCCTGAATCATGCCTCGCATGCGTCGCTCGACCCAGGTCAAAATGACCCCGACGTTCATAGCGAACATGGCCACAGCGAAGGCCTTGAGAAAATCGATACCGATGATCGCGAGTGAGGGCACCATGGAAAGTTCTTTCAGGCTTGAGCGCTCGGAGCGGTGGACGGCCTCGGCTGGACTCGAGCGCGCACCTCACTGCCCTTGGTGAACGGGAGGCTGACTCCCAGGGCGCCGGCCAGGTGAAGGGCCCAGCGCCAACCGGGCTGAGCGTCGCCCGGCGGGTTCACGGCCTTCTCGCTCACCTGAGAGAGGCCAGCCGCGTTCGTGAATGTTCCCTGCGCTTCCGCCCAGCTCGCGGCCGGAAGGGTCACGCGAGCGGCTTGTGCGATGGGTCCGTCGTGGACCGAGAGGGCCACCACGGGAACCTTGCGGAGGAAGTCGGCGGAGCCGTCGACGGCGCTGCCGAGCGCCAGAACGCGCGTCACCTGCCCTGCTTCGACGGCCTTTTCGAGAGCTGCGAGGCTCGAGACGGTCGGCAGCAAGTTCAAGATGCCACGGCGGTTCGGGTTCTTGTCCGCGTTGCGGAGGATGTTGTCGCCTTCCCCGTTCGGCCGACCGGTCATGAAGAACTGCTCTGCGCCGAGGGCCTTGCCGAGCTCGAGGACGCTCACATTGTCCTCACTCGAGTGCTCCGCGCTCAGCAGGACCGCAAGTCCGGGACCCTTGAGCAGAGCAGCCGCCTTGTGCAGTGCGTCGGTCGCGGATGCGCCCGGGTCCGACTGGACGCGGGCCCGCAGGATGCGCCTTTCGCGGATGCGCTGGTAGTCGAGCATACCCTCGTCACACATCCAGTAGCGGTTCACCGCGGCGTTCTCGCGCGGGCGGTAGCGATAGACGGTCTGATCGCGAGGATCGAAATCCGTGTACGAGTTGCACCCGGTGGCGCAGCCGACGCAGATCGACTTGACCGACTTGAGGAACCAGACGCGCGCCTTGAAGCGGAAGTCCTTCGCCGTGAGCGCGCCCACGGGGCACACGTACTCGGTCATGAGCGTGTACGCGTGGTCGAGCTTGCGCCCGGGGGCGAGCACGATCTCGCCGAGATTTCCGCGCTCGCGCTTGTCGAGCACGGGATCGCCGACGACCTCTTCACAGAAGCGGACGCAGCGCGTGCAAACGATGCAGCGCTCGGCGTCGTAGACAATCGTCGGGCCAAAATCGACGGCCTTCGGCTTGTGGATGATCTCGTCACGCATGCGCTTCGAGCGCCCCGAGTGATCGAGCCAGTAGTCCTGCAGACGGCACTCACCAGCCTGGTCGCAGATCGGGCAATCCACCGGATGGTTCAGGAGGAGGAACTCCTGGACCGCGGCGCGCGCCTCGATCACGTGCTCGGAGGTGTCGCTCTTGATCTCCATGCCGTCGCTCGCCGCCAACTGACAGGCGGGCTGGAGCTTCGGCTTCTTGGCTTTGACGTAGTCACCCTTCTTCTCGTCGAAGCGGAGCACGTCCAAGCTGAGCGCGGGACGACCGGGCGGCGGCATCACTTCCACCAAACACATGCGGCAGTTCGCGGCGACACTGAGTCCCGGATGCCAGCAATAGTGGGGGATCGAGCGTCCGGCGCGCTCGGCCGCCTGGATGACGGTTTCCCCGGGCGAGAACTCGATCTCGTAATCGTCGAGCTTGAATTTCGGCATGTTCGTCCTGGATCCTATCTCTCTATGTCTCTCAGCCTCGGGGACTCAGCGATCGCACTCGCCTCCGATCATGTTCAGGGACCCGAAGCAGGGCACCACGTCGGCCATCATTTGACCGGTGATCACGCGCTCAAGGCCGCCCGTCACGAGGAAGCACGGGGGACGGATACGCACGCGGTAGGGCGTGCCGCTGCCGTCTGAAACGAGGTAGAAGCCGAGCTCACCATTGCCGCCTTCGGTGTAGGAGTAGACCTCACCAGCCGGGATCTTCAGACCTTCCATGATGATCTTGAAGTGGCGGATGGTGTCCTCGATCGTCGTGTAGACGCTCTCCTTGGGCGGGAGCATGACGCGCGGGTCCTCGATGTTGATCGGGCCCGAGTCGGGCATGCGATCAAGACACTGACGGATGATGCGGATGGACTGACGGATCTCTTCGAGACGAATCAGGAAGCGATCGAGGCAGTCTGAGGTCTTACCGACCGGCACGTCGAACTCGACCTCGCTGTACTTCATGTACGGATGCGCCTTGCGCACGTCGTACGCGACGCCCGCGGCGCGGAGGCAGGGTCCGGTCCAGCCGAGCGAAACCGCGTCCTCGGCGCTGATGATGCCGACGCCCTCGAGACGATCGAGGAAGATTCGGTTGCCGAGCAGGAGCCCTTCGCTCTCGTTCACGATCTTGAGAACCTGGTCGATGACCGCGCGGGCGTGCTCCTTGAAGCCGGTGGTCGGAGGCTTCGCCATGCCACCCACTCGGCCGAAGCTGTGGGTGAGGCGAGCGCCGGTCTCCTCCTCCATGATGTCCCAGATCATGTCGCGGGCCTTCACCATCCAAAGGAAGGGGGTGAACGCTCCGAGCTCCATCGCCATCGCGCCGTCGCAGGTGAGGTGATCCGAGATGCGCGCGAGCTCACCGAGCGCCATGCGGTACCACTGGCAGCGCTCCGGGACCTCCATGCCGAGCATCTTCTCACAAGCCAGGGCGAACCCGACATTGTTGAGCATCGGCGAGACGTAATTGCAGCGATCGACGTACGGGAAAACCTGCGACCAGGTCCCGCGTTCGCACATCTTCTCGAACCCGCGGTGCAGATAGCCGACCTGAACGTCGACTCGCGTGATCGCCTCTCCGGAGAGCTCCATGACGCAACGCACGGTGCCGTGCATCGCGGGGTGTGACGGGCCCACGTTCACGAGCATCGGCTCGATGGCGAGCTCGACTTCGGACTCGTCGAGATCAATGTCCAAGGCTTCCATTCGTCTTCTCAGCTCAATCTTCTTGCGCGGGCGGTCCCGAGCGGCGGCTAAAACTCATGCCCTCATGGGGACCAAAGGGCGGAACCTTCTCGATTCCGGGGACGTCTCGGAACGGAATCAGGGGCTGGATTCGATCCGCGGGGTAGTCCTTGCGAAGGGGATGCCCTTCGAACTCGGGGTAAAGCAGGATACGGCGGAGGTCCGGGTGACCGACGAAACGGATCCCAAACATGTCGTAGGCCTCACGCTCGAGCCAGTTCGCGCTCGCCCAAAGCGAGGTCAGCGAATCGACATCCGCGCTATTGCCTTCGAGATCACCGACGCGCGTCTTGAGGCGGAGACGATGACCGAGCTCGAGAGAGTAGACGTGGCTGACGACCTCGAAGCGCGGTTCACGCTCGGGGTAATCAACCGCTGTCAAATCGCTCAGCATCGAACAGCGAGCGCGCGCATCGTTGCGCAAGAACGCGTGAATGGCGTACCAGGCGGACGGCCGCACGACGACCGTCTCGTCGCCGTGCTGTGCGTGCGTCTCGATGACGTCCGCTCCAAATTGGCCCACGACGAGGCTCTGAAGTTCTTTTGACATAAGCTCCTCAGACCTCTGCGTCGCGCCCGCGCCTGAGCGTTACCAGGCCGAGCTCCTGATTCGTCGCCGGATCCCGGCGGGGCTTCACGATGCCAGGCGTGCGGTCGCCCCTCTGGATTTTGTCCTGCAGGAGCATGAGACCGTCGAGCACGCCTTCGGGGCGCGGAGGACAGCCCGGGACGTAGACGTCGACCGGGATGATCTTGTCGATGCCCGCGACGCACGCGTAGTTGTCGTAAAATCCGCCGCTCGACGCGCAGGTTCCGAAGGCCAAGACCCACTTCGGCTCCATCATCTGCTCGTAGATGCGTCGAAGGACGGGCGCCTGGCGCTGCGTGATCGTCCCGACCACCCAGAGCAAGTCACTCTGGCGAGGAGAGAAGCGCGGAGCTTCCGAGCCGAACCGCGAGAAGTCAAAGCGCGGACCCGACAGGCTCATGAACTCCATGCCACAGCAAGCGGTGACAAAGGGGTACATGAAAAGCGAGTATTTCTGTGCCCAGGACAACATGTCCTTGAGGCGTGTCGTGGCAAACCCGGCGCCTTCTCCTGCCTCGAGGACGACAGAACTCGGGCGCTCTAAAGTCAGCTCTCCCATTCGAGTGCTCCTTTCTTCCAGCAATACGCAAGGGCGACGACGAGGGCGACGACGAATGCGCTCATCGTCGCGAAACCGCTCCAGCCAAGCTGTCTAAAGAGCGTAGCCCAAGGGTAGATAAAAACCACCTCGATATCGAAGACGACGAACAAGATCGCCGTGAGGTAGAACTTCACGTCCAGCCGAATGCCAGCGGCGCCCGTCGAGTCATTTCCACACTCGTACGGGGCAGCCTGCTCTTCCGAGTAAGGCTTCTTTCCGACGAAGTGGCCGAGACCGAACATGGCTCCGCCTATCACCAGCGATAGGACGAAGATAAAGAGAACGGGCAGGTATACTTGGAACATGATCCTCGGTTTTCTTGCGAAACCTTACCGCGAGAGCCTCGGCTGAGGCTCGGTCGAGAGCTCTGCGGGCTCCGGCCCGCGCCCTGGACTCCACGGGCGGCCCGCGATGTAGCGTGACGCTAGAAGTCCTGTCAATCCGCGCAGTCAGACGCTGGCACGGTGGTCCGGGGTGGCGCTTCCGTTTCGCCGGAGGCGCGGGGAGCGAAGCGGCTGGCCCAGGGTTCAAAGAGCGATCCCCCCTGCTCGACCGCGCGCTCGAGGAGGGCCTCAAAGGCTGGACCCGTGGCGCCGGACTTCGCCGCAGCAGCTGCGCAAGAAATCGCCGCAAGGACCCTCCCCCGCTCCAGGAACGCCTCGCCGAGGGCCGGCCAGACCTGCTCGGGGTCGCCGTCCATCGCCGCCGCCCGCCGAAGGGGGCCAATCGCCTCCCCGGGACGCCCATGGGCCAAAAGGACCAGACCGAGCCGGAGGTAGACGTCACCGGCGCCCCGCGACTCCGCCGCATATTGGACCCCGAGGCGAAGAATTTCCTCCGCCTTGTCGTAATCACCAAATTCGGCACACGCTGTACCGAGCAGACCGAGCCCCCGAGCGACGCTCAAGCGAGCGTCGGGCCCGAGGGCCTGCCCCTCCGGGGTGCGGAGGAAAATGGCGAGGGGGGCGGGCCAGCCGCCGAGCAACTCGATGACTCTGCCGAAGTCCTGAGCCTTGGCGGCCTCTTCGGCTTCGGTGACCTTACCGAGATCGATCGTGCCCTGGTTCTGGTTCCGCTGAGCGCGCTCCAGCTCTTGTCGCACGTGGGTGCGCAGGCGGGCACGGAAGGCAGGTAGCGGATAGGTCTCCTCGATATCACCTGCAAAAAGCTCAAGCTCAGAACCTCCTCCGCCGACCCTGAGTGCGCGGAGCGAGTAACCGAAAAGCGGAGCAAGCAAGAGATACCGCGGACCAATATGGCGCTGGAGGCCTTCGGTATCGTCGGCGCTCGCGGGCACCGGATATTCCGTCTCTTCTTGGACAAGCGCAGAGACGAGCCGCTTTCGGAACTCAGCGAGCGTCGTTGTTTCGATCATCCCCGTGCCCTGTCCATCATCCCCCATCGAGAACTCGATGAGCGTATTGTCAGGGAGCCGCCTGTCGACGGTGAGCGAGGTGATGCGCACACCAGCGATCATCGCGAAGGCGAAGAAGCGCGGCCCAATGATGTCACAGAGAGCTTGGAAACTCGTGATGGTTTCCCCGATACGCTCGAACCAGCCATCGGCCCGTACCGCATCGAGGGGAAGGACGCTCACCTGCATCGGATTCACAATAGCGAAGATCTTGCTCGGCCCATAGACCAACGCGCACCGGGGGGCACATGCATAAACGCGCACATGGGAGGCCAGCGCGCTCCGCCAGAGCCAGCGCCGAGGACTCGCTATTCGGAGCTTCTCTCAAGGATTTTCCGAAACGGTGCGGCGAGCGGCTCCTTCAGTGCATCGCTCGGGCGCAGCCAAACGAGCGCCGCCCCGGCCTGGGCTCGCTCCCCCAGCCCTTCGAGTCCCCCACGGGGTGCCCGAATCTCAAAGGGATTTAGCTCCACCCGGTGGCGGGTCACGGTGTGCGTGAGAGGCCCAATTGGACGCACGTTGAGCTCATTTGTTGCCACCTGAGCCAATGTTTTCAGTAAGCTCGCTCCGAGGTCTCCACTGTCGCCTTTGAGCTCAAGACCTAAGGAGAGGGGTGTGAGGGCGCCCGCGCTCGCCGAGCCGACCTCCAGGGTCGGCAAGACGCTCAGTCCGGCCCACCAGCGCGCCCCCTCTGGCAGCCGGAGGACCAAGAGTCTCCCGCGTGATCGGAACAGAAGTGGCAAAGCGCGCACGCTCGTCGGCTGGGAACGCTCCTTCGGCGTAGGGAGGCTCGCCGCGATCCCCTGCGCAAAACCTTGGCAGCCTGGGCGAACCGGACAGGCAGCGCAGAGCGGAGCGCGCGGTAAACAGACGGTTGCGCCGAGCTCCATGAGAGCTTGATTGAAGTCACCGACGCGCTCCTCAGGCAGCCACTCTTGGACCCGACCTTCAATGAGCCCCTTGATAGGTGCGCGATTCGGATCGCCGGTCAGTGCGTCGTACCGACACACGACCCGCACGACATTGCCGTCGATCGCCGGCACCCGCTGTCCAAAGGCGATGCTTCCAATCGCCCCGGCTGAATAGGGCCCTACGCCCGGGACTCGGAGCAGCTGCTCATGGGAGCGCGGGACGATGCCTTGATGCTCCCGAACAATGTACACGGCTCCTTCCTGGAGCCGACGGGCTCGCGAGTAGTAGCCGAGCCCCTGCCAAACGCGGAGCACGTCGTCCGTTTTGGCTTGAGCGAGGCTCTGCACGTTCGGGAAGCGCTCCATCCAGGTCTGGTAGTACCGCTTGACGACCTCGACGCGGGTCTGCTGAAGCATGATCTCGCTCACCCAAATCGCGTAAGCGTCCGCCGTCTTCCGCCAGGGCAAATCCCGCTTCCCAGCGTCGAACCAATGGAGCAGCTTCTGAGCCACCTCGGAGCGGACCGCGATCGCAGCTCGGGCCCGGCGTGATGCGGGAGCCCCCGGCCGCGCCGAGGCGCGACTGGACGGAGCACGGGGCCTAGCCGCCTTTGGCATGGCGCGCACTCTGCTCGAGATGGAAGCCCGGCGGCAAGTCCCCGCCTGCCTCCCTCAGATTGACGGGGCCAATTGCGAGAGGACGCGTTGTTCGTGTATGCCGGAGTCCATCGTGCCTTCGAGCGCTTGGCATCTCCCGAAGTTCCTGAGCGCCGCGCTCGCTCTCGGCATGCTTGTCGTCGCCTGCGGCACAAGCAGTCAGAAGCCTCGGGACGACGACGGCAGCGCGGGAGCCGGAAACGCCATCGACCCACCCACCTGCGAGGAGGGAAAGGTCTGCGACGGAGTGTGCGTCGACTTGCTCACGAGCGGGCGAAACTGCGGAGCCTGCGGCGTGGCCTGTGGCGAGACGTTTCGCTGTATCGGAGGCAAGTGCGCCTGCGCCGAGAACAACGCAGCATGCGAGACCGGCTGCGTACCCATCAAGACCGATCCCAACAACTGCGGCAGCTGCGGGAACAAGTGCAAAGAAGGGCGCTCCTGCGAAGACGGCAAATGCGTCTGTCCCGAGGGGAGCACCGTCTGCTCGGGAACCTGTGTCGACCTCCAGAAGAGCCAAGAGCACTGCGGAGAGTGTGGTCTTCGCTGCGGGCCCCTCGACGTGTGTCAAAACGGCATCTGTCGTCACACGCCCGGCCCTTCGAGCGACGGCTGCGGCGGAAGCGCGCGGAACGTCTCCCTTCGTCAGATCACCTGGAACCAAGGCGTCGAGGTCCCCGTCTATTCAGATGACGAAGAGCCCGAGGAGAACGCTCCTCTCCTTTCCGGCCGCCCCCTGCTCGTGAGGGCGTTTGTCGACGTCGAGCCTGCTTTCACCAAGCGCACTCTCGCGGCTCGCCTGTTCCTGAGCTCGGACAACGAGCCGTCCGTCTACTACGACAAACGCGAGATCAGCTTCGACTCGAGACCCTACGACCTGGACACGACATTCCAGTTCCTCGTTCCCGCCGCGGCGCTCATGGACAGCGCAGAGCTTGCGATTGAAGTCGTAGAATGTGAGCTTTCAGTGAGTGGACCCGTGCTCTCCCCTCGCGCTCCCAAGGAAGGTGAGCTCTCCCTCGAACTCCAAGAGAGTTCCGAAATCTCCGTCGCCATCGTCCCCATCGAACACGACGGGCGACTCCCCGACACTTCTGAGGAACACTTGGCTCCCTACGCCAGGGCCCTCGAAGCGATGTTCCCGCTCGCCCAGGCGAAACTGGCCGTCCTTCCGCCCATGACGAGCGGACAAGAAGGGACTCTCGATTTCGACGCGCTCCTCACCCGGCTCCAAGAGCGGCGCGCCACCGACCAACCGGCCCCGGACATCTACTACTTCGGATTCGTTCGCCCGAAAGCCACGCTCAAGGAACATTGTTCGTCGAGCGACTGTACATACGGGATCGGCTACCAGACTCGCAGCTCAGCCTTCCGCGTCGCCCTCGGCATCGAATACGGCGATCGCGCCTCCGAGGACACTTTCGTGCATGAGCTCGGGCACAACATGGGCCTCGGCCACGCGCCCTGCGGAACCGACGGAGATCCCAAGTATCCCTACCCGGACGCCGCGCTCGGCTCGCTCGGGTTCGATTTCCGCTCCCAAGAGGCGCTCGATCCGACGGAAACCAAAGACGTCATGAGCTACTGCGAGCCGACCTGGGTCAGCGACTACACCTACCGCACCGTCTTTTCGGCGCTGAACAGAGCCCAGCGCGCTCTTCGCGCCAAGGCCGAGGGCGCTCCTTCCGTAACCACGAGCACCTTCCTCTCGATTCGGACGCGAGACGGAGTCGCCCGTGTTGGCGCCGCTCCCTACCGCCTTGAGATCCCCGAAGAAGCTCCCCTGCCCGGTCTCGTGCTCGGGGCCGAGGGCACCGAGCTCCTCGAGATTCAGGTCTACCGGATCACGACGGGCGACTCACCGCTCGTCACTTGGCTGATCCCCGAGCCGGAGCAAGACTGGTACACCGTCCGCCTCCCGGACGGCACTGAGGTACCCCTCTCGCGTCCGTAGTCTGAGCTCGCAGGCCTGGCCGGGCCACAGACGTCAAGAGACGCTCAGAGCCGGATCGAAAACTCGCCGCGGCCGGTCACGACCGCCGAACCGCCCACTCGGACCAATAGCCCCCTCGTCGTCTCACGCGCGACGGACGTCCGCACCACACTCCGACGACCCGGAAGGGTTTCAAACTCGATCTCCGTCGGCTCGGGGCCCGGGGCCCCTCCCTGGAGATGGAAACCGAGAGTCGCCATCGCGGAGAGCTCCGGGAGGGCACCGCGCTCAGAATCGCTCGAAAAATAGCGGGCCTGGGCGCCGTCTGAATAGACGACGACGCTGCCAGAATAGCCCTGAAGGCGCGTCGGATCGAAGCGGACCTCTTCGAGCGGCCCCGAAACCCGGGCCAGCACACACTGCCCCACTTCGCTCTGGTAGGCCTGAAGCTGAGCTTTCGTCTCCGCGGAGAGACCGAGGGCCGACTGAATCCCCTCCTCGCTTTGCAGCTCTACCGCCCGAGGCGCGGATAGCGACCAATGAGCGAGATGTAACAGGTCGCCGCTTCGCTCCATCTCGAGCTCAAATCGACCCGAGGGAGTCTCGAGACAAAGCCGCGGGATCACGAGGTGGCTCCCGAGGATCCAAGCAGCGCCGAGCAGCGAGGGACCGGGCAAAGAGCGCTCACCTTCCGGGGAGAAGGTCCGGATGTGACCGTGAACCCCCTGTTCGCCGCGGGTGACGAAGACCACTTCGGGCAAGTTCAGGCTCGCCGCGATCTTGTGCATCGCAGAGGGCGCGAGGCCCCGCGCGTCGACGAAGACAGCGGTCGGAATGCCTTCGAACTGAACGTCGGTCAGGACCTCAAGGGTGTTGTAGCGAAGGATCTTGGACACTCTCGCCTACGGCTCGAATCAGAAGGGCTCCCCCAGTCCCGGGAGCCCTCTCTCACTTACACGCTCAAGGGATCGAGCTTGTCGGGGTTCACGCCGAGCTCGCTGATGGCGCGAGCCACGAGCCCACCGTCGACCTTACCCTGCTTGCGCAGCGCATCGAGAGCCGCAATCGCGATGCTCTCGGCGTCGATCTCAAAGTGACGACGGAGCTCTTCGCGCGTGTCGCTCATGCCAAAGCCCTCGGTGCCAAGCGAGGTCAAAGGCCCCGGGAGCCACTCGCGGACGAGATCAGGGAGCGCCTTCATGTAGTCGCTCACGGCGATGAAGGGACCTGTGACTCCGTCGAGGGCCTGCTTCAAGAAGGGCACGCGCCCCTCGGACAGCGGATGCAGCCGGTTCCAGCGATCTGCCGAGAGGGCGTCGTTGCGAAGCTCGTGGTAGCTGGTCACGCTCCAGATATTCGCGGAAACCCCGTACTTCTTCAGGATCTCTCGCGCTTCGATGGCGCGGAACAGGAGCGGGCCCGAGCCGAGCAGCTCGACGTGGAGCTTCTCGGGCGTCACCGCCGAGTACTGGTAGATGCCGCGGATGATGCCCTCACGGACCTTCTCGGAGAGCGCAGGATCAGCCTGCTTGCCCTCTGCTTCGGCCCAGGCGGCGTGACCCGGCATGGGCGGCATCCTGAAGTCCTCGTTATAGACAGTGATGTAGTAGAAGATGTTCTCTTCTTCGACGTACATGCGCCGCATGCCATCTTCGATGATCACCGCGAGCTCATAAGCGAACGCCGGGTCGTAGGACTTGACCTGCGAGAAGGCGAGCGAGTTGAGGAGGCTGTGGCCGTCTTCGTGCTGGAGACCTTCGCCGTTCAGTGTGGTGCGGCCCGCGGTCGCTCCGAGCAAGAAGCCGCGAGACATCGAGTCGCTCGCCGCCCAAATTTGGTCGCCGACGCGCTGGAACCCGAACATCGAATAGAAGATGTAGAACGGGATCATCGGCTCGTTGAAGACCGAGTAGCTGGTCGCAGCGGCCGTGAACGAGGCGAGCGATCCGGCTTCGGTGATGCCCTCTTCGAGCACCTGGCCGTCCTTCGCCTCTTTGTAATACATGAGCTTCCCCTTGTCCTTCGGCTCATAAAGCTGACCTTCAGGGGAGTAGATGCCGATGTTGCCGAACAGGGCGTCGAGACCGAAAGTGCGGGCTTCGTCCGGGATGATCGGGACGATCCGCTTGCCGATCTTCTTGTCGCGTACGAGCTTCGCGAGGAGGCGCGAGAAGACCATCGTCGTCGAGGCCTCGCCCTTTGCCATGCCCGCCTCGAACTCGGCGTACACGCCGTGATCGGGGAGCTCGAGGGGAACCTGGATGCTGGTGCGGCGGGTCGGGATCAGGCCGCCGAGCGCACGGCGACGCTCGAGCATGTACTGAACCTCAGGGCTGTCCTTGCCGGGGTGGTAGAACTGAGCCTGTTTGGCCGCAGCGTCGTCCAAGGGGATGCCCAGGCGATCGCGGAAGTGGCAGAGCTCCTCCTCGGTGAGCGTCTTCTTCTGGTGGGTCGTGTTGACGCCCTCGAAGCCTTCGCCGAGCGACCAGCCTTTGACGGTGTGACAGAGAATCGCGACCGGTCTTCCCTGGCCGCGAAGCTCCTGAGCGCGCGCGTAAGCGGCGTAGACCTTCTCATAACTGTGTCCGCCGCGGCGAAGCGAAGCGATTTGTTCGTCTGACAGATCGCTCACCAGCTCGAGCAAACGCGGGTCACGGCCGAACAGATCTTTGCGAACGAAGTCGCCGGGAGCGTTGATGTAACGCTGCCATTGGCCATCGACCGTCGCATTGAGATAGCGGCGGAGCAGGCCGTCGGTGTCGCGAGCGAAGATCGGATCCCACTCAGGCGCCCACAGGACCTTGATCACTTCCCAGCCAGCGCCGCGGAAAATACCTTCGAGCTCCTGAACGATCTTGCCGTTGCCGCGAACGGGGCCGTCGAGGCGCTGCAGGTTGCAGTTGACGACGAAGGTCAGGTTATCGAGCTTCTCACGAGCCGCGATGCTCAGCTGACCCAAGCTCTCCGGCTCATCACACTCACCGTCGCCGAGGAAAGCCCATACGTGGGAACCTTCGGTGTTCTTGATCCCGCGATTGGAGAGGTAACGCGCAAAACGAGCCTGGTAGATGGCCGTGATCGGTCCGATACCCATGCTGACCGTCGGGAACTGCCAGTAGGAGGGCATCAACCGAGGATGCGGGTAGGAGCTGATGCCCGCGCCGCGCACGGTCTCACGACGGAAGCGATCCACCTGATCGACCGAGAGGCGACCCTCGACGAAGGAACGCGCGTAGATGCCGGGGGAGGCGTGTCCCTGATAAAAGACCAAGTCGCCAGCGCCGTCGCCTTCAGGACCACGGAAGAAGTGGTTGAAGCCGACCTCGTACATCGTCGCGCTCGACGCATAGGACGAAAGGTGACCGCCGAGGCCATCGAAGCGCTTATTCCCGCGCTGGACCATCGCCATCGCGTTCCAGCGGACGAGGGCCTGGACCCGCGCCTCCAGCTCCGGATCGCCCGGATATGCAGGCTCCTCCTCGGGCGTGATGGTGTTGACGTAGTCGGTGACCAAAGGTCCCTTCGGCTCAACCCGATTCAAACGCGCGAAATCGAGGACCCGACGCAGGATGAAGCGGGCCCTCTCGGCCCCCTCATGCTCGATCACGGCATCGAGAGATTCGATCCATTCTCGGGTCTCTTGAGGGTCTCGGTCTGTCGCTTCGGGGATCTGGATGCTCACTCTTGTGTTCTCCGGTCAGTTTCGCGGCGCCCGGCGACGCGCGCTCAGCGAGGGAACTCGTCGTTCCGGCTGGAGGCGCCGAGTCGTTTTGGAACGCGGCTCAATGGAGGTGTGGTTCTGGGGCCTCGGGTGAGGCCGGCTCGGGGCGCCCTTGGATCGGCCGAGCCCCTTACTTCGAGTCATAGTGCCCCCCGGTCCCGCCGTCGAGGGATCCAGGTTCGAGAAAAGACATCACCGGGGCGCAAGTTTTTAGGGTTTCCGGGCTGTGAAAGGCGCGTACCCCATGCCGCGCCCAGGGCGTCAGTGTTTCCGGCTGGGTGTGCTAGGAAGAAGGCGAATGACCGCGTCTCAGCTCCTGGTCTGGGCACTCCTTGCAGGCAGCGTCACGGGCCTTGGACATTATTACGTGTGGCGCAGGCTGGTCCGGGACGCCTCCCTGCCGCGCCCTTGGCACAGGGCTCTGACCGTTGCCCTGTCGGCTCTCGCCGTCGGCCTGCCCCTGACGATGATCCTGGGGCGGCAGCTGCCCCGCGAAGCCGTCAGCTGGCTCGCGGTCATGGCGTTCCTCTGGATGGGGATCCTCTCCAACCTCTTCTGGTTCCTGGTGCTTACGGAGCCGGGCCGCCTTTTTCTGGTGTCGTGGAAGAGAAGGTCGGATAGCGCCCCCGAAAATGCCGCCCGGCGCCAAATTTTCAAGCGCGGCTTGGCCGCAGGCGTCGCCTTCGCCGGGGCAAGCTTCTCGGGTCTCGGCGTCGCTCGTGCCCTCGGTCCGTTTCAGATCACCGAGCTCGACGTCACCCTGAAGAGACTGCCTCGGACCTTTGACGGCTACCGGATCGTCCAGGTCTCAGACATCCACGTCGGACCGACCATCGGGCGCTCCTTCATCGAAGCCATGGTCGAGGAAGTGAATCGCCTCGGCGCCGACCTCGTCGCCATCACCGGAGATCTCGTCGACGGCAGCGTCGCCTCTCTCCGTCATCACACCGAACCTCTCCGGGACCTTCGTGCAACTGACGGGACCTACTTCGTGACCGGCAACCACGAGTACTACTCAGGCGCTGATGACTGGGTGATGGAGCTTGAGCGGCTCGGCATCGTGACTCTCAAGAACTCACGCGTGGAACTGGCGCGGGGCGACGCTCGCATCGATCTAGCGGGTGTCACCGACTACCGTGCAGCTCCCTACGGAGACGCTCCCGATCTCGCTCTCGCCCTGGAAGGTCGCGATCCGAATCGAGAGCTGATCTTGCTCGCGCACCAGCCCGCAGAGCTCGAAAATGCGCGCAAACACGGCGTTGGACTTCAGCTCTCCGGACACACCCACGGCGGGCAGTTCTGGCCCTGGACCTTGGTCGTGGCGATGATTCAGCCAGTGGTCCGCGGGCTAGCGCGATTCGGCGACACTCAGGTATATGTGAACACTGGCACAGGATATTGGGGTCCGCCGCTCCGAACCGACAACGCGCCCGAGATCACGCTCGTTCGGCTGCGCGCTCCCTCGGTCGACCGCGCGCCGTAACGTCAGCTGCGCGCGGCTTGACGCAGAGCGACCTTCTCGGCGACTCGAAGTCCATCGACTGCGGCGCTCACAATGCCCCCGGCGTAACCAGCACCTTCTCCGGTCGGGAAAAGTCCGGCCGCCTTCGGTGCTTCGAGAGAGCTCGGGTCACGGGTGATCCGGACCGGGGAGCTGGTCCGGGACTCCACGCCGACCAAGATCGCGTCTTCGGTCACATAGCCGCGCAAGTTCCGGCCAAAACGCATCAAGGCTGCCCTGAGCCGCGCCGCCAACTTGAGCCCGGTCGCGTCGACTGCCTGGCCCACGTCCGCCGCGGTCAGCCCAGGCAGATAGGAGGTCTTCGGAAGGGTGCTGCTCTCACGCCCGGCCAGAAAATCCGTGACCCGGATCGCCGGCGCACGATTCTGACCTCCGCCGAGCTCAGCGGCGCGACGCTCGGCACGTACCTGGACCTCAAAGCCCACAAGCGGCGAATCGATCCCGAGCGTCTGCATGTCCGAGACGTCGATCTGAACCACAAGACCCGAGTTTGCGAAATCTGAGTCGCGCTTGGAGAGGCTCATTCCGTTGACGACGAGGTGCTCTGTGTCCGTGTGCGCCGGCACGATCCAGCCGCCCGGGCACATGCAGAACGAGAACACCCCGCGCCCGTCGATCTCTTGAGCGACGCGATAGGAGGCGGCGCCGAGCTTCGGATGGCAAGCGTCTTTGCCGTACTGGATCTCATTGATGAGGCTTTGGGGATGTTCGATGCGGACGCCGAGCGCAAAGCCCTTGACCTCGAGATCGAGCCCGAGCGCCGCGCAGAGCTGCCCGACGTCGCGCGCCGAATGACCCGTCGCGAGCACAACCGAATCCGCAGGCCACATCGACTGCTCCTGGGTCTCGACGTCCTCGACCTTTACCGCGACAACGCGGCGCGCCTCTCCCTGTCCTTCAAGCTCAATTCCGACAAGGCGAGTTCCGAAGCGGAACTCTATGCCCACGGACTCGAGCTCCTCCCGCATGCTCGAGATCACCTTCGGCAAGAGGTTCGAGCCGATGTGAGGCCGAGCGTCGAGCAGGATGTTCGCGGGCGCGCCGTGGCGCACAAGGATCTCGAGAACATCACGAACGTCCCCGCGCTTATGGCTGCGCGTGTAGAGCTTGCCGTCGCTATAGGTCCCGGCTCCACCTTCTCCGAAACAATAGTTGCTGTTCGGATCCACCCCACCGCGGGCGTTCAATAGTTTGAGATCCCTGCGCCGCGGTTGAACAGGTTTGCCCCGCTCGACGACAGTGGCCGCGACTCCGCGCCGGGCGAGCTCGTAGGCGCAAAAAAGACCGGCCGGTCCATCACCCACGATGATGACCCTGGCAGGGCCTCTCACCTCGCGCGGCGGATTGTGCTCTTCTCCGGCCTGTTCTTCCTCGTCGAACCCGAGCAGAAAGTGGATCCTCACCCTGCCCCCGCGCGCGTCAATGCTGCGCTTCAGAAGGCGCGGCAGAGCGAGCTCGGCTGCCGGAACCCCCAGGGCGCGCGCAGCCTTATTCCGGAGGTATTCCGGATCCTCGGGTTCATCGAGCCCGAGCGTTACCTCGACCTCTTTCGGCCACGCCTTGCTCATCGTCGATCCCCGTCACTTCGAGGTCTTGGCGGGCCCCGTCGGGCCGTCGGCGCTCTTGCCGCTCTTGAGCTTGCTGCCGCCGTAGGGTTTCACCACCGGAAGCTCCTTGAACTTGGCGTCGATGAGCGCGGAGAGCTCTTTGACCTTCTCGGGCTCGTCCTTGCTCTTGTCGGTCAGCTCCCCGGGATCGCTCTCGAGATCAAAGAGCATCTTCTTTCCGCTGTCGAACACGATCAGCTTGTATCGCCCAGACACCACGGCGCGGCGGGCCGCATTGTTGGTGTCCTCGGCGAGCTCGAGGAAGAGCGGCTCTCGATTCTCCGGCTCTGCTCCGTAAAGCTCCGGAACCATGCTCTTGCCTTGGAAGCCCTCGATCGGGTCGATCCCCATCAGCTCGAGGATGGTCGGCGCGAGATCAATGTGGGTGCGGCCAGCTCCGATGCGCCGCGGAGGGACGCCCGGCAGGTGGACGATGAGCGGGATGCGCGTGAGCACCTCCCAGAGCTCAAAGGCATGTTTGTACATGCCGTGCTCGCCGAAGGCTTCGCCGTGGTCCGCGGAGATCAAGAGCGCCGTCGACTCCCAGTACGGCTGTTTCTTCGCAAACTCTAGGAATTCGCCGATGTGACGGTCGACGAAGAAGACCTCCGAGTCGTAGCGTCCCCGGTTATCCTTGCCAAAATCAGGCGTCTCCTCGTGTTTGACGTACTGATCGTGGGGATCCATGAGATGGCTCCAGAGGAAGAACTGGCCGCTCGTGTTCTTCGGATCAGAGAGGAGCTCAGTGATCGCGGCGAAGCTCCGCGGCGTGGTGACGCTCTCGTCCGTCTGCGCATTCCAGCTGAGCCCCGGGACCATCTTCCAAATATCGAAGCCCTGTTTCAGGCCGGGCGCTCGGTCGAAGTACAGGTGCGCGTGGACCGCCATGGTGCGCGCGCCGCTCGCCTGCATGGACTCGCTGATCCAGTCATTGGCCAGGGAATAGTTCGTGAAGAACGTGCCCGTCCGGTAGAGGGTCGAGGCGTACCGTCCGCTCAGCATGGTGGCGACGGTTTGCGCCGTGTAGCTCGAGACGCTCCGATAGTTCTCGTAAACGATGCTCTCTTCCGCGAGCTTCGTGAGATGGGGCGCGATCTGTTTGGGGTACCCGGTCCAGGGCATGTCCGCGCGCAGAGCGTCGATCGTCAGGAGCACGACGTTCCACTTCTTCTTCTCCGGACGCGGAGGTTCCGCCGGAGGCTCGACCGTCTTCTCTTTCGCTGGCTGAGCCTCGTCCGCGGCGCTCGCGGCGGGGTCAGGCATTTCTTTTTGGGTCGCCGAAGGCGAGTCGTTCTTTTTGCACCCGAGCGACAAGAGCGCGGAGGACAAGAGGATGACGCTGGTCCGTGTACGAATCATCGGTGGGGCGCTCTATAGCGCATCTCGGAAAAATATGTCCCTTCACGGCCGAAAAGCGCGACAGTCAGGCGCCCAGGCGGTGATAGCGAAAGAGTTTTCGGGGCACGGCGTCCGCGGCGCGCTCGAGATCTCGGGACAAATGGGTAAAATAGAGGATTTGGACGCGCTCGCTGAGCTCCCCGAGCACCTCAAAGGCGGCCGTGGCGCGCTCGTCGTCGAAATCTACGAGCAAGTCGTCCAAGACGAGCGGCACGGGCTCATGATGAGCAAAGTAGGACTCCAGGCTCGCCAGGCGCAACGCCAGGTACATCTGAGCGCGCGTGCCGCGGGAAAGTTCGGACGGCGTGAGCTCCTTGGAGTCGGTCGCGACGCGGAGCTCCAAGTCGAAGGGGTCCACGGAGATGCGCCGATATTTTCCGAGAGTCAGCCTCTCGAACAGGACCGAGGCGCGCTCCGCGGTCGGCGCCGCAAAGGAGCTCGCGTAGCGACTCACCTCTCTCGAGAGGAGCAAGCGCGCCGTGCGCCGCACCAAATAGCCGCGGATGAGCTCACGGGTCTCTTCCCCGCGGAGCGCCACGAGCTGACGCACCTCCGCCGCATCCGCCGTCTGAAATCGAGCCAGGCCGAGCTCGAGGTTATGCAGCTCTGACTCGCGAGCGCTCACCTGTTCATTGAGGGCTTCGAGCTCTTCGCTCATGGCTTCGATGCGCCCGAAAATCGCCCGGTGATCGGAGGCGGCGGCCTCCTTGCGCAGCGCCGCAAGAGGCGCGTCCCCCGCCTTCTCCTGCAGGGAAGCGAGCAGCTTCGCCCTCCTCTCGCGGAGCAGGAGCACCCGCTCACTCGTCTCCTCCCGCCGCTCGAGCTCATCGAGGTCGGCCGCGTGAGCGTCCCTCAGGAGACGAGAGAGCTCGAGCTCCGCCTGCTCCTGTCGCTGGCGAATTTTCTCCTTCTGTCTCCGCCTCTCGGCCAGCTCCTGCTCGAGGCGCACAGCTTCCTCGTGGGCCCGTTCCGCCTCGGCGGCCCTCTCGAGCAAAATGTCCGCAGCGCGGAAGGCATCTGGCGCGGAGATGTCGGGCGCAATGCGCGCGATCAGCTCATTGATCTCTACAGTCAAAAGGTCGGCGTCCCGGGCGATGCCGTCCTGCCGTTGAGCGAGCTGACGCGCCTCGGTGAGCGGAACGAGCGCTGCTTCGCTCGCGCCCAGCATTGCCTCGAGCTCGGAGACCGCCGTCTCAGAGGGAAGCCGGAGGTGCTCCCGGAGACGGGACAGCTCGTGGGCGACTTCCTTCAGCTCAGCTTCGACGGCGGACAGCTTACTCTTGAGCGTCGCGAGGCGCCTTCGGCCCTTTTCGGTTCGTTCCCGTCGCTCCTGCCCGATCCGAGCCGCGCTGCGGGCAGCGCTCACGACTTGCTCCGCCTGCGCAATCAGCTCACGCAGCTCCAGAAGTTCGTGGCCCGGATGCGCCGCCGTTCCGAGCGCTTCGAGGAGATGCTCTCGTGCCTCGCGCTCCCGCGCGTCGTTCTGAGCCAGGGTTTCCTCGAGGTGTTGAAGGTCACCTCGGGCACGCACAAATTCCTCCAGCCGAGCGAACCTCTCGAGCAGCGCCGGCACATCTGCCTCGCCACTACGCATGCCCAGCTCCTCGAGACGCCTCTCGAGCCCGACGGCGATCTCGCGAGCCCGAACGAGAGCCTCCTTCTGAGCCTTCAGGGAGTCCGCCGCCTCCTTCTCGAGCTTTTCGATGCGCGAGCGCAGCTCGCGCCCCCTCGCCACCCGAGCCGCCTCAGTACGAAGCTCATCAGAGATTCGGTCCGCCTTCGTCACCAGCGAAAGCAGCTCCTCTTGAAGGACCGCATCGAGCGCCTCCCCCGCCGCGAGCGCCCTCAGGATCGCCGTGTCCCGTTCCTTTCGCGCCTGGGCGAGGGCCGCAAGGCTCGGAAGTGCTCCCTGTTCAGCGAGGATCTCAAGCTCTCGAGCCGTTGCCCCGAGCTCCTCCGTCGCTCGAGAACGTGAACGCTCACATTGCTCACATTCCCGCCGCAGCCTCTCGTATTCCGCGAGTTTCTTGGCTCGTTCCGAAGCTGAAAGGACGCCCTGTTCGACGCGGTCTCGGGAGCTCATTTCGCTCAGACCGAGCTCACGCCCGAGGGCCGAAACGCGACTGCGAGCTGCGCTGACCTCGTCCTGCAATTCTCGTCGCGACTTCTGGCCATCGAGAACTCGGCGAGCGCCTGCGATCACCGTGCTGAGCCATTCCGGCCTGGGTAAGCCCTCGGCAGGAGCCTCTTTTTGCCCTGCCCCCTCTTCGCTCAAAAGGTCCTCTGTCAGCTCACGGATCGCTCCCGACAAGTTGTTTTTCTCGGCGCGCAGCACCTCTTCTCTGCGCAAGAGCTTCCTGAGCGTGGGAGCGGAGACCGGTGCTATGAGAGACAAGCTCGCCGCCTCGATGAAGGAACGGCTCGCTTGACCAGCCAGGGCCTTCTCGATCCCTTCAGGCCGAATCCCCGCGCCGTCGAGCACGCGCGCTACCTCGGCGAGCGCTGTTTGCTCCTTGGTCCGGAGTCGAGAGAGGTCCGCCCGCGCATTGCGCGCTGAGCCGAGACGTTCCCGAAGCGAGACAGCCTCATCGCGCATCTGCAGAAGGCGACTGCGCTCTTCGAGACGCCCGGGCTCATTGAGCTTGCTGAGCGCAGCTTCGAGGCGCTGGATCTCGCTGTCGCATTGAACCCCTTGGCGCTTGGCCTCGAACAGCTCCGCCTGGGCACGGGTCCGCCCTTCACGAGCTCCGCTCGCGAGCGGTTGACCCGAAGGCAGCTCGAGGATCAATCGGCCGTGTTCGCTCTCGAGCTCCTCGAGCTCGGCGAACTGAGACATCATCGATCCGAGCCGGCTGAGCGCAACGTGCTCGAGCCGAGTATTGCGCCGCGCTTCCCGAAGGCGCTCGAGCTCTTCGACGACCTTGCGCCGTGCGCTCTCCTGCTCCACCCAAAGCTCAGGCGGCTTCACGAGCTGAGTCAGGGAGCGGGCGGCTTCTCGGTACCTCTGGACCGCTTGGTTCAAGGGCCGAACTCGGCCGCGCTTGGTGAAGATCTCCTCGTGCTCTTTCTCGAGTTCGAGGAGCACTTGGCGAACATCCGCTCCCGCAGTTCCTGCCGCAAAGAGCCCCTGCTCGCGCCCTGCGAGCAGCGCCTCGGCCCCTTTTTCGAGCTCGACTTGATCCAGTCCGAAGCGCGTTTCGAAGGATCGTTCGTCGAGGTACCCGAGAGCTTCAGCAAGGCGTGGCTCTGGAAATGGATTCGAAGCCTCGTCGACGAGCGAGCTCTTCCGCCTGCGCAAACGAAACAGGCGCGCAGTAAATCCGCTCGCTTCGATCAGCCCGCCCACTCGCAGCTGGCTCGCCGGATGACTGTGAGCGTCAGGGCTCGTCTCCGGAATCCCAAAGAGGAGCCCCTTCACAGCCCTGAGGGAGGTGCTTTTTCCTGCCTCGTTGGGACCGAACACGAGGTGGAATCCACCCGGGGCTCCCGCCGAAAGGTCCAGAGACACGTTCGTGAAGGGGCCAAAGGCCACGAGCTCGAGCGTCCCAAGCCTCACTTGCCCCCCTCCTCCCCGCCTCCGGGCGCGAGGAGCTTCGCCTCGAGAAGCCGACTCGCCGAAGCGACGACCTCCTCCCAATCAGCGAGCTCTTGCTCCACGAGCTCGTGAGGAAGGCTGCTGAGCTCGGAGGCGATCGTGCTCTTGAGTTCCTCTCGAACCTCGCGGTCTGCCCGTGCGCTTTCGATGAAACGGAACAGGTCTGCCAACGCATCGGCGCGCGCGGTGAGCAGCGCCTCTGAGACAGGGCCGCGCGTCTTCACCGCGACCTTCTCGAGATACACCGGACCGAGCGCGACCGAAATCGCCCGCAGCTCCGAGACCAGGCGCTCTCGCGCCGCGAGCTGCGCATGAGCTTCGGTCTCACCGCTCAAGGTCACTCGACAGGCCACAATTCGCCCCGATGCCCGCTCCGTGGCCCGCGAAAGGGATCGCTCCACGAGGTCGAGAACGTCCTCCAGGTTCCGCGCTTCCCCGAGAGAAATTTCGAGGTGCTCCCAGCGAACGACGTCGAGCTCAATTGGGGTCACCGCTTCGATTTTTCCGCGGGGAGCTTCGATGAGGGTCGCCCCCTTCGGGCCTGTCTCTCTGATGTGCCGGCCCTGCAAATTCCCAGAGAAAACGACGTAGGGCTCCGTCGACAAGACTTCTCGCGTGTGCACATGACCAAGCGCAAAGTAGTCGTACCCTCTCGCGAGGAGCTCCGCGAGCGTGGCGGGCGCGTAGTTCGCGTGGCCTGGACGGCCTTCGAGCGCCGTATGGAGCAGGCCGACATTGAGCGCACCGGAGACGGGCGGAGGATAGGCGCGCACCAGGTTCTGGGTCACATCTCGCTCACCGTACCCTTGCCCGTGAAATGCGGCCCCCAAATCTTCGAAGACGATCGTCTCAGGACTTTGGGTGCGGAGTTCGAAGACGTTGTCAGGCAGGCGCAAGTGCCGCGTCATTCGGCTCTCGGCGTCGTGGTTCCCCCTGAGCCAAACGACCCGGGTCCCTGCATCTTTGAGCCGCGTCACCTGTTCGACGAAGAAGAGGCCCGTCGCAAAGTCCCGAAAGTCGCCGTCATAGAGGTCCCCGGCCAGGAGCAGCACGTCGACCTTTTTTTCGAGACAGAAGTCGACGAGCCCAACGAAGGCGCGGCGCGTGGCTCGACGCACCTCCCCTACCGGCGCACCCTCATATTCGGCCAGCCCCGCCAGCGGACTATCGAGGTGCAGATCGGCTGCATGAACAATTCGCACGGTCCCGCCGGCTATAGCGCCGCTCGCCGAAAAAGAACACGCGCCCTAGGTCAAAGTGTGTCCGCCCGGGGACACAAAGAGCGGAGCGCGCCTCACTCCGATGCCGCCTCAAAGGCGCGAGCGAACTCGAGGGGGTGGGGTCTATCCTTGGGATCGAGCGCCACCGCTGCCCGCATGAGCTTGGCCAGGGCCGGCGGGTAGTCCTTGAGGAGCTCCGGGTTCTCGAGGGGATCCTTCTGCATGTGGGCGAACACGCGATCTCTCGGGTTTTTGATGTCGTCGAAGAAGGTCCGCCCGGTGGTGACCGCGTAGATGGTCCCCGCCAGGGCGTAGACGTCCGCGCGTCCGTCGAGCTCGACGGGATCGAGAACCTGGTCCGGAGCGATGAAGCCCGGAGTTCCGGCGACGAACTTCCCGCTCGCGTCCGCCGGCACCTTCATCGGACGCACCATGCCGAAATCGATGAGCACCGCAGAGAGCGGTCTCATGTTCGGGGCGCTTCTGTGCTGCTCGGGGGAGAAAGAGACGCCCTGCTCCAGCGGCAAACGGAGCCAAATGTTGGCGGGCTTGATATCCCGGTGGACGAGGCCCGCACCGTGGAGCGCGGCCAGCCCCGCGCAGGTATCGAGGACGATCGGCTTGAGCTCGTCCAAGGTCAGGAGCTTGGCCTGACAGTAGCGAAGGAGATCGGCGCCGATGAGCAGCTCGAGCACCAAAAATGGCACATCCCCCGAAACTCCGCGATCGATAATGTTCGCGACGTTCGGGTGGTACAGGCTGGCGAGCGCGCGCGCTTCTTCCACGAACGAGGTCAAGAGGCCCTGGCGCTCGGAGTCGCTGGCTTTCTCGAGCGCCTCCTTCTTCGGAATCTTGAGCACGAAGAGCCGATCTGCGCCGGGCTTCCGCACGAGCCAAACCTTGCCCACGCCCCCTTCCCCTAAAGGCCGAACCAGCTCGTAGCCTTCGATCATTTCGGCCTTGAGCTTCTGGCGCGAAGGAGGCGGAGGCGGAGTTCTCTCCACGGCGCCAGCGATCAGCGCTTCAACGAGCGGCGAGACGGCTGGCCCAAGTGATGCGAGCCAGACGTCGAGCAGGCCCATCTCGCGGCCACGGATCGCCCGCACCACGAGCGCACTCGTCTTCAGCTCTGCATCACTCAGCGGTGCATTCTTCGCTTCGTCCGCGGCCAAATGCAGACCGCGTACCGGATTCGAAAGTGCGGTGACCACCCGTCCGGCGGCCCCGACGAGGCGCTGACTCTTGTCGTCGAGATCCGGGTCTCGACCCGACGCCCCCGACATTTGCGCCAGAACCCGCCCTAGCGAGAGCAGTGCCTCACCGAGCTCGGTCTTGTCCGCGAACAGCGCCTTGAGCATTCGCTCGGCGTCGTGGACCAACGTGGGCGTCGGCCCCAGAGAGAGTCTCTGGCGGAGCTCCTCAGCGAGGGAAGCGCAGCGTTCGAGCGCTTCGATGCGGATCATCGGTAGCGCGTTCGCGAGCTGGATCAACATTTGCGGCTTCTCGATGACGAGCGCCCACCAAGCAGAGAAGGGACCCAGCCACTCGACATCATCGACGGCTCCGAGGGCCGTACCGCGCGTCGAGTCGACGAGACGCCAAAAGAGGGCGCTGAGCGCGCGCTGGAGCTCTTCCGTAGGCTGCGCGCCGCTGTCGTTCATGCCTTCGAGTTTGGTCACGAAGCGGCAGATGGCGTGGGCCTGGGAGCCTTGGAGTTCTTTGAGTCCTGCCTCCTCGACGCAGGCGTCCAGGGAATACCCGGCGAGCTCGAGAGCGACGATCTCCGCCACTTCGCGCCACTCGGACCCTCCTTGGGGGGGCGCTGCTTCGGTCGCGCGGATGCGATCCAAGATCTCAACCGGGGCTCGCGCGACCCGCTCCCAGGTCGGCGCGATCGACTGAGGAGCGAAGGTTCCATCAAGACTCCGCGCCCGCACCTGCGGGTGCCAGAGGCGCAGAGCTAAGCAACGCGCCGCCCCCACGAGAGCGTTCCATCCGGCAGCACGTTCCTCGAGCGTTGGACCATCAAACGCAAGCGAGAGCGCTTGTTCGAAAACGAGGGGGAGACTGGTCGCAAAGCGAGCAGCTCGCCGGTCCGCCTCCGCGTCCACGTGATCGGCGGCGTGACGCACAAGGTTCTCGAGCCCCGCCTCGAGATTCAGTGGATCCCGCTCGGCGTCCTCGAGCACATCGGTGAGCGACAGCACAGTGAGCCAGTCGCGCTCGGGTCCGAGCGTCTGCGGCCGCGCGTCTCGCGCCAGCTGTCTGAGGGCGCGGAGGGGCTCGCGCACCACGTCTTTTTGGGTGTCGGTCGAGAAGATGCCCGAGAGGGAACGGGCCATTTCGAGGGCCGCCCGGGCCCCCTCGTCACCCGCCGACACCACCTCTGCGAGCAGCCCGTCCCACAGATCGCGAGCCTGGAAGAAGAGATAGGGGGTCGCCGCTGACGCAGCCGCGAGCAGCTCACTGCGGCCCTCTTCGACATCGAGGGCAGCTAAGAACTCAGCCCAAATGGCGCGCACTCGCGAGGCGGGAAGTGAACCGAGCGCGGTGAGCGCTCGCCCGCGCAAAACACGAGCAGGCCCGTGGAGCCAGTCGAGCAACATGGCCCCGAGATGGTCCACGTGCCCTGAAAGCACACCCACCGCTCGCGCGGCAGGGATCGAAACGAGCGGCTCTGGATGCAACAATAGCGGCTGCAGGACGCGCAGCACCTCGTCGAGCAGACGTCCGGCCGAACGCGTGTCGAAATGGCGCGCCGCCAGCTCTACCGTGCGCGCCGCGAGCACTCTCTCACGAAGAGCTCCTTTCGACGGCCTCTTCACGAACTCTTCGAAATGATCCGGGGATTTCCAAACGAAGCGCCCAAACTCAGGGACGTCGACGTTCCTGACCCCCGCTTCCCACAGCAAGATCTCCATGCGAAGGCGGACCCGCTCCCCTGCACGCAAGGCAAGGGCCTCGCCCCGCAGCGCGGCGCAAGCAAGCCCATCAGCGAGCGGCCCCTGAGCCACCCGCTCTCGCGCCAAAGAAAGGACCACCTCGCGGTGTTCTTCGAGGTTCGACAGCGCGCTCAGAAATCCGAACAGCCGCACGTCACCGCGCGCCACTTGGGCCTCGCACCACCGCCGGAGGAGCCGTGAGCGCTCCGGGTTCAGGAAGGGGCCGAGCCGCTCGGCCACGTGACCCGAACGAGACAAAAGGCTCAGAAACTTATCGAGCTCGCGCGCTGCCTCTCGCACTTTGAGTGACTCGAGAGACCGCTCTGCGCCTAGCTTGAACCAGGACGCGCCCGGTCCTGCCGCGCTCGCTTCCGACTCACTATCGTCCCTCTCCGCAAAAGCGGAAACGAGGACCGAGAGGGCCTCCTCCAATCGATGCGGCACCATCATCGACCATCCTATCATCCCTTGCGGCTACCGATAGGCGCGAGCGTCCCGCGACGAACCGAGCCCGGCTTCATGAAGCGCGGGAGAGCGTCAGCAGCTCCTCGCCTCTCGCGCCGCCAGTTGACCACATGCGGCGCTCACATCGCTGCCACCCGAATAACGGCGATGAGGAGGATATCCACCCACCATGACACCTCGCTCGAACTCCTCGAGCGCTTGAGTGTCGGGGCGCTCGAAGGGATCCTCGGGGCCGATCGAGTTGTAGGGGATGACCGAGATGCGCGGGCGGAGGCCAGAACGTTTCCAGAAGTCCATCGCCAACTGACCGATGCGCAGCCCGTCCTCGAAGCTATCGGAGACACCCTTGAGGGGAGCGACCGCGAAGAGCGGCGCGAGGCCCGTGACCTGAGCGTGATGCACAGCGGCGTCAAGCACGGACGAGAGCGGATGTCTTCCGCTGATCGGCATCAGCGAGCGGCGCTTGTCCTCCTGTGCGCTACCGAGAGACAGCCCGAGGCGAACCCGCGGCGCTTCGAGAGCCAGCCGCCGGATCCCAGCGGGCAGGCCGGCCGTGCACACTGTGATGTTGCGCCCGTCGATCGCGAGACCGGAGGGCTCCGAGAAGATCCTTATCGCGTCGAGAACGCGATCCAAGTTCGAGAGAGGCTCCCCCATGCCCTGGAAAACGACACCATGCACGCGGCCCTCTCCGAGGCTCCGACGCACGATGCGCACCTGCTCGACGATCTCCCAGGTCTCGAGGTTTCGCTGAAGTCCAAGTCGTCCGGTCGCGCAGAATCGACAGGCAAGAGCACAGCCTACCTGAGAGCTCACACAGACTGTGTAACGCCCCGGCCGCTCGAGAGGGATGCGCACGGTCTCAAAGATCGCGCCATCGGCCGCTCGGAGGCCGAACTTCACGAAGGGATCAAGCTGGCTCCGGGCCTCGTGCACGACCTCCAGTGATGGCACATGGCAAGACCTCCGGAGCCATTCCATCGACTGCCGACGCACCCCGGTGCGACCCCGAAAATCGAAATCGTCCCGCTGCACGCAAGCGTGCACCCGGCGGGCCTCCGCCGGATCCATCGCACCGAGAGCCGCGAGCGCATCCGGAGTTAGGCCTTGGAGCGGAAGCACGGGAGCTTCTTTAAGAGAGGCGTCACCCCTCGTAAAGCTCCCACTCGGCTTTTGCGATCGTCATGTCCTCAAGGAGCTGCAAGAGCTCGGTCTCAACCCCTTGGTTTCCGACGATGCTGAGCGCCGAATTCAGCGCGACGAGATCCAGGTGACCGCTGCGCAAACGCGCCGTACGAAGGAGTCGCTCTTTCAGCCTCGGAATCCCCTCGATCCAGCGCGCGAGATCCATGCCCCCGGCCAAAGGGTCGTTCAGAACCCTGAGCAGCCCGTGGATCTTGTCGAGATCCTTGAGATCCTCAGGTATCACCTCCAGTTTCGAGGCGGCCCCTTTCTTCGCTTTGCCGTGCTCCTTCGGACGTGGTCCGGCCATTGTCAGGCATTCTACCCGCGCGGCGGGGAAATAGCGACGCGACCAAAAGGGGCGCTCGATCGCCCGCCATCTGCGCCATCCGGACGAGGGTCCATCTGTGCCATCCGGACGAGGGTCCGTCCAAGAGGCAGGCGAGAGCAGTCCGCAGGGTGCCGGGCATTTGCGCGCGCGAGGAGGCGCGCCGGCGCGCGACCGGAACCTTTGGACAGAGCCCCCAATCTCTACCAAGCTCGTCCCAACGATGCACTTCGACATGGCGGAGCTCTCGCAGCCCAATCGTTACAAACTCCTGACGGCGCTCGTAGTGCCGCGACCGATCGGCTGGATCACGAGCCTCGATGCGGAGGGCCGGGTCAATCTCGCCCCCTACTCGTTCTTCAACGTCCTCGGAAACCGCCCGCCCATTGTGGCTCTGGGACCGAATCGCCGACCCGACGGCACCATCAAAGACACCGCCAGGAACATCGAACAAAGCGGCGAGTTTGTGGCGAATATCGTCACTGTGGAGGCGGCCCCCGCTATGCACGCCACCTCCGCCGACTTCCCGCCGGAAGAGAGCGAAGTCGAGACGCTCGGTCTCGAGCTTCTTCCTTCCCTCAAAGTGAAGGCGCCTCGCGTAGCGATCTCTCCTGTGCACCTCGAATGCCGCTATCTGCAGACCGTCGAGCTCGGCGAGAACCGGGTGCTCTTCGGTGAGGTCTTACTCATCCACACTCCCGACGACTGGATCGACCCCAGCAACTATCGACTCTTGAAAGACAAGCTCGTCGCCGTCGGTCGTCTCGAAGGGCCCGGCGGCTATGCGACAACCCGCGATCGCCTCGATCTCGGGTCCGTGCCCAAGCCAGACGAAGTAAGGAGCCGAAGAGGCGCTTAAGGCGCCTGCTCCTGCCGCTTGTCTTTGGCGCTCGACTTGGGCGCGGGGCGGAAAGCGGGTTTCGTGAGCAGGCCTGTCACGCGCCAGGTGTAAAAGCCCTTGTCGTCCTTGGCCTTACGCACGCCAGGGTCCATGTCGAAGAGCCCCGGCACCTTTCCGTCCGGTGATCCGAAGATGCTCTTCGTCATGTCGCTCTGAGTCGTGTAGCGCTCTTTGAACTGAAAGGAGGCTTCGACGTCGACGATGCTGCGATCGAACGGCTCACGCAGCCGGATCCTGCCGCTCGCGCCAAACTCGAGGTCTTTTCCCTTGGCCGAGAACTCGGCGATTTCGAGACGCCCTTCCTTGACGTCCGCGACCAGGTTCAAGGTGCCCGCGTCGATCTTGGGCAGCGCAATGGTTCCGCGCACCTTCGCTTTCCCATCACCGACGTTCAATCCATCGATCTTGAGCGCAAACTTGCCGACGGCGTCCGAGATCTTCCCCTTCGGCAAGACCATCTCCACCTCGCCGCTCATCGATCCAGCGAGCGGCAAGCCGATCATGTCTCCGAGCACGGACAAGCCGGAAATATCGACGTTCTCGCCCGTCACCTCGAGCTCAGCCTGCTCCTGATTCTGGTAGAAACGGCCTTCGATCTCTCCGCCGCCGACGTCGAGATCGTAACTCACCTTCACGTTGCCGAAGAGCGACGCCAGGGGCGAAAAGCTGATCCGCGCGCGATCGAACGAGAGGGAAGCGATCCCCGTTCCCGGACCCGACGTCGGAACGAGGCGTACGCCTTCAGCGGTCACGCCGAAGATTCCTGCGCCCGAGAGCTCTTTGATCTCGAGGACGCGCTCCTGATTTCGCGCGTTAAACTCCATCACAATCCGCGACCTCAGCGCCTCGTATGGGAACGTCACGCGAACAAAGAGGATCAGACAGAAGACATAAAGAACGGGAACCGCGAGCCAGCGCAGCACAGTGAGCTGCTTCGCAGAGAGCTGGACGTTGATCTTCGGGAGGCCTTTGATCATTTGGTCCCCTTCGCCGGCGTCTCGGTCTTCGCCGCGGTCTTCGGCTTCGTTTCCTCGCGGTCAAAGGCGCTCACGTCCATCTCCACGTCGTATTCATCCGGAGCCCCGCCGCGCTTTTTGATGTCGAGGCGCGAAATGTAGACCGGATACCCCGCGTTCGTCGCCGCTTCCATGAACTCCGAGAGCTGTCGCATCCCGACCTTGTTCAAACGAATGCGCGTCTGCCGTTCTTTGAAGGACTTTCCATGGGGAACGACCGAACGATCAGAAGTTTCCGGGATCTCGAGGCCAACCTTGTTGGCCGTGCTGGCGAGAAAACCCGCGAGCGCCGGGGCCTGCTTAGCGTAACGGGCAGTGAGTCTCTCAGTGAGCTGCTTCCGCTTGGCGATGGTGATCCGCTCGAGCGTGATCGCTTCGATCGTCTCACTCAACTTCTCATTTTCCTCAGCCTGCTCTGAGACGCCCATGCGGACGACAACGGGCACGAGCACCAGGAACAGCGCAAAACAGACCCCTAGGAAGACGAGGAGAAGCTTCCTCTCACGCTCTGCGAGCTGGTTGAAACGTTCGGCGATGCTCATTGTGCAGCCCCCGCCGTGGTCTTCTTCTTCGCTTCTTCTGGCTGCTTATCGAGGGGGCAGCGCACGTCCGCCTCGAGCTGGTAGCGCGCTCGCTCACTGTTCACGACTTGCGTGATCTTCGTGATCTTGACCTCACTCAAGCATTCATCCTCTTCGAGGTATTTGGCGACGTCCTGGGCGTCCTCGGTCGTCTCGACCAGTCCGCGGATCTTGAGCTTGCCCTTGGTGAACTCGAATTGCTCAACGTCGTGCGTGAGATCCATCGGCAGCACCTTGGCGAGCGTCACCGCGGCACCAAACCCGTCCATGTAGGGCATCGGGTCTTCGGGGTTGACCTTGAGGAAGCGGTCCATGAGCGCCCGGGCTTCGTCTGGATCGGAAGAAGCCTGTCCAAAGGCGTCTTGGGTCACGAGCTCGAGGGTCTTCACGAGGACCTCGTGGTCCCGCTCCAGCGCCCTGCCCTCGGCCCAGGTCGCGAAAATGAACGAAAAGAGGATCGTCACGGCGAGCGCACCGAGCAGGGGCGCCCGCTCCTTGATGAAGCCGTAGCCGCGCGAGAATGAAAGTGGCCCCTGGCGCAGGTCAAAGCCTTTGCCTTTGGCGCCGTGAAGCGCCAGCCCAAGCGCGCAAGCAAACTCGTGGACGAGGGCACTCGACTCGGGCGGGACCATTTCAAACGCGCCTTGACGCGCCGTCTGCGCTTCGAGCACGAAGACCGGAAGACCAAGAGAGCTTTCGAGGAAGTCACGAAGTCCTGAGACCATCGCCCCCTCTCCCACCAGGTACACCGAGCCCACCGGCACCTCGAAGGCCCTCGTCTCATGGGCCACGATCGTCTGGCGGAGTTGTGCGATGAAGGCGGTCGCCTCGTTCGGGAAAGCGTCCGTGCCCAAGGGAAGCGATCGCGCACCGCGCACGATGCCCTTGGATACGATGCACGTCTCCGAGGATTTTCGCCCTACCTCTACAATGAGAGCTGGATCCCCCGCCCCAAGTCCCGGCCAAAGTTCGACCAATAGGCCTAGTTCGAGCGCGGTGACGCCCACCCGCTCCGGCTCGTGACCCGTCGCCTCGCGAGTCTGGTTGATGAGCTCTTGGACTTGATCGATGCGCGCGCAGACCGCAAGTTCATTCACGAACTCTTCACTGCCTTCGGTCATCGGAGGCAGCGGCTGGTGTGTGAAGACGAGGTCGTCGATGTCGAGCGGAAGATCAGCCTCGAGCTCAAACGGCAGGAGCTGATCGATGCGCTTCTGAGCGCTCTTCGGGAAGCGCGCGTATTGAATAAAAGCCTGTCGCGCCGGGACGCCGGTGATCACGCCGTCCACGCGACCTCCTGCGCTGAGCTCTACCATGAGCTCACGGACTACCTCTTCAAAAGGCTGGTCCGGCGCGCGCGCCGCGCTCTTCATCGATTCAACGACAACCGTGCGAAGTCCGCCGCGCACGACCGCGATGCGAACCCGATCAGCTCGGACATCGAGACCTACGACGCGACTCATCGCCTGGAGATTCCTTGTAAAAATGTCATGCGTCAATCCACCCGGAAGTAAACGAGAGAACCTCCCGGACTCGGGAGCAGAAACGGGTTGGCACTCGGGTTATTCGGGTCGAGCTCGCCCCCCGATCGCTGAAGCTGCTCGTAAATGGCGAGGTCGGCCGCGCCGCCCGGCGGCGGCGCCCCGCGCATATCGACGACCGCGTGGACGGCCTTTTTGGTCTCGAACTTCCCGGCCCGAACGTAACCCGTGGCGTAGATCGAGAAGACCTTGCTCTCGGTGGAGAGCACCTTGAGGAGCTCGCTCTCCGAAAGCTGAGCAATCGGCTTGAAGTCGGGGATCATCATCGTCAAAAACGCCGCAGCCTTCCCTTTGCCTTGGATCGTGTTCACAAAGTCCTTAGCTGAGGAGAAAAGCGGCATACCTCCGCTGAAGCCGGCCAAGATCTGCAGCGTCTGAATGAACTGCATCTGCTGAACCGGATCCATGCAGAGTGGTGTGTCCGGCTTAGCGAGCATACATGCCAGAGACATGAGCGTCTGGGGATTGGCCGTGTTCACATTGACCTGCCCCGTNCCCCAGACTGTAACGTTCCGCGTCTCGGGCCTGTCGGGATCGGGCTGGATGAAGGTCGTCCAGAAGTCGTCGGTGACCCCGCGCACCAGGCGCAGCTCCTCGAGGCTATCGAAGGCGGCGTTCTTTCGCAGATCGGGCCGAGGCAACAGCTGATAATAGCTATCCTCGGCGCCCGCCTGACTCGCGTTCTGGTTCCGAGGCTCGCAGGGGTTCAGATCGGTGTTCGGATCCACCCAGTCGATGATGGCGCCGCACACGATCTGGCGTGTGTTCAAATCTCCGTTCTCGTCGGGTCTTTCGAAGTATTCGTTGTACTGAGCGCCACCGATGAGCGCGAGGATTTGTTCGGCTGTGCGCTGCTGAGAGAACGTGTCCGCGCGCGCTGCCATGTTGAAATTGATCTTCGAATCCTCGTCGATGATCTTCATGTAGAAGCCCGCGCCTTCGAGCCCCAGATTTCGGCCTGCCTTTGCGTTGAGGCCTGAGAGGTTCTGAAACGCCTCAGTGCCGTCCTGATCGTTGAAGGCCCCGAGCACCGCGTCGGAGAAGTTCCAGACGGGGATCTGCTTCGGCTGCTCTCCCAGCATCATCATGAGCGGGACCAAGTCGCGCCGAATGGTGGGCTCAGCGGCGAGCAGCAAGCGTGCCAAATTGACCGCGCTCTTCGCCGCGTATTCTGCTTTGACCTGATCGCGCGTGGTGAGCGAACTCTGGAGTTCGGCGGACATCATGTCCTGAAACTCCGAGAGCATAAACGAAAGGATCGTCAGCGTGCTGAGCACCATGATCAGCGCCACGCCACGGCGTGCGCGGCGCCGTCGCAGCCTGTTCCTCAAGTTCTTCGGGGGCGAAAGCAGCCGGACCATCAGCGCACCCCGAACGTGAGAGGGTCCCGAACGAAGATCGAAACCTTCGAGACCAAACGGATCTTCTGTTTTCTCGCCGAGCCGGCGGCGCGTTCGCCATTGTTCATGACCAACGTGATCTTGACCTGTCGCGGCAGACGTCCGCGCTCCCCGACCACGGAGACGCTGTCCCATTCATCGCGCCAAAGCCCGCTCAGCGGGTCCAAGTACTCCAGATCGAACAGGTCGATATCGCTCGCCATCACGTCGATCCGTCCCCCCTTGTCCGGCTTGTCGTCGAGCATAGTGCTCTGACGCCGGAGGAGATCGTAGACGCCCCTTCGATCCGGATCTTCGCCCGCGAAATAGCTCAGCTCGACCTGATCGGACTCGCGAGCGTTTCTTCTGAGGACGCGATTCGAGAAGCTGTTGAAGTCGAGGCGAGCGCCCGGTGAACCCGGCTTGCCCTGGAAGATGGTCTTCTTGACCCAAAAGCTTGGATCGATCGGCTTGTGCTCGGAGAGGTAGGCGCTCTCGATCTCGCGAGCCATGCGCGCCATGGCGAGGCGCCCTTCTCGATAGCGATCGGTGATGCGCTCGATGCCGGCGCGGCTCCGCCGCATCCCGTCGAACGACGAGTACATGGCGACAGCGATGAACGCCAAAATGCTCATAGCGATGAGCACTTCGATGAGCGTCATGCCTCGCTCGTGAGCGCGCACACCCCTCGTCATCCTACGGCGAGCTCCCTATACCGAAGCCCGACCCGGGCGAAGCTGGCCTCGACCCGGGACCGCTGGTGCCCGTGCCGGTCCCGGTGCCCGCGCCCGTCTGATTCAGCGGATCGTTCGGATCGGTCGGGATGTTCGGGGTGAGCGAACCTTGGAGAGGGTTCGTGACGTATTGGACGACAGAGATGTCCCGTTCCTTGCCCCCGTCTTGCCACTTCACGGCCACGGTGACCTTGCGGATGCTCGCCTCCAGCATCGGCTTCAGGTTCGGGTAGACGAGGGTCATGGCCATCGAGACCATGCCTTGGGGACCGCCCGGGGTATTTTGTTGCAGTGTCGAGGCGAGGGCCTCTGGGCCTCCCCCTTCTGGCAGCGTCTCGGCGCCCTGAGCGATGGCGCCGATGAGCCCCTGCGCTCCTACGGGCTGCGAAGTGAACTTGGCGGCATCGGAGCTGAGGCGCGAGGTCGACCCGCCCGTGCCCGTCCCGTCTTGTCCCTCCTCCTCCCCTTCGGGATTGAGGAAAGCATCCGCCGGCGGGAGCTCGACCGTCTCAATTTTCCAATCGCAGGTGTAGCCGGGGATATCTTCGTCTTCGCAACAATCCCCTGAGTCGTTCTGATCGATGAGCGGATACCCGTTCTTCTCGAGGTAAATCTCAAGCTCGCCCATCTTGCAGCGGAGCAAATTGACCGCATAGGTCTCGGCTTCGATGCGCTTGGTGCTGGCGAACATCCCCGCCTGTGAGCTCAGGATGAGAGTGAGCCCTAGGCCGAGAATGGTCACCGCGACCATCACTTCGAGCAAAGTGAACCCGCGCCGCGTCATTCCTCCCGCTCCGAGAAATCTTCGCCAAACTTGCCCTCGGGGAACGGGACCCGTCCGCGCTCGATGCGAGCCCGCCCGGTGAGCGGACTCACGACCACCGAGAGCCCCTCACTGTCCCCCTCCCCGAGCTGCACCACCGCTCGCTCTGTGACGCCGCCCGGCCAGAAATAGAGGTAGCCGACCCCTTCGAGGATCGGCTCGTCATCGTGCTCGGTCTGCACCAGGCGCACCGCGACCCTCGTACCGAGCGAGCGCCCCGGGAGATCGCCGTCTCGGCCGAGGGCGTCGGTCGGAAGAAAACTCGGCCGATGCTTGCGGAGGCCACCCACCAGCTGCTCGCTCTCAACGATCGCCTTCTTGGCGACCTCTTCCGCGTACTGCTTCTCTTCCTCCTCCGTCAGAGCTTTGCTCTTCGGAATAACGAGGACCGACGCGGACTGCTCGAGCTGGATCCGAGAGGATCCGAAGTCGATCGCGAGGCGCGTCGGCTTGCCCGTGGCGTTCGCCACACTCAAGCCCTTGCGCACGGCGGAGACGATCAACGACGCCGCCATGCGTTGCTGCATGCCGCCGAAGTATCCTGAACCGTAGAGCATCGTGCCCGTCAATAGGGCGATGACGACCATGACGATCAGGATTTCGACGAGGGTCATGCCCCGGCGACGGATCGCGCCCAATTGAACTTGGGACGTCAGGCGACGCGCTGCCATGAGCATTCTCCCGCCAAACGCGGACTAATTGCCCTCGCTCGCCGCTCCCTGGGGGATCACGACGTCGTCGGGAGTGCCGGGCTTCTTGTCCGGCCCGTTCGAGCGAACGATCACATCATCTCCATCACAGGTGATGGTGAAATCTTCGCCCCAAGGATCCGTGGTTGCCTGGCCTGAGTCGAGCTGCTTGTCCTGAACCAGCTCGCTCACCGTCGGGCAGGTGCCGTAGTCGTTGTTCGAAAGCTGCCACTGCTGAACAGCGTTACGCACGGTACGCGCCGCAGTTTGGGCCGTCTTGATCTGCGCCTCTTTCATTTTCGGCACGGCCACGACCGCCACAGCACCGGTGATCATCGCGATGATGGCGACCACGATCATGATCTCGATCAGGGTCATCCCGCGCGCTTCGGCCCGCTTCTTGGCCCTCTGGAGCCATCGATTCAGTCTCTCGTCTTTCATCTCCATTCCTTTCTTAGCGATGACTCTCGTGCCCAAGGGCCCGAGCGCCCAGCTCAGTATTCAATCCGATCGAGCCCTCCCGGCAGCCCATCGGGACCGTCGCTCATGATGATATAGTCGGCGTCCGAGACGGTCGGCTTGCAAACGATTCGAATCGGACGCCCCCAACCGTCTCGGGGTGTCTCCTTCAAATAGGGCTTCAGCAAGTCGAGCGACTCCGGGCAGCGCCCTTCGTGCTCTACAACATAACGGACGACAGCCCGTTTCACTTCCCCGAGAACGAGCACCGTTTGTCTCTCGCCGGCAGCATGTCGCTCCCGAGCAGCCGCGACCCAGACGAAGCCGAACAAAGCGAGCGCCAAGAGGCCCGGCCCCACCTGCGCAAGACGCAAGAAGCGGCGAATTCCCCCTTCGGTTTCCCAAGGGAAGAAAATTCTTCTCGGACTATCACGCTTCGAAATGGCCATCACTCGCGCCGGTCCTCACTGGACCATGTCGTTCATCTGCAAGAGCGGCATCATGATCGCGAACACGATGAACCCGACTGCGCCACCCATCAAAAGGATCATCATCGGCTCGAGCACGCTGGTCAGCGCGCCGATCCTGGTCTCCACGTCCGCTTCGTAGGCGCGGCTCACGTTTTCAAGCATTGCCTCGAGCTCGCCCGAACGCTCACCGACCGCGATCATGTGCGTCACCATGGGGGGGAACGCGCCGCTTCGCTTGAGCGGCTCGGCAATACTCTCTCCTTCGCGGATCGAACCGATCGCTTCCTTGATCACTTGCTCGAGTTTCACATTCTCGAGCACGTTTTTCCCGATCTCCATCGCGGGCAAAAGTTGAACACCGCTCGAGAGCAGCGTCGCGAGGGTACGCGTGAAACGAGCCAGCGCCACCAGCAGGTTCAACCGGCCGAACAGCGGGAATGACAGGCGCATGATGTCCCAGCGCAGATGGCCCTTGGGGGTCTTCTTCCAGCGCATGAACGCGTAGGAGATCCCGCCCATCACCAGAATAATCAGCCACCAATAGCCGCTCACTGTGTTCGACAGGAAGATGAGCAGCTGGGTGTACCAAGGCAGGGCCTGGCCCAGGTTGTCAAAGATAGTCGTGAGTCGGGGCACCACGCTCACCATCAGGAAGCCCACGAGCAGCACACCCACGCCGCCCAGAGCCACTGGGTAAGCGAGCGCGCCCATGACCTTCCCCTTCAGCCTCGACTGGCCCTCCATGAAGTCCGCCAACCGCTCGAGAACGGCCTCGAGCGTTCCCGAGGCTTCTCCGGCCGCGACCATGTTCACGTAGAGAGGCGGGAAGACCTTTGGATGCTCGCTGAGGCACTTCGCGAAGGCTGTACCGGTGCGGAGGTTGTCGCGGACCGACGACAAGACATGGACCAAGGCCTGCTTCTCGACCTGTTCGGTCAGCGCGCTGATCGACTCAACGAGAGGAATGCCGGCGCGCACCAAGGTCGCCAGCTGCCTCGTCATCACGGCAACGTCGCTTGAGCGCGGCTGCTTGAAGACAGCGAGGAGATCGATGTCGCGCTTCGCGCCCGCTTGCGCCTCTTTGCCCGCCCGGGCTTGGGTGAGCAAAATTCCGTCTCTGCGGAGGATGTTGCGGAGCGCACGAGGGTTTTCGGCGTCCCGAACTCCCTTGACCTGCTTTCCGGTCGCTGCGTCGATTCCTTGGTACTCAAAGACCGCCATGATTCATTCCCACCCGGCGCGTGTCACTCCACGAACACGTCCTCTTGGGTCGCCGCGATGACCTCCTCCACTGTTGTCATGCCGCGCAAGACCTTGCGGGCACCATCGTCTCGCATGGTGTCCATTCCCCCCTCGAGAGCGGCGCGCTTGATGGTCATGGCGTCCGCATTCTGAAGAATGAGCGCACCAACGGCGTCATCCATCACCATGAGCTCATAAATTCCGCGGCGCCCTACGAATCCCTTGTTGTCGCAGTGCTCGCAGCCCTTCGGGCGATAGAATGTCGGCATACCGGGGCCGAACCAACCGACCGGCTGATAGTCGACACCAGGCAACGCATAACGGGCGCTCAGCTTGCGCGCCGCACGCATGGCGCTTCGCCTCTCATCGATCGCCAGCTGACGCAGCTCATGCTCCGTCGCCTCATAGGGCTCGCGACAGTGCGGGCAGAGGACGCGCACGAGGCGCTGAGCCAAAATCCCGATCACGGTCGAGCGCACCAAGAACGGCTCGATGTCCATCTCGACGAGACGGGTGACGGCGCCGGCCGAGTCATTCGTGTGCAAGGTCGACATCACGAGGTGGCCCGTCATCGACGCATGCATCGCGATCTCCGCCGTTTCCTTGTCGCGAATTTCGCCGACCATGATGACGTCCGGGTCTTGGCGCAAGAAGGCGCGGAGCGCGCTCGCAAAGGTCAGCCCGATCTTGGCGTTCACCGGAACCTGGTGAATTCCGCCGATTTCGTACTCCACCGGATCTTCCGCGGTCAGAATATTGATGTTCGGCTGGTTGATCCGGTTCAGGCAGCCATAAAGCGTCGTCGACTTTCCGCTCCCCGTCGGCCCCGTCACCAAGATGATGCCGTCGGGGCGACGAATCAGGCTATCCATGAGCGCGTATTCGCGCGGCCCAAAGCCGAGATCGCTCAAATCGAGCAGGGTGTTCGACTTCTGAAGCAGACGCATCACGATGCGCTCATGGTCGCGACTGGTCGGGACCGTCGACACACGGACATCGAGAGCACGGCCGGCGATCTTGAGCGAAATGCGCCCGTCTTGAGGCAGACGTTTTTCGGCGATGTTCAGGCCCGCCATGATCTTCACGCGAGCGATCACCGAGCTCATGAACTGGCGACTCGCGCGGCGCGCGATGTAGAGCTCACCGTCGACGCGATAGCGCACGATGACCTCTTTTTCCTCGGGCTCGATGTGAATATCGCTGGCCCGCTCTTTGACGGCTTGGGAGAAGAGACCATTGACCCAGCGAATGATGGGCGCGTCGTCGTCCGAGTCGAGGAGATCGCCTTCATCCTCGTCCTCGCCCGCCTCTTCGCTCTTCAGTTCTCCCATCGTGTCTTGGCGCTCGTAGACACGATTGATGGCGTCAACGACGACCCCAGCGGGGGCCACGAGGACCCTCACCGAGACCCCTAAGAGCGCCCGCACATGGTCGAGGGCCGCGACGTCCAGCGGGTCGCCGCAGACGATCGTCGCTTCCTCTTCGCCGCTCGCAATGAGGAGGACTTTGTGCGCCTTGGCGTAGCTGATCGGCAGCTTGGTCGCGGCCTCGAGAGACACTTGGGCCGGATCGATGTTGCCCACGAACTCAAAGCCGCAATCGACGGCCAGGGCCCTCGCGACCGCCTCCTCCGTCGCCCATTTGTTCGAGACGACCAGCTCAAGGACAGACGCTCCCTTTCGCTCCTTGAGTAGCTCGCGGAGCTCGCCCAGCTGCGCAGGACTCAAGACCCCGTGCCGCGCGAGGATCGCGCCCACACCGGTCTCGGGGGAGGTCAACCGATCGTTCATGTTCGGTCCGTCTGCGCGACCCGCGGCAGCGGGGCGATGTTCAGGGGATTTTCGGGGATGCGCTGCTCTTGCTCGGGAACGATCAGCTCGGAACGCTTGCCGCCGGAAGAGCGCCGCGCTCCACCGCCCTTACCTCCATCTTTCACGCCCGCCGGGGGCTCGAGAGGCGCTGAGGGCTCATGGTCGTGGTACTCGCGCGGCGCGAGCTCGCGCTCGCGGCGCACCTCATCATCGAGCTTGAAATAGGCCTGGCGGATTTCCTCGACGAGCCCGTTCTGGCGCGTGTAGTCGGAGGGCGGCGACCAGTTGTCGGTCGAGAACAAGAAGTAGCGGTCGATGAAGTCCTGACGTTCCTGCATCTTGCGTTCAAAGATGCGCCGGAGGTCGGACTGCTCGCGGATCACGTGCGGCGTCAGGATCAGAAGCAGGTTTGTCTTCTTCTTCTCCTTCTTGGTCGTGGAGAACAGCACGCCGAGCACCGGGATATCACCGAGGATCGGAACTTTGTCCTTCGAGCGAGTCTCGGTCTCCTGCATGAGGCCACCGATCACCACTGTCTGCTGATCTTTGACGACGAGCGTCGTCTCCGCCGTACGTTTGGTGATCGGGATCGCGCCGAGGGCACCCACCGGCGCTCCCGCAGCGCTGCTCTCCTGCTGAATCTCAAGCCGAACGTGATCGGAGTCGTTGATGTGGGGAGTGACCTTGATCTTCGTACCAACGTCCTGGCGCTGGGCGTTGAAGCCGAAGCCGCCCATGGCGCCGAGGCCCATCATCGCGGCGCTCTGGTTGCCGCTCATCGCCGCAGGATTGCCGAAGCCGCCCGCCAGGTTCGTTTGCAGAGGGATGTTCTCGCCGACCCGAATCTCCGCGGACACGTTGTCCGTCGCGATGATGTGCGGTGTCGAAAGCACGTTGCCGCGACCGCTCCGGGCCAGGGCGTTCACCACCACACCGAAGGCCGGAATACCGATACCGGTCGGGGTCAACCCCGCCGTCTCCTCGAGTTCCTGGCCACGAATACCTGCAGCGAACCCTTGCAACGCCGTCGGGTCACCGGGGAACAAGATCGATTTTCCGCCATTGAACCCGCCCATCGAGATGACGTTGCCGGTTCCGACAGGGCTCGGCGTCGAAGCGCCACCGTGCCAGGAGAAGCCGAGCTCGTTCGAATCGAGGACGTTCACGTCCATGATGACAGCTTCGAGGAAGACCTGACGGCGAGCCTGGTCGAGTTTGTCGACGACGATGCGAAGCTGAGCAAAATCACGAGGCGACGAGGTGATGACTAAGGAGTTCGTCGCCTCATCGGACGTGACGCTCACATCGCCTTCAAACATGCCCCCGGCATTCCCCGCGTCTTGAGCGTTCTTTCCGCCGGACTTCTGTCCGGTCAGCATCTGCTGCAGGGTCTTCGAGAGCTCGTTTGAGACGGCGTGCTGCAGCGGGAGAACGTGCACGCGGCCGGCCTCACCGGGCCTCGTGTCAAGCTTCTTGAGAACCTGGAGCAGCTTCGAATAGGACTCCTCGTTGCCGACAACGATGAGCGAATTGGTGGGCTCATCGGCTACGACACGCGAGATGCCGCTCTTGGTACCTTGACCCACCTCGAACAGATCGTTGATGCGGGTCGCGAGCTCGGTCGCGTTGCCGTGGTTGATCGGCTCGATCCACATCTGTTGACCAGCGCCCCCCACGTCGATCTCCTCAAGGATCCGCACCATGCGGTTGATGTTGCTGCCGGTGTCGGTGAGGATGATCAGGTTGCCCGCCTGATAGGTCGAGACGTCACCATCCTTGCTCTTGAACTTGAGCAGGATCGGCGCGGCTTCGTCGGGGCTGACAAAACGCGTGCGGTAAAGGCGCGTGACGAAGGTGTCCGTCGCGGGCACCGGAGCGCCCCGGTCGAAGACAGGCGTGGTCTGGGTCGCGACGCCGGCGCTGTCGACGATCTTCAAGAAGCGCCCTTGGGGCACCACGGTCATGCCGTTGACCTCGAGGATCGAGAGGAACGCCTGGTAGGCCTCATCGAGGGTGACGGGCTCCGGAGAGACCACCGTAGCTTTGATGCTGCGGACCTTGGCGCCGTAGATGAAGCGGCGGCCGGTCATGCCGCTGATGTGGTTCACCAGCTCCGCGAGGTCGGCGTCCTGGAGGTTGAATTTGACCCTGTGGCCCCCGGGCTTCGGCCGGTAGTCGATGTCCGTCGCGGCGGCGATCTTGTCCATCGTGCTCGGCAAAGCTCCAGCGTCTCCCGGAGGCGGAGGATCCGCGACGGGAGCCGTCCGATTGGCCTGGGCGAGCGCCGCCCCGGGCAGGACCAGCAGAGCGAGCAGCGCCCCGAGCCCGAGCCCACTGCCGCGACGCACCAGACAAAGGTCCGTTCGATCCCCCACGCGGTCCGTCTTCTCGTGAAACGACGTCTTGCTCACAGATTACTCACTCTTGCTAGTTGATCTTGATGTTGATGGTGGTGGGCTTGCCCCGACGGTTCACCTTGACGGTGAGACTCTCCGCGGTCCGAAGGCGGGCGTACGCCTCGAGGGCCTTTTCAGGGCTGCCCATGTCAAAGCCGTTGATGCTTTCCAGCCGGTCCCCGTTGGCCAGACCAAGCTGCCCGAGCAACGTATCGGGCCTCACGCCGAACAGCCGAATGCCCACGACCTTCCCGTCCTTTTGCTCTGGCACGATCCGCGCCGACTTCATGAGCTCGGCTTGGTTCTCGAGGATCTTGTCGACGGCGCTTCGATCGACCTCGAGCTCCGTTTCGCTGATGCGCTTGATCTTCGACTTGAGCTCGGGATCGACCCCTCGACCGGCTTCCCCTTCAGGGGCAGGAGCCGGCTCAGCCGGGGCCGCTGCGGTAGGAGGGGGCGGAGGAGGCTCCGGGTCGCCAAACATGCTGGACTGGCAGAGCGTGTCTCCTTCGATCCAGACCGTCGGGTGCAGCGTCCGAGGATTGTACCCAATATAGGCGACCTTGCCGGGGCCCACTGTGTCCCCCACACGTCGGAGGGAAGGACCGGTCTCGCCAGGGCCCTGGATCGCCGCGAAGGACCAGAGCGGATCGGTGGACTCGGTGACGATGAAGACCTGGACTCCGGCGCACGCCGCGACGCTGAGCGGATCGGTCACCTCGAGCACCTTCTTCTCTTCCTCTTCCGCCTTCTTCTCTTCGGGTTTCTCGTGAAGAGGGCCCGTGATCGAATCGAAAGGGTTGCGATCGATGATAGGGCCTGCGGTAAATTTCGTCAGAACGACATCAGGTACCGGCGGCAGAGCAGGCAGCGCCGGAGGTGAGTCGGGAGCGAGCGCCGCCGACAGCAGATAGCTGATCCCCGCGGCCTGCAAATAGGCCGCCACCGCGACGCAGAACGCCACGACGACGCCAAAGTAGCGCTTGAATAGGATTTCGAAGGACACGAGGCAGACGCTCTTGCACAGGGCTTAAAGCGAGAGCCGTGCCAGCGGTCAATCCCTTTGAATCTTTAATTCTTTCGAGAGATCGGTGAGCGCTCCGCTGGAGCTTCCGCCAAGGTGGCAGAATGTGTCTGAACTCGGTCCACGCTCTGCCAAAATGACAAACAAAACGGCGGGCCGGTGGATTTTTCCCACCAGACCCGCCGTCTTCGAGGCTCCCGAGGAGCCCGCTGTGACTTCTCAGCCGACGATCTCGAACTTGCCGAGGGCGCCGAGGTCGCCGAAGGCCTGCACGAGGCGAGCGGTCATCTGCTTCTCGCCCAAGTAGAGCCAACCGCGGGGGTCGATCTGCTTCTTGTTCGGCTTGTCGGGGCCTTCGGGGTTGCCGAGCTGACCGTGGAGGTACGCGTCCTTTTCGTCCATGTACTTCTTGATCGGCTGGGTGAACGCCCACTGGGTGTCCGTGTCGATGTTCATTTTGACAACGCCGTAGGAGACCGCCTCTTTGATCTCCTCGGGGCTCGAGCCGCTTCCGCCGTGGAAGACGAAGTCGAGGGGCTTCGGACCGGTCTTGCGCTGAGCCTGGACCTCTTCCTGGCTGTTCTTGAGGATCTTCGGCGTGAGCTTCACGTTGCCGGGCTTGTAGACGCCGTGCGTGTTGCCGAAGGAAGCAGCGCAGGAGAAGTGGCCGAGCGAGTTCAGCTTGTCGTACGCAAGAAGGACGTCTGCGGGCTGCGTGTAGAGCTTGGAGTTGTCGATGTCGCTGTTGTCGACGCCGTCTTCCTCGCCACCCGTGACGCCGAGCTCGATCTCGAGGCCCATGTTGATCTTGTTCATGCGCGCCAGGTACTTCGCACAGATGTCGAGGTTCTCCTCGAGGGGCTCCTCGGAGAGGTCGAGCATGTGCGAGCTGAAGAGCGGCTCGCCGTGGGTCTTGAAGTACTCCTCGCCGGCATCGAGCATGCCGTCGATCCAGGGCAGGAGCTTCTTCGCAGCGTGGTCGGTGTGGAGGATCACGGCGACGCCGTAAGCCTTGGCGAGAGTGCGTACGTGGTGCGCAGCAGCGATGGCACCAACAACCGCAGCCTTTTCACCGGCGTTCGAGAGACCCTTGCCGGCGTAGAAGTGTGCACCGCCGTTCGAGACCTGAACGATGATCGGGCAACCTGCCTCTTTGGCAGCCTGGAGAGCGGCGTTGGTCGAATGGGAACCGATCACGTTGACCGCAGGGAGCGCAGCCTCTGCGCTCTTCATCTCTGCGTACAACTCTTTCAGGGCGCTGCCGGTGATAACGCCGGGCTTCAACTTGATTTTAGACATGGAATCACTCACTCGAAGTTTGGGGGGTGAAAGGTATGACCGTCTCTCGACAGGCGCCAGCGCTCGTAGCAGCAAACCGAGCTCGCTTCGAGGGTCCTTCTGAGGATGACCAAGCGCGGGGACGGCTTCGTTTCCGGATCGTTTACGAGTCGAGCAGGGGCTCAGACGAGAGCGAACGGGCCGGATGATAGTCAGAGGCGCCTACCAGGAAAACCGACGCGGATTCTAAGGAAAAATCCCAAGCTCCACGCTGAGCTGACCCTCAAAGCGCACCGCCGAGTCGAGCGGGCAGCTCACCCGGTCACAAGCGCCGTCTCCTTTTGAGATATAGGTCGAGTACACGGGGACGCGCATCCCNAGCACCGGCCCNAANCCAAAGGTGAAGCCCTCCCAGGCCCAGCGATATCCCAAATGACCCATGAGGGCGACCTTGATGGTGCCCCGGAGGGCGTCATAGGGCAGCCCGATGGCGATGGCCTGCGCTTCCGCGCCAAAACCATAATAGAAGCCGCGCAGGTTCCCGTAGGTCCCCTCATAGTAGCGGCGCATGAACGAGAGCCCGTAGCCGTACTCGAAGTGTTCAAATTCGGTGAGTGGTTCGTTGGAATAGCTCATGAAGCCGGTGTTCATGAGGCGAGCGCTCACGATGAACGAGCTTACGGCTCCCCACTCGTATCCGATCTGGACCCCTTGAAACGCGACGCCCACCGGGTCGACAAAGATCACGCTCGTCCGGTCCACGGAACGCCCACCCAAACGTTCGTGAACCTCCGCCTCGGTCCAGCGAGGCCTGAGGGGCTGGGGCAACGGAACACAGGTTCCGAACTCGGTGCAGATGGTTCCTTCGCGACAATCCGGATCACAAGCCTCGACGCAACGTCCGTCGATGCAAGCCTCGCTCGGTGAGCAAACGGTCGAGCAAAGGGTCGCCCGTTCCTCGATTTCATCCGCATAGCTGCGGGAGAGCGGAGAGCGCATGCTCGCGAGCGGCAGATCTGCGTGGGCTGGCTCCGCCGGCGCCTCGAGCTGGGCGGGCTGCTCGGAAGGCTCTTCGGCCACCGTGGGCGCGGCCAGGAGCAGCGGCAGCACGCCGAGCGCCGAGGACCTCAAGAACGGGAGAAGACGAGACGAGTCCTTCATCATCGCTCGTGCACTCCCTTCGAGCTTGGCAAGAGCGGCGAGGCAGCCCGAAGGGCCGTGTCCCGAACCCCCTCGAAGCTGAGCTGACCGGCCAGGATCAACGCGACCGTGTAGCGGCTCTGAGGCAAGGCGACGAAGGCCCCCTCCGAGGCTCCGGGATCAGGGACGAGGGCGGTCCCGTAGGAATAGGTCCCCCGAAGACCGAGCAGAATGCTCCCCTGAGAGCCGTAGGAGGAAACGCCGATGGCTAAGGAAAAGGAGTCTCGCTCCTGCCTGAATAGGGCCTGGCGAGCGAGTCCGTCTGTGCGGGGGGCGAGCCCCGTGAAGTCGGTCTGAAAGCCGGCCAGGACAGAGAAGTCCCGCTGCACGAAGCGCTCAATGCCGACGGAGATGTTCGTGAGAGGACGCGCAGGCTCCACGATCTCCGCTCGGCCGATGTTCACGTCCCCCGCGAGCAGGCTCGTCCGGGTAAAACGAGCGCGCCCGATCGCGCTGTCCGCAGCGTAAATGTTCGCGTCGAACTCGAGATTGAAGCTCGGCCAAGCGAAGGCAACCCCGAGCCGAAGCGCAGCAGGCGTCGTGTAGCTGAAGTCGCCGTCGTCCTGGGTCAACCTGAGCTCGCTCCCCCCGCCCGTGAGCACCGAGTTCGATCCCTTGTAGAAGCCGAGGATGTGCTGGGCCGGAGTCGTGAGTGACGCTCCCAGGGTCACATGTTTGGACACCAGGTGAGTCAGGCCGATCGTCACGCTCGAATCCCAGCTGAGACCGCGCCTCGAGTGCCCGAAGACTTGGCTCGAATCGCTATGGAAGACCGACTCTGTGGTCGTGTCGTCGAGACCCGTGTTCTCGAGGCGGGCGCTCACGCCAATGCTCGTGCCGCGAAACAGCTCAAGCCCCCAGCTCGCGATGCCTGTCGTGCGGCGGAATTGATAGCGGGACGAGATCGAGAGCGCCCCCAGCTCACTCAAACGATTTTCGTTCGAAGCGAAGCTCTCCTGCTCCACGTCTGCGACGCAGATCCCGTACTTGTGGCGGCTCCGCTGGCTGTTTCGATCCCGTGGCGCTCCGTCCAGAAAAAGACAGAAGGTGTTCGGGAGAATGCGAAAGTCGAGCTCGGTCGTCCCAGGACCCTCAAAACCGAACCTGTGACGCGGGTCGGTGATGTCGTTCACGAAACGCTGAGAAAAGGCAGCCGCTACCGTTCCGAAAGAGAACGATTCTCCGGGGATGCGCGTGATGCCCGCCGGGTTCGTGAAGAGCACCGCGCCGTCCGAGCCGCGCGCCGTGGACGCCCCGCCCATCATAGCGGCCCGCCCGCCGAGAACGGCGGCGTCATAATTCGACTGGGCCCGGGCCCGCCCGCTCGAGAGCAGGCAGACCAGAAGTACTCCGCGTCCGGCCCAACGTCCGAACCCGACACTTGGTCGGGCAAAAGGAGGCAGCCAAGCGGAGGGTCGAAGCACCGGCTCCCTATACAGCAGAGAACGACTCGTCCGCGCAAGCTTCCCGCGAGGGGCGCGCGCCCTCCACCGCTATGGCGGAGCCGGACCGCTCGAGGCGCGGGCCCGAAATGCCGAGATCCAAGGCCTCGGCGGGGAGATCGACAAGCCGCTCGCGCGCGACCTCGAGCAAAGCCCCTGAGCTTTGCGTCAAGAAGGCCGCCTTCATGAAGCTTCCCCCGTCCCGGACCGCGCGGCCTACGTACCTGACCTGTTCTTTCAATAGTCCCGTCTTCGCAGACTCAGGCAACCGCTCTCGGAACAGCTCCGCGAGATCCACAAGGTGAGCGTAGAGCATGGCCCCGTCGACCTCTGGGCAGGGCTCTCCGCGCTCGAGAGCTTCGATCTGACGGAAGATGAAGGGATTGCGCAACGCGCCCCGACCGAGCATCACCCCCGCGCACCCTGTCTCGCGACGGATCCGCAGAGCGTCATCCGCGTACCAAATGTCCCCATTGCCAATGACAGGAATCGGGAGGCGACTCACAAGCAGGCGGATGATGCGCCAGTCAGCGACTCCACCGTAGAAATCGACGCGACGCCGTGGGTGGATCGTGAGAAAGTCGATGCCCGCTTCGGCGAGGGCGGAGGCAATCTCGAGCACCTGGCTCGAGTCATCGTAACCAGCGCGCATCTTCGCCGACAGGGGCAGGTGCGTCGCTTCCCTCATGACCGAAATGACCTTTTCGCAGAGGGTCGGGCTCTTGAGCATCGCTGAACCCACGCCTTTGCGGACGGCCTTCGGCGCCGGACACCCCAAGTTCAGGTCGACGATGTCCGCTCCTGCCTTCGTCACCAGGCGCGCCGCATCCCCCATTTGGGTCAGGTCATTCCCCATGACCTGAACGCTCAATTTCGCCGGCGGAGCCTGCCCCATATGGCGAGCCAGCACCTTGGGGCTGAGAGGATCAGAGGTCACGCGGACGAACTCAGTGCACACGACGTCCACGCCGCCGCGCGCAGCGAACAGCTCACGCACCGGAGGGCTCGTGATCCCTTCCATGGGCGCGAAGAACCGGAGCGCTCGACCGGAGAACATTCACTTGCCGGAGTCGCGGCCGTCGCGATCTTGGCCCCGATCCGCGGGCGGCGGCGCCGTATCACGATGATGGAGAGTACTCGCCTGTTCCGCGGGAGTCTGGTTCAGCGAGTTCATCATCATTTCCTGTTCGCCGTACCGCTCCTTGGAGCGCTCTTGCATGTCTTCCGGCACGATCGGCTTCTGCTTTTGCGAAGCGCAGCCAAGCGCGGAGCAGCCGAGCATCAAGAAGGCCACAGCCCGTCCAGGAGAACGTCGGAGGNGGGGGCGAGGAGAGGTCATTTTTCCGGGTAAAGACGAGACGAGCCGCACGTGTCCTCCGCCAGCCCAGGCCGAAGGGACTAGAAAGCTAGCCCGTCGGCTCGGGGGCGACAACCTGGCATCTCGACAATGGACCCTCGGGCTCGGGCCATCTATGGGTACGCCGAAACCGACCGATGAGCCGCTCCACCCGCTACGAAGATCCTTTGGACGCGATCTGGCTCGAGTGCGCCAGTCGCCTCGGACTGCGCGTCCAGCGCAGTGGGGACACTTATGCGTCGAGCACGGGCCAAGGAGATCTCTTGCTCGGAGATGGCGCCTCCCTCGACCCGGACGACTGCATTGCCCAGATGGTGCTCCATGAGATCTGCCATTGGCTCGTCTGCGGACCCGAGTCGCTGGACTGGGTCGATTGGGGCCTCGACAACGAGGTCGACCGCGACGTCGAGCTCGAGCACGCGACCCTTCGCGTGCAAGCCGCGCTCCTCGAGCCGCTTGGCCTCCGAGACGTTTTCGCGCCCACCACGGTCTATCGGGAGTTTTACGATGCCCTGCCTCCCGATCCTTTCTTTGAGCGGAGCGTCGACGAGCGCTCCTGTATCGTGCGCGCCCGCGCCGGTTATGCCCGTCGTCTCGAACGCCCTTGGGACCCGACCTTAGCCGAGGCTCTCGGCGCTACAGCGGATATCGTCCACAGCCTCCGCCGCTTTCGTTCGACCGGCCCTGCCACGGACCTGCTCGCGCGCGCCCGGGAGCCGCGGGGGCTGCACCGAACAGGGATCCCTTTACGCTCACCGGACGCGGAAGGCGCCTATCGCTGCGGCGATTGCGCCTGGCAGAAAGGCGACCCCAAGGGGCTTCTGCGTTGCGTGCAGGCGAAAGGCGCTCGGGTGCAGGCGGACGATCCAGCCTGTGAGCGTTTTGAGACCACCTTCGACTGCCAAGCCTGCGGCGCCTGCTGTCGGGAGGCTTACGGCGCGGTCGATGTGAGCGCCAAAGATCCCGCCGTCCTCCTGGCTCCGGATTGGCTCGTGCGGCGCGGTCGACGTTACGAGATCCGGCGCGACGAACACCGCTGTGCCGCCCTTCGGGGCGGCCAGCCCCTCCGCCGCCACAGGCCCGCCATCGCGGGCCCCCAGGGGGAGAGTGAACAGGTCTCGCCTCCCTTCTTCATACCTTCGGACGAGCCCTTTTCATGCGCGATCTATGAGGTTCGGCCTCAGACCTGTCGCGACTTCACCCGCGGCAGCACTCACTGTCTAACCGCACGCCGCCGGGTCGGGCTCAGCCGCTAGCTGCTCGCCGCGAGCTCAGCTCGCGCGACAAGGCCCGCCGCGCGATAGCCAGCGTCAACGAGCTCCGCGAGGGCGACGATGTCGGCCCCCGAATGAGCGATCGGCGCGCGGTCCCGGATCGCTCGATACAGCGCCTCCAGCTGACCCATGTACGTCGTCGGTCCGGCCCCCCACACCTTGGGCTCTCCCGGCACCTCTAGAAACGAGCCTTCGAGCGAAAGCGGGTTCTCGAAAAGGATCGGTCCTCGCTCGGTCCGCACAATGATGCGAGCCTGAAAGGAGCACTCAGGCTCCATGCTCGTCCGAAAGCGGGCGGAAAACGATCCGGCGGCACTCTGACACAGGACCTGAACGTCCATGGTCCTGTCGATCTCGGCCGGACGACAGACAGCCTCAGCGCTTGTCACCGAGAGGCCCCAGCGCGGCGCGTCTCCTCCTTGAGCGCCTCGAACCCACTCGAGCCAGCAGAAGGGGTAACCTCCAAAGTCGAGGAGCACCCCGGCCCCGAGCCTCGGGTCGAGTCGAATGTCTGACTCCTGTCGGATCGGCGCGTCGAACACAGCTTCGACGCTCTCGATACGCCCAGCCTTTCGGACCGCCTCCACGAAACGAGCAGTGAGCGGGTGGTAGACGGAGTGGTGTGCCTCGACGAGCAAGAGGCCGAGCTCCTGGGCCCGAGTGACGGCTCGTTCTGCGTCACGACTCGAGAGCGCGAAGGGCTTCTCAGCGAGGACGTGTTTCCCGGCCTCGAGCGCAGCCAAGGTCCAGGGCACGTGATCTCGACAAGGAGACGCGATGTAGACAGCCTCGACCTCGGGATCTTCGAGCGCCGCTTCGTAGGAAGCATAACATCCACCGAGGCCGTGGAGCTCAGCGAAGGCGCGAGCGCGAGCCGGGTTCCGCGCGGCGACTCCCCGCACATCGATCAAATCGGGGCGGGTCAAGGCGACCTTGGGGGTCACCCGAGCCGCCCCGAGGAGCGCCAGTCGCAGAGGTTCTCGGAACACCCGGACCTAGGGCTGTCTTAGACGCGCGCGACGTTGGTCCCGGTGTCGCCGAAACCGACCGGAGCGGTCGTCAGATCCAGCTTCCCTTCACCGGTATCCCAGGGAGCCCGGCCGATCTGCTTCGTGCCAAGGCTCGGGAAGAAGGGAGCGAGCACGTACTGCTTGAACCAGTAGAGCCACATGCTCTTTTGGTTCAGGCTCGGATCGATGAGGTGCTTGATCTTCTCATGCTCCTCCTTGGCCAGACTCCAGTGACGAGCAGCGTTCTCATGGTGGACCGTGTGGTAGCCGTTATTGAACAGGAGGAAGTTCAAGACCGGGCTCACGAAGTTCCGTGAGTGATTGTAACGGGACCAAGGATCGGTGTGGACGTGCTGATCGTAGTTGAACGTCATGACCGTCCAGAGCGAAACGATCGCGGGGAAGAGGAGCGTGAACGCGTAGACAGTGAGTCCAAGTCCTACCCCATGGAGGGACACAGCGAGGGCTGCCAGGCCCAGGTGGGCTCCAATGACCACCACGTACTGGGAGACATAGACCCAGTAGCGCTCCGGGTTCTTCTCCTTGGTTTGAGCCAAAAACTCTTTGATCGGCCCGCTCTGGTAGTAGGACGAAACGAAGAAGTAGCTCGCCGCCACGAGGTAGTTGTGGCTGTTGGTGAAGCGCCAGGTGATCGTGGCGTCACCGGGCTTGTTCACGTACTTGTGGTGGTTGAGGTTGTGGGTCGGGATCCAGGCGAAGGTCGGGAATCCGTAGATGATCGAGATCCAGTACGAGAACAGCGTATTGAGCGTCTTGTTCTCGAAGGTCGGACAGTGCTGATGATTGTGGGCAATCGTCGACGCAGAGATCGCGAAGTAGAAGGAGAGCCACGACAGATAGGGCAGAAGGTCGGGGCGCGCGTATTGGAGCGCGACGAGGCCCGGCGCGAAGACCAGCATCCAGAGGAGCGTTCGAATATCGGCTCTGTAACGAAGCATCAGGGTCGGGCCTATATCACGGCCCCGGGGAGCTGTCCGCTGGCTCGGTGGCCTTTGTCGCCCCAGGAAAGTGCGCAAATTTCGCGGCATTCTCCTTCGCATCCAGATAAGTGACCACCGGTCACTTTGTTTTTTCGCCTACAATCGGGGATTTTTTCGTTCTTTTATTGCAAAACTCGCATTAGTCTGGGGTCGAGCGGAGCGGACCATGGACGACGAGAAGCACCTTCCCCTGCCCGGCCTGTCCTCCTTGCGCGATTTGAACGACCTCGAGGTGTTCGCCCGAGTGGTCGAACAGAACAGCTTCACCCGCGCCGCTAAGGAGCTCGCCGTTCCTCCATCAACGGTCAGTCGCAGGCTCGCACGCCTCGAGGAATCTCTCGGAGTGAGGCTCCTGCAAAGGACGACCCGCAAGATCCACCTCACCGAAGAAGGGCGCATCTATTTTGAGCGCATCAGCCACGCCCTGCGCGAGATCGAGACCGCCGAGATCCTGCTCCGCAACGTACAAGGGGTGCCGCGGGGGCGCGTCCGCGTCAGCACCTTCAGCGAACCGTTCTTGGAAGAGGCCTTCTTCGATTTCCTCGAGAAATATCCTGACGTCACTCTCGAGCTCGATAAGTCCCATCGTCGCGTCGATCTGATCGCCGAGGGCTTCGACCTCGCCATCCGCGCCGGCACGCTCGCCGACTCGAGCCTCATCGCCCACAAACTCATCCCAACTGGCATGAAATGCGTGGCGGCCCCGAGCTACCTCGAGGCCCGAGGCACCCCCGAGACCATCTCGGAGCTGTCGCGCCACGACTGCGTCATCGTCGGCACTTCTATCGCAGGAGCTTCCTGGACTTTCGAAGGTCCAAACGGGCCCGAGAGGATCACGGTGTCCGGGCGACTCGCCGTCAACAACATGGCGACCGCCATTCAGGCCGTCGAGAGGGGTCTCGGCATCGGCATGGTCGCTGCCCATTTGGTCGGTCACCTCATCGCCCAGGGAAAACTCGTCGAGATCCTGCCCGGTCGAGCCTCGTCGCCGAGCGCGATTTGGGTCGTGTACCCCTCCCGCGCCCTGCGGCCGCCCGCCGTCACCGCGCTCGTCGAACACCTGATCCAGGCGTTCCATCCGGGCGGCGAGAAAGACGCCCGCTTCCCCTGAGAACGTCCACGGAGGGCGCCCTCCCGCGCCGAGGACATCGAACGTGCCGCTCGCGCGACGCGCCTTCGCTCCTCAAAAGCTCACACTGCCTCTTCGAGAGCTCAGAGCCGGACGCAAAAAAGAGGAGGAGGTCCCCTCGAACCGGACGCCTCCAGGGACGCGGACAGACGCCCTCGCGCCCCCTCTGCTGACATGGGGGGACGCGCCTCCGGGATCGCCCGTTGCCTACTATTTTCCGCGCTTTTTGTTCCGACTGCCCGCCGTCCAGAGGAGATGTGGAACTCGGCCACCCTGCGCTATAAGCGCGCCCCATGATCCACGATGACGAGGCACTCGACGCCTGGGGCTTTCAGGACACGCGTTTCGAGGTGCAGGAGGATGACAGCGTCGTCCTCACCGGCAATCGCTACCCGCTCTCGGGCCTCCGCCTGCCGAGTCTCTTGCCGTGGTTCTCGAAGAAGCTCGCCGTGAAACTGAGCGGTCGGAACCAAAACCCGCCGCACTATCCGCCGAACATCCCCGCCTCCCGCGCGCCCGCAGAACTGCTCACGGAGCTCTCCACGCTCCTCGGAGCAGAGCACGTGAGCACCGAGGATAGGCTACGCCTTCGTCATGGGCATGGCCATACGGCGAGCGAAATATGGGCGATCCGTTACGGGGAAATTCCTCGCGTGCCGGATGTCGTCGTGTTCCCCAAGGACCACGATGAGGTGGCCGCGCTGGTTCCTGTTGCACAGAAGCTGAACGCCGTGCTGGTGCCCTACGGCGGAGGCACCAACGTGACCTGGGCGCTCAAGGTGCGACCGGAGGAGCAGCGCACGGTGATTTCCGTCGACTTGCGGCGCCTCAGTCGCTGCTTGAAGCTCTCCGTCGAGGACGGCATCGCGGTATTCGAAGCGGGGATCCGGGGCCGCGACCTCGAAGCTCACCTCGCAGCCCATGGGCTCACGATGGGGCATGAGCCGGACAGCCTCGAGTTTTCAACGCTCGGGGGTTGGATCGCGACCAACGCGAGCGGTATGAAGAAGAATCGCTACGGCAATATCGAGGACTTGGTCCTCGACGTGCGAGCTGTGACGACGAGCGGTGAGATCAGCCGCCCTGAGTCAGCTCCCCGTGAGAGCCTCGGAGTTCCTCCTCTCCGCTGCCTCCTCGGCAGTGAAGGAAATCTCGGCATCATCACCCAAGCGACCATCAAGGTCCACAGGATGCCCGAGCGCCGGGAGTACGGATCCTTGATCTTTCCCTCCTTCGATGCAGGTTTCCATTTCTTACGAGAGCTGACGCACACGGGCCGCCTCCCTGCCAGCGTGCGGCTCATGGACAACACCCAGTTCCAGTTCGGGCTCGCCCTCAAGCCCAAGACGACCGGGCTCTTGCACCGCGCCAAGAGCGCCGCCGAAAAGCTGCTCGTCACCAAGATCAAAGGCTTCGATCCGGAGAAAATGTGTGTCGTGACGCTCGTCTACGAGGGCACAAGCGCGGAGGTCGAGGCCGAGATGCGCACCACCAAGCGGCTCGGCCAAAAACACGGCGCCCTCGACGCGGGTCCCTCGAACGGGGAGCGCGGCTATCAGCTCACCTTCGGTATCGCCTACATCCGCGACTTGACCTTCACGCTCAAGGCCATCGCTGAGAGCTTCGAGACGAGCGTTCCTTGGAGTCACGCTCTCGACCTCTACTATCGAGTCAAGGCTCGCATCGAACGCGAACACGCAGCTCTCGGCCTGCCCGGAAAGCCCTTCTTCACGGGCCGCGTCACCCAGCTCTATCACACCGGGGTCTGCATCTACTTCTACCTCGGGTTTTACACGGAAGGCGTCGATGATCCCGTGCACGCCTACGAGCTCCTCGAGTACGCCGCTCGCGACGAAATCCTGGCGGCCGGTGGGTCTTTGTCCCACCACCACGGCATCGGCAAAATTCGCCAGCAGTTCCTGCCGCGCGTCTATTCTCCCGGCGCTCTCGCCCTCCAGCGCGCCATCAAACAGGCCGTGGATCCCACGGACATTTTCGCCGCGGGCAATCACGCCATGGGCGATGTCTCGTCTGGAGGCGGCTCCTCCTAGAAAATCTCCTCAAGGGAGTCCCCCGCCTGCCGTTCCCCTCGAGTAGACCGGTTCCCTCCCGCATTTCGGGGCGGGAGCGCCTGGCTCAATTTCTTTTGGTTCGAGGAAACCTCATGCACATTGGTCCTCTCTCCCACTCGCCCGCCGTCACAGCCGACGTGCGTTCGCGCGTGGCGAGCCCTGTGCAAGACAAAGCGGCGTCTCCGAACAGTCCGGCGGTGAAACTGGAGCTGAGTCCGGCGGCGCGGCGCCCTTCCTTCCCCCCTTCCCCGGATCTGAAGGAGCTCGCGGCCAAGCTCGAACCGAAGGACCGAGCCCAACAGCTCGCCGCCGCCCTCGACGGACCCGGAGTCCCTGTGGCCGTAAAGCTCTCCACCCTGAGGTTGATGCTCGCCGATCCGCTTGTCTCCTTCTCGGAGCCGCCCGCGGCCGATGAGCCCCCGGAGTCCTTCGAGCGTGAGATCGTGAGGCCAGACGCGGCGGTCGGCGCCGCCGAAGAAGGCCAGGTCGGGAGCGTCGACCTCGGCGGAGGCGACGCAGCCAAGGCGACCCCGATGCCGCAAGAGAGCGGCGCCGAACCCACGAGCGCTGCTGTCGTGAACGGTCCCGTGGTTTCTGAGCCTGCCCTCACCCAAGCGAGCTGAAACTACACGCGCAGAGCGAGCGCGCCCGAGAATCGACGCGCAGCGAGCTCAGCTCGGCGCGACCAGGTGCTCTGCGGAGTGTGAGAGCCAGCCTGCGCGGAGTGTGAGAGCCAGCCTGCGCGGAGTGTCGCGCAGAGGGCCTCGCCCCTCAGAGGGCTCTGTTAGAAGGACGCTGAGCTCGCGCTGAGCCACTCGTCCCGGTAGCACTCCGGGCAGTCCCCTTCGAGCAGCCCCCCGCGCCGGAACTGGGGATAGAGCTCCGCCAGGCGCTTGATCTTGCCTGTCGCGATGCGCCGCATGACGTGGTCTGCCGAAAGCGCGTCGGGGTGCCCGAGGCCAGCTGCGCCCAGCATCTCGAGGAAGCTGTGGATGGTGCGCTTGTGGTAGCTGTAAACGCGCTCGCTCTTTGGTTCGACGACGAGCCCCGCGACGAGCTTCGGATCGGTGGTCGCAACGCCGGTCGGGCACTTGTTGGTGTTGCACTTGAGGGCCTGGATACATCCGAGCGCGAACATCATGGCGCGCGCTGCGTTGCAGCCGTCGGCGCCGAGCGCGATGTGCCGGAGAATATCGAAGCCTGAGGTCACTTTGCCCGTTGCGATGATGCGGATCTGAGAGCGGAGGTTCGCGCCTTCCAGGGAGCCATGCACAAGGGAGAGGCCATCGGCGAGGGGCATGCCGATGGAGTTGAGGAACTCGAGCGGAGCGGCGCCCGTCCCGCCCTCCCCGCCGTCAACGGTGATGAAATCCGGGAGGATCCCCGTCTCGAGCATCGCCTTCACGATCGAGAACCACTCCCGCGGCCGCCCCACACACAGCTTGAAGCCCACCGGCAGCCCTCCGGACAGCTCCCGGAGCTTCTGCACGAACAGGAGCAGACCAGTGGGCCCCTGGAACGCGCTGTGGGCCGGAGGAGAGTTCACGTCCTCGCCGAGAGGAACGTGACGAATCGCGGCGATTTCCGGGGTGATTTTAGCTGCGGGCAGGATACCGCCGTGGGCAGGCTTAGCGCCTTGGCTCAGCTTGAGCTCGATCATCTTGATCGCTGAGTGTTGGGCGCACTTTTCGCGGAACAGGCCCTCGTCGAATCCGCCGTCTCCGCGGCGACATCCAAAATAGCCTGTGCCGATCTGCCAGATCAGATCTCCGCCCGGCTCGAGGTGATAGGGACTGATGCCGCCTTCCCCCGTGTTGTGCGCGAAGTTGCCGCGCTTCGCGCCCATGTTCAGGGCCAAAATCGCGTTCTTCGACAGCGCCCCGAAGCTCATCGCCGAGACGTTCAAGAGCGAGCTCGAGTAGGGCTTTTTACAACGGGGCCCGCCGATCAAGAGGCGAGCGGCCTCCGGCGAGGGAGTCACCGGGGAAAGTGAATGGTTCACCCATTCGTAACCGATAGCGTTCACATCGCGCAGGGTTCCGAAGGGACGCGTGTCGAGCTGGCCCTTCGCCCTCTGAAAGACAAGGCTCCTCTTCTCTCGACTAAAGGGCAGATCTTCTGAGTCAGACTCGATGAAATACTGGCGGATTTCCGGGCGGAGGGACTCGAGGAAGTAGCGGATGTGCCCGAACAGCGGGAAGTTCCGCAGGATCGTGTGCCGTTTCTGAAGGGCGTCGTAAGTGCCGATGATCGTGAGCGGTACGAACAGCGCGTAGAGCGCGTAGAACCACGGATGCACCCACCCACCGAGCGCGAAGGCGGCGGCATTCGCCCCGATAGCGAAAGTGCAGAAGGCCTTTCTTGACCAGGACTCGACAGCCGAGCCGAACGCCGCATCGGGCGTCGTCTGAGGGGCAGGCATAGTTTATTCCGTTACGTCCCGACCCAGGGCGTGCATGAGTCTTTCTCGCGCAATGCGCACCTCGACGTGCGAGAAAAAGAGCTCGAGGCGCGCCCGGGTCAGGTTCGTCTGCGCATCAGAGAGCTCGAGGGCCGTCGCCCGGCCGACCCGGAACAGCTCCCGACTCACCCGCTCCCCTTCTTCGGACGCCCTGAGCACCTCGCGGGCGGTGATGACGGCGCTTTGGGCCTCCTCAAGAGCGCTCAGGGCCTGAGCGACCTCCATGCGCAGGCCATCCTCCATGGCCTGCCTTTGCGCCGCATACTCCGCAGCTTTGGCGTCGAGGGCACGAGCGCCGCTCTGCACACCGGGGATCGCCGTCGGCGTCCAACTCAGGACCAAACTCGCGTCCCAGGTCCCGTCCCAAGTGCCGAGGTTCGGAATGATGCGCTGGTTAGGATTGGCGTAGATGGCGTTGCCTACAGCGTCGAGGCGCGGATAGTTGTCCTTTCGCGCGGCTTCGGCCTGCTTCCTGTAAGACCTCTCGACTGCCTTGAGCGCGCGGAGTTCGAGGCGCTTTTCTCGCGCCTCCTGGTAGGCGGCTTCGAGCGTCGCGGGCGCGTCGACGATGACGTCCTCGAGGATGTTTTCGCCGACCGAATATTGCGCGCCCGGGGGATCGTGCTGGAGCGTACGGATCGCCTCGGTGGCGACGTGGACCCCGCGCTCCGCCCGCGACAAGAGGAGCTTCGCCTGGTTGTATTGAGCCTCGGTCCGGAGCACGTCGGCCTTCGAAGCTGTCCCAATTTCGAAGGACTGCTGAACATCGCGCAGAGCCGCCTGGACCTGGCTCACGCTCTTTTGGGCGATGTAACGAGCGCCGAGCGCCTTGACCCACTCATAATAGGCGATCTTGGCGTCCGTTTGGACCAAGAGCGCCTCGGCCTTCCGGTTCCACTCAGCCCCGTAAAGCGCCTCATTCGCCGCGCCGATCGCCGTCGACATCCGGAGCAGATAATCCGACAGCGGGACGCTCAAGGTCGCCTTCAGCTCAAAGTTGTTCAGGAGCACCGGGAACGCAAAGGGCGGCGGCGTCACCTTCATGAGCTGATCAGAAGGACCGACCGGTGTGGCCGTCGAGCTCTCGCCCTGGACGAATACCTGGGAAACTCCTTCAGAGGTACCGAAGGCTGGCATCGTGACTTCGGAGAGACGGGTGTAGCGGGCCGAGAGCTCGAGTCTCGGGAAAAAACGCTGAGCGACCTGGCTGGCGCTCGCGGCGGCAGATGCCTCTGCGCGCCTCTTGGCTTCCACGCGGGCGCTCGTGTCGACGGTGCGCTCCGCCACCCGCTTTGAAGTAAGTCCACCGGGCTGAAGAAGAGCACCGAGTTCTTCTTCGAGGCTCGCGCGCGGCGCGAGCTCTGCTTCCGGCTTCGCGGCGCTCTCAGCATTCGAGCCTTGAGGGGTTTCCGCTCCTTCGTCGCGGCTCTCCTCCGGCGCGGGATTCGGCGTCTCCGCGGGCGCCGAAAGCGCGGTGAGCGGGGACAAAAGGACCAGGCCGAGGAATCTCGGGGCACGCATTCTCATCTTCGATGACCTTTCGTTCACTCCGCAGGGGCGGGTAAGGGAGCTCTTTTTACGCGGAACAAGCGCGCAAAGCGGTCTTTGGCGCCCTCAAACAACAGATAAACCACGGGAGCCACGATCAAGCTCAAGAACGTCGAACTGATTACACCCGCGATCACCGCAATCGCCATCGGCGAGCGGAACTCGCTTCCGTCGGCGTTAGAGACCGCGGTCGGCCACATGCCGAGCACCATGGCGGCGCTCGTCATGAGGATCGGACGCAGACGTTCGGGGCCCGCCTCAAGAATCGCTTGCAGCGGAGTCTCCCCATGTTCCCTCACCCGCTCGATGGCCCGATCGATCAAGAGAATCGCGTTCTTCGTCACGAGACCCATGAGCAGAATGATGCCGATCATAGCGCCCATGGCCATGGTGCGACCAGTCAAGAAGAGGCCGAGCACACCGCCCACGAGCGCGAGCGGCAAGGTCACCATGATCGTGACCGGGTGGATGAAACTCTCGAACTGCGAGGCCAAGACGAGGTAGATGAAGACGACGCCGAGCAGAAGCGCGAGCGCCATGTTCGTGTTCGTCTCGTCCATCAGGCGAAGCTCACCGTCGTAGTAAATGCTCATACCGGGCGCGAGCTCGATCTTGGCGATCTCCGGCTGAAAATCGGCGGCTACGTCGCCGAGTGGCCGACCAACCGGCGTGCCCCAGATCACGATCTGGCGCTGGCGGTTCTCACGCTCGATGACCTGGGGACCTGAAGCTCGTTCAAAGCGGGCGATGTCGCCGACTTTGACGGGTCCATTTTTGCCCAGCACGCTCACCATCTCAAGAGAACGGGCGTCCATTCGATCTTCCTTGTCGAGACGCACCAGGATCGGCACCTCGTCGCCGTTCCTCCGGAAATAACCCGCCTCAGCTCCCGCCATGGCCGCGCGCAGACCGACTGCAACGTCCGCGACGCCGAGGCCCCGATCCGCCGCTGCCTGACGATCGACGTTCAAGACGAGCTCCGGGCGCCCCGGAGAGTACCGCACCTGGACGTCGGAGACGCCAGGGGTCTTCTTCAGGATCCGCTCCACTTCATAGGCGACCCGTTCGATGTCGGGATACTCGTCGCCGCGAATGTTGATCATGATCGGCGCCTCGGTGCCCGCACCTTCGATGAACGGAGGATCGGTCACCGCGACCTTCGCGCCCTTGAGCACGCTCGTCGCTTCGCGGGCGTATTGTTTGATGTCTTCTAGGGTGTCGGTTCGGACCTGTTTTTTGGTGGTCAGAATGCGGATCTGAACCTTGTTGACCTCCTCATCGGGACCCATCTTGGTGAAGAGCGTGAGGATCTCCGGATGTTCGAGGAGCTTCTTCTCGACCGGCTTGACCGCTCGCGCCGTCTCCTCGAGGGAGGTGCCCGCGGCGAGCTCAATCTCCACGACGAACTGGGCTCGGTCCTCGGCATTCACGAACTCCGAGCCCATGAGCTCCATGATGCTCCCGATGCTGAACAGGCTGCCGAAAGCGATCACGAGCACCACGATCTTGTGCCGAACGGACCAAGCGAGAACTCGCCCGTAAGTCGCGTCGAGCTCTCCGAAGAACCAGCGGAAGGGCGCCTTGATGAACGCGAAGCGATCCGGCGCGTTCGGGTCCCCGGAGAAGCGGGACGACAGCATCGGATCGAGCGTGAAGGCGACGAAGGTCGAGATACAGACAGCGACGCTGATGGTCACGCCGAACTGCCGGAAGAACTGACCGACAACACCCTCCACGAACGCGACGGGAAGGAAGACCGCGACGATGGTCGCCGTAGTCGCCATAACGGCCAAAGTCACTTCGCGCGTTCCATCGAGGGCCGCCTGCATCGGCGATTTGCCCATGTGCAGGTGGCGGAAGATGTTTTCGCGCACGACGATCGCGTCATCGATCAAGAGCCCGATCGAAAGGCTCAGCCCGAGCAGCGACATCATGTTCAGCGTGTAGCCGAGCAGATACATCGCGAAGAACGTGCCCACCACGCTCGTCGGCAGGGCGATGGCGCTGATGATGGTTGAGCGAAGGTCCATCATGAACACCAGGATGACCAAGATGGCCATGAGACCACCGAACACGATGTCGTGCTGGACCTGGGCTACGTTTTCCTCGATGAGCTCCGCCTGGTCGATGATGAGCTCGACGTCCATGCCGGGCGGGAACTTCTCCCGCATCTTCTCGACCGCAGCTTTGGCTCTGTGAGCGACCTCGACGGTGTTTTGGCCGGACTGCTTGAGGACGTCAAAAGTCACAGCTTCCGCGCCGTTCAAGAAGGCGCGCGTGCGGATTTCAGCGAACCCGTCCTGAACCTGGGCGACGTCGCGGAGACGGACCGCTGAGCCGTCTTGGGCATTGGCCACGATGATGTTCCGGAGGTCCTCAATACTCTGGAAGTCTCCCGTGGTGCGCACGGTGATCTCCCGCGAACCTTCCCAGAAGTGCCCCGCCGGCACGTTCAAGTTCTCAGCGCGGATGCGCCCGACGATCTGGCCCGGGGTGAGGCCGAGGGCCTCGAGGCGCTCTCGCTTGAGCTCAACTTGGATCTCTTCCTTGGCGCCGCCGGTGATCTGGACCTTGGCGACGCCGGCGACCTGCTCGAGCTCCGGCCGGATCTTGTCGTCGGCGTACTTGCGCAGGAGGGAGAGTGAGCCCTGACCGCGCACGACGTACGTCATGATCGGGGCCGCGGAGACGTCGAAGCGCGCGATGATTGGCTCCTTGGCGTCGTCGGGGAACTTGGCGCGCGCCTGGGAGACGCGCTCGCGCACCTCGGTCGCCGCCTGCACGACGTCCGTATCGAGCGTGAAGAGAACGAGCGTCGTCTGGAGACCTTCGCGGGAGAAGGATCGGATTCGGTCGAGCCCGTTCACACCCACGATCGCGTCTTCGATGGGTTTCGCGAGCTGACTCTCGACCTCGGCGGGGCTCGCTCCGGGATAAGGAACGGACACCGCGACGACCGGGAACGAGACGTCCGGGAACAGGTCCGAGCCGAGGCGTGAATAGCCCACCAGGCCCAAGACCATGATGCACAGGGCCACCATCACCGTGAAAACGGGACGGCGGATGGCGACGGAGGAGAGCGTCATCTCAGTTCTTTCCTTCGACAGTCGGGGCCGGGAGAGGAACCGAGGGAGAAGCGTCGGCTTTCAGCGCAGCCGGCTCTTTTGCGCTGTCAGTAGCCGCCGCCGGGCCCGCTTCGACCACCTTCACGCGATCGCCGGTCGCCGCTTCGGGACGCGGAGCTTTGACAATCTGTTCGTCGCCCCGGAGGCCGCTCCGCACAAGAAGCTCACCTGTCTCCGGCTCGACCGAGAAGTGCACCTCGACTTCACGCAGCCGATCTCCTTCGACCACCATCACCGTCCCCTGACTTCCGGGACGCAAAGCCGTCCCCGGCAGACGGAAGACCGAGATCTTGTCGGTCCCGGCGATGGTCGCACGAACGAAGCTTCCGACGCGAAGGTCTTCGCTCGGATCGAGCTCGGCTTCGACGGGAACGCGGCGCGTCACACGATCCAGAACGCCGACCACCACGCGCACAGAGCCCACCTTCTTGCCGTCGATGAGCACCGGAGCGCCGGGCGCAAAGTAACCGACATCGGCTTCATTGATGGTCCCGCGCAGGAGCAGCCGGGAGTTATCGACGATTTCAAACAGCGCCTGCCCGGGCGCCACAACAGAGCCCTGGGTCGAGGGGGCACGGGTCACGATCCCAGAGAAAGGCGCCACGAGCGTGTGGTTCGCGAGCGCCGTTTGTGCAAGACCCAGGTTCGCGCTGGCCGCCGCGGCCTGAGCCTCGGCGAGAGCCCGAGCCTGCTCCGCTTGAACTCCTTGCGCCGAAGCGAGCGCGCCGCTCTGCACCAGCTTGCCCGTGCGGTCTTCTTGGTCCCGGGTGAGAGCGAGCTGGGCGCGAGCCGCATCGAGCTGCGCGGCCGCTGCTTGTTTCTGGGCAGCAGCTTCTTGAGCGTCGAGCTGTCCGAGGAGCTGGCCCGTCTTGACGCGATCCCCGAGACGCACGAAGACCCTGGCGAGTTTTCCGCCCACCTTGAAGCCGAGCTCGGAGCGTTGGTTCGCGTCGATGGTGCCTTCAAAGGGCACAACCGGGAGCCACTCGGCCCGCTCGGGACGAACGACGTTCACCTCGAAGACCTCCTCGAGGGACACCGGTGCCTGTTTGCGCTTGGACGCGATCTCCTGCTTTTCAGCGACGGTCGTCGAGACGCGGGCAAAGGTCCAGGCTGAGACGGAGGCGATCGACAAAAGGACCAAGATCAGCCCCAGGCGTCCCCCTTTCTGGGGAGTTGGACCCGACGGGGGTGTCTCCACGGCGGCTGGATGGATCGAGGGTTCGGTGGAGTTCTTTTTCTTGGCCATGGAGGTGACTTTTGGCTGGGCGCTCAAGGAAGGACGACAAACGGGGGCTCAAGGGACTGCCGTGAGTGCATTATGATGAGGAGGCGGGCTCGGTTCCGATTCCGAGCATTTGCTGACATTCGGGGGTCGTGCAGCCCCGACAGATGAACTCGTGGAACGCGTGCAGGTCGCGCTCGATGTCCGGCTTGTTCGGACTTGAGAGGAGTACACGGGCATAACGGTCGAAGCCGCCGGCGATGAACTGTGCCAGCGTCCTGATGTCAATTCCTGGCAGGAGGCGGCCGCGCGCTTGGTCGATGGCGAGGAATTGTTCGACCCGTTCCTGGATCCGCGCCGCAAAAGCCTCGATGAGGTGCCGCTGCCTGGGGCTCCTCGCCCCCTCGAAGAGGAGTCGACCGAAGTCGCGCTCGGTCCAAAGGAACTCCAGCATCGCCAGATCCCGACGGTGCAGCTCACTGAGGACCTCGGTGGGCTCACGCTCGGAGGTGAGGAGCGCCTCGATCCCATCGAGGTGGCCGAAAAACGCTGAGAAGAACTCGTTGGCCACCTCCTCGAAGGCGTCTTCTTTCGAGCGGAAATGGAGATAGAAGGTCCCCTTCGAAACCCCCGCCCGGGCCGTGATATTGCCCATGCGCGCGCCATCGAGGCCGTGCGCCGAAAACTCAGCGCGCGCGGCAGCAAGGAGTCTGCCCCGGATGGTCGGGTCGGCTTTGCGCGACATGGCGAGAGAGTTCGGTGTGGGACAACCGCGCGAGCCGAGGGTTCCGAGAGCCCCCTCATTCTGCGCAGATTTTTCGTTAAGTGACCCAGCGGTCAGTGACCAACGGGTCAGTATCACCGAGACGGGGACCTGCCAAGTACATTCGATAGAATTTCGAGTGCCTGCCCTGGCATTCTAGCGACACTATAACGGCGAACCGCTTCCGCTTCAGTCCGTTCGAACCGCGGCTATCGGCGCTGCAGTGCCGATGATACGGACCCCAGCTGGCGCGGACGGGCCAGAAGGCCCGTCACCCCTTTTTCCCATGATCCGTCGTTACGTAGGCTTCGTCGTAGGTTACCCAAAACTCATCATCGCGCTGGTGCTGCTCGTCAGCCTGGGTCTGGGGGCCTCGCTGGGGCGCCTGCGCATTGAGCTCGACGTCGACAAGCAGATCCCCCAAGGGCACCCCCTCGTCCAAATCGGCAAGCGGCTCGAGAGCCTTTTCGGCGGAAAGTACCTGACGGTCGTCGGCTTCTACCCGAAACAGGGCACGGTCTACACGCCGGAAATCCTGGAGAAGGTGAAGCGCGTCACCGAGGAGGTCGAGGCGCTGCCTGGGGTGAAGAAGACAAGCGTCCTTTCCCTCATGTCGAGCCAGGTGAAAGACATCCAGGCCTCGGACCTCGCCATTGAGGTGAAGCAGCTCGCCCCAGAGGTCCCCAAGACCCCCGAGGCCATCGAGCAGTTCCAGGACCGAGTGAAGCAGAACCGCGCCATCACGAGCCTGCTCGTCAGCGACGACGGACGCGCCACCACGGTCATGCTCGACTTCGACGACTTCGAGAAAGCGGGCGGCGCCAAGGCCTTCTTCCCGAAGCTCGAAGAGATCTTAAAGAAGGAACGCACCCCCGACCTCGTCATCGAGGCAGCCGGCGCCCCGACGGTCGTCTACTGGCTCAGCCAATACACGCGACGCATCGCGGGACTCTTCCTGCTGACCCTCGCGATGATCGGCTACCTCCACTATCGCGCATTCCGGACTCTTCAGGGAATGTTCATTCCCCTCGTGACTGCGCTCATGGGCGTGGTCTGGGCCCTCGGGCTCATCGGGCTCATCGGAGTCCCGATGGACCCGTGGAATATGATGACGCCCATCCTCTTGCTCGCGATCGGAGCTGGCCACTCGGTCCAGATCCTCAAGCGCTTCTATGAAGAGTTCGGGCGTATTCGAGCAGAGTTCCCCGAAAAATCTCCGGCGGAGGTGAACCGTGAGGCGGTCGTCGAGGCGACCACCAAGATGGGCTCGGTGATGCTCGCGGCGGGGACCATCGCCTCGCTCAGCTTCCTCTCATTGCTCGCGATGAACGTGCCCTCGATGAAAAACTTCGGGCTCTGCACCTCCTTCGGGATCATGGCAGCGCTCATCATCGAGCTCACCTTCATCCCCGCGATCCGCGTCCTGCTCCCCGCGCCGACGGCGTACCAGACGGAGCGGGAGCAGAAGAAGGAGGTCTTCGACCCCATCATCGAGCACATCGCGGATGTGGTGCGGGCCGGCAAAGAGGCCCCCTACCTCTGGATCTCGCTCGCGCTCATCGCGCTCTCGGCGATCGGCGTGTTCCGGCTCGAAACCCGCAACACGCTCGGAGCCCAGTTCTTCGATGCTCAGAGCGACCTGCCCGTCTTGTCCGGGCTCCTCAAGGGCCCCATGGAAGGCTTCCGGCTCGCAGACGAACGCACCGCAGGAACGCGCGTCGTTCAGGTCCTTGTCGAAGGCAAAGAGCCCGGCGTCATCAAGAACCCTGAGGTGCTGAAGCGCATGGACGAGCTCGGCGCCTTCGCCAGTAAACTTCCCGTCCCCGTGGGCAAAGTCGTCTCGGTCGTCGACGTGCTCAAGGTGATGAACCGCGTCATCAACGACAACGATCCCAAGGCGGAGGTCCTCCCCGACAGCCCCGAAGCCGCCGCACAGTTCTTCTTGCTCTACTCGATGAGCGGCGACGCCGACGATCTGAAGCGACTCGTCGACGAGCGCTTTCAGCAAGCTGTCATCACGATCTATCTCCGGACCGACGATCACAAGGAGATCAAGAAACTCGTCTCCGCCGTGGACGCGGAAGCGCAGCGCCTCTTCCAGGGCCAACCCGTCACGGTCGCAGTCGGCGGCGGCGTGACGAACGCTGTGGCGTTGAACGAGACGATGGTCACCGGGAAAATCAACAACCTGATCCAGATCTCGGTCCTGGTCTTCGTGATCACGAGCATCGCCCTGCGATCTTTGGTGGGCGGGTTCTTGGTCCTTCTGCCCCTCGCCATCTCGGCGCTCGTGAACCTCGGCGTCATGGGCTGGCTCGGGATTTCCCTGACCATGGGCACCGCGGCCATCTCGGCCATGGCCGTGGGCATTGGCGCCGACTACGCCATCTACTTCATTTTTCGCGTCCGAGAGCAGCTCCGCACCACCTCGGACCTCCGCGAGGCGACGGCACGCGCCTTGACCACCTCCGGCAAGGCCATCGCCTACGTCGCCTCCGCGGTCGCTGGCGGTTACCTGTGTTTGACCCTCTCCTTCTTCAAGGTCCACGTCCTGCTCGGCGTCTTGGTAGCCCTCACGATGGTCACCTGTAGTGCCGCGACCATCGCGTTTTTGCCCGCGGTGGTCCTCAGGCTCCGCCCCTCCTTCCTGACGCCCAAGTCGCCCCAATGAGCTCCGGCTCGGGCCCTCTCCCCAAGGGGCTCCGCCGATCGGAAACGCGCCTCTTGAGGCGAGATCCTGGGTCCACCCCTTGCCGAGCTCTCGAGACTCGGTAAGGAGCAGGGCCCAGGCGCCATGATCGTCCCCGTCGACTCCCTGCCCCCGGAACACCGGGAGCTCATCCAGCGCGCCCTCGGGGTCCGGGCCCACGCCTACGCGCCCTATTCGAACTTCTGGGTGGGCGCGGCCCTGCGCACGGAGAGCGGCGCCATCTACACCGGCAGCAATGTCGAGAACGCCTCCTACGGTCTCTCCATCTGCGCGGAGGTCGCGAGCCTCACGGCAGCGAGCTCCGCGGGGGACAGGAAGGTGCGCGCGATCGCGATCGTGGGCGGCCCGAAGGACGCTGAAGGGCCCCTCATCACCCCCTGCGGACGCTGCCGCCAGTTCATCTCCGAGTTCGCCCAGGCGGATGGCCACGACGTGCTGGTCCTCTTGGCCGACACCGCGGGGCGCTCCGCCTCTCAGCACTCGATTTCCGAGCTCCTCCCGGGTGCGTTTCAGCTCCTCGGAAAGTAGAAGACCGCCCCCGCCGCATGAACCCTCCCGTCCTCCACGTCCACCCCGTCACCATCGTCGAGAGCCACCTCGACACGTTCGGACACGTGAACAATGCGACGTACCTCCGGCTCTTCGAAGAAGCGCGTTGGGAGCTCCTCACGGCCGGTGGGTTTGGACTTCGTGAGATCCAAGCCTCAGGCACGGGCCCCGTCATCCTCGAAGCGCACGTGCGCTATCGCCGCGAGCTCAAAAATCGCGAGCAGGCCACGATCGAAACGAGCCTTATCGAGTATCGCGGGAAGATCGGACGGCTCCGCCAGGTGATGAAAAACGCAGAGGGCCTCGTCGCCTGCGACGCGGAGTTTGTCCTGGCGCTCTGGGACCTCAAGCAAAGAAAACTCCTGGCTCCGACCCCTGCTTGGCTCTCGCTCTTCGAGCCGAGGTCACCTTGACTCTCTCCGCGCTCCTCCTGGCTCTCGCCCTGTTTGGGCTGCTCCTCGGGCCCTTCGCTCACAAATGGACAGAGCGCTCCCGAACGCTCCATTCGGCCATGGACGGCTTCACGGTCGTGGCCATCGGGGGACTCGCTTTGCTCGAGCTCGCTCCCAATGCGCTCACGGATGGGGGTCTGCTCGCTGCGCTTTTTCTCGCCGCCGGCTTTGCGCTCCCGATGTGGCTGCACAAGCTCGGCGACCTCGGCCAATTCTCCGATCGCATCCTCGTGATCTTCTTGACCCTCCACACGATGGTGGAGTCGGCCGCGCTCGCCACGGCGGATGCTCATAGCGTGGAGGCCCTCGGTCTCGCCATCGTCGCTCACCAATTGCCGGTGGGTCTCGCGGCTTATTCTCTCGCCCCCCGCTCGAGGGCCGGTTGGCTCTCGGTGCTCGTGATCGGGCTCGGGATGGTCGTCGGCTTTTTCGCCGGAGAAGCCGCGGCCATGGCCATGAGCGTGCAGCAGAGCGCGTGGCTGCAGGCCATGGCGGCCGGATCTTTGCTCCACGTCCTGAGCGGGCACGAGGAACCCCGGGAAAGCTCGACCCATGAGGCGATGCACCATGGACACGGCCATTCCCACGCACACGGGCATTCCCACGCACACGACCACTCCCCACCGAGCCCCGTCCCGGGCCCCGCATATGCTCATGGGCACGCCCACGGCAGCCCGGGACCGGACGGGGAATACGAGCGCGCCCCCTCGTCCGAAGGCCCTAGCCGCGTCCCTTCCTCCAGCACCGTCGCCACGCTGCTGCGTTCTCTCTCGAGTTCCCCAGTCAGAGCCCGAGCTGGCTTTGTCGGAGGCATTTTCGGCCTGCTCCTCGTGGTCGCCACATTTGTCGGCGAGCACGGTCCGGAACATCACGAGGGCGAGTTCTTTGGCGCCGTCGTCGATCTGGCCCTCGAGAGCGCCCCGGCGCTGCTTCTCGGATATCTGTGCGCCGCCCTTGTGGTCTGGGCACTCTCGGCGCGACGCGTCAGCGCCCTCTCTTCTCCGAATCCTCTGACGCAGGCCGCCCGGGGGGTCGCTTACGGCCTGCCGCTGCCGATCTGCTCCTGCAGCATCCTGTCCGTGTTTACCTCCCTCGTGCGCCGGGGCGTGCCCCCCGCGGCGAGCGTTGCGTTCTTGATCGCGACCCCAGAGCTTGGTCTCGACGCCATCCTGATTTCGCTGCCGCTCTTGGGCGGCCCGCTCACGCTCACACGTCTGGGACTCTCTCTTGCAATCGCCTTGGGCACCGGCCTCGTCCTTTCCTTCTGGATGAAGTCTCAGGGTCCCCCCCAGGCTCAGCTGCCCGAACCTCAAGCCCGGCCCAATCTCTGGAGCTCCCTCGAATTCGGCTTCGTCGAGCTCTTCGATCACACGATGCCCTGGATCGCCTTCGGCTTGCTCCTCGGAGGCCTCTTCGAGCCGCTCCTCGCGACCACCGCGCTCTCGAGCCTCTCCCCTTGGCTTCAGGTTCCCCTCTTCGCGCTGATCGGTCTCCCCCTCTATATGTGCGCTTCAGGAGCGACACCGATCGCTGCGGTCGCTATCGCTCACGCCATCAGCCCCGGGGCTGCCCTCGCCTTCTTGCTCACCGGCGCCGCCACCAACATGACAACCTTCTCGACCTTCGACCGTCTCTTCGGACGCAAGGTCACCCTCCTGCTCGGCGCTCTCATCTTCGCCCTCGCCGTGCTCGGGGGAGTTGTCACGAACTTCGCGCTCGGAGCTCTGTCGAGCCCAGATGTCGCGGCCCCCCACGAGCATGAACACAGCCTCTTGGCTCGAGCCTCCCTGTCGATCCTCCTCGCGCTGTTCTCGCTTTCGGTATTCCGACAAGGTCCCCGCGGGACCTTGCGTCAACTCAGGCCGAAACTCCTCTGAACCTCACAGAAGCGCTTCGATCGCGCTCGCGAGCGACGCCGGCGTGTCGTTCGGCGCATGGCGCGAAACAACTTCGCCTTTCCGGTCCACCAGGAACTTTGTGAAGTTCCATTTGATCGCCTCCGTGCCGAAGATGCCCTTGGCGTGGGACTTGAGGTAGCGGTAGAGCGGGTGCGCGCCATCGCCATTCACGTCGATCTTCGCGAACATCGGGAAGGTCACGCCGTAGTTCTTCTCGCAGAAGGACTGGATCTGCTCGGCGGAGCCCGGCTCCTGGCCCCCGAATTGGTTGCAGGGGAAGCCGAGGACCGTGAGGCCCTTCGGCTCGTATTTCTTGTAGAGCTCCTCGAGGCCCGCGTACTGCGGCGTAAATCCGCATTCGCTCGCGGTGTTGACGATGAGCAGGACCCGACCCTCGAACTCACGCAGGGTGGTCTCACGACCGGACAGGGTCTGCACCGGGATGTCGTAGATGGAGTCAGCCATAGAGGGCACCGTAGCCGAACCGGTCCAAAGTACACGGGGGCTCGAGAAAGGGGGCCCCCATTGCGTCAGGATTCCGGGTCCCGGGCGGCGCCTCAAGTCTCGGAAATGGCTCTTTTTCCGCCTCGGGCTATTCTTGACAATCCCGATGCAACAATTTATCAAATGACACGTGAAGCTGTCCAGTAAGGGTCGATACGCGTTTCGGGCGCTCTTCGATATCGCCTTCTACAACGACGGCCAACCGACGCAGGTCAAAGACATCGCCGAGCGTCAGGCCATTCCGCCGCGATTTCTCGAACAAATCTTCCAGGACCTCAAGCGCGCGGGCATCGTCGCGTCCAAGCGCGGGCCCCAGGGCGGGTACATGCTGGCCCGGGAGCCGTCGGAGATTCGCCTGGGAGACGTCGTCGAGGTCATCGAAGGAGGTGTGTCTCTCGGAGACGACGAGAGCCCCAAGACCGCGCTGGAGGGGCCGGGACGCCGAAAAGGTGAGCCGGCCCTCGACGGCCAGCGGGTCACCAACCACGTGCTCAAGGAGCTCTCAGCTCGAGTGACTTCTTGTTTGAACGAGGTGACGCTCAGCGACGTCTGCCGTAAGGCTGAGTTCCTGGGCGTCCGGCGCAACGAGCCGACCGCGTCCGTCTATTTCATCTGAGTTCACCCGAGGCCCCCGTGAGCACCGCCGCCGTCCCCCCGGTCCATCCCAAGAACCTCATCTACGAGGACATCCTCGAGCTCATCCACGATACACCGATGCTTGAGCTCACGCGGATCGACCCCGATCCTAAGGGGCGCGCGAAGATCTTCGGCAAGCTCGAGCACTTCACGCCGGGCAGCTCCATCAAGGATCGAATCGCCCTCGAGATGATCGAAGAAGCCGAGCGCACGGGGAAGCTGCGGCCCGGTGGTGTCGTCATCGAACCGACCAGCGGAAACACCGGCATCGGTCTCGCGGTCGTCTGCAAGCGCCGCGGGTACAGGTGTGTTCTCACGATGCCCGAGAGCATGAGCCTCGAGCGACGCCAGCTCCTCAAAGCGTTCGGCGCTGAGCTCGTGCTGACCCCCGCCGAACAGCAGATGGAAGGAGCCGTCAAGAAGGCGGAGGAGCTCGGCCGCGAGACCCCTGATTCTTTCCTGCCGCGCCAGTTCGAGAACCCCGCAAACCCCAGGGTGCATTACCGCGTGACGGCCGAGGAAATCGTCCGCGCCCTCGAGGCGACCGACAATCCCCGGGTCGATGCCTTCGTCGCCGCTGTCGGAACCGGCGGGACCGTCAGCGGCGTCGGCCGGCGTCTCAAGGAGCTCTTCCCCTCCTGCAAGATCATCGCCGTCGAACCTGAATCCTCAGCGACCATCAGCCGCGGAGAGCGGGGCCCCTCGAAAATCCAGGGCATCGCCGCCGGCTTCGTACCGAAGAACTATGACCCGCTCGTGGTCGACGAAGTGCGCACCGTCCTCGATCGAGATGCCTTCGCGTTCAAGAAGACGATCGGGCGCCGCGAAGGAGTCTTGGTCGGACCGAGCTCCGGAGCGAACGTCAAGATCGCCCTCGATGTCGCTCGGGAACTCGGCCCCAGTGGGCAGGTCGTGACCATGCTCTGCGACACGGGGGAGCGGTATTTTAGCCTCGATCAGTACTTCGAGGAGCAGGACTCGTGACCGACCTCTCGAGCAAGACGGCCTTGATCGTGGGACTCGGCGGCCTCGGCTGCCCTGCCGCGCTCGCGCTTGCTCGAGCGAAGATCGGACGCCTCGTGCTCGTGGACGACGATGAGGTCAGCGTCGAGAATCTCCATCGCCAAATCCTCTACCGGGATCGAGACGTCGGGCGCGATAAGATCGACGTCGCTGCCGAGAGGCTGGCCTCTCAGACGACCATCCAGAAGGAAAAGACGCGGTTCCTCCCGGAAAATGCCCTCTCCTTGCTCAAGGGCGTCGACATCATCGTCGAGGGCTCCGACAATTTCGCTACCAAATTTCTCACCTCCGATGCGGCGCTCCTCGCCGGGCTTCCGGTCGTACACGGCGCCGGCATCCGCTGGCACGGCACCGCTCTTTTGGTTCGTCCCCAAGGTAAGCCTTGTTACCGGTGCATCTTCGAGGACCTGCTCCCCGATGACCAAGCCCCGGCCTGCAGTACGGCGGGTGTCGTCGGACCTCTAGTGGGCCTGGTCGGCGCGCTCATGGCGGACCTCGCGCTCTCTGCTCTCGCCTCTGATTGGTCCCGCGCGGGACAGGTCCTGAGCGTCGACGGCTGGCACCGAAAGTATCGCGCCGCGCGCTTCCATCCGCGCGCCGGCTGCGGCTGCGATTCCGACGCCGCAAAGCCCGAGGCCTTGTCGAGAAACCGCTATCTCACTACCCCTCCCTGTCCTTGAATCCGGGCGTCGGCGCTCGCCTTCTGGCCCCGGTCACTCGTCCGAATAACCACATCTCAGAAAAAGGAAGCCCCATGGCAGTTCAAGTACGCATCCCCACTCCCCTCCGGACCTTCACCGGCGGTGCCGAAACGGTGAGCGCCGACGGAAGCACCGTACAAGCTCTCATCGAAAACCTGGAGGCGCTCTACCCTGGCCTCAAGGAGCGCCTTGTCGACGAGAAGGGCAACGTTCGCCGCTTCGTGAACCTCTACGTCGGCGAAGAGGACATCCGCTTCCTCGACGGACTTCAGACGGAGCTGAAGGACGGGGACGAAATCAGCGTCGTGCCTGCCATCGCTGGCGGTGCTTGAGTCATGACGCGGTTCGCCCGGCAGATCATCCTGCGAGAGATTGGCCCGAGCGGGCAGGCAGCCCTCGAGGCGAGCTCGCTTGTGCTCCCGGGCGAACTTCCACCTTTGGCGCGCGAGGTCGCGTCCGCTTACGCACAAGGAGCCGGTCTCGATGTGGCGACCGGAGTCGGCGCAAAGGAGCGCCCCGCCTGGTTTCCGCGCCTCCATTCCGACAGCGCGGACCAGGTCGCCCAAGGCGCGCTGCTCGCCCTCGACGCCATCCACGCCGCGCTCCACGCCCGCACAGATAGGGAAAGTGATCCTGCATGACGCCGCGTTTCATTCGCTCCCGGCGCCTCGATTCCATCATTGATCTGGTCGGCAACACGCCGCTCCTCAAGCTCAAACACGTCGCCGCTCACGTCCCGAGCGTCGAGGTCTACGTCAAACTCGAGTTCATGAATCCGGGAGGCTCGATCAAAGATCGGCCTGCGCTCCGCATGGTCATGGACGCTATCGCGGACGGCCGCTTCACCCGCGACAAGATCCTGATCGACTCGACGAGCGGAAATACGGGCGTGGCCTATTCGATGATCGGAGCCGCGCTCGGGTACCGGGTTCAGCTCGTCATGCCGAAAAACGTCTCCCAGGCGCGCAAGGACATCACCCGCGCCTACGGCACTGAGCTCATCTTCAGCTCACCGATGGAGGGCTCCGACGGCGCCATCCGGCTCGTGCGGGAGATCGTTGAGAAAGAACCGGACAAGTACTTCTACCCGGACCAATACTCGAACCCCTCGAATCCCCTCGCCCACTATCTCGGCACCGGCCAAGAGATCCTCGACGCCGTCGGCGACAAGATCACCCATTTTGTCGCGGCCCTCGGCACGAGCGGAACCGCTATGGGCACGACGAGGCGCCTGCGCGAACATTCGCGCAAGATCTATTGTGTGGCCGCTGAGCCCGCCGAAGCTCACCACGCGCTCGAGGGCCTCAAACACATGGCCTCGAGCATCGTGCCGGGCATCTACGATCCCCACCTCCCCGACGAGATCCTGCCGATCACGACCGACGAGGGCTGGGACATGTCCGAGAAGGTCGCCGAGCTCGAGGGGCTCTACGTCGGCCACAGCGCTGGCGCGAACATCGCCGCGGCCGTAAAGCTCGCGGAGCGGGCCCACAAGGAACAGGGCGGCGGGTGCGTCGTGACGGTCGCTTGCGACCGGGGCGAGCGCTATTTCCAGCCAATGAAATGGGAGAAAAAATACACGTGGTAACGTCGAGCGAGACCCCTTGGATCTATGGAAACTTGCGGCTCACCCGCGGCGTGATCGAAGAGGTCGAGCGCGCAGGACGCGCCGCCTACGCGCGGGACGAAGAGGCCTGCGGCTACATTGAAGGCCCGCTCACCGACGCCCTGCTCGGCGATCGGGCGGTCGAGCTCGAGAACCTGGCCAACAAGTACCACGCGATCGACCCAGAAGGTCACCCTCGCACCGGTCGCGAGTACTTCAAGATCAACGGCATGAAGTTCGAGAAGGCCCTCCGCCAGAGCGGCGAACAGGGCCGCGCCGTGAAGGTCTTCTTCCACTCCCATCTCGACTGCGGCGCTTACTTCTCCGAAGAGGACGCACGCAGCATGACGATGGACGGCGGAGAGCCCTCCTATGCCCTCGCTTATCTCGTCACGGCCGTCGACAAAGGTGAGGTCACGGCCCACAAACTGTTCATCTGGGACCCAAGCAGCCGAGGCTTCACCGAGTCTCCTTTCGAGATCGTCGACTAAGGCGCCGCCCTTCGGGCGGCGCCCCTCTTCGAAGCGAGAGGTCTACGCGCTGTGGCCCCTCTCGAGGAGCTCGGCGACCGCCCGGGAGATGCGCGCCTGCTCTTCATCCGCGAGCCCCACCCAAGCGACACCGCATTTTCCTCCCACGACCTGACTCGTGTAGCGGACCTCGCCTTTTGCCTCAAAGGGCTCACCCTCAGGGAGCGCGATCGAAAACGTCAAGATCGCCCCAGACTTTTTGTCCGCGAACATCTCGTCGACAACAAGACCCATGCCCCCCACGCTCAAGTCGGTGACCGAGAGCCGAACTGAGAACATGCCCTCCCGGAGTTCAACGCGGACATCGTAGTCGGCAGCGGGACGGACCCGCACGTGGGCTCTTCGTTCGGCCATACACTCTTAGGTTCTCACAGGAAGCCGCCCCTGGCCAGACTTTCAGCCTAAGGATTCGACGAAGGAAAAGTCGAGCAGCGCAGACGGACCCTCCCTGTCTCCTTGAGGCTTCATGAAATACAATGAATGCTTCCGGAAGCGCCTCACTCTCACCTTGCCCCACGTCCCCACGCCTCGCCCCGCCCGCGCCCCCACGCCTCGCCCCGCCCGCGCCCCCCCTCCCGGGGACGAGCCCATCATGAAGGGAAGCCGACTCGTTTGGTTCCGAGGCAAAGACCTGCGCATCGCAGATCACGCGCCTCTCTATGACGCCGTCAAAGAAGGCCCCTTCGTGGCGGTCTTCGTGCTCGATCCTTTCTTCTTCGCGCCCGAGAGGGCTCGCGAGCTCCCGAACCGGATGCAGTTTCTCCTCGAGTCTCTCGATGCTCTTCAGAAAAACTTCACCCAGCTCGGGGGGGAGCTCGTCACAATCACGGGAAGAAGCGTCGACGTCATTCCCGAAGTCGCTCGTCGTCTCCGAGTGGGGCGTGTGGTGGCGCACCGCATGAGCGAACCGTTCACCCGGCTCTGCGATCGAATCGTGAGCTTGCGTCTCGATGTCCCCTTCGAGCTCTATGAAGGCGAGACCTTGCTGCCTCCTTCCGCCGTCATGACCGGAGGCGGGACTCCTTATTCCGTCTTCACCCCGTTCTACCGCGCAGCGCGTCAGAAGCTCGCGGTGGCCGCCCCGCTGCGTCGCCCGGCTTCACTCGCCTCCTCCCTTGACCCTAGCCCTATTGGCCCCCTCCGCGCCCCGATCCCGACGCTCAAAGACCTCGGCCTCGAGAGAAACCCGCGGTTGCTTCGCGGAGGAGAACGCGCAGGGCGAGAGCGCTTACGGACCTTCGTCGAGACCGGTTTGAACGGGTACGAGACAGCGAGGGACCTGCTCAGCGTCCCCGGCACAAGCCGACTCTCGGTCGATTTGAAATTTGGAACCGTCTCGGTGAGGACAGTTTGGCGATCCCTCGCGCGACGTCCTGAGAGCTCATCAAGGGCTCGCTTCGAGGCAGAGCTCTTCTGGCGGGAGTTCGCGCTCGTAACGCTCTGGCATCGCCCCGAACTGCTCAAGGTGCCCTTTCGGCAGGACTTTCGAAGTTTTCCCTACGAGGACGATGAGCGCCTATGGCTCTCGTGGCAAAACGGAACCACTGGTTACCCGGTTGTCGATGCGGCGCAGCGGCAGCTCCTCATCGAAGGCTTCATCCCGAATCGCGCCCGCATGATCAGCGCGAGTTTCCTCACGAAGAACCTGCTCACCGACCCCCGCCGTGGCGAGCGCCACTATCTCAAACATCTCACAGACGGCGACTACGCCGCAAATAACATGGGCTGGCAGTGGAGCGCAGGTTCGGGGGTTGACGCAGCCCCCTACTTTCGAGTGTTCAATCCCGTGACCCAAGGCAAGAAGTTCGATCCAGAGGGGGAGTACGTCCGCCGCTATGTGCCCGAACTCGCTCGGCTGCCGGCCCGCTACATCCACGCCCCCTTCGAAGCCCCCCGCTCCGTACTCGAGGCTGCGGGCGTCCAGCTCGGGCGAAACTACCCCCGCCCCGTGGTCGACCTCCGCGCCTCGCGGGCTCGTTTCCTGAGCGTGGCCATGACACATCTCAGGCAAAGCGCCACCCCCGAAAAAAACGAATTGTCGCGAGAAAAGGGCGCCCTCACCCCTGTGCGGCTGCCTTCAAAGGGCCGCGGTTTCGTGTAGGGTCCCCCTTCGAAAAATGATCCCCCTCGCCCAGCAACGCGACCAACAAACACCCGCCCTCACCGACGCGATGCGCAAATTGGTCGGCCCAGGCCGCCGCTACATTGGCGCTAAGGAAGCGCTCATGGTCCTGGCTGGCGTGGATGGCGCGCGGCTCGTGGAGCTGGGCTCGGTTCCCCTCGGGGCCCACGGACAGCGCCTGTGCGCTCTGCGCTACTTCTTGCCCAACGGGGCGACCTGGCTTCGTTATTACTCCTGGCGCCCCGGACTCGAGAAGGCTGATCCGGCCGCTCCTCAGCTGGTCCTGAACCTCGACCAGTTCCTGCAGACGCGCCGCACCGCGCTCAAGTCCCAGCCGTCCGCGCTCGCCGCCCTTTCGAGTGCCCCCCTGCTCACCCTCGCCGAGAAGCTCGAAGACCTGAGCTTGACCGAGGGTAAGGGCATCGATCTGCTGATCCTGCTCGAAGATCATGCCGATGCCCGCGCCGCTCTGCGTGCGCGCCTCGAGCGCGAAGCTCTCCCCCTGCTCATAAGCTCACCCCGAGCCGCGGATTTGCTCTATCTCGCTACCTTCGAGCTGACTCGTTTTCCCGCGACGACCGTCGGCGCTGGAGACCTCAAGTACCTCATCGTCGCTGATAAGGGTGAAATGGGCGTGCGAGCGACCCGTGAGGCGATTCGGCTGGGGATTTGCCCCGTGGTCCTCTTTAGCAAGACGGACGACGAGGGCTGTCTCCAGGTTCGGCTCGCCGAAGCGCACGGAGGTTTTGGCATCCCCCTCCTCGGCTCCTTCCGCGAGAGTTACGCGAGCTACGAACAGATCGCTCAGCGGGTCCTCGAGGCTTATGCCGAACGCTTCGTAGGAGATGCGGAGGCCGAGCTCGCCCGCTCCGCGCTCTACCCGGGGTACGGCCCGCTCGCGGAAAATACCGCCGCCATCGAGCACTTCCGCAAGAGCGGCATCGTGTTCGTCGGACCGATGCAAGACGTAGTCGAGCAGGCCGGCGACAAGCGGAAGTTCCGTTTGATCGCTGAATCGATCGAGAAAACCGCCGTCGTGCCGGGGATCGTCATGGACGAGAGCGATCCGGAAGCGATCGTGGCACGCATCGCCGAGGGCCACAAGGCGAAGAAGTTCTCCTTCCCGGGCCGCCTCAAAGCCGCCAACGGCGGCGGCGGACGCGGCCAGATGGTGATCCCTTCGCCGGACCTCGTGGAGACCGCGGTGCGCAAGGTGCTCGCTGAAATCCGCGCCAACGGCTGGGATCCGGGTGTGATGTTCGAACAGAACATCCCCGAAACTGTTCACCTCGAGGTTCAGATCGTGCGCGATCGCTTCGGCAACACGCGCCATTTCGGCATGCGCGACTGCACCGAGCAGCGCGCGAGCCAGAAGATCCAAGAGGAGGCTCCGCCTGCCCTGCTTCGCCATCATCCTGAGCTCACAAAAGCCATCACACGCGTCGCGGTTCAGGTCGCCGATCACGTCGGGTACGTGGGCGCTTGCACCGTCGAGCTCATGTACAAGAGCGGGCATTATTACCTGCTCGAGATGAACACGCGCATTCAGGTCGAGCACCCGGTCACCGAAGCGGCCCATCGCATCCGCACAAGGAGCGGCCTTGTGCCTCTCAACCTCGTGGAGCTTCAGCTCCTGGTCGCGCGAGGAGAGGCCATCCCCTTCGCTCAAGACGACATCATTGCGACCCACGTCGCCCGCGAGTTCCGCATCAACGCCGAGAGCTGGAAGTCCGACGTCAAAGACTCCCGCGACGGTCAAAAGGGCCTCTTCGTGCCGAACGCCGGGGAATTCACGAAGATCCGGCTCCACTCCGCAGAAGAGGTCAAGAGCGCCCTCGAGGGCGAAGGAGTTCAAGGCATCGACGAGATCACTGTCCGCCTCGACTCAGGGTTCGAGGAAGGCGACCGCCTGCTCAACAAGGACCCGACCTTCGCGAAGCTGATCGTCGCCGTGAAGCCCAAGCCCGGTCATGAAGAGTCCGCTTATGAGCTCTTGCGCCTCGCCTCGATCGCTACGCTCCAGAAGCTCGAGATCGAAGGCAATGCCCTGTTGCCCTCCGGCAAGGTTCAGGAAGGCGTCCCCTTCCAGACGAACATCGCCGACCACATCAAGATCCTCGAGTCGGATATGCTCAAGACCCACAGCCAGTCGACGGCGCCGAACCGTCACGTGAACTGGGTCGTACAGATGCTCCGGCAGAGCTGAGCGCCGCGGGCTCCCCTCGGCTCTGAAGATTCGCGCGCTGTCGCGGTCCGGACTTGGCTGGCTCCGGGTCCACGCTGCTCCCCGAGGACAGTCTCGAGCCTCAAAACAAAAGAAGACAGTCGCTGGCTTCAAAACCCCCGAAGGCAGTCGCTGGCTTCAAAACCCCCGAAGGCAGTCGCTCACTTCAAAAACAAAAGAAGGCCCGAGGCGTCACGCCCCGGGCCTTTCTTGGTCTGTCGCGCTCG
>NASX01000119.1 GCA_002085155.1 Sorangiineae bacterium NIC37A_2
TACAGGCGAAAGCGCGGGGCAAAATCTGTAACGCGGTACTTACTTCCGTCTTCCGTCTCTATTTCGGTTACCAGCACATTTGTATTTTCAATATAGCGTTGAGACGATGTATATTCTCCCTCTGGTAAAATGCAGAATTTTCCTCCTTTATGGGCGTCCAGCAGACTGCCGAAAACAAAGCTGCTGTCGAAGCGTGGCCAACACAGCCAGCAGATGTTTGTGTTCTTGTGTACATGTGCGATAAATCCGCAGTTGCCGATAATGCCAGTTTCATAGATATGACGTGCCATGCTAGATCTTGCTTTGTGATTTTATGGGTGCTGTGATAAAAATGACGGTACCTTTTCTCGAAGGCTGCGTATCGATTTCGATGGTGCCGCCGATAACACTCAGACGCGAGAGAACATTGTTCCAGCCATTTCCGCGCGAACGCTCAAGTTGTTTTTTGTCGAATCCCTCACCGTTATCTTCTATCATAATGCTGAGTTCGTTACGCTCATGCAGCAATTGTATCTGCGCCTCTGTTGCCTTTGCGTACTTCACTATGTTGTTCATCATCTCTTGTATAATCCTGTAGAGATTTACCTCCAGGCTGCTGTCATACCGCCGGGTCGGATCGTCGGCACCAGTCGATACCTTGAGTGCACCCGAGCTGTTGAAAACAGATGCCAGTTCATCTATTGCTGCCATTAATCCGTTACCGATGAGCACGGTTGGCATCATCTGATGTGAGATGGTTCTCAACTCTTTATAAGACTCATCGATCAGTTGCATGGCAGTACGATACTTCTGTGCATCTTCGGGTTGGTAAGCAAGTTGACTCATATTCAGTTTTACAGCCGATAAAACCGGACCAATGCCATCGTGCAGCTCTGCCGATATCCGCCGTCTTTCCTCTTCCTGCGTTTCGATGATGGCATGAAGGCGCCTACGTTCCATCAGTGCTCTTTCTTCAGCTCTTTTTCTTTTTTCGATTGTTCGGGAATAACTATAAAAAAACGTTCCTCCTCCGATGAGCAGCATAAAGATGGCTGCTGCCACGTACATAGCATCTCGGTTGCGGATATCTTTCAACTCATTTTCCTGTTGCAGAAGTTTGATAGAAGCAAGTTGTTTTTCTGCTTCGTATCGCGCCTGCATTTCTGCTAGTTCCTTAGCTTTTGTTTTTTGAAACAGACTGTCCCGCAGTTCAAGGCTTTGCTGAGTGATGGCTGCGAGGTTTTTATAGTCTCCCGCTACTCTGTAGTTGGCAGCAAGTGCCATGTATATAAAGGGCAGCTTCGATTCAAGATTATTTTTTCTTGCAATGATAATGGCTTCATTGGCTACAGCAATACCTTTTTCCGGAAGGTGCATATTGGAATATATGTCTGCCATGGCTGCCATATCGGAGACAATGTAGAAAGGGTCGTTTAGCACTTTGCGTATATCCAAAGCCTGCCGGATCAGTTGCAGCGCCTTGTTCATATCACCCTGATACACACAGATGTTGGTACCCAGTGCCAAGGCATTCGCGAGGGTGAGCAGATCGCCATTTTTTTCTGCAATGGTACGAGCCTGCGAAACGCAATGTATTACAGAGTCCATATTTCCCAGCATTCCGTAACAAGGCGCCATATTGAGGTAAATGATGCTGTGCAGGTTGTCGAAATTTTTGTCGCCTGTAACTTTCAGTGCCTTATGAAGCCAGTCGAGCGCTTCACGTGGCTGACTCATTTCCAGATAAGTCCAACCGATGCCGTTCAAAGAACGAATATGACCCGCTGTGTCTTTTGCTGTTTCTGCCAGTCGCAGCGTATTGAAGAAGCCTGTCAGGGCGTCTTTGTGATTATTCTTTTTAAGAAGGATAACAGAATTGAGGTAACGAAAATATCTGTAGTAGACAGGGTAATCTTTGGCTTCTTTCGATCCTTTCAGCGTGATCTGTAAGGCACTGTCATAATTGCTTCGTTTGGAATAATAATTTGCGAGTGAGATATCGCTGGTAAAAGAGGCGTTTTTATCTGAACCTGAAATGATTTTCAGGTATTGAGTGTAATGCAACAGGGTATCACTGTTCATCGACCTGTGAAAGCTCAGCAAGGATATTAAATGCTTTTTCTTTTCTTCTTTATCAGCAGTGGTCAGTACCAGATTTCGAAGGCTGTCTATCTGGCGCGTTTGGGAGATAGCTGAGCAGCAGAAAATAGTCAGCACAAGGAGGGTCAGCAGCTTTTTCATAAAGCCAGAAATTATGCAGTTGACAAATACCAGCAACTGTAGTGATGAAGGAAGTTATTGACCAGCACTATGTTCCTGAAAGATTTCGGCGGATGGTTGAGCACTGCGGATTGCGGTAGGCCTTGTTTGAACATATGCATTGCGAGTCCCAACGCGAAAGATCCGGCTACGGGATATTCACCACACAGATGTTTGAAGCCTGCCTGTGGTATGTCTTTAAATGTCTGCGTCCGAAGTGTTGTGTAGAAAAGCTCTGTGCGATGATCGCCGTTGACACCCAGCAGTACCAGATCGGCGGACTGTACCAGGATGTTGCGATCAAGAAAATACTCTACCCGCTTTAAAGCTTCTTCAGTGTCTCTGGTTGTAAAGGTGTCAATGTCTTTTATCTGGATGCCCTGTGTCTGAGGTCGTTGGCTGATAGCAAAAAAAGCTGCTCCTTCACCGCCAATACTTCCCTCCGCATATCTGTTTACA
>NASX01000059.1 GCA_002085155.1 Sorangiineae bacterium NIC37A_2
CCCCGAGCTATCGCTCTCGTCAAGTGGCGCAGTCATGACTCACCCCAAGGTGCTTTTCGTACAGCCCGTCCTGCCCCAATACCGAATACCGGTATTTTCGGGCCTGGCTGAGCGAGGCTTGGACGTCACGGTGTGGTCCGATCACTCTCCGAAGGGCAGTCTCAAACACGTCGACCCGAGAGGGTTGTTCTCAGCAGAGCACCGCCCGGAGCGACGCATCGGACCGTTTCTCTCTCAGTCGGCACTTCTCGAGGCAGCGAAAAGCGCGACGTTCGACGTGGCGGTGTTTCCTTGGAACGTTCGGTACCTTGAGCTCGCGCCGGCCCTCCTCGCCGCGAGACGACGAAATATGCCTGTCTTGCTTTGGGGACACGCACGCGCCAAGCGGAAAAACGACGCCTTTCGTCGCGTCCGGCTGAGGCTCGGTCAACTCGGGGCGGGCTGCGTCACCTATGACGAGAAGGCAAAGCTCGAGCTCGTTCAAGAGGGCATGGATGCAGGACGGATTTTCGTCGCCCAAAATGCCATCGACCAAAGCGAGGTCAAAGCCGCACGAGACTACTGGGACGCAAGTCCACTCGAACTAGCTCGGCTCCACGCAGAAATGGGCTTTTCGCATCGAAAGGTTGTTCTCTTCGTCTCACGCCTCGAGCGGGACAAGAGGGTCGATATGCTCCTTGGAGCCTTCTCCCTCGTCCTCAAACGCGTCCCGGACGCTCGCCTCGCAGTGGTGGGGGACGGGTCCGAACGAGGTCAACTGGAGCTCCTCACCGAAGAGCTCGGCATCGCGCACGCCGTCACGTTTGTCGGCCCTGTCTACGATGAGCGACAGCTCGCCCCCTGGTTCCTTGGCGCAAGGGCTCTCGCCTACCCCACGAATATCGGACTCACGCTTCTCCATTCCTTCTCCTACGGCGTGCCGGTCATCACGAGCGACAATCCTCTTGAGCACAACCCTGAGTTCGTCGCGCTCCGTCCCGGCGAAAACGGGCTCGTCTATCGCTCGGGCGACGCCTCCGACTTCGCAGAGAAAATCGTCGCTTGCCTGACAGACAGCGCACTCCGCGCAAAGCTCTCCGAAAATGCTCGAGCGACCGTCGAGGCCGAAGGGGGGTTCAACCTGGAAACGATGCTCGACGGCATGGAACGCGCGCTCAGGTTCGCCCTGGCCCAGCGGCCCCGCGCTCTCTAAGGCTCAAAGGGCATGATTTAGCGCAAAGTCAGCCTGCAGCACTCGCGATGACGTCACACACCTGATGGCGCTCGGATGCTTTTAGGCTCGAGCCGCTCGGCAAGCAGATGCCTTGCTCGAAGATCCTCCGAGAGACCGTGCCGCCGAGACTTCGAGCTCCTTGGTAGAGCGGCTGCAGATGCATCGGCTTCCACGTGGGACGGGCCTCGATACGCGCCGCCTCGAGGGCGCCGAGGACCTTTTCACGCGGCGCAACCGCCACGTTGGGATCGATGAGCGCGGTGGTCAGCCAATAGGTCGACCGGGCCCAGGGGCGCTCGGTAAAGAACGAAAAGCCGGGCAAATGGCCGAGGGCCTGTTCGTAGTGAGCCCGATGGGCTCGTCGCGCCTCGACGCGACGCGTCAGACTCTGAAGCTGGGCGACCCCAAGAGCCGCGAGCAAGTTCGAGAGCCTATAGTTGTAACCGAGCTCGACGTGTTCATAGTGGCTTGCGGGCTCGCGGGCCTGCGTCGCGAGCTTACGTGCCCGAGACACAAGGGCAGCATCGCGGCCGAGCAGCGCTCCACCACCGCTCGTGGTGATGATCTTGTTCCCGTTGAAAGAAAGAACAGCGAGCTCTCCCTGCACCCCGACCGGCTGACCTCGGTAGAGAGCGCCGAGCGCCTCGGCGGCGTCCTGAAGGATAGGGATGCCATAAGGCTGAACCACCTCTCGCAAGCGTTCGTAGTCCGCCGGATGTCCGTAGAGATCGACCGTGATCACGGCTTTCGGTAGCTTCGCTCCCGCTCGGCTCCGCTCCGCCAAATACTCGGCGACGAGCTCAGGATCGATGGTCCAGCTCTCAGGATCCACGTCGACGAAGACGGGTTCTGCTCCGACGTAACGAACCGCGTTGGCCGTCGCCACGAAGGTCAGGGTCGGGACTAAGACCTCGTCCCCCTGCCCCACGTTCTTGAGAACGAGCGCCAGATGCAGAGCCCCGGTACCACTCGAGGTCACACAGACATGTGAGCCCCCCACGAGCTCCGACAGGGACCGCTCGAAAGCATCCACAGACGGGCCGAGGGGAGCAATCCAACCGGACTCAAATGCGGCGAGGAGCGCCTCTCGTTCCGCGTCGCCGACGTCAGGGGGGGATAAGTAGATGAGCGGGGGGGACATCTTCTCCTCTAAGAGAGCTCATTCGGCGTGTATTCGGGCACAATGCGGCGCAGAGCGTCGCGGACCTTGTGCCCGTCGGTCGCGGCGACGTGCAAGAGCTCTTGGACTTGTGACGCGAAGTGGGCCGCATCGGGGGCAACCGAGCGGCTCGCGAAAATGCTTGGATGGGGAGTTGCGATCGTGGACTCGTCCTTGTGAGAGAGTTCTTCGAAGAGCTTCTCCCCGGGGCGGATTCCCGTGAACACGATCTGCATGTCAACGTCAGGGCGGAAGCCGCTCAGCCGAATCATGTCCCTCGCCAGGTCGACGATTTTCACCGGCGCGCCCATGTCGAGCACGTACACCTCGCCCCCCGACGCGAGAGCAGACGCTTGTAAGACGAGCTGACAGGCTTCTGGAATGGTCATGAAGTAGCGAACCATGTCCGGATGCGTCACGGTCACAGGTCCGCCCTTTGAAATTTGCTCGCGGAAGATCGGAACCACAGACCCGACCGAACCGAGCACATTGCCAAACCGCACAGCACAGAACGCGGTCCCTGTGTGGCCGTTTTTCCCCTGAACATAGAGCTCGGCAACCCTCTTGGTGCAGCCCATCACCGACGTCGGATTCACCGCCTTGTCCGTCGAAATCATGACGAAGCGCCGAACTCCACTCCTCGCGGCTGCATCCGCCAGAACAATCGTCCCGCCCACGTTGTTCTTCACAGCTTCGCCGGGGTTCGCCTCCATCATCGGCACGTGTTTATGCGCAGCAGCATGCAATACGACCTCGGGGGCGTGCTCTTTGAAGATCTGTTCCATCCGATCCGCATCACAGACATCTCCCACAAGCGGCACAACCTCGGTCGAACGGGGCTCTGGCGCGACAAGCTCGCGATGAATTTCGAAGAGGGCGTTCTCGTACCGTTCTACGAGGACCAGCTTTGCCGGGCGAAACTTCTGAATCTGACGGCAAAGCTCGCTGCCGATACTGCCACCGGCCCCTGTCACCAGAACGACGCGGTCCGTGATGACGCGTTCAATCCCTGGCAAATCCAGGTTGACGGGCGGTCGACCAAGAAGATCTTCGATCGTGACCTGCCGAATCTTGATCTGATCGTTGCCGCCGTCGAGGATTTCGACAAGCCGGGGCACGATCATGACGGGCAGCCCGACCTTCGAACAACGTTCGCTGAGCTCCCTGAGCTTCTGGGGCCCCGCGCCTGCAACCGTGATCAGAATGCGCTCCACGCGCCGCTCCTCACACAGGGCGGCAATATCTTCGGTTGTCCCGAGCACAGTCAGGCCGTCGAGAACCTGCCCGAGCTTCTGCACGTCGTCGTCCACGAAGCCGACTGGCACGAGCCCCTGGTCCGGCCGGGCCCTGAGTTCCCGCGAAATGAAATGTCCCCCTCGTCCGGCTCCCACGAGGAGCACCCGAATAGGATGGACCTGGCGTGGCCGCCGGATGCGCTGCTCTTCAAGCTCGGAACGGTAGCGGCGAAGCGCGCGCACCCCTACTAGGCCACCCAAGACCAGGACCGCGTCGATACCGAGCACGCCGATCGGCAAGAGGAGGACGCGAGCCACCGGAAGGTGTGTCAGCTGACCGAGGCCCAAACGGATCGCGAGCAGAACCGAGGTCGAAATCGCGATCCCTTTGAGGAAAACCCCCGTCTCCCTCAGGCCGAAGTAGCGCCAAATAATGCGGTGAGCTCCAACCACCCAGAGTGAGAGCGATTGGACCGCGATAATAAGGGGGGCGCTCGCCGCGAGACGCTCGGCCATTTGCTCAGGGATTTCTCCTTCGAAGCGAAGCAAAGCGGCGAGGAGCAGGCCCCAGAACAGAATGATCGCGTCAACGATGAACTGCAGAGCTCTAAGGCGGCCGCGGCGAATGAGCTGTGCGGGCGGCCGAGAGGAGTGCGAGGGTTCAGCGGGCACGAGCTGCAATTGGAGTCGAGCTTTGAAGCGAAGACTAGAGCGCAATGAAAAAATGGCGACGCGTCCCTTCTTCCCCCTCGGGTGGAGCATACTCCGCCCATCCCCCCTCCTCGGGCCTTCGTCTGAGCAGTCGCCCGACGCGGGACTCCCGCACGCGGCTTCCCTATGATGCCCACCAGGTGTCTCTGACCGTAGGAACCGCCCCGCCTTGACCTTTTACCTTCGCCACGGAAAGAGGATCCTCGACGCAACGCTCGCGATTTTCGGGCTCGCTTCTCTCGCGCCCCTGCTGCTCCTCTTGGGGGCTTGGGTTCGCTTCGACGCTGGGCGACCGGTCCTTTTCGCACACACACGGATCGGCAGAGGAGGGCGACCTTTCCGGATGTACAAGTTCCGCACGATGGTGGCGGGCGCCGAGCGAGACGGTCCCGTGTCCCTCGCCGATGACAGGCGGCTCACCCGAAGCGGCCGAGTGCTTCGCCGCCTGAAGCTCGACGAGCTGCCTCAGCTCTGGAACGTGCTTCGGGGCGACATGTCGCTGGTGGGGCCGAGGCCCGATGTTCCTGGCTACGCGGATACCCTCGAAGGCGAGGATCGACGCATCCTTGAGCTCCGGCCGGGAATCACAGGGCCGGCCACCCTGGCTTTTGCACACGAAGAGGAGCTCCTGGCAAAGGTCGAGGACCCAGAGCGCTACAATCGCGAAGTCATCTTCAAAGAGAAAGTTCGCCTCAACCTCGAGTACCTCGATGAGATCTCCTTCGCTCGAGATCTTTACTATCTCTGCTCCACGCTCAATCCGCTCCGAGTGGCCGGCGGAAAAGAGAGGTCAGCTCGCGGGTGACGGAACGTCGGGCTCCNCCTCTCCCACGACACGCGCAGGGTTCCCCGCCACGATCGTGAAAGGCGGAACATCCCGTGTCACCACCGCCCCCGCCCCCACCACGGCTCCCCGCCCCACGGTGACCCCTTTGAGGATCATGGCCTGAGTCCCGATGAAGACATCGTCCTCGATGCGGACCGGGCGAGCGACCGGGCGGGCGTGTGTCCGGCGAGCCAGCGGGGAAAGCGGGTGAAAGTCAGTATCCACAATGGTGGCGTTTGAGCCGACCATAACGCGGTCACCGATCTCAATCCGGCTCGCCGCCACTATAGCGGCTCCAGAAAAGCCACAATCGACGCCGACCCGAATCACCGCCCCCGCTTCGCGCGTCGCAAACACACATGGGCTACGTGGCGCGAGGGGGTTCGACCGAGGGGTCGATCGGAGCTCCAGCCCATCGCCGAACAGGATCTCACTGTTTGCTACTCGCTGGAGGATCGGCGCACCGAAGATCCGAAAACGACGTCCGAACCTCACCCCCGCGACGAGAAAGGTGAACCGAACCCAGGGCAAACCGAGGATGCGCTCGACGTGATTTCTCACCTTAAAGGGGGCCTCGAACATTCCTCTCCTGGGACGACGCTGCGCCCTCATGGGGCAGCGCCGCTCAGCCTATCGACAACGCCCGAGGGACGCGACCAGCCGCGAGGCCTCTGGCGCGCTCGGGGCGTGAGAGGCGCGTTTCAGCAGGGTGATTTCGCTGCCCTTCTCCCATTATTCCGCCCCCACTGCATCAGCTTGGGGGAACCGGAGGATTTTCTGGGTAAAATCCCCTGAAATCGTGCCATTTTTCGCTCCTTTCACTTTCTCTCCCCGTTTGTGAAGTCCGTGCTACGGTCCGGCCTCACTTCCTGGCGCCCCCGCTCCTTGGGGGGCGCGCGAGAATAGATCACCATGAACATGGCTACATCCGATTCGATCGCACCGCCGCCCGTCGAACCGAACTCCAACGATCCCCTCCGTGTTTATCTCCGCAAAATGGGGACTGTTCCCCTCCTGACGCGAGAGGGTGAGGTCGACCTCGCCAAACGGATCGAGGAAGGAACGAACGCTGTTCGAGATGCGCTCTTTATGAGCGACGTGGTCATTGACGAGCTTTCCGCGATTGCTGAGAAGCTGGCCGAAAATCGGATCCGCGCGCGCGAGCTGCTCAACGTCGAAGCCGACGACGACTCGTTCGACGAAGAAGCGGCCTGTGCTTCGCTCATCGAGCAAATCGAGAAGATTAAGCGAACTGCGCGCCGTCGTGGTCCCGCTTGGAAAATCCCCCTCGAGGAACCGGCCAAGCAGAAGGCTCTCAAGAAGACCCAGGCCGATCTCGAGAAGCAGCTCATCGACCTCAATTTCAACAAGCGCGCCCTCGAGAAAATGGCGCAGGCGCTCAAAGCCAAGAGCTTGCTCACCCCGAGCGAGGACAACGGCATCGCTCCGGAAGAGCACGAACAACTTCGTAAGCTCGCCCGCGTGGTCGGTTCCGGTGAGCGTCGTGCACAGCGCGCCAAGGCACAGCTCGTCGAGGCCAACCTCCGGCTCGTCGTCTCGATCGCGAAGCGCTACACGAACCGTGGTCTTCAGCTCCTCGATCTGATCCAAGAAGGGAACATCGGCGTGATGATCGCCGCCGATAAGTTCGAGTACCGCCGCGGCTACAAGTTCAGCACCTACGCTACCTGGTGGATCCGCCAGGCCATCACCCGCGCCATCGCGGACCAGGCGCGCACCATTCGAATCCCGGTGCACATGGTGGAGACGATGAACAAGATGCATCGTACCGCCCACGATCTCGTCCAGGAGCTCGGCCGCGAGCCGACCCCGGAGGAGCTCGCGGTGCGCCTCGACATCCCGGTCAGCAAGGTGCGCAGCCTGCTCCGGATCGTCAAAGAGCCGCTCAGCCTCGAGACACCGCGCGGCGAAGATGGCGACTGCACGCTCGGCGATTTCGTCGAAGACCAGAAGGCGCCGAGTCCCTCGGACAGCCTGATGTCGAACGACCTGAACAAGCAGACCCGCGAGCTGCTCAATTCTCTCAGTGTGCGTGAGCAGCGCGTCCTGCAGAAGCGGTTCGGCATCGGCGAGAAGAGCGAGCACACGCTCGAAGAGATCGGCAAGGAATTTAACGTCACCCGCGAGCGTATCCGTCAGATCGAGGCGAAGGCTCTCCAGAAGCTGAAGAGCTCGCGCCGCTCCCGTTCACTCCGCGCTTACCTCGAATCGTAANGAGAGAAGCGCTCCTCTCAGCTGCGGATCACACGTTCGGTCAGGCTCCGCGAGCAACGTCCTAAGAGGGAACCCCGCGTGGGTTCCCTTTTCTTTTTTCAAGATGCCTACGACGGGAAGAAATCGTGTAGGATCAAAAGGTGGCATTTCTCTCGTCGCTGCGTGTCGGTCCGGCAAGCGTCGTTGAACGGCTGTTGAAGGCCGGAGCCGCGGAAATTGCCGCGCTCGGACCCTTGGTGCTCATCGTGCGCACGCCAGCGGACGCGCCCTACGAGTTCACCGAGACGCTCGAGCGGAGCATCTTAGCCACGGAGTCGATTCCCACGGCTGTGCTCGAGAGTGTCCTCGTTACCTCGGAGATCCCGACAGTGTACGCGCCGAGCGATCCCAACAATGACCCGGATCAAGCGGCGATGCTCGCCGAGCTCTCCGCCGCTCCCCACACCATCATCCCGCTCGGAAACCGTGGACGACTGCAAGGGGCAGCAGAGCGCGTGATCACGATCGGTCGCTCACCCGAAGCCCAAGTGCTGCTCCTCGAGCCCTCCGTGTCAGCTCGGCACGCTGAGCTAATCGTGACCGACGCTGCAACACGCCTCGTCGATGTCGCGAGCAAGAACGGCACGCTGCATAACGGCAGTGAGGTCCGTCCCTATGACAAGGTCTGGCTTCAGCCCATGGACCGGGTCCAATTCGGACAAGTCGAAGGCTTCGTCTGTGACGCACGGGCGCTCCGCGCAGTCCTACGCTATCCGAACACGCTCGTCTGAGTCCAAAGAGCGCTCACTCGTGCTTCGAGCGAGGGGGCCGCGTCTAGAAGCCCCCGCTCCCGAGCGGCGCCCCATGTGAGGAAAACGCGGGCGGAAAGCTACCTCAGTCGACCGCTCATGGGCTTTTTTCGAACGGGGGCTGGCCCACCGGCCGAACCCCTCGTCCCATCGCACCTGTGCCTGGGATAAGGTATCCTGAGAGGATCGGGAAAGGCGCACCCACGAGCGCGAGGGAGAACAATGGAGCAAACGGCACCGATCCTCGACCTTCGCTATTTGAATGAGGTCACTTCCGGCGACAAGAAGTTCATCGCCGACATCTTGAGCGACTATCTGCGTGAAATGGAGAGCTACGTGAGCGAGCTCGACACGTCCCTCAAGCAGCGCTCCCTCGGAACCGCCTTGCGCGCCGCACACACGATCAAGGGAGCGAGCGCAAACGTCGGAGCAACGCGCGTCCGCGATTTAGCCAGCAAGATCGAATCCCAGGCCCAGAAGGGCAGCTTCGAAGGAGGCGTCGTGCTCGTGCAACTTCTTCAGAGCGAAATCCACCGCGTCAAGGAGATCATCGGTCGTCAGGGCGTCGACGAGCTGCTCCGCGAGCTCTGAACGATCTTGTCAGCGAGCCCCGAGTACCGCTCGACGCGACGCGACGCGGCCTCGAAAAGGACAGGCAAAGAGGCGAGGAGTTTCACGCGCGAGCGAGCGCGGGTCACGCCCGTGTAAAGGAGCTCGCGAGTGAGCAACGCGCTGGCCGCATCAGGCGGCACGACAAAGGCCACCTCGTCGTATTCCGAGCCCTGACTTTTGTGGATCGTAACAGCAAAAGCATCTTCGTGTGCCGGAAGCTCGGCGAGCGAGAAGGTTCGCTTGCGCCCCGCCTCGCCCGGGAAATGAGCTTCGAGGACCCCGCGGGCACTCGACCAAAGGACCCCGACGTCCCCATTGTAGAGTCCCACTCGCGGCTCGTTCTCGACCACCATGATACGGCGACCGGGGTAATTCACACCTTCCACACGAGTCCGCAAGATGCCCTGGGCCAGGCTTCGCACCCAATCGTTCACTCCTTGCGCCCCCCAAGGACCCGAGCGCAAGGCACACAGGACCTGGAATTGATTCAGCTTCGCGAGGGCCTCTTCGACGTCACCTACCTCCAGAGACTCGCGCACCCGGGCCTCGAGCCACCGACGAAACTCTGGGGACTGGCGCGGCACCCGGAGCTCGCTCGCCTCAAACAGGACAACCTGCCCGCCGCTACCCTTTAGGGCGCCTTCGATTGGTTCTCTCTGACCCAAGCGAAATCCTGTTGCAAGTTCCATGATCTCGGAAGCGCCTGAGAAGCGATAGCTCTCCGTGAGGCGCGAGATCCCAAAGGAGAACGAGTCCTGATCGCCGAGGCTGTCGGCGGCGAGAGCAAGCTCGGAAAGCACAGAGCCAGCATCGACCGATGCCAGCTGATCAGCGTCGCCGAGAAGGAGCAGCTGAGCGTCCGGGCGGATCGCATCCATCAGCCGATTCATGAGGGGGAGGTCAATCATCGAAGCTTCGTCGACCACCAGGAGATCGAAGGGCAAAGGATCTTGCTGCGTGTGGCGGAAGCGAGTCTTCACTCCCGGAATGACGCCGAGGGCACGATGGATCGTCTTCGATTCCTGAGGAAGACGCGCCCGCACTTCATTCGAAAGATCAAGGCGCTCCGCCGCGCCGCGGGTCGCCTGCAGCAAGCGCTCTGACGCTTTGCCCGTGGGAGCGAGAAGGCCAATCTGGAGCTCCCGGCCCGACTCCAGAGCGCGCTCGATCGCGAGCGCGAGCACCTTCACCACAGTGGTCGTTTTCCCGGTCCCGGGCCCTCCCGTAATGAGCGAAACGCGCAGACGGAGCGAACGGGCCACCGCGTCCTTCTGCCGATCGGAGCGACCGCTGCTGGGCAGGAAATAGGAGGAAAGTCGCTCCTCGAGCTCCGGACTTACAGCGAGCGCCCCCGCTCGGGCGAGGCGCGCGATACTCCGAGCGATGCCGAGCTCCTGGTCGAAGTAGCGCCGGAGATAAAGGCGGGTCCCGTCAAAGACCACCGGTCGAAACTCCCGGGGCTCAGGGTTGATCGCATCGACGAGAGAAACTGCTGCGCTCCCTCGCAGCTTATCTGCGAGCTCCGCGTGCCCCGGGAACTGGAACACTGGCGCGGAGGCTTCGTCGAACAAGGTTTGCGCCGCGAGCGCAGCGAGCGGCAAGCAGGAGTGACCCGTGCGAAGCGCCTCACTGAGTCGCGCCACCGTAGCTTCGAGGACAGGATCTCCCTCGCCGATCACTCGGGCGAGCTCGCGGTCGAGCGGAGAGAATCCGGCCACCTTTTTCCAGAGAAAGGGAGCTGTCATGTTCCGATGAGCGCAGCTTCGAAAGCTCGCATCTCCTCCTCGCTGGGTCGAAAGAAATAGACTCCCGTATCCGTCTCCGGCCCGGCGAGCCCTCGGAGAAACACGTAGAAGATGCCGCCGAAGTTCAGATCGTGGGCGTAATCCTTGCGTAAGAGTCGAGCCTGCTTCATGACGGCGAGCGCGTAGATGAGCCCTTGGAGGTGATAGTGGTGCTCATTCATCGCCCGCTCCATGGCCGGGCGGTCGTAGTCAGCGAGCCTCTCGCCCAGGAAGTTCGACTTGTAGTCGAGGACATACACCTTGCCGCGCCACTCGAAGACGAGGTCGATGAACCCGCGCAAGAAGCCGCGAAGCACTGGGAACTCGAGGCTCAAATTGCCCTCACGGTAGGAGACGGGCAGGCAGCTCAGACTGCGAAGGACGCGAGTCAGCTCTGCCGCGGTGAGTCCTTCGTCCCGAGGCGCAAGAGCGAGATGGAACTCAAGCTCCGCTGCCACGCTCGCGGGAGGGAGCGTCCCGAGCTCCGCTCGATCGGGACCGAGCGGCGTCGTGAGGAAGCCCTCCACGAGCTCCGTGACACGAGGGGCAAATCCAGGATCTATGTCGTGACTCCTTAAAATCTCCCCTACGGAGGTCTCGTCGAGCTTCCTCTTCTTCACCCAGACCAGGCGCTCAAAGATGGCGTGGAGCGCTTCTCCTGCCAGGGCACCCCGAGGAAAGTCGTGAAGCCTCGCGTGCTCCCCTCGCGCCTCACTCGCGACCACGCTCGTCTCGCTCTCCGTCTCGTCTCGGTCGCGCCCGAGCAGGGCGGAGGTTCCTCGGGAGCCCCGACTTCGGGTGAGAGAGCTGAAGCTCGCGGTCGTTAGGCCGCGTCCCAGACGCTCCGCGAGGTCTGGACTCAGCTCCGGCAAGGCGAGGGGGCCGTAGCGATGCTCGCTGACCTGGAGCGGCCTCGGGTTCGGCGGTGAGGGCGGACGCACTCGGATGCTTCCTGCGCCGCGCGCGACGACACGCGATAGGGGCCCTTCCCAATTGGAGGGCAGAGCCTTGAAGGGCCCCTCGTCCCTCAGCCAATAGGCAAGCGGGCTGAACTTCGTGGTGTGCTTTCCGAGAACCACGATCGTGTGATGCCGAGCGCGCGTCAGAGCGACGTAGCCAACGCGCAGCGCTTCCGCCTGATGCTCTTTGAGGCGCACATCGTAGCTGTCCGCGGCGAGCTCGGGGCTCCGCACCTCGAGCTCGGGATCCCCGTCTCGGTTGCGAGTGCGGAAGGCTGGCTCTTTCCAAGGCTCGTCGGGATTCCCGAGGCTCGGCAGCACCACCACGTCGTACTCGAGCCCTTTGCTCTTGTGGATCGTGGTCAGGACGACAGCGTCCTCGTCACTTTCGAGACGGATCTGGAGCGCTGCCTCGGCCATGGCGTGGCCGAACGGATCTTGAATGCATGACTCGAGGTAGCGCACGAGCCCGAGAGCACCGAGGTGTTCCTCCGCTTCAGCCTGATGCAATAGCTCGATGATGTGCCGAAGGTTCGTGACGATCCGCTCCCCGCCCCAGCTTCGAAGGAGCCGCGGAACCACCGACAACTCCCGAAGCACCGAGTCCATCATCCGGAAGAAGCCCGAGACGCGCCAAGTATCGCTCCAGCGCCGGAGCCGGCTGTCCCACAGCTCCAGCTTTTCGGGATGCTCGTCCAGCTCGGAGATACCCGCTGCACCCAGTCCAAAGATCCGCGTCGCCAAAGCGGCGCGCACGAGGGTGCGATGTCCCGGGTCGAGCAGCGCGCGGAGCACCCGGCGCACCTCGATGGCCTCGGGCGACTCGAACACGCTGCGATCGCCGTGCATGACCGCCGGAATTCCGAGCGCTCGCAGATGTTCTTGGACCTCTTGAGCATCGGAGTTCTTCCGACACAGGACGGCAACGTTCCGGGCCGAAATCGGTCGGCCCCGCAGGGATAAGTGAGATGTGAGGAGCGCATGAACCTCAAGGGCCGCTTGCGCGAGCGTCGAGCCCCCTTCTCGAACTACGACGACGTCGACTCCAGCGAGCTTCTGACCAGCTTCGTCCAGAAGCTCATCCTTTCGCCCCGGAGCGGGAGAGATCCAGTCGTAGACGATGCGCTCGAGGAGAAAGGGGTTCGAGGAGAGACTGAAGATCGCGTTCTGAGCTTCGACCAGACGGGGGCTCGCGCGGTAGCTGGTCGTGAGAGAGTGCAAGCTGGACCCGGCGCTCTCGGCCGCTTTCAGGTACGATAGGACATCCGCACCCCGGAACCCGTAGATCGACTGTTTCGGATCGCCGATCAGGAACAAACTCGGACGCTCTCGTTCGGCGAATATCTCGCGAAACACCTGATATTGAAGGGGATCGGTGTCCTGGAACTCGTCGATCAGGGCGGCGCGAAAGCGCCGCGCAAGGGAACTCTTGAGCGCCGGTCCCGCGGGGCCGACGAGGGCATCTCGAAGAACCAGCAGAAGGTCGTCGAAGCTCTTGGTCCCTTGGCGAAGGTGCTCACCTTGCACCCGCTGTCGCACAAACTGGGCGCAGGCGTCGTAGAGTCGCGCTCGCGACAAGGCGTCAACGCGCTCGAGTTCTTCGTACGCATCGCGAAACCGCTCGACGGCCACGAAGAAGCCGTGCTGCACAGGCTCCTTCCCCTTTGCGGTCTGAGCCGAGACAAAACTCTGGCAGAACTTGGCCCAGTTCTTCGGCGGTAGCGAAAGGAGGGGATCGCCCGCGAGAAAAGCCTCCCACTCACGAAGAGCCTTCTCCACAAATTCGGGCCGAACCACGTTCCTTTTCACTCGCCCGGAGTCGAGCAGCGCGCGCACAGTTTCAGGTTCGAACTCCGCGCGGAGAACTTCAGCGGCGCTCCGAACTTTCTCTTCGATTTCTTTCTGTTTGCTCTCCGGGACGGGCTCCAAAGAGACCGTCGGGACCTCTACGTTCACGAGCGCAGTCTTGGCGACCTTTTCCAGTTCCCCAAAGAGACCGAGGCCGCCCAGGCGCGCGAACGCTTCGGCGGAGAGCGAGCGCACCCGCGTCGACCAGAAGTCAACGACCGCATCGTAGGCGAGCCGGTCCGTGTCCGGGAGCACCTCGGCGGAGAAACTCGCGTGAGCTTCGAACGCGGCATCGCCAATGGCTCGAGCGGCGAAGCCATGAATGGTGAAGATCGAGGCGCGATCGATGTCCGATAGAGCGCGTTCCAAGAGCAGCTTCGCGTCCGACTTTTGAACGCGCAACAGGATCGCGGCAAGGACAGGATCCGCGGGCTCCCTGTCCCCGACGACCATGTCACGCGCCTCGACAAGTCTCCTTTCGACGCGATCCCGAAGCTCCGAGGTCGCCATTTTCGTGAAGGTGACCGCCAAGATCTGCTCAATCGGCAGCTCCGCTTCGATGATGAGCCGAAGGAATAGGGCGGCGATGTTGTAGGTCTTGCCGGTCCCCGCGCTCGCCTCGATGAGGTGAACCCCCTCGAGAGGAAGGGCCACCACGTCCAACGTCGGCCGTCCGGGCTGCGTTTGTCCCTCGATGCTCACGAGAGTTCCTCCTCTCCGCTGCGGATCTGTCGCGCAGTCACCAGCGGACCAAACACCATCTCCGCGAGCTCGAGGAAGCTCGATTCCTCTTGCTCGGGAGCTGTCCCGTTCAAAGCAAGCGGATCCTTCTCTCCGAAGAGGAGCGCGAGCGATGCATCGATCTTCCGATCCGCCTTCCGTCCAAAGCTCTTTGGCTTGAGCGCGGAGCTGGCGGCCATCACCAGCGCTTTGTGGCGCTCGATAGGATCCGAAGGAGTCTTCGGCTTCCTCGCTTTCTCCGCGACGGCGAGGGCAGCGCTCGCGTCGAAGCGAAGGGGCCGCTGGCGAGCCCTCACAAAGAGCGTGACGAGCGATGCGAGCTCTTCGCGCGCTTCGGAGGGCTCGAGCGGAGCAAACTCGTGAATCTCCGCGCGCCCAGCGCTTCTCCCCACGAAGGCCGAAGGCAGGCCGAGGCCGCTCGCGCTCAGACAAAGATGGCGAATCCAGGTCGAAAGCAGCCTTGTTGCTCGGGCCTGCCCATAAGAGGAGAGCACATGCACTTTCGGGAACACGAAAGGCACAGTCCCCTCTACGATCGCCCCTGAGAGCTCCAGGCGCACGTCGACCCGCTCTGGACTCGCACCTCCCGTCAGCTGCCGGATCTCTCGAAAGATCGCGTTGCACTCAGCTTCCAATTCGACGCTCAGCGCTCTGCCGAATGCGCCGCCCGGGAAGTGCCCCCGAAGCTCCGAGAGACGCAAGTTCAGCGGTCGCTCACCGGCCAGACCCTCGAGCAACTTTTCCCCGAAGAAGTACTTGTCGAGCGTCGAGAGCGCCACCGGCTCCCGGTCGGAGAGGGTTCGGATTTCGTCGTCGATCACGACCCCGATCCCTCGCAAAAAGTAGCGGCTCGGGTTCTTCAGGAAGGACTCGAGCTCCCGAAGTTGCACGGTAGAAACCAGCGGGACGCTCCGCACGAGCGGCTGTTCCAAATCAAGCTGGCCTGGACCACGTCCGCGGGCGCAGACGAGCGCCCCTTCGAAATTTTCCCGCGATCGGGAGACAAGGTGAGCTTCTTTCCCTTCGAAATAACGAGGGCTGAAGGGCTGGAGCGGATGTTCTTGGACGAATGCCTCGACGGACTCAGGGGGCCCATCGAGCATACGGTCGAGGACGTGGATCAGCTCGGAGACAACCACCGAGGGAGGCCGCCGCGAGTTGTCCTGGACGCTGCGCCCGACGTAGCTCAATATGAGTCTCTCCTGGACCGACATAATGAGCTCGAGGAACAAATAGCGATCGTCCGCGCGCAGCAGCCGATCTCCGCGCAGGCGCCTATTCGCGAGCCGATCCAGGGACGATTCCTTGTCACTGCGCGGAAACTCCCCTTCCGAGAGCCCGAGCACACAAGCGACGCGAAACGGGATCGTACGTAGAGGCAAGAGCTCGCAGAACGTCACGCCGCCCGCGAGGAAATCCGTGCTCTGGCGGACGCTATCGAGCTCGGCGGCGAGCACTCGGCTGAGCGCCAAAGGAGAAATCTGTTCGGTGACTCCCGCGAGCTCTGCGCGCCCGCTGAGCTCCGTCAAGACGCGGAATACCCGCGCCTGAGCTTCTCCGTCCTGCCCCTGGAAGAGCCCCCGGGTGAGCTCCTTCACTGCGTCAGTAAACTCCGAAACGGTGCAGGGGCGCGTCAAGACTCGACTCGCCGCAGACAAAGTCCCCAAGAAGGCACACAGCTGACTGAGAAGCTCCGCATCCCCCAGCGCCACGTCGTCGAAGGGCACGAGCTCCCCGTAGGCCTGGTCTTGGTCCTCCATGGCGAAGCCCAGCAAGAGCCTCGAGAGGCCTCGCTCCCAAGTCGTATGCAGGCGCTCCTCGAAGCCGAGTGCGCTAAGATGCCGATCGTCGAGCCCCCAACGGGTTCCACTTCCCTCGAGCCACTCTGTAATGCGCTCGAGATCTTGGGCCGTCATCCCATACCCTGCGAGCACCGGCTCCATCTGGAGCACGGAGAGCACCTCACTCGCCTTGAATCGACGGGAGAATAGGCCCAGCGCCCGGAGTAAGGAGGCAATGAGCGCGTTCGAGGAACTCTCAGTTTGATCGGCGATCCGGAAGGGAATGAGCGGGGGCGTCTCTTCGGCGCCGCCAAATACGGCTCGAATCAGCGGCGCGTATTTCCCAATATTCGGCGCCATCACGACCACATCCTCGGCCTTGAGCGTCCGGTCTTTCTCGAAGAGATCGAGGAGCGTCTCTCGGAGCACCTCGACCTCGCGCTCTGGACTGTGACAGCTCACAATCGAAATCGAGCCGTCCGTCCGAGCTGAGCGAGGCAATCTCTCGCTCAAGGGCCGGCGGCGTCCCGCGAGAACATCCTGCTTCAGACAGGAGAGCAGACTCGCGCCGCTTTCGGCGACGAAGCGCTGCGTCAGCTCCTGGTAGTTGAACTGTTCCAGATAGTACTGAAAGTCAGCGCCCACCTTCCCCAGACTCACGAGCAGCGGATTCCAGCCGTCCCCGATCTCACTCGGCGTCAAATCCGCCTGCGCATCCACGAAATAGTCTTGGCAGACCGTGAACGAGAAGACATGCACCTCAATGATGCGGGAGAAACGACCGAGCACTCGCAGAAAGAGCGGCGGAAGCCCGGCGCCTCCGAAGACGTAGAGCCTCTTGGGGAGAACCGACAAGAGAGCTTCGTCCGACGCCGCGTAGAGCGCTTCAAGGCGCGCGCCCGGATCGTGGCGCCCCAGCTTTCGCCCCAGCCGCGACCAAATCTCAGCTTGAAAGTCGTCAGAAGGTTCCCGCTCCCAATCCGCGAGCATCTTGGGCCGATAGACCGAGTACTGATCGAAGAGGCGCGCGAGTTCCACGGCGAGCTCGAGGCGAGCGCTTTCTGCCCGGTCGCTCTCCAGGTAGCTCCGCACCTCGGGATGTTCACACTGTCCGAGCTCGCGAAAGATGTGAAAGGCGAGCGCTTCTCGAGCGAACGTCTTCTCCTCCGGTACCTCCCCTAACACCTCGTCGGCAATTTTCTCCAAGAACGCTCGCGGGAAAGGGAAATCGAGCCCGAGAGCGACCCCCAGACGCAGCGCGAGCTCCCTCGAGAGGTAGCGCTCCATGCCCACGCTCTGGATCATGATCTGTGGCCGCTCGAAGAGCGGTCGCCCGGCGTCGCGGAGCAGCTCCGCGAGCGCGTCGATCAGAACACTCAGAGAGTTTGAGCGATGGACAAACACGGCAAAAAACCTCTCCGGGACCGGGACAGGAAAGCTCTGGCCCCAGGCCCCGCGTAAGCTTCTAGCAAGGCAAGAAGGCGGGGGATAGGGAGGTCCACAATGCTAGGTCGTTCTTTGTCCCATCTCTGGTTCGCGGGGCCCATTTCCCGAGGACCAGACGAAAGTGGCGCTCCTCCCGCCTTAGAACTGCACGAAGGTCACAAAGAACGGGCTCACCTGCATCGGCTCCACCTTCACTTCGGTGAGCTTGCCGTCGGACTCAATGCGGAAGAGGGCGAGGGTCTTCTGGTCGCCGTGATTGCCCACGAGGAGGAACTGACCTTCGGGATCGACCGCAAAGTTGCGCGGAGTCGTACCGCGGGTCGAAACATGACCGAGTAATACGGGCTCCGCGCCTCGAATGTCGTACATCACGATCGTGTTGCTCTGACCTCGGTTCGAAGCGTAGAGCGTGCGACCGTCCGGTGTGAGATGAATATCAGCTCCGGTGTTCGCGGTCGGCTGCCCTGAGTCGAGCCGAGGCTTCTGCCAGATCTGATTCAGCGAACCATTTTCGGCTCGGCTATAAGCTGTGATGAAGTCGCCGCGCTCGCTCACGACAAACACGGTCCCGTTCGGATGAAACGCGAGGTGACGCGGAGAGAACGACGCGCTCGTAGGAGGGGTCGCGGCGGAAAGCATCCCACCGTTGAAGGTGAGATGAGAAATCGTGTCGGAGCCCTCGTTGGCCACGAGGACTTTGCCCTCCTGGTCGAAACGGACCGAGTGAGCATGACTGCCCGTCGCGACCGTTTGCGACGAGGCGGAGGCCTTGCCGTCGTCGCCGATGGGGTAAACGTCCACGTTCCCCTCGTTGTAGTTCGCTCCCAGGAGGTACTTTCCGTCCGGCGAGATCGAGAGCGACACCGGATGGTTCGAGTGGGGCGTCGCCCCGAGGCTCGTGAGCGCGCCCGTCGTGGGATCGATAGTGAAGCTCAAGACACCACCCTTGACCTCGTCGGCCGCGTAGAGGCGTCGCCGCTCACTGTCCACAGCCAGGAAGCTCGCGAGGCCACCCGCCTCCGTGTCGCTCACGAACTCAAGCCCCGGGGCCTGGCGGTCGAGGCGATACACGGTGACCTTTCCCGTTTCAGCTCCAAAGGAGCCACTGCCCACGTAGACGAACGTCGTCTTGCTCATGCCCATCGCGCCTCCGTCCCCAGACGCTCCACCGGCAGCCGCGCCGCCTGCGGCGCTCCCTCCAGCCGAGCTTCCGCCGGACTCGGTCCCAGTTCCCCCTGCCGCGGGCGCCCCACCGGCTTCGGATGTTCCTCCGGACCCTAAGACTGCACCGCCGGTGCCCCCGTCGCTCGAGGTTCCGCCAACACTCGGCGAGCCGCCACCCGGGTCAGGCTGCGATTCCTTGTTGTCACAACCACACAGCGACAAGGCCGCCATCAACCAAAAAACTTTCGCGCCCAGTCGCTGCACTCCGTCGATCTAGGACCGAACCGTCGGTTCGGTCAAACGCGGAGAGCTGGCAAGGGAGAAAAATTGGCGAACGAGCGCGATTCGTCGTCGGGACGTGCGAAGAACGGGGCAAACGCTCGCCTCCCAGTCGCTTTAGGACCTCAAAGGGCCCAATACACGAGGGTCAACGCTGCCGCCGCACAGCCGCCCGTGTAATACAAATCGTCCGGAGCTGAATCGAGCCCGAGTCGATACACGCTCCTCTCGTCACCAGCGTCCAGGCCTCGCGTCGTGATCGCTGTGACATCGAACTCCGTCGGACCGAATCCGTAGCTCGAATTGTTCCCGCTTACGTTCACGAGGTCCGAAAGGACCGGCTCGTCCGATGCGGGGTCTTCAAAGTCGGGCGCAAGCAGGTCCACGGCGAGTCCAGAACGGCGGAGCGGCGACTCGTCCGGGCTTCCCACGTTTCCGATCCATTTGACCACTCGAAGTGACGCGCTCTCTAAAAACTCGACGTTCGACGGTAAGGGAAACACGTAGACTCCGTAGGAGTTCTTCTCGGGCGAGGAAATGTCCAAGTGGAGGTACGCCTGATAGGCAACGTAGCCCTCGACGAGCGGCTCGTAGCCAAGCAGCAGCGGTCCCGCCTCTTCGGGCCGGTCCGGAAACGGAAAGAACGGGCAGTAAAACCACTGGTGATCCGGGTAAAGCCCGTCGTCTCGAATCATCTTCTCGGCGGGGGCCGTTCTCCAGTAAGACGCCTCGAGATCGGGAATCACCATGAACGTGACCCGCTTCATGAGGCGGAAGGACGCTTCGAAAGTCTCCTCGAGTTCGAGACCGTCCCGACTCTTCGCGCTTTTCGCCAAGCGGATCGAATAGGTCTCGGTCTCGGCGTCCGGATCGTCGACCTCCTCATGCTCCAAGGGCAAAAGAGGGATGATCCGAAGCTCATCACTTTGCGCATTCCAAGAGAAGGCGACGCGGGACTCTCGCGTCCCCCGATTGTCAGAGCTATAGGCCGCCTCGACGCTCTTTTTGTCCATCGGCTGACTGAAGGAGAAGACCAGCTCTGGCGCGTCGACGACGCCGAGCACCAGCTCTCCGGGGCCCAGCTCGAGCTCCCCCACCCTGACCCTCTCGAGCACAGGAGGAGAAGGAGCTTCGGGTCCCCCCTGTTCGCCCCCTTCCCCAGAGCCGCTGGCCCCCGCAAGCCCGGCATCGCCAGCGTCTCCGCCGAGCCCCCCCGTGGCGTGGCCTCCTCCTGCTCCGTGCGCTCTCCCGCCACTGCCGCCTGAGACAGTACAATCCTCGCAGGCCTGGAACGTCATGTCACAGTGGAGCGCAAGAAAGGCTGCGCTCCCTAGCGTGATGAGTCTGATCCCGAAGGAGTCGAAAAGTCTCTTCATGATCGGCCTAATGTCTACTCAATCAGGGCTGACACTTCGAGAGCAAGGGTTACGCAGACCGTAAGTGGATCGTCTTTGACCACGGGCATTCCGTCGAATTCGGCGCGATACATCGACCACGGTTCGCCGCGGCTGAGGCCGACCTCGACGACGTCTGTGACATCAAAGCTGAAGAAGCCGTAGCCCTTCGAATACTCCTCGCCTTCGCTGTTCAGCAGGTTGGCCCGGCGAGAGGGCGTGCCAAAGACAGCTTGCGCTTCTGGACCTGTGACGCTCTTGGGCAGCGCGAATGAGGGCAGCGCATCTACGCTGAACAGCATGTCATAGACCTCAATGGTACTGGAATAGTGGGGAACGAAGTCGGTCGTTGAGCCGTTGTTGTTCGTGTCCTTGGTGTCGACAACGACCCGCTCCCATTTTGCGAGCTTGAGCGTCGCGCGCTCCAGATCTTCGGGTACGCCGCTGAGCGGGAACGCATAAATCGACGCTCGCGTTCCCTTTGGATTGCTCGAGTGGCGTCCCGGAGGCGAGGCGAAATTTCGAACGATCGTGTAGGGAAACTCGGAGCGGAACGTCTCCTTCCAGGCCGCATCGTAGGTGTTCTCCGGGTTCAGCCAGGGGCAGTGTGATTCCATCCACGGGTCGATGCTCTGAAGGTACTCAGGCGCAACGATGTCAAAGGGAACGTTCCCGTACGCGATGGCCGAGTTCTCGAGGTCCGGTTCGATGAAGACTCGGTAACGGCGCAATAGCGTAAAATCCAAAATGAACTCGTCGGCCAAGGCGCGCCCTTCTGCATCTTTCGCGGCTCGAGTGATCAAGAGGCCGAGCTCCCGACGCGGCGCGTCAAGAGAGTCGACCTCGTCGTACTTCACCGATGACTTCAAGATCAGCGTGAGCTCGGTGTTGTCCTCGTTCCAACCGATCACAAACGACGAAGGTGCGCTCTTCTCGTCCTTGCCGATCAAGGCTTCTTCGACAGAAGCCGTATCCATCGGAGCACTGAAGGAAATCCGAATCGAAGCGCCTTCGCGCACCCCGAGCACACGTTCACCGGGCTCAGCCTTTCGACCGTCAATCATCGTTTCGGTCACGCGAGGTGAGAGATCGACCATCGGCGCGCCACCGGTTTCCCCCTTGTCGCCCGCTTGACCACTCGAAGCGCCGCTCCCTTTGTCACCGCCGAGTCCGCCCGACCCGGTTGCTCCTCCGGAACGCTTGCCGCCACTGCTCGCGGCACCACCGCTCGAGCGCTGACCGCCGCTACTCGGCTCGCCTCCTTCGCCACAAGAGTCCTCCTCCCCGCAGTCACCAGGAGTACAGGCGGAAGGCGCGAGGAGAACGCTGGCCGACCCCAGGGTGAGCGCGAGGAGACTCAAGCGAAGGGAGCGAGGGCTACGGGAAGGAGAGCAAGGGTTCCAGGCAATCATGGGACAGGGTTTCCTGATTTAGGTCTGCGAGAGGCCGAGCGAGCAAACGGACGCCCGACCGCTCGGTATCGTCCGAGGCGCTTTGCCGTTGCGCCCCCTACTCAGCGTCGCAACAAAAGGTGAGATAATGTGGCAGAGAGGATGCTGGGAAGCCACAAGAAAAATGCGGGAAATCCGTGCCTAGGGGCCCGGGTACCCCCGAGAGCGACCCCGCCCTTTCCTGACGCGGCCCGGCCCATGGGCCAAAGCGCACCGAGGCGAAGCCGGCGCGCCGGACCCCGGCCCCCAAGGAGATGAGGTACCGAGACTAGAGCCAGTAACTCGCGAGATAGGCTGAGGCCGAACTCGAGATGACAACGATGACTCGGCCTGTTGCGCTTTCATGAGCGAAGTCGGGGTACTGGGCGAGAGTCTCGCCCATCGGAAAGAGGTGAGCGAGGTTGATTTCACCGTCTTCACCGAACTGCTCGTCGCGCTCTCCTCGGTCATCGTAGCGAACGAGACGGGGCTCTCCCGTGTACCCGGGAATGTAGCCGACGATGATGTCGCCAGCCGTGGAACGAAATGCGCTGAGCGCGGTGAAGCTATTGCCGACGATGACCTTCCCGTCGATGCCGAACTCTTCGTCGAGCTCGCCGTTCGACGAGAAGGAGAGCAGGGCAACTTCGTTCTCGAAAATATCAATCCGCTGCACGTTGGGCGAAGAGGTCGCGAAGAGGATCGCCGAGTCGTCGGGGCGAACGACAATTCGCTGCGTCTCCATCGTTTGCGCGACGGCCTCCGAAGGCACTCCGCTCAGAGACTGCGCCACTCCAGATTCGCCAAACGACGTATCGAGGCGGCCGTCCGCCCGCGCGCGCTGGACGAAGTAACGCTGGCTATCATTGGTGCGCCAGGAGACCCAAATGCGCCCCTTCGAGTCGAAGGCGCTCGCCGTCACGCGGTCCATGATCGTCGGCGGTTCGTAGAAGAACTTGAAACCGCTGAGGTCACTTCCGTCCGGCCCGAATCGGACCGTCCTTTCTGTGTTCATCGCGAGCCCGCTTCCGTCAGGTAAGAGCTGAATCGGAAGGTCAGCATTCTGCATG
>NASX01000120.1 GCA_002085155.1 Sorangiineae bacterium NIC37A_2
ACCCGGGTAGTTGATGCCTTCACAGTTGCTGCCGGGCTGGACGTTCGGGTAAAGCGGGACAACCCCCTGATCGGCCCAGGCGTACATGGCGTGGAGACCGAGTTCCATGGCCACGTTCTTGTAGAAGGCGTGGATATGAGCCATCGGTGTGAACCGAGCTCGGTTGAACATCTCGGGGTTCGGCTGCAGCGCCACCGCCGGGACCGGACCGCGTCGCGGGGCCGCTCGGGGTCGCCAAAGGCGGCGGAGGAGGAGCGCTCGGCGTGGGCGGAGGAGGAGTGTTGAGAGTGGCCGTCGGTGCGGGCTGCGGGGTGTGCGCCGGAACAGGCGCTGCACTGGCGGAAGCGTCGGCGGCTGCGCTCTCTTCGGCGGCGGCTTCGGCCTGGAAGCCAGCGCCCGCTTCGCCACTCAGGGGCTGGTCCTCGTAGTCTTGTGCGAGGGCGATATTAGGTAAGGTAGCCAGCGTAGTGGCGATCAGTGAGGTCTTGAAAGTCCGCATTGCGTAGGTGTCCTCTCGGAGGGGGAAGCGCTACCACTTTCCGGTCTCACTGGGAAGCGATTCCGGTGGCGAGCTCGCCGGTTTCCTAGCAGTGCTGATAAAATTTCTGGAATAATTCCAGCAGACGCTTCCGCAAATGGAAAGTGTGTTGCGCCCATTCTGCAATATTGCAACACGGGCGCAATTCGCGTTTGCTTCAACGGCCTCCGGAGGAGCGCCGTCGGCTATCCCGGGGCTGACCCGAGGAGCAGGGTCTCGGTCCTCACCACCACATACTGGCTTCCAGCTTCACAACGTTCTCATCGGGCAGGAGCGTCGGAGCGCCGCGGAGGCCAGGCGACTGATTGTCCATCGTCGCGCCGAAACCTGCCGGAGGTACGCCACCCGGAGACGGCTGCACGCAGTAGACCGAAGCCCAGAGGCCGTTGGCCGCGAGGGGGCGGGTCGTGCCGGCGGAGTCCGAGTTCTGGTTGTTGGTGCCGCCGATCTCACGGAAGGGGCTGTCGGCCGGAGAGACGAAGTCCCCGGAGCCGCTGCGGCAATAGCGCTGATTGTAGAAGTAGCGGCTGTAGGTGAGGCTGATCGTCTCGTGGGTGACGATGTGTGAGCGGAAGGTGATGCGCGGGCTTAGGATCATGAACGTCTGCTCGGCGATCTTGCTGTGCGGCTGGACGCGGTCGAAGCGGGTTCCGAGGCTGATGTAGTCGTTCAGGAAGAACTCAGCGTCGACGCCGAACTTCAGCTTCATGGTGCCGTTCTGCATGACCTGGTCGCGCGAGATGCCGTTCGCTTCGGCCATCTGGATGACCGCGTCGAGGTAACGCTCCTCGGTCTCGCGGGGCACCTGGATGAAGTTCGCCATGCCGTAGAGCTTGAACTTGAGGTCCATGGCGCCGGGGAAGATCCCGAAGTTTGCCAGGCCGAGCTCGTACTGAGCCATGATCGAGCTCACGCCACCGTTACCCTGCGAGCAGGACTGGTTCGGCGCGTAGCTCGGCAAGGTCTCGTCGTTCGTGTTGTCGCAGAAGGGCGACTCGAGGTAGTTGTCGACGATACCGTTTTTGTACTCCGCGCCACCGAAGGAGTGGATGCTCTCGATGGCCGAGCCGACCACGAGGGCATTGCGGAGGAACTGCTGGGAGAAGCCGGCGTAGAGGTAACCAGCCAAGCCGAGGTCGAGGCGGGCATCTGCGCCGAGGATGAGCTGAGAGCCGTTCGGGAACTCAGGACCGAAGACGCCCGGGGTCGGTCCCGCGTACAGGTAGCCGAGGGAGTTCGTGGTGTCGCCGTAGTTCGTGAGCTCTTGCTGATTCGGGATACATTGCCCGGCGACGCCGTCGTCGCCCGGGTAGTTGATGCCTTCACAGTTGCTGCCGGGCTGAACGTTCGGGTAAAGCGGGACAACCCCCTGATCGGCCCAGGCGTACATGGCGTGGAGACCGAGTTCCATGGCCACGTTCTTGTAGAAGGCGTGAATATGAGCCATCGGTGTGAACCGAGCTCGGTTGAACATCTCGGGGTTCGGCTGCTTGGCGCCGAAGCCACCTTCGAAGGTCAGCGTGGAGACGCCGAGGTCGATCGCCATCTTAGCGAGACCGCCCATCGCGTGGGTACGACCGATGATGTAGGTATCGTATTCGCCTGCGTCGTAGACGCCGGCCATGCCGTAACGAGCCCAGAAGTTACCGGCCTTGACGTTGAACTTGATGTTCTCGAAGCCGAGGTCGCTGTTGATCTCGACCCAGCCCTGGCCGATGCCGAACTGAGAATTGTCCTGCTTCCAGGCCGCGTCCGTGAACTGGAAGCCCTGGATCGCAACAGTACCGCTGGCCGTTCCATTGCCGACGGTGAAGAACATTTCCGCCCAGTCCTTGCGGTTGTGGCCGGTGAATTGCCAGCTGCCGTACTGGTCATCGGGGATGACCGGGTAGTGCAGCGACATGGGGCCGACCGGATTGCCGCCGGGGGGAACATTCTGAAGAGTGTCGTTACCGAGGCCGACGCGCATCGGAGCGCGGAGATAACCGCTGTAGCTCATGGTCCAACCAGCACCACCGCCGGGACCGGACCGCGTCGCGGGGCCGCTCGGGGTCGCCAAAGGCGGCGGAGGAGGAGCGCTCGGCGTGGGCGGAGGAGGAGTGTTGAGAGTGGC
>NASX01000060.1 GCA_002085155.1 Sorangiineae bacterium NIC37A_2
GCGCCGCGCCTCCCGCCGCCCCGGCTCAACGCCCGCGCGCCGCGCCTTCGCCTGCACCCGCCCGCTCGGCTGCGCCCCAGCGCCCCGCGCGCCGCGCCTCCCGCCGCCCCGGCTCAACGCCCGCGCGCCGCGCCTTCACCTGCACCCACTGGATCGGCTGCGCCCCGGCGCCCCGCGCGCCGCGCCTCCCGCCGCCCCGGCTCAACGCCCGCGCGCCGCGCCGTCACCTGAACCCACCCGCTCGGCTGCGCCCCAGCGCCCCGCGCGCCGCGCCTCCCGCCGCCCCGGCTCAACGCCCGCGCGCCGCGCCGTCACCTGAACCCACCCGCTCGGCTGCGCCCCAGCGCCCCGCAACTGGATCGGCTGCGCCCCAGCGCCCCGCGCGCCGCGCCTCCCGCCGCGCTCATTCTTCTCCGTGCACCCTTCTCTTCGAGCGCCCGGACCTCGCTGCCGCTCGGTCCTCCCCTGCTCCGAGCCCTCACACCTCACTCCATGAGCAAGATTACCTAGTCGCCTCAGCGACCTTCACGCGGCTCCTCGCCTCAAAGCTCCGGTGCCGGGCTCCACTTCTCCCGCCGCGAGCTCGGCTTGTGACAGAAAGCCTCAGGACGCGGCTTTTGTGCGCGCAGGTAGGAGGACAGAATTGAGCTCTGCGCGGCGCGCGCGAAGCGTGCGCGTCTCCGGCTCATAAGAGAGCACCGTCTCGCCGAGGAAATCGAGGGCCATTTCCCGAGAAATCCCGCGTCGCTCAGCCAAATAGTCGAGAAAATCCGGGTGGGCGTTGACTGCAGTCGGGGCCCGAAGCGCCGGAGAAACGAAGACATTCGAGTTCATGAACACCCCTCAAAGCAAAGAGCGGACCAGCTTCACTCTAGCTGTCGCGTCTCGCCAATATAAGAACCCTCAAGGGGGCTCGAGGCTTCCCGGTCGCGCGCGGTTTCCCGCGCGCGACTCCACAAGAAGGCGGCCATTTTACGAACGATTGAGGCCGGTCGTCTTAAGGTAGGTATGACGTCGGCCGCTGCGCTGCGAGTGCCTCTCGCACCAGAGCTCAGCTCCTCCGCTCGCCTTACGTGCTGCGACACAATCGGGGCAGGGCGGTTCAATACGGGGCACGTTTGCCTCAGCCTTCGGACGAACGACCAGAACCGGGCACGGCGACTGGCGGACCACAGCTTCAGCGACCGAGCCGAGCAGCAAATGGCGCAGGCCGCGCCGTCCGTGGGTTCCGACGACGACGAGCTCCGCGTCGAGATCGGAAGCGAGCTGCGCGACCTCACTGGACGCAGTCTCAGTCCTCACGTGAATGGCGAGCCGAGAAAAGCTCTTCTTGGTCTCGTCCTGCCAGGCCGAAAGGCGCTCGATGATGCGCGCCTCGAGGGCGTCATAGGCGGCGGTCAGGTCGAGAGGCGGCGTCGTTACAGCGCCCGCGGAAGCCACGTCGAGCATATCGACGATCGGCGCGATCACGTGGATGACGTGGACCTCACCGCGCTCTTCGCGGGAAGCGAGCTCAAAAGCGCGGCGCAAAGCTCCGTCCGCCAGCTCGGAATAGTCATAGCCAACGACGATTCGATACGGTTCTTGAGACATGATCTGAGTTCCTCTCGGTCCTTCTTGTTCCCCGCTGACTCCACTGGCGTTCAGGCCGACATCCTCCAGAGCTCCGGGGCATCGCTCCGGGAACACCGCACCCTAGGACCAACCTCTTCACGACCGGCCCACCTTTCAAGGCCGTTGTCCCACGCCTTTCGGCCTTTTCAAAGCCTGCTTCGAGCTCTTTTCGCACAGGCTACGTCTGATGCCGACGAAACGCGCAAAGCCGAAACAGACAGAACACTCACGGATGCAAAATCTGCCGATTCAGCGTGCGCGGACGCTCAAGTGTGTCGGGTAAACGAGACGCCTCGCCGCGTTTCCGCTGCCGCTAGATTGGCTGGCAAACGCAAGATCCTCTGTCACATTGTTCACGAAGATCTTCACTCTGCGCGCGGAAGTGCGCATAATAGAAACTGCTGACTGCGAGAAAGAAATCGTGAGCCTCGAGATGATGTTTGCCCGGGAAAATGCGCCGTCGACCTCTAAGAAAGACTCTGAACCTGAGTCGGCGGTGATGCCTGTTCGGGCCAAGACGCTGAACGCGACCGATTCACAGATCGTTCATGAAGTAGCCCCGGTGAAGAATCCTTCTCCCACCGTGGAGATGATGAACGAGACGGGCCTTCGGACCTACGTATCGAACCTCGCAAACTCGGGACAGCTGGTGCACTCGACGCTGCTCGTCGCGCCGACCTCGCCCCCCGAGGTGACCTCGAGCCTGCCTGAGCTCTTCTGGAAGCTCGTCGAACGGCGCATCCACGCCGCCACGTTCACTTATATGGTGGACAGTAAGCTTCGTCAGGACATCGTTCGCGTCACGCCAAACGGCTACGAGCTCACCCGCAGCTGAGTCGACCCCGACCGCCAGTCCAAGAGACGCCGCGCGACCCGATCGCGACGGCGTCTTCTACTTTTGTCACCTTCTGGGAACCGCAGGGAAATCTCGAGCCCTGTGAGCAGGCGAAGAGAGCACACCCGCGGGAGCGGCGCATTCCGCAGGAAACCAGGGGTACGCTCGGACGCGAACTGTGCCTATGCTCGGGCCGCCTGACCCATACTCGAAACAACCTCCGAGACCCAACTCAGGCGAAATAAACCGAGAATGAATTCAGGGAGAATTCGAACGACGAATTCGAACGGAACAGTTCTTAGAAACAGATGAGTAACTCCGCAAAGGTGATGCAAAGGATGTCACTACCACTCACCGGGTCTCCCGAGAAAACAACGTCCATGAAAAAGCTCCTCTCTCATTCGTTCGTCCTCGCGACACCGTTCCTCATCCCGTCGCTCGCCTTCGCTCAGGCAGCACCTGAGCCCGAACCGGCCGAACCTCCGCCCACGGCTGAGGAGGTCGAGCCACCCGCGGCGACACTTCCGCCGCCCGCTGAGGAGCCCGCACCGGTCGACGCTCCGGTCGAGCCGGCACCTGAACCCGAACCCGCGTTGCCACCTCCGCCGCCGGAACCGGAGCCTGTCGCTGATGAGAAGCCGCCTGAGCCGAGCCTCTCACCGGTCAAGTTCGGAACCAGCACCTGGAGCCGCTTCGAGGTGCGCGAAAACTACGATCGGCTCGGTGTTTCCCGTCCGCGCTTCTCCGAAGGCGATCAGACTGTCTTCCGCGCCCGCATCAAGATGGAGACTGCGGAGCTCCCGCTGGTGGATGGCGTCACCGGCCTCGTGAACTTCACGCCGCAAGCCAGCGGCAGCTGGGGCCTGAGCGGCACCGGCGGCACCGTCGGCGAAGCGAACCTCGGCATCTACGAGGGCTACTTCATGCTCAAGAGCAAGATCGTCGAAGTCAAAGGCGGTCGCTTCGCGATGAACTACGGCGACTCCCTCACCATCGGCAACCTCGATTGGAACCAAGCGGGGCGCGCCTTCGACGGCGTCCACACCCACTTCATCCTCGACAAGGGGTGGATCGACGCCTTCTTCACCCAACAGGCCGAAGGCCATCCGGCCGTGAACAATCCCTTCGCCGCAGGTGACAGCTACTTCTGGGGTCTCTACGCGAACATCGGCGGCTACATCGCCAAAGGCCTGGCACTTGAGCCTTACTTCCTCGGCCTCTCGACCGCTTCTACGGAAGGCCTCACAGGCACCGACGCTACCGGCGCCCCGGTCACCTACGCCCGCGACGGCGCCACCCTGTTCACGCTCGGTGCCCGCGCTCAGCAGAACATCGACCTCTTCGACTACCGCGTCGAAGGCGGCTTCCAGTTTGGCGAGTCAACGGGCACCGTTCCGCCCACCGGACCCCGCGCGGCTGCTGTCTCGACCCTCGCGGCTCAGGTGGAGGGCGAGGTCGGGCTCACCTTCGGTCCCGCTCGCGTCGGTGTCGGCGGCTTCTACGCCACGGGCAACGCGCCCGACGGCGCCGATGGGCCGCGGAACGAAGCCTACAACGAGCTCTTCCCCACCGGTCACAAGTTCCTCGGTTGGATGGACATCATCGGAGCTCGAAGCAACGTCATGGGCGGTATGTTGAAGCTCGGATTCAAGCTCAACACTTCGCTCACAGCCGATCTCCACGGTCACCTGTTCGCTCGCCCGCAAAATGGTGGACTCGGCCGCACTGGTGCTGATTCTTTCGCAGGCGGCGAAATCAACGCGCAGCTCACGCAGAAGATCGGCAAATATGTCGCCGTGCGCCCCATGTACGGCATCTTCATTCCGAACGAGAACCACTACGCTATCGGCGAGCCCGTGCACTATTTCGAGCTCCAAGCTGGCCTGAATTTTTAAAGCGCACCGTACAAGCGTCACGCACTCTTACGCGTGAACGCGGGAACAACGAGAGCGGGTCGGGGCCAGAGAGGGGCTCTGACCCGTTCTTCGTTCGCCTCCGAATCGCTTTCAGCTCACCGTCAGTTAGACTGTGAGCGATGAGCTTCCCCTCTCCGGTTCGGCTTTCCTCCTCGCGTGCTCGTTATTGGGCGGGAGGCTCGCTGCTTCTGCTCCTGGTTGGGCTCGGTCCGGGCTGCAGCGCAAGTGACGCGCCCTCTGGCAGCGGCGGCTCCGTGAACGCAAGCGGAGGAAGCGGCGGCACGGTCGGAGACGGCGGAGGAAGTGGTGGGCTCGCGGCCTCGGGAGGCACGACTTCTGGCGGAGCGAGCGCCGGCGGCGCGAGCGGCACCGGCGGTGATGGGGCCGGCGGAGCGGCGCCCGGAGGCGGCGGGGACGGAAGCGGCGGGGCGCCGAGTGGAGACGGTGGCGCGCCGGGCGGAGCAGGCGGCTCGACGGGCAGCGGTTATCCTCACGGGGTTCGCCCCACAACGATCAGCGATGATCATCTCGCGGCGGCCTGGTCCCGGTGGAAGGAAAATTGGGTCGAGACCTGTCCCGGAGGCGCCGCGCGCGTCATTTGGGATCAACCGGAGAACACCGTCTCCGAAGGCATCGGCTACGGAATGCTCGGCGCCGTGGGCAACGACGATCGCGAGCTCTTCGATGGGTTCTGGAAGTATTACCAACAGAACGTCAATGAGCGCGGGGTGATGCACTGGAAGCGCGGCGGCTGTGAGGGGACAAAACCCGACGACAACTCGGACAACGGCGCTTCCGACGCAGAACTCGACGTGGCGATGGCTCTGATTCAGGCGGAGTGCAAATGGAAGGATGCCAAGTATGGCACCGACGCCGACGCGCTCATCTCACGCATCTTCGAGCACGAGACAGTGGTCGAAGGAGGGCTCCGGCTCCTGAAGCCGGGGGACGCCTTCGGCGGCGCTGACTGTCAGAATGCCTCCTATTTCGCGCCCGCCTACTATCGTCTGTTCGCCGAGCGTCCGGCGCAGGCGGCGCGCAAAAACGATTGGCTCAAGCTCGCGAGCGACAGCTACGTCCTGCTCGAGCGCTTTGCGCATCCGACCACGGGATTCGTGCCGAACTGGTCCGACGCGAACGGAAACACCTCCACGTCGGGCCCCTCCGGGTGCAACTGGTACACCGACGCCCACATCTTCGGAACCGACGCGATCCGAACTCCCTTCCGTATCGCCGTCGACTACCTGCTGTTCGGAACCCCTGAAGCCAAGACCTGGCTGAACCGAGTCACGGACTTCGTCGATAGCCAAGACATCACGAAGGTCGGACGGAAGTTCAACCTCGACGGCACTCCCTACGGCGAGATCGACCACAGCATCATCAGCGTCGGTGCCTTCGCGAACGCCGCGATGGCTTCCACGCAGGACGTCGCCGATCGCTTCGCCCTCGAAGCTGTCACCGTCGACGACCACAAGTACTTCCCCGACTCGCTCCGAGTCCTCTACTTCCTCGTGCTCACGGGCCGCTTCACCCCCTGCGCTGAATGACGCTGGGGGATACGGCAGATTTGTCACAGGGCCGGCAGAGGACTTTCCGAGTTTGAGAGCAAGATCCGGAGTGACCGGGCGCGAGGCGCAGCTATCCCAAGGACCATGAACTCCCCCGCACGTCTCCCTCGCGCTCCCGCTCCCGAACGGCGCTGGGAGCTCGTGAGCGGGCGCTCTCGATCCGCAGATGGACAGTTCGTTTATGCGGTGCGCACGACGGGCATCTACTGCCGTCCTTCCTGCAGCGCTCGGCGCCCCCTCAGAGACAACGTGGAGTTCTACGAGACCCCTGCGCTCGCTCGCGCGGCGGGTTATCGCGCCTGCCTCCGCTGCCATCCTGACGCGGCGATGTCCTCCGGGAGCGAGCTCATCAGAGTCCTCTGCGCCCATCTCGACGCGTGCCCGGACGCGAGTCTCGCCGAACTCGCCAAGCTCGCTCAGAAAAGCCCCTCGCATACCCATCGCGAGTTCAAAAGGGCCACCGGGCTCACCCCCGGGCAGTACGCCCGCGAAGTGCGCTCTCAGAAGCTGCGCGCCGAGCTCTCGCGCGGCAGCCCCGTCGCACGCGCCGGATACGCGGCCGGCTATGGGAGCTCGAGTCGCCTCTACACTTCGCCGTCAGGAGCCCTCGGCATGGAGCCCTCCCGTTACAAGCGAGGCGCTGAGGCGATAACGATCCGTTTCGCCACCTGCCCGACCAGCCTCGGTGAGCTCCTCCTCGGGCGCACAGAGCGCGGCGTCTGCGCGGTGTCTCTCGGAGAAGATCCACGCGACCTCGAACGAGAGCTCGCGCGAGAGTTCCCGAAGGCTGAGCTCATCCGAGATGACGATGCTCTCAAGCAGGAACTCACCCTCATCGTGGCTTTCGTCGCGTCCGAAGCCGCGCTCCCGGACCTCCCTTTGGACCTGCGCGGCAGCCTCTTTCAGAAGCGCGTCTGGAACCTGCTCCGCCAGATCCCGGCCGGACAGACCGCCACCTATGCGGAGCTCGCCGAAAAGCTCGGGCAGCCCACCGCGGCGCGCGCTGTCGCGCGCGCCTGTGCCACGAACCCGGTCGCTCTGCTCGTCCCCTGCCACCGGGTCATCCGCTCGAGCGGAGAGCTCGCAGGATACCGCTATGGACTCTCCCGCAAGAAGGCTCTCCTCGAGAGGGAAGCCGAGCGCGCTTCCGCTTCGGACCGGAGCGATCTGAAGGGCCGTGCCGCCCAGCTCAAGCGGCCATCGCGAGGTAGATCGTGATGACGAGATAGATCGGCGTCAGCGCGAAAATCGCCTTGATCGCGTAGCTCACGAAGTTGTCCGTCTCGTAGGCTTGGCTGTCGGCGATGGCCTTGACCATGAAGTTCGGGCCGTTGCCGATGTAGGTGTTCGCGCCCATGAGCACCGAAGCTGCGCTGATCGCGAAAAGATGGATCTGCGGAACGCCGACGACCTCCGCCGGGAGCCCGAGGCCCTGGGCCGCGGAGAGGAACGTCAGATAGGTCGGCGCGTTGTCGAGAACGCTCGAGAGAGCACCGGTGACGACGAAGTAGTGCCAGGGCGAGACGAGCCCGAGGGAAGAGCCATGTTCCTTGAGAAGCGCAAGGGCGGGGACCATCGTCACGAAGATGCCCGCGAAGAGGATCGCCACCTCGAGGATCGGGCCGAAGGAGAAGTCGTTCTTCTGCCGCGCCTCCTTCGAACCAAAGACCAGGGAGACCACCGTGAGCGCGACCATCACGAGCTCCCGGTAAGGCGTCGGCAAGAAGACGGCGAGCACGATGCCGAGCAAGAGTGCGATGTTCATGAGGCCCGTCACCCGCACCGGCTCCACATGGCTCACGTCTTCCGCGATCGCAGAAGCAGGCTCCGCGGCGTACGCGCGCCGATCCACGATCACGAACAGCGTGAGGAGATAGGAGACCGCCAGCAGCCAGACCGGAAGGAGGTTCAAGGTCCAGAAGAAGGGCACCCCGCGCAGATAGCCGAGGAACAGGGGCGGATCGCCGAGGGGCGTTAGGAGGCCACCACAGTTCGAAACGAGCAGGATGAAGAAGAAAGGGATGTGACTCGTGTTCTTGCGCTCAGAGTTCGTGCGTAGGACGAGTCGGATGAGCACCATGCTCGCGCCCGTCGTCCCGATGAAGTTCGCAAGCACGGCGCCGATGCCGAGCAGCACCGCGTTCACCTTCGGGGTCGCTTCCAGGTCACCGGAGACGTGAATGCCGCCCGAGACCACGAACAGCGACCCGAGCAAACAGATAAAAGAGACGTACTCGATGGCGCTATGCTCAAGCGCATGGGGGTCGTGGGAGGCGAGCCAAACCGCTACCGGCGCCGCCAGGATAGCGGTGATGATTCCCTTGTTCCGGTTCGACTCCCAGAAGTGGTGAAAAATCAAGGGCAGCGCTGCGATGCACAGCAGGAGGGTCGCGAAGGGAAGGACGGCTACGGGTGAATAGGAAACGGGGGCGTGGTCCACGGTCAGCCCCCGCTGCTTAGCTCAGGTCCGGCTTGGGTCGGACGCCCAAAATGCGCGATTTTGCGCATTTTTCCGGCGCGGAGTCGGGTGCAGCGCTTGTCATCCAGCAATAACGAGGACGACACGGCGAGGACATGAGGACGAAACCCGAGCAAGTCCCGCGGGCCCCGCAAAAGATCCGGGCATCATGCCGGCAAATATAACGGACTAGAAAAAGGCCCAGCTCCTGCGACGGCCGAGGCGAGACAATTTGATGGTTCGGCCCGCTCGGGTGCCAGGTTTCAGCCGAGAATCGCCCGTGAATCGCGCTGGCATGGCCAGTGCTTGAGCGGCGGCCATGCGAGCCATTCCGAGAGCTCTCCTTCCTCTCTTCTTCGTCCCCTTCCTTCTGCTCTCGACCGCTTGTCAGAAGTCCTCCGACTCGAGCCGCGCCAGTGAAGGCGCCAGTACGAACGGGAAGGCCACCCTCGTGCTCGGGGCCTACTCCGTCCCCCGCGAGGCCTACGGCAAGCACATCATCCCCGCCTTCCGAGCCAAGTGGGAGAAAGAGAAGGGGCAAAAGCTCGAGGTCTCCGAGTCCTACATGGCCAGCGGCGCCCAAGCGCGCGCCATCGTCGGCGGCTTCGAAGCGGACGTCGCCTCCCTCTCTCTCGATCCGGACATCCAGAAAATCCAAGACGCCGGCCTCATCAGCCACGATTGGCGCAAGCAGCCCCACGACGGCATCGTGACCCAGTCCGTCGTGGTCATCGGCGTCCGCAAGGGAAACCCGAAGGGCATCTCCGACTGGGCCGACCTCGCCAAGCCGGGCGTCAGCGTCCTCACGCCGAACGTGAAGACGAGCGGCGGCGCCATGTGGAACGTGCTCGCAGTCTACGGCGCGATCCTCCGGTCCGAGCCGAGCGAAGGGGCTGAGGCGCGCGCCGAGGAGCTCTTGGCCAAAATCCTCGCCAACGTGAAGATCATGGACTCAAGCGGTCGCGAGTCGTTTCTAAACTTCGAGCGGGGCGTCGGCGACGCCATCATCACCTACGAGAACGAGATCTTGGTCCTCCCTGAGGCCAAGCGCCCCGACATCGTCGTCCCGAAGTCGACCCTGCTCATCGAAAATCCCGTGGCGCGCGTCGACGCCTACACGAAAAAGCACAACAGCGAAGAGATCGCTCAGGGCTTTATCGACTTCTTGTTCAGCCCCGAAGCCCAAAAGGCCTTCGCGTCCCAGGGACTTCGTCCCGTGGATGAAGCTGTCTTCTCTGAGGTGCGCAGCAAGTTCGCGCCCGTCGAGAACCTGTTCACGGTTCGAGATCTCGGCGGCTGGGATCACCTGAAGAAGACGGTCTTTGCCGACGGCGGCGTCTACGACAAGGCGCTCGCCAAAGGCCGCAGCGCTGGAAAAGGATCATGAAGCCCGTCGGCTTTGCGCTCTTGCCGGGACCGGGAGAACTCTGGGTCCGTCGAGGCATCGTCTCTTACATCGGGCTCCTCGTCTTGGTGCCCTTCTCGGTCCTTGTGTTCGTCGCTTTCCAAGACGGACTCGGGGCCTTCTGGGAACGCATCACCTCGGACGTCGCGCTCTCCGCTGTCGGCCTCACGCTCTGGACCGGGCTCCTCGTTGGCGTCCTCAATGCGTTCTTCGGCACGCTGACCGCTTGGGTGCTGTTTCGGTATCCGCTCCCTCTGAAGCCCCTCGTTTCGGCGGTGGTCGATCTCCCGCTCTCGATTCCGACGCTCGTCGCGGGCGTGATGCTTTCGATCCTCTACGGACCGGCGTCACTGCTCGGCCAGAAGTTCAGCGCCCTCGGCATCGACATCATCTTCGCCAAACCGGGCATCATCCTGGCGCTCCTGCTGGTGACGTTGCCCTTCGTGGTGCGCGCCGTGGAGCCGGTGCTCGAGGAGGTAGATCCCGCCGAGGAGGAAGCGGCGGTCGTGCTCGGGGCGTCCCCTTGGCGCGCGTTTCGGACGGTGTATTTCCCCGCCATTTATCCGGCAGTCATCTCGGGCAGCCTCCGCTCGCTCGGGCGCGCGATGGGTGAATTCGGATCCATCGTGATCGTCGCCGGCAACATCCCCCAGGAAACACTCACCGCACCGGTCTACATCTTCGGTGAGATCGAGAGCGGTCACCCCGCCACGGCTGCGAGCGTTGGTTCGCTCCTTCTCTTCATCGCCCTAGCCCTCCACGGCATCGCCCGCATTGCCGAGAAGAGGGTCGGAGGTCGCCATGCACAAGCTTGAAGCTCTACCCGCTCTCCGACCGAGCGCGTCGGTCCGCCCGCTCAAAGACGACAAACTCCGCGCCCCGTCCCCGCTCACCCGCATCGTGCTCTCGGGCTTGGTGCTCGGCTATCTCGGCCTGGTCCTGCTCGGACCGCTCTCAGCGCTTCTCGTCGAAATCGCCGAAATTGGGTTCGGTGTTGCGCTCTCGAAGCTCGTCGACACGACGGCGCTCCTCGCCCTGAAGAACTCGATTTTGCTCCTCTTGATCACCATGGTGGTCAATGGCGTGGTCGGGGCACTCGGGGGCATCGTGCTGGTGCGCCATCGTTTCCCCGGCCGCGCTCTGGTGAGCGCACTATGTGACCTGCCGCTCGCGGTCTCGCCGGTCATGATCGGGCTCTCCTTCCTTCTCCTGATCGGTAAAGGCGGCGTTCTCTCCCCGCTCCTCGAGGCCATAAACATCAAGCTGGTCTTCACGTTTTGGGGCCTGGTGCTCGGCACGCTGTTTGTGACCCTGCCCTACTCGATCCGTGAGGTCTCCTACGTGCTCGAAGAGCTCGGAACCGACGAAGAGGAAGCCGCCACGACCCTCGGCGCCTCTCCCTGGCAGACCTTCTGGAAGGTGACGCTGCCGAACATCCGCATTGCCCTCGGCTACGGCGTCTTGATGGCCATGGCGCGCTCTCTCGGCGAGTTCGGCGCCGTGCTCGTGCTCGGCGGCAGCATCTCGGGCCAGACCCAAACGGCCACCACGTTCATTCACGACTCCATCGAGGAGCGAAACCTCGACGCCGCTTACGGCATGTCGCTCCTCCTCGCCGTCTTCTCGAGCGGGCTCCTCTTCATTCTGGAGCGCCTCAAGAAGCGCCAAGCCAAGACTCAAAAGCGGGCCCACGGCCCGAGCAAGCAGACAGCATGAGCATCCGAGTAGAACACCTCCGCAAACGCTTTGGTTCATTCCAGGCCGTCGACGACGTCAGCTTCGAGGTCGAGAGCGGTTCTCTGGTCGCGCTGCTTGGACCCTCTGGCAGCGGCAAGAGCACCATCTTGCGCATCTTGGCGGGCCTCGAGTCCCCGGATTCCGGCTCGGTTTGGTTCGACGGCGAAGAGGCCACCCACGTCCACGCTCGCAGTCGCGCGATCGGCTTCGTCTTCCAGCACTACGCCCTGTTCCGGCACCTGACGGTCGCCGAAAACGTCGGCTTCGGCCTCTTGGTCCGCAACGTCGACCCGAAGACGCGCGCCGAACGCACCGAACAGCTCCTCGAGCTCGTCGGACTCGGCGGACTCGGCGGCCGCTACCCCTCGCAGCTCTCCGGAGGCCAACGCCAGCGCGTCGCGCTGGCTCGTGCACTCGCCCCCGAACCTCGCCTCCTTCTTCTCGACGAGCCCTTCGGCGCCGTCGACGCAAAGGTCCGCGAGGAGCTCCGTCAGTGGCTCCGCCGCCTCCACGACGAAGTCGGCGTCACCTCGATCTTCGTCACCCACGATCAGGACGAAGCCTTCTCCGTCTCGGACCGCGTCCTCATCATCAACCACGGCAAGCTCGAACAGTCCGGCACCCCCGCTGAGATCCTAGACGAGCCCCGGACAGAGTTCGTGGCGCGCTTCGTCGGCGACGTGAACGTCTTCACGGCCCAGATGGACAAAGGGATTGCCAAGGTCGGCGCCCTTCAGACCCCGGCCCAGTCCGGCCCGAGCGACGGCCAGGTCCAGCTCGTCGTCCGCTCCTACGACCTGAAGTTCTTCCGGGAGGACCCGGGAGTCGCAACCGTGGAAAGAGTCGTTCCCCTTGGGGACCGGGTCCGGGTCCACGCAACACTGGACGGAGCTGGTTCCCTCGTCGCCCAGTTCCCGCGTCGGAGCAGTCTGCTGCGCGGCATCGAAGCCGGAGCTCGCATTCAGGTGGAAGTTACTTATGCACGAACGTACCCCTTGGAATCAGGGCGGAACAGCGCCCCGTGATATTCGCTGGCCTAGCGGATCGGTTTCAGCAACCATTCCCGACGTGTCTGACGAAATCGCGAGCCGAGAAGCGATGAACCTGGAGTCTCAACTCTGGCGAGAGGTGTCCGAACACCTCGAGCTCGGGGAATCGATTCGGCGCATCGCTGCGGTTCTCTCCGAACATCTTCCTCTCGATCTGCTCCTCGTGCGGCGGCTCGAACAGGACCCTCTCCGTTTGACTACGGTCGCCTCCAGCATGCCTCGTCAAACCGAGGGCGAAGCTCCCTGGCCTCCGAGGACAGACGTCGAACCCGAGCTCGCCCGTGAGCTCGGCGCTTGGCTTCGTACGCGTGGCATCGCGCTAGTGAGCGAGCGCCACCCTCTGAGCAGTCTGTTGCGCCCGAAGGAGAGCAGCGGCGAGGGCATCGCGTTCCCGCTCCTCGTCCATGGTCAGACCGTGGGCGTCGCTGTTGCGATTGTCGAGCCCGGCTTCGAGGTCGAACCCCGCCATTTGCATCTGCTCAGCTCCGCGGCGCGCCCGCTCTCGGTCGCCTTCGAAAACGATCAACGCATCCACGAGCTGACGCGTATGCGCTCGGCGCTCGAGGCCGATCGCGACGCGCTCCTGTCCCGCCTACAGCGCACGGGCGTCAAAGACGTAGTGATCGGTGAGTCCAAAGGACTCAAGGCGGTCATGGATCGCGCGAAACAAGTCGCGCCGACCGACGCCCCGGTGCTCATTCTCGGCGAGACGGGCTCCGGAAAAGAAGTCATCGCCCGCGCCATTCACGCGCACTCGCGCCGCGCCCGCGGCCCGGTCGTTCGCGTGAATTGTGGTGCGATCCCCTCCGAGCTCATCGACTCTGAACTCTTCGGTCACGAGCGCGGCGCGTTCACCGGCGCCAACGCCCAGCGCAAAGGCTGGTTCGAACGAGCCGACGGCGGAACGCTGTTCCTCGACGAAATTGGCGAGCTTCCCCTCGCGGCGCAGGTCCGCCTGCTCCGCGTGCTCCAGGACGGCACCCTCGAGCGCGTCGGCGGTCACCAGACCATCAGCGTCGACGTGCGCATCGTCGCGGCGACTCACAGGCAGCTCGAAACGATGGTCATGAGCGGGGCTTTCCGCGAAGACCTCTGGTACCGGCTCAGCGTCTTCCCCTTGCGCCTGCCGAGCTTGCGGGAGCGCCCCGAAGATCTGCGAGACCTCGCCGACTATTTCGCGGACGCCGCCGGTAAGCGGCTCGGAGGCAGCGGACTTCGTCCCACGGACGAGGACATCGAACTATTGTCCCGGTACTCCTGGCCCGGCAACGTGCGCGAGCTCGGCGCCGTGATCGAGCGCGCCGCCATCCTCGGCAACGGCAAGCGTCTCGAGATCGCCGCTGCGCTCGGGAGCATCGGCTCAGCCCCCTCGCGTCCGTCGAATCCGCCCCCGCCGCTCACCGGCGACGCGCCCGTGAAAGCGCCTCCAGCGACGAGCGGCCGCTTCCCGACCCTCGACGAGGCGATGGCCGCTCATATCGAAGCTGCGCTCGAGCGCTCCTTCGGGCGCATCGAAGGACCTCACGGAGCCGCACGCCTCCTCGGCATCAATCCCCACACACTTCGTGCAAGGATGCGAAAATTGCGCATCGACTGGGGGAAGTTTCGCTCCGGGGCAAGTTAGAATTTTATAAGTGCACAAGAGGCCCGAACATTCTTCCGGCCGAGTGTTCGGGATTTCCGTCGGAGGACGCAGACGTTTCTGGCAAATTGCTGAGAGCCGCGTTTCACGCGATCTGCTCTCAAAGGTATTTTCCATGCGTATGTCGCTCCGCACTCTTCCTCTCGTATCGATCCTAGCTCTTGCCTGCTCCTCGGGGCTCCAACCCGTCGAAGATGACGGTACCGATGGCGATCCCGGCACCGGCGGCGCCGTCACGAGCGCAGGAGGCGCGGCTGGTGGCACCCCGAGCGCTGGTGGCGCCCCGAGCGCAGGCGGCGCGGTGGCGAGCGGAGGTGCGAGCGCCGGTGGTTCCAGCGCTGGCGGCTCCCCGGCGATGAGCGGCGGAGCCAGCGCGGGTGGCTCGGAGAATACGGGCGGCGCGGGCAGTGGCGCCGGCGGCATGGACGGCGTCGGGGGCGAGCCGAGCGGGACCGGCGGAGCAGACCCCGTTGACGAGAAGGCTCCCCCCAAGCCGAGCAAGGGCTGTAACAAGGCCAATCCGCAGACCGGCAGCTCCGGTTCGCCCCTCAACGTATCGAACCATCAGTATTACGTGAAGTTGCCCACGAACTACGATCCGTCGAAGCCCTACCCGACGCTCATCATGTTCAACCCCACGGGGAATCCGATCTCCTGGGCCGAAAACAGCGCCGGATACGAGAAGAACGAGGCGAAGGACAAGGCCATCCGCGTCTACCCGCACCCCGCAAACAGCAATAGCGGCTGGGGCGCGGGTGACGTCTCCTTCTTCGCCCCCTTCTACGAGAAGATCACGGGCGACTACTGCATCGACGAGAACCGAGTCTTCGCAGCAGGTGAGAGCTCCGGCGGCGATTTCGCCAGCATCCTCGGCTGTGAGCACGCCGACAAGGTGCGCGCGATCGCGCCTTGCGCGACGAAGAATGTTCCCCAGTACCAGCTCAACCCCGCCACTCGAAACTGCACGGGCCAGGTCGCCGCGATCATCATTCATGGCAAGAATGACTCCGTCGTCGGCAGCGAAAATGGTCCCAAGACGCGCGATTTCTACACCGCCTTGAACCACTGCGGGAAGGACGCGACGCCCGTCGAAGGTTACACAGATCCCCAGTCAAACTGTGTGCTCTTTGAGGGCTGCGACGATGGCTACCCGGTCTATTGGTGCCAGCACACCGATCCTGAGTACAGCGGGACCAACCACGGTTGGCCGAAGTTCGCCGCCAACATGACCTGGAAGGTCTTCTCGGAGTACTGATCGAGAGCTCCTCACTGCCACAAAAGGAATCGGCCGAGTCAGCTGTCCGACAAGGACGCTCACTCGGCCGCTGTCTTTTCTGCGCTCATCAGAGGGCGTTGTCCTATTGGGGGGAGCGCGCTCTTAGCGTTGCTGCACCGCGTCCGTCGCGTTCTTCGCTACCTTCTTTGCCGGAGCGCGAGCAGCGTCAATCTGCGGACGATTGCCAACGTTCACTACGGAGGGATTGTCATGGGCAGACGGTGTGCGGGGAGCCGGCTGCTGAGACGGATAGTTTCCTACAGACGCGAACGCGGAACCGGAGAGTCCGACAATCGCCGCCAAAGCAGCGGCGGCGGAACCTTTTGCTAGCCTAGTCATATTTCCTACCTTTCTTGACGCATGAAACAAATGCGCAAGGCGAGGGGCGCTACGCTCATTCTTTTGTTTCAACTCGTCGCGAGGTCGAAAGATTCCGCCGCAAAAGAGGCGCAAAACCGCGCGCGCCCGATCCCTCAGCAAATCCGCGCAGCTACAATCGTCCGATTTTTCTCGAATTTACCGCGCGTAGTGAGATGCAAAGCGGCGCGCCCGCGCCGCCGAAAGGGTCTTTTGCTGAAGCAGCACGAACGAAGGTGCACGCTCACACAACCCGCGCGAGCTCACCTCTCACGACAAGCGACGTCGCCCGCACGCGACGAGCATCACGACAAGCGACGTCGCCCGCACGCGACGAGCATCACGACAAGCGACGTCGCCCGCGCGCGACGAGCATCACGACAAGCGACGTCGCCCGCGCGCGACGAGCAAGAGGAGCCCGACGAGCAAGCCCGACGAAAGCCCACTCGACGGGGAGCGTCCGACGCTTGAGCAGCTGCATCCAGACGCCGGATCCACCTCTTCCTCGGGTCCCATGCCTCCCGCAGCTACGGCACCGCCTACCGCCGCTGCCGCACCACCCGCGCCGCTCGGCGCTCCGCCCGAGCTTGGTGTGGCTCCTCCCGCGCCCGGGGCGGCGCCGCCGCTCGCACCTGGCGCTCCACCGGCGCTCGCCGCCGCCCCTCCTGCTGCCGAAGGCGCGCCCCCACTGTCCCCGCCGCCGACGCTCGGAGCTCCGCCGTCCGCTGACATCCCGCCCGTTCCCGTGGGAGGCAAAGGATCTTTGGGCGTGAACTCCCAGTAGTCGATGTTGAAGAGTGAACCCTGACCGCCTTTGTAGAGGAAGAACAGATCGTGGACCTCGGTGGCGCCTGTGATGTCACAGGAGACCTCTTGCCAGGTTTCCCATCCGCCGGTCGGCGGCACCTCACATGTTCCGATGACCGGCCCCATCGCGCTGTCGAGACGAAGTTCGATGGTTCCGCCCGAACCCGCCGATGCGACGGCAGCAGTGAAGTTTGTCGCGCCCGTCCTGAAATCGACGGACTTCACCTTGATCGAATCGCCGTTTTCGATGTGCGTGACGGCGCGTCCACCGCGTCCGTTTGAGTTCACTTCGATCCCGACCCCCCACGCGATCGTCTCCGCCTCAACGCGCTCGAACGGATTGAGGTTGTCGGCTGGTTCGGGTCCGGCCTTCGTCTTTTGAATGAGCGGAATCGAGCCATCCGCGCCGTATTTGAACTCCTCGACCGCGACCGAGCGCTTGTAGCCTCCGCCTCCGGGCGCCTCCTGTGTGTGATAAAAGAGGTAGGAGCGGTCCTTATAGTCGATCACCCCCGGATGGTTCGTGAAGGCGTGACCATTCGTGCTCTGCATGATGATGCCGCCGAAGGTCCAAGGCCCCGTCGGGCCAGGGCTCGTGGAGTAAGCGAGGGGCTCCGGAAGCGGACCCGCCGCAAACACCATGTAATAGATGTCGTTGCGCTTGTAGAACCAGGGCCCTTCCTCGTAGAGGGTCGGACGATCGGCGTTTCCGTTCCGTGTCCCAAAGCTCTGGGTCGTGTTCGGAATCTGCTGCACGCTGCCGCTGTACGAGATCATGTCCTCGTTGAGCTTCACGTACCAAAGTCTCGGATTGCCAAAGTAGAGATAGGCCTGCCCGTCGTCGTCGATGAAGACGCTGGGATCGATATATTGGTAATTGCTGAGGAGGGGTTTACCGAGCGCGTCCTCGAAGGGTCCGTAAGGAGTATCCGCCACGGCGACCCCGATCGAGTCGGAGACCGGGACGTACATATAGTACCTGCCGTCGCGCTCGATGGCGTCTGGAGCCCAGGCTTTCCCCTTCGCCCAGGAGAAAGACTTGTAGCTGAGGACCACGCCGTGATCGGTCCAGTTCACCATGTCCTTCGAGGTGAACAGGAGCCAATCGTTCATCGTGAAGAAGTTGTCGACGGTGACGTCCTCGTCGTGACTCGTATAGAGAAAGACGGTGTCGTCGTAGACAATCGGCGCGGGGTCCGCCGTGTAGATGTGCTGGACCAGAGGGTTATCCGCGTGGGCTCGGGGGCTCAGAAGCGCGACGCCGAGGGCAACGATCCAATGCGAGGAGGAGGGCCGGGAAGAAAAGCGGAAGCGGGGATTCATGCACTGGTCTCTCGAAAGGGAGCTGCTCCATCGCAGCTCCTTTCAGGGAAGCGCTCTCGTGCCGCTTCGACGAGAGGAAGCCCGCCGCCCCACTCGTGGGAAAATTGAACCTCCGTCGCAACCTTTCGCCGAAAACTCGATTCACTCTCCACGCTCCGAGCCGCCCTGAGTCGGGCACGCTCTTTCCCACTCGTGGTTCGAGAGCCGCTCTTCACCATCCCGTCTGCATCGCCCCCCGGGGTGCCCCTCAGAGGCTCTCCACCTTCGGCAGGCCCGCGGCGCCGCTCTGGGGCTTGTCCGCCCCTGAAAGCCCAGACGGCCCTAAGCGCCGTCCCCACTGGCCGGGGGTCGGGCGGGGAAGCCCGTCTCCGCCTGCCCCCTGGCGAGCCCGAGCCGCACTCCTGAAGGGCAGGATCCAAGCTTTGACGACACAAAACCCGATCGCCGGACTGGTGGCACATTTGCACCCTAGCTCCTCGGTGCCGACGCGCTACGATTTGAGGCAGTGATAGGACAAGCACCTGATCCCCGTCCGTCCGAGCGCTGGGGAGTCTGGTTTAGCTCGGCGCTCTCGACCTTAATTAAGGACCACTCCCACGAGTGCCCGGAGTTGAACCTGATCATGTCCGGCCGGATCGCTTATCGCCTCCCGGACCTCGACCTGGAGCTGGAGGCGGAGGCCGGTCAGCTCATGGTTCTGCCTGCTGGTCACCGTCATGAGCTCGCTCGAACCTCTGAAGAGGTCACGCTCTGGGTCATCGAGCTGAACAACTTCGAGCCCTTGCCTTGGCTCGAAAAGCCCGCAGTGCTCACGCCGAGCGTCGCCTTCCGCAAGGAAATGGTCGCCGGAGCCCGGAGACTCTGGCTGCGCCCGCCGCTCCCCGAATGCGAGGAAGTGCAAGGCAAGCTCGCTGAGCTGCTCGCCACTTTCGAAGACTCACCGGACGCGCCGCGCCCGGCCCCACTCCATCCCGCGGTCCTCCGCGCCAAACATATCTGTGAGAACCACCTGAGCGACGAGCTCGACGCGGCCACCCTCGCTCGTGAGTCAGGACTGAGCTCGAGCCGCCTGGCGCACCTGTTCACGGCTCAAGTCGGAGTGAGCCCGCTCCAGTACCGGAACTTCTCTCAGGTCCAGCACTTCATTCGCAACTACAGCGGCGACGAACGCAGCTTGCTTCGTTCAGCCCTCGCGGCCGGCTTCGGAAGCTACGCGCAGTTTCACCGCGTCTTCTGGCAGGTGTGCGGAGAGCGCCCGACGAGCCACTTCAAATGGCTGAAGGGCAGCGGTCAAGTCGACGTCCACCGAACCCTGCTCACCGCATCTGCTCCGTGAGCATTTGCTGATTCCCGCGCGCAGGGAGGCGACCCACTCGAACAGCCTGGGGCGGACCGAAACGCTCCATCGAGCCCCTCGAGGGTCGCGATCAGCTCATCTCAGGACCACAGCGGGGCGGGCGCGCCAAAGGCGCGCCCGCGAGAGCTACGGATTGACAGATCTTTAACGACAGCCGTCGTTGATCTGGTCGTTGCCGGACCAGGCGCACTCCCCCGCGATGCAATCGACGAGGTTGTTGGCGAAGCGGTTCTGACCGTGGTCGTAGACCTTGAACCAACCGCCATCGTCCCAAAGAGCGGTCGGTTGACCATGCTCGCGGGCATGCACGCTGTCGAAGGTCTGGTACCACTTCCGAACGTTGTTGCAGGAGAGGTCGTTTTTGCGACTGCCCCAGCCCACGCCCCACTCCCCAATGTAAACGGGCATGCCCTGGCCGACACTCTTCGCCCAGTTGGCCATTTGGGCCATCGGCTTGGACTGGTTCTCCTGACTCCACGGATGGGCGAGGGAGCCTTCATCCGTCCCGCAGAACTCCCACGGATCGTAGTGATGGAAAGTCACCATCAGGTAATCGTCCAGGCCACCTCCAACCTCGTCCAAGCTCGTCCAAACTTCGGGGACCTCGTGAGCGCCAAACCATTGGTTCCCGCCAAAGAGGATGATGCGCTTCGGATCGACCTTCCGGATCTCGTCGTAGGCGAGGCCGGTCATGCGCCGGAGATCGGCGGCGGGCATCGCGGTCCCGTCCCGCTTATGAGGCTCGTTCAAAATCTCAAAGAGGAGTCGATGATCGTGGTCCTTAAAGATGTCGCTGATGTCCTTCCAAAGTTGCTGCAGGACATTGGCTCGACTCTCCGTCTTGAGGGTGTCTTCGTGGTGCGTGTTGATGATGACGTAGAGGCCTGGCTTTGACAGGGCATAGTCCACGACTGAGATGATCTCGCGGAGCCGCTGGTGCCCCCGGTTCACGACACCTGTCGAAGCGTCCTGGACGAGCCGATCGCCTCCCACGTTCTCGGTCCAGGTGATCGGGATCCGGAGGTTCCGGAAGCCTTTCTCATAGTAGGCGTCGATCTTCGGACGCGCCGCCGCGAGCGTTCGAGGGTGTTGAGTGCTCTCGAACATCTGACCAAGGTTCACGCCTTTGCCCATCGCGGCCGCCGCAGCCACCGCCCCATCGCTCGGCGCATTCCTTTGACCGCCTGTCGCGCTCCCGCCAGTGGCGTTCTCGCTGCCGCCGGCTGCGTTCGCTCCACCGCTCTGCATCCCTCCCCCAGCGCCGACGACTCCTCCGCTCCCGCTTCCGTCCCCACCAGTCGCCGGCTGAGCACCGCTGCCCATCCATCCACCAGCCGCAGGCGCTCCGCCACCGCTCACCGGCGCCGCACCTCCGGAACCCAAAGGGCCCCCGCCGCCCGTCATCGCCCCCGCGCCGCCCGAGCCGTCGGTCGGCGGCCCCTCAGAAGAAGAACTGCACGCCAAGGCAAAGGCGAGCAGGGAATAAATAAGGCAAGCGGGACGTCGAAGCATGCGTTTTCGCTATCACTGGATTTGGGGTCAAACTTCGCGGAATCTGTTTCGAAGGGTGATGGGAGGGACGGGCCCAAGCAAACGTTCCTCCTGGAGACCGCCCCCGGTTTGCCTTTTTCCGCGAAAAGCGCGGAAGATACCCTGATGCAACGCCGAGAAGTCCTCCAAGTCGCCACCGCCACGGCCCTCGCCCACAGCCTCGTCAGCGCACTCGGCTGCGGCGCAGCTCCGACCCAAGCTCCTCCGGAGTCTCCGAAGCCCGAGCCTGCGCCCCCCGCGCCCCAAGGCGGCTCGCCTGTCACGGAAGCTCTCACTCGCGCGGCCGAGGCCGCAGCCCACTGTGCGGTGACCGGCGAGACCTGTCTCGAGCACTGTATCCGTGACCTCTCGAGCGGGAGCCAAATGATGGCCGACTGCGCAAAGGTCGTGCAGCAGATGATCCCTCTCTGTCGAGCGCTCGCGAGTCTCGCCGCGATGGGCTCCCCTTACGCCAAGGAGGTCGCCGCCCTCTGCAGCCGCGCGTGCGCCGAGTGCCACGCGGAGTGCAAGAAGCACGCGGGACATCACAAAGAATGTAAGGCCTGCGCCGAAGCTTGCGCTGCCTGCAAAGAAGCCTGCGACGCGCTCGTCTGAGAC
>NASX01000014.1 GCA_002085155.1 Sorangiineae bacterium NIC37A_2
CGCTTGGGCAATAGTCCGAACGAGTTCTTCATCGGTCCGGAAACCGCCGACGAGCCGCCGATACCGCACAATGGCTACAAGGACGCTCAGTGCCGTGTAAAGCGACAAGCAGCGCGCTTTCGCCTGTACTCCTATGACGAAAATGGCGCCGTCATCAAGGAGATCACCTCCGCTGACGCAGACATCGTTTGGAAGGTCGAACTAGCCAACCGCAAGGGCAGTGGTGCTAGGTTTAGTGGTGGAGGGACGCGCAACGCGAGCATCACCGGGAACAACCGGGACTTGCTCGATATCAAGCCCGGCGAAAAGGCGATCAGCGGCGCGAACGAAGTCGTTGATCTCAACGGAAGTTTTCAGGTCGTTCCTCACGGGGCCATGTCCGTCCACCTTGGACAGCTGCGCATGGATCCCGAAGGGCATTTGCTTGTGCTGGGCGGACGGGGGATCTCCGCCTCGCCGACGACCACCAACGTGAGCAGTTGGAGCGACAATGACACTTGGCACGATGACGTGAGCGATGGTCGCGTCCGTGCCACGGTCACGATGCACGGCACGGGAGAGGTCTTCGAAGCCATTGCCGCCTGGGTCATCGTAGCCCCGCCCAAGTTCGCGCCACCGATCTATAACGCCATCACCCTCTACGACACGATCTATCAGTTCTGCCGGCAGCTTCCGCCGGGGCATCCCGCGAAGGTCGATTTGCCCCCCCAGTGCAGCTTTCGGCGGGATATCTACCCGATTCTCCAGGCGGCCAAAGACGTCCACGGTGTGGTCAACGTCGGCGGCGCGCACAGCAGCATCAACCCGGATCAGTATCCGCTCTCTCTTTCGCAAAGGGCCCTCGTGTTCGGATTCCTCCGCGGCCCGGGCGGTTCCCAGACGATGCCAAAGCTGCAGCAGTCGCCTCCTCTCACCCAGACTCAGTACGACCAACTCACGCGCTGGAAGGACGACGCGCCGAGCTTTGTGAATGATTGGGACCCAGCCCTGCCGCCGACCCCGCTCACGCCTGATGCGCTCGACCGTGGCCCACTCACGCACTGTGTCGGCGCCACCTTTTTCCCGGGGATCGAGGCGGGCGCCTTCGTCACTTCGTCGGCGGATATCTATATGGAGCCGCTTCGGTTCGATCCGAATGTTGTCCAACCGGGAGACGTGACCAGGCGCATGGCCCTGCCGTGGCAGGCGGATTTCAAAGCATGTGGCGGCGCTTCGATTCCCTGGTGGCCTGTGAACCGCCCCACTCAGGTCCACCCGCAGACGAACCCAACAGGGTATGAAGATTGGGACGTGGACATCGGAAGTCTCACGGAGATGGTCAGCGAATGGCACCAGGCGGGTTTTGTCGTGCGCAGCGGGGCGACCCTCCTCTTGAGCGAGAAGTGCGCGGCTGCGAGCGTCGTCCTGCTCACGCCCGAGCTCGACTTCGGAGATGTGCAAATGAATCCCCTCGAGCAACCCGGCCAGATGGCGTTGCCGGTGACCTTCGAGGTGCAGGCTCCCAGCTCAAGCGTTACCTTGAAGATCGAAGGTGGCCCGGCGCCAGCGGCGTTCTCGACGCTCGGAGCGACGGAGGTGACAGTGGGCCCCACAGGCCCCGTCCCCGCTAAGGTCTACCTTTGGATTCTGTTCACGACAGGCACGTTGAACCAGACTGTGCTCGGGAGCGTCACGGTGGAGCAGACGGGGTCGAGCTCATCGTGGACGATTCCACTGATCGCCAAGACCGTCGCGCGCCAGAAAACGGCTGTCTGCTTGGTCCTTGACCGGTCAGGGAGCATGGGGGAGATGAGCGGCTCCGTCACGAAGATGCAAGCGCTCCACCAGGCTGCGCATCTGTTCCTGCATACTGCGCTCGCGGGGGACGGGGTCGGTCTTGTCTCCTATAACGCTGACGCTGTTGCTCATGGGAGCTCGGTGACAGAACTGGACGCCCTCGGGTCCTTCGCCGGCCCTCGAGAGGCTCTGAGCAGCATCGTCAACGGGCTCGTCCCCTCCGGAAGTACATCGATCGGTGACGGCCTGGAGCAGGCCGTGAACATGCTCAGTCAATCGGCGGGCTACGCGCGCAAAGCGACCGTAGTGCTGACGGACGGCATGGAAAATGCCCCGAAGTTTATCCGGGACGTGGCTGGTGCCGTCACGAGTCAAACCTTCGCGATTGGATTTGGGAACGCCTCGAACATCAACGTCTCGACGCTCACTACCCTGACAGGGAACCAAGGAGGGTACCTTCTCGTCACCGGACCCGTCACGGACGACAACCAATTCCTGCTCAAGAAGTACTTTCTCCAAGTGCTGGCGGGCGTCAGTAACGCGGACATCGTGCTCGATCCCACGGGGCGCGTCATTGCTGGCCAGATCCATCGGATCCCCTTCCACCTGAGCGAAGACGACTACGGCGTTGACGCGATCCTTCTCTGTCAACCCATGCGCTCAGTCGTCTTGGGACTTGAGACGCCGGCGGGAGAAATCCTGACGTTCTCCGACGCGGACGGTGCGGCGCTTCAAATGACGCGAACGGAAGGTCACGCGGTGCTCCGGCTTCGTCTGCCGGTGCTCTTCACGGAGCGAGCAGCCCATGCCGGTCTGTGGCATGTGCTCTTTGGAATGCCCGCTCGCGGCCAAGGGCCCGACGTGGCAGCGTCAGTTGTGACCCACGACGCGTTCCCCGAGAGGATCGCGACACGGACAGGGTATGTGCCGTCGACGCGCGTCACCGAGCAGGGCGGCGACAAAGGACTGCTGATCTCGCTGATGAGCGCGCCGAAGCCCGACGAGGCCGCTCAAGTGCAGAGGGAGCGGTTACAACAACGCGCGGCGCTCATCGCCGCCGAGCGCGCCCAGGCAGCGCCTCCCGTTGTGAGGCCGGCGAGTCCGGCGGCGGAGCCCGCGCCCCGGGCCGTTGAGCTGGGTCCCCCATACTCCGTCTTGGTCCACGTGTACTCGGCGCTCAAGCTTCGGGCCGAGCTTGTACAGAAAGACTTCGAGCCGGGTGCGCGGGTGGGCATCGTGGCACGGCTCAGTCGCGTAGGGGTGCCCTTCGATGGATCAGCGCAGATCTTCGCTGAGGTGAGCCCTCCCCAAGGAGTCGCTGTGACTGTCAGTCTCGAAGCCCGTCCTGACGGCCATTGGGAAGGAGAATTCGTCGCGAACGAGGTCGGTGTCTACCGCGTCCGCGTGCGAGCGACTGGAACGAATGTCCGCCATCAACCGTTTACTCGTGAGCTCACGCTGACGGCCAGCGTCGCGCGCGGCGCCAACTCCTATCAGCCGCCGGCGAGCGGAGAAGGTTCAGGGGGTGGTGGCGGTTCCTCGGGCGGCGGTTCGCCCAACCCCGGCGGCGATCACGGCCGGGAGAAGCTCTGCGCGAGCTGGCTTTGCATGCTCGAAAATGGGCTGTTCTCTGAGTCCTTCGAGAAAGCGCTCCAGCGCATCGGTATCAACCTAGACGTGGCTCGAAAGTGCCTGAGAAAACACTGCCAAACGGGCTCGAGCACGGCCGAGGTCGACACCATCCTGCGAGCCTTCGAGCAGGTTTTCGTGGCGACTCGCGACGGCGAGTCGAGGGGAGATTGAGAGAGTTAGGTGTCGAATTGTGCCCTTCCATCGGTCGACTTTGATGTCGTGATCGCGGGCGGTGGCCCGGCTGGCTTGTGCACTGCGCTCGAGCTTCGTCGGTGGGGCCACCGCGTTTGCGTGGTCGAGCGGGGCTCCTTCGAGGAGCCTCGCATCGGCGAACATCTGAGTGCCCGAGGTGTCTCGCTTGTCGCATCCATGGGACTTGGTTCCCATTGGGACCCGAGCGAGCACCTCCCCAGTCCCGGCATGATCTCCGTCTGGGGAGGGGCGGAGCCGGTCGATCTCCCCGCTTTTTTTCGCCCTGAAGGGGCAGGTGTTCACATCGCCAGGCCTGCTTTTGAACAAGGTCTTGCTCTGGCTCTGATGGAGCGCGGCGGAGAGGTGCGAACGAGATCGCGGCTGGAAGCAATTCGGCGAGAGGGGGACGTCTTCGCGATCGAGGTGCATTCCCTGGGCAAGAGCGAGGAGCTCTTTGCTCGTTTTTTAGTCGACGCCACGGGCCGACCGGCGGCGATTGCGCGCCGTCTCGGACGAAAGGTCGTTCATCGTGACAGATTGATCGGCCTTTGCGCATCGAGCCCAGGAGCGCACCGGGTGTTAGAGCCCATGGTTGAGGCGACGCCCGCGGGGTGGTGGTACTCATCGTCGATCCCCGACGGGAGGGCTATCGCTATTTACTTCACGGACGCCGACCTGCGCGAAGGTGAGACGCTGAGCGAGACCTGGGCTCGAGCGCTCATGGAAACGTCGCTCTCGCGGAGCAGGTTGGGCGAAGAGGCCAGAGCGTGGCGACCGCGTGGCATTGATGCTGGGACGCAATCGCTCGGAGGTCCTCCCGCCCTGGGGTGTGTGGCGGTGGGCGATGCCGCTCTCGCTCTCGATCCGCTGTCCTCATCCGGTCTGACTCGAGCCATTGAAGGCGGAAAAATGGCTGCTCTGGCTTTGCATCGTGCCGGCGGCGGCGATCTCGGTGCTCTCGCCCGCTATGAAAGCGAGCTGGGGAGTGCGCTCCGGGAACATCAGGCCGGAAAGGCTAGGTACTATGGCCTCGAGACTCGCTTTTTGGATGAGCCATTTTGGCAGCGCCGCCATGCTCTCCGCGCTCCGATCGCTCGGATCCTCTCACCGAAGGACGAGCTTTGCTGGGGGTTGGAAGATGCAGCGGTCCTTCCGCTCGCGTCGTTGACGCCGGACATTCCGGTTTCAATCCTCCGAGACCTCGCTGAAAAGCCCTGCTCGGCGCGCTGCTTGGCCGAGACTCTCCGTTCTCTCTACCAGTACGACGACACGGAGATCGTGCAACTCCTCCACGCCCTCGTCCATTCGCGCAGCCTTAGGGTCCTCGGTGGTGGGTGGGGCGCGTGACCCTCGGGCAACCGTGGTGTCAGCGCTCGCTTTTTTCCTCGACGCGGCTAGCTTTCGGGCAGCGAGATGGCATCGGATTTGATTTGGGCAGCGGCCGATGCGACGGACGCCCTCGAGCGAGAATTTGCGGCGCTCGGGATGGAGGCGCGTGAGGTGGACGAGGGGCTTTTTGCTCTGCCGGAGCCGGAAGAGGGCGGAAGGCGCGCGCTGCCTCGGTTTGTCTTCTCGCGGCAAGTCCTGCCCGGAGCCACCGAGCTCCACGCTGAGTCGATTCGCGCCTTTGCGCGGGCCATCGTGGACGCGATTGTCGGGGTTTTTCCCGATGGGGCCCCTTGGTCTTTGCATGTTGTCCCTTTTGAGCCGGTGCCGCGGGGAGCGAGCCTGGGAGCCCGCGCTTCCCATCGCCGAGTGCGCTCGGAGCGACCTTCCGAAGCCGAGACGAGAAAGGGTAGGGTCCCTGCGGCGCGCTGCTCCTTCATCGAGGAGGCCGTCGTCGAGCTGCTCGGCGAGCGGCGTCGTCACCTTCTGCGCGCGCGTCGGACCGAGACGCGCCACTTCAAGAGCGACGAGTCCGTCGTACAGCTCCTTCTGGTCGAGCCTGAACGGGGCTTCCTTTCCGTGGCGAAGGCCCCTTGGCCGTACGAACACCGGCATCAGCTCTCCTTTTTCCCTGGTGGGAAAGCTCCCGTCGCCGTCGACAAACGGCCGCCGAGTCGCGCCTTCGCCAAGCTCATCGAAGCGGAAGAGCGCATGGGGCGACACATCGCCGTGGGCGACACGGTTGTCGACCTTGGGGCGGCGCCGGGAAGCTGGACCTTCGTGGCCGTTGAGCGGGGCGCTCGTGTGGTCTCTGTCGATCGTTCGGAGCTCCGTGCCGACCTCCTCGCGCACCCCCATGTGCGCTTCGTGCGAGGGGACGCGTTTCGTTTCGAGCCCGAGGCTACCGTGGATTGGCTCATCTGTGACGTGATCGCTCGCGCCGAACGCTCTGCGGAGCTCCTGTTGAAATGGCTCCGGCGCGGAAATTGTCGACACTTCGTGGTCACCTTGAAGGTCGACGACGAAGCGCCTGGGACTCTTCTTCAGGGCCTCGCGTCGGACCTCGCGGAGCTCAGTAGTGACTATTGGCTCCAGAAACTGACCGCCAACAAGAAGGAGGTTTGCGCTTTCGGGACGGCTCGTTCGGTGCGCGAGGATGCGCGGCGTTAGAACTCGAAGAGCACGAGGCCCAGCGCAGGTTGAAAACCTTCGGTGGTGCCGGGTTCGGGAGGCCTTGAGTTGTCGATGATCTTGTAGTTATCAGGGATGGCCTGCCAGCTCTCGTAGGCCCGACCCTCGATGACGAAGCGGGGAGCGCCGCTGCGTTTGCCGCTCGCAACTTGATAGCTTCGAAGCGGAGGCTCCGATCCGAGGGCGCGCCCGCTCGCGACGAGCTCAAGCTCACCGTCGCCATCAATGTCCGTGGCGATCCAGCGCACTCCAAGGATGCGGTTGTACGTCCCGTCCTGGCTGAGCCCGAGGATCGCTTGGTTGAAGCGAGCGATGATCTCCGGAGCCGTGGGGAGATCCCGGCGAAGACCAAAGTGGAGGGGACGGCGGAGCAGGGGCGTCGTGCCGGTGACGAGGAGGAGCTCCGCCTTCTTCGCTTCGGAAGTGAAGAGGTGGTGGACGAGGAGCTCGTCGAGCAGGACGTAGTCGAGCTCTCCGCGGAGCAGCTTGCGCAGGTTTGCCTCATCGTCTGGGCCTCTTTGGAAGTCGACGCCGGGCGCGCCTTCGATCTCGGGCCCGTAGCCGTAATTGTCGACGATGCCGACCTTCTTGCCCTTCAGGTCCTCGAAGCGCTCAGCAGAGACGTCAGCCCCGAGGCGACCTACAAGCATCAGCCGATTTTCGAGGTAGGGCTCGGAATAGAGGATGAATTTCTCGCGCTCGGGCGTTCTCCAGAGCGCTTCGGAGCCGTCAAAACGGCCCTGTTGAATGCCTTCGATGGCGTCCCCGAAGTCGACGATGGACGTCTGATGGGCGACGTTTGCGCGAGCGAGAGCCTGATGGACCAGGTCGAGGGCGAGGTGAGGTTTGCCCGGCACATCGGTGTAAGGGGCCCAGACGCTGGAGGCGAGAGCGAGCGTTATGCTCTCCGGATCTTGCCGAAGCGGGGCGCTCTGCGGTTTTGCGGTGGAGGTGGCCGCCCCGGCGGCTGCCTCGGGCCCAGTCTTGTTGCAGGCTGGGATGGTCAAGAGGAGCGCGGCCCAAGCGAGAGCACGGCGGAGGCCGCCCGATCCGAGAAACATAGCCCTGGAACCTACCACGATTGTCCGGGAGCGTCGTGAGCGACAGTGCGCGGGGAGCGCACAGATCGCGAAGTTTCCTTCGCGTGTCTCGCCTGTATGCGGCGCTGTTCCGATGCCTGAGCCTGTGGAGCGGCGGGAAATTTTTCGTCCGAGGGGGGGGCTGTGCGCTCCGGATGGGCGCAATTTCATGGTACCCGGCGAGAGCATGCCCCACGAGACGGAGCTCCTTGCGATTCTGGCCGGAGGTCTCGGCCTGGCTTTCTTGTTTGGTCTGGTAGCGGCTCGCCTGAAACTTCCGCCCATTCTCGGGTACCTCATCGCCGGCATGGCGATCGGCCCCTTCACGCCGGGTTATGTCGCTGACGTTGGGCTGGCGAGTCAGCTCTCTGAGATCGGCGTGATCTTGCTCATGTTTGGGGTCGGTCTTCACTTTTCTGTGGACGACCTGCTCTCGGTGCGACGCATCGCTGTACCAGGTGCGATCGGTCAGATCGCTGTCGCAACGGTGATCGGCGCCACCTTAGCCCATCTCTGGGGGTGGAGCTGGGGCGCGGGAATTGTTTTCGGTCTCTCTCTGTCCGTGGCGAGCACGGTGGTGCTCTTGCGGGCCCTTGAGGCGCGTAGTGTCCTCGATTCGGCGGACGGACGCATCGCCGTCGGTTGGCTGATCGTTGAAGACCTCGTGACGGTGCTCGCGCTTGTGCTCCTTCCGGCGATGGCACCGATGTTGCGCGGAGAGGCGTCGTTTGAGCCCGCCTCCCTCGGTAAGGTCTTCGGGGTGACGGCGCTCAAGGTCGGCGCCTTCATTGGCCTGATGCTCCTCGCCGGTCGGCGCATCGTGCCTTGGATTCTTGGAAAGGTCGTGGGCACCGGGTCGCGGGAGCTGTTTACGCTCGCCGTGCTCGCGGTTGCGCTCGGGATTGCGGTGGGCGTCGCAGGCGCCTTCGGAGTTTCCTTTGCGCTCGGCGCTTTCTTTGCGGGGATCGTCGTCTCCGAATCGGACTTCAGCCACGAGGCCTCGACCAACGCCCTCCCTCTTCAAGACGCTTTTGCTGTCTTGTTCTTCGTCTCGGTAGGCATGCTGTTCGATCCTCGGGTGCTCTTTGAACACCCGGGGCGACTTGTATCAGCGCTCGCAGTTGTGCTGTTCGCGAAGTCGATCGCCGCCATGATCATCGTCTTGGCCTATCGCTACAGCGTCCATACGTCGCTGACGATTGCTGCGAGCTTGGCGCAGATCGGAGAATTTTCGTTCATCTTGGTGGCGCTTGGGGTGAGCTACGGGCTCGTCCCGAAAGAAGCGCAGAGCTTGGTCGTCGCGGTGGCGATTCTCTCGATCGCCCTCCATCCCCTCGTCTTCCGTGTCGTTGACCCTCTCAACAATTGGATTCGCGCTCGGCGGGGCCTCGTGGAGGTCATCGAACGACCCGCGGGCGAGATTGCGGATCTGCCGACTGGATTTACGGACGAAGAACTCGTCAACCACGTCGTCGTGATCGGATCAGGGCGCGTGGGGGGCCCCGTTTGCGAAGAACTCAAAAAACATGGCGTCCCCTACGTCATCGTTGAGCAGAGCCGAGAGCGGACCGAACAGCTGCGCGCCACTGGGCTTCCCGTGATCTACGGCGATGCGAGCCGTCCAGAGGTCCTCGCCCACGCGCATCTTGACCGCGCCAAGCTCGTGCTCGTGGCGGCTCCCGACGCCTTCCAGGCGCGCGCCACGCTCGCTCTCGCCAAATCTCTCAATCCTCAGATCGTTGCGGTCGTTCGTACCCACAGCGACGAGGAACGCGCCTGGCTCGAAGCGAACGGCGCCGACTACGCGATGGTCAGCGAGCGAGAGCTCGCCGTGAGCATGATCCGCTTTGCGCTCCGAGCCATGAATGCGAGCCATGACATGGCGGCGGTTGCCGAGCGCGTCCTGCACCCGTCGCTCTCCCCCGAAGAAATCCGCCACTCGCTGGTGTCCCGAGTGCCGTGAAGTCCTGAAGGGGCTCGAGGGCGGGCTCAGACGCTGCGGTCTCAGCCCGGTGTCTTCAGTCGTGGAAGAGCGTCACGGCGACCGACTCACCCATGGCCTTGTAACCCGCCTCACTGGGGTGGAGATTGTCGTTTTTGTAAGGGGCCTGCATGTTGTTCGGGTTCCCCGGGTCGCGAATGGCGAGGTCGAAATCGACGCCCTCGCTGTAGGCCTCGCTCGCTCGGATCCACTCGTTGACCTGGGTCCGAACGGCGTTGGCGGCGTTCATGGGCGTGAGCGGCGAGACGAAGACCTTGATTCCTTGGGCTGTGGCTCGCGTGATGATGTCTTGGTAGGCGCTGGTCAGGGTCTGCGCCTGGGCGCCGCCTTCGATGTCATTGACGCCTTCGAGCACGATCAAGTACTTGATCTTGCTTCGACTGAGGACGTCCCGCTCGAAGCGTTTGACGCCGGCGTCTTGAAACTCGCTATCTGATGCGAGCATGTTGGCGCCCATTCCGAAATTGAGGACCGAGCGCTTCGAGGCGAGCGCGGCGTCCTTCTTGAGCTGGGCCGAAAATACATCGGTCCAGCGGGCGAACTTGTTCAGGACGCCGTAGCCATCGGTGATGGAGTCGCCGAGGACAGCGATCGCTACCGCGTCGGCGGGGGCCATCACTTCGAGCGCGTCGATGAAGTACCAACGGTCGCGGGTCTGGGCACCATTGAAGGCTTCTTGGGCGACGGCGTCGCCGCTCGCGAAGTAAGAGGTCAGGCGGGAGCCGGGATGGTTCGTGATATTCGCGGGGATATTCGCGCCGAACTGGATCGTGATCGCCGTGAGCTTGAGCTCTTCGAGAGTGAAATCGACGCCATCTGAGAAGACGGCCATACCCGCCGGGATCGTCACGTTGGGCGCTCCGTTGAAGGTAAGTGCGGTGCTTGTGCTCGCGTCGATCTGACCGACGTTCGCCTGAGGATCGGTCTGATTTTTAGCGCGAGCGATGTGAACCTTTTGGATGTCGACGGGCGTCTGGCCCTTCACGTTGCTGAGTCGGAGACGAACCTTGCCGCCCGAGACCGTCGGCCAAACGAACTGGCGCAGGGTGTTGTTCGGGAGAGTCGGTGGGACGTGGTCGGCCTTGTTCGTCTCGAGAGACTGCATCGTGGTGGCCCAAATCGGCAGCCACTCAGGCTCGGCGGGACTGCCGCCTGTGCCTTCGCCTCCGCTCGCACTTCCGCCGTCGCCTGGCGCCTGCCCTCCTGCTGCCGGCGCGCCGCCCAGACCGGCTCCTCCCGCAGCCGAGCCTCCACTCGAGAGCCCGCCGCTGCCGGGTTCGCCGCCACTCGCTGTTGGTGTCCCGCCCGCTCCGGGCATGCCACCAGACGCCGGAGCTCCTCCGGACTCAGTCCCGGTGCCTCCCGTGGGAAGAGCACCGCCGCTCCCGTCGCCGGGCGTGCTTTCGCCGCAGCCAAGGGGCGAGAGCACGAGCAGACTCAAAGCGAGCGCGGTTTTCAGGAAAGCGAAAGGTTTCACGGAAAAGAGGCTAGCCAAGCTCTCCTCTAAATCCAGACAAGGAATCGATCCATTCCTCTCACACTCATGATGTGAGCGCTCCCATGGGCTCCGAGAAGCGAGGCTCGGCAGAAGTTTTCGCTATGGGGGCAGGATCGGACGCGGGATGCGGGGACAGCCGCAAGCTGCGCTTGGGACCACGTCCCCGTTGTCGGGGCTCTCTCGGAAGGGCCCCCCAGGACGAAATCGCGCGTGAACCCCGAAAATACGTCGCTAGGAGCCCACAAATGCAACTAAGTTGCGGATTTGGCTTGCTCATGCAATTGGATTGCAATAGGACGGCTCCCCACGGACCGCTGGTCCTTTCACCTGTCCTCTCCGTCCCCGCCTTCACCCGCCCTCTCCGTCCCTGCCATGAAACTCCACCCGTCTCTTCTTCGCTTTGCGCTTGGCCTTTCTTTCCTCGGCTCGTTCTCCGTCCTCGGCTGCGCCCAGGGAACGGGAGACTTGGCGGTGCGCGTGAAGCCGGAGATCACAATCAAAAATGGAGTCGTCGCGGGGCAAAGGAGCGAGAACATGCGGGACGGGTGGACCGCGACGTTCGACAAATACGTCGTCGTGCTCGGTCCCGTTTTCGTGTCTCAGCTGAGCGATGCCTCACGGACAGAAGAGGCCCATGAGACATTTGTCCTCGACCTGAAGAAGGTTCCCGAGAGCGGCGCGGAGCTCTGGAAGCTCCCGGGCCTGGACGAGGGGCGATGGAACGTGGGCTTTGAGCTTTCGACCGGCGCACACGACGCTGAGCGTCACAGCACCGTAACCAAAGAGGACTTCGAGAGGATCGTCGACGAAGATCTGACCTACCTGATCGAGGGTTCGATCTCGAAAGAGGGCGGCCTCTCCTGCCCGCCCAAGGCTCTGGTGGAGGCTCCGGATCGGAAGCCCGCTGGGCAGTCCATGGGTGGGAGCGACTGTTACGAGGCGGAGACGGTCGCGTTCTCCTTCGCTGTCCGAGCTCCGACTGTGTTCGACGCCTGTGAGCTCGATGGCATCCCGGGTGTGGCGATCGGATCTGGTGGTGTGCGCACGACCTCGATCACCCTGCACGGAGATCACATGTTCTTCAATGGCTTTCCGGTGGGCGATGAGGGAAGCGTACGCCGTTTGGCTCAATGGATCGCCGACAGCGACCTGAACCTGGATGGTGTGGTCTCGGAGGCTGAACTCAAGAGGATTCCGCTCGGGGCCCTCGCGGCGATCGATCCCGATATTTACCAGCTCGGCGGCTCCCCGATTGAACTCGAGACCGCGTACGACTTTCTGCGGGGCGCTCTGAAGACGCAAGGCCACATGGAGAGCGAGGGGGAATGTCGCGTCGACGGCGTAGCCCACGACCACGACCATGACCATGACCACGGTGACGAAGAGGATCACGGCGCCGCAGGCGCCCGCGGAAAGTGATCGTACGAGTATCGCACAAATAGAGGAGCGCCGCCTCGTCCTCTTCGGGCGGGCGGCGCTGGTTCGACCGGGAGCCTCTTGCGCCTTCGATCTTACGCGGAGAGCGCCTCGGCCAGGGCCTCGACGAAGCCGTCCAGGTCCTCGCGGGTGTGCATTTCCGTGACGGCGATGAGGAGATGATTCTCGAGGGCCGGTTCGTAGCGGCTGAGCTCTACGCCGGCGAGGAATCCCTTGGCTTCGAGGGCGGCCGCGCGCTCCTTGGCGCGGGGCACCTTCACACAGAACTCATTGAAGAAGGTGGCCTCGGGGAACGCGAGTTCGACGCCGGGCAGCTTGACCAGGGCGTCCTTCAAATAATGAGCCTTAGCGAGGCACTGCCGTGCCACAGCCTGGAACCCGGACTTGCCGAGCAGGGAGCAACGGATGGTGAAAGCCAGGGCGACGAGCCCTTGGTTTGTACAAATGTTGCTCGTGGCGCGCTCCCGGCGGATGTGCTGCTCGCGGGTCGAGAGCGTGAGCACATAGCCGCGCTTCCCGTCCTGATCGACCGTTTCGCCACAGACCCGACCCGGCAGCTGCTGGAGGAAGGTGCGGTCATCTCGGCAAGCAAAGAGGCCGACGCCCGGGCCACCGTATTGTGCAGGTACAGCGAGCGCCTGGCCTTCGCCGGCGACGATGTCGGCACCGAGCGCTCCAGGCGACTCGGCGAGCGCCAGAGCGTAGGGCTCGGGAACCGTCGCGACCAAGAGAGCCCCCGCCTCGTGGACGCGAGCGGCGAGGGCACGGAGATCGGAGAGCGGTCCCAGGTATGAGGGATAGCCAACGACCACGCAGGCCACGTCGCCCTCGAGCAGAGCGCTGATGCGTTCGAGATCGTGGCTGCCCGAAGGCGAGCGAGGTACCGTCACCACGTCGCTCGGGGTCGTCGAGAGATACGAAGCGATCGTCCGCTGGTACTCAGGGTGAACGCATTCGCTCACGATGATGCGATTGCGCTTCGTGACCCTTCGCGCCATGAGCGCTCCTTCAGCGGCGGCGCTCGCTCCGTCGTAGAGACTGGCGTTTGCCAGAGGCAATCCATAAAGCTCACTTACGAGCGTCTGGAACTGCCAGATGGCGAGCAATGTCCCTTGAGCGACTTCGGGCTGGTAGGGCGTGTAGGCCGTATAAAACTCACTGCGGAGCAGGAGTTGATCGACCGCGGGGGGAATGTGGTGGTGATAGATGCCGCAGCCGAGGAACGAGGTCATCTTCGCTCCTCGATTCTTTTCGGCCAGCGCGTCCAGGTGCCGCATGAGCGCGGGCTCGGAGAGCGCCGGCGGCAAGTCGAGGTCCTTCTTTTGGCGAGCCTCCGGCGGAATGGTCTCGAAGAGGGCGTCGACGTTCGGAAGCCCGATGACGCGGAGCATTTCGCTCACTTCTTCGGGCGTGTGGGGCAGGTAACGCATGATGAAGGAGAGGGGACAGGCGCCTTTAGTGGGCGGACTCGGCGACGTGAGCGCGGTAGGCGGCGGCGTCGAGCAGATCAGCTCCGTCGTCGCTCGGTTCGATAGCGATCATCCAGCCCTTGTCCCAAGGATCTTCGTTGACGAGCTCAGGCTGGTCTTCGAGCGAGGCGTTCCTCCGTACAACCTTGCCGCTCACCGGTGCGTAGAGATCGCTGAGCGTCTTGACGCTCTCGATGGTGCCGAAAATCTTACCCTTGGTGACCTGATCGCCTTCTTTGACGTCGATGCTCACGAGCGTCACGTCGCCGAGCTGATCGACGGCGAACGCAGTAATCCCAATCACCACTGCCTGGCCATCAGGCTTGGCCCACTCGTGGTCCTTCGTGTAACGCCGATCCTCGGGGACAACTACCTCAGTCATGGGCCTCGCCTAGCGCGCCCCGGGGGCGTTGGCCATAGCCCTCGGCAGGAGCTCGGCTTTCTGGCTCGCCCACGAGTGGTCGGCGCCTCGGGACCCTCTCAGGAGCCCGTCTTGCGCTTGTAAAAAGGTGTCTTGACGACCCGGGCGCCGACGCGCTTCCCCCGGCAGTCGACCTCGAACTCGGTGCCGATTTCGGCGAACTCGAGCGGGACGTAACCGAGGCCGATCGCCTTTCCGAGGGTCGGGGAGGGGGAGCCGCTCGTGCAATGCCCGATCGGAGAGCCGAGGCTATCGAGGATCGGATAGCCGGAGCGAGCAACGCCCCGTCCCGTCATCTCGAAACCGACGAGGGTTCGGCTGAGGCCTGTTTCGAGGGCGGTCACGAGGGCGGACTTCCCGAGGAAGTCCGGCTTCTGCATCTTCACAGTCCAGCCGAGGCCCGCCTCGAGAGGGGTGGTCGTCTCGTCGATTTCGTTGCCGTACAGGGACAAACGGGCTTCGAGCCTGAGCGTGTCGCGCGCCCCGAGACCGGCGGGTTCGAGCCCGAGCGGCGTACCTGCCTCCATGAGCGCGCTCCAGACCGGAACTGCGCTCTTGTTCTCACAGAAGATCTCGACGCCGTCTTCGCCCGTGTAGCCGGTGCGCGCGAGTGTGATGCGCTCGCCGCGCAGGGTTCGTCGAGTGAAGCGGAAGGGCTTGAGAGAGGTTTCGAGGTCTTGGAGAGAGCGGTCTGCTCGGGCCAGGATCTCGAAGGCTCTTGGACCCTGGAGCGCGAGCAGGGCGGTCTGTTCACTCTCGTTTGTGAGGGTGACCCCCGAGAAGCGACCGACGACGTCCGCGACGTGCGCGGCCATCTTCTGGAGGTTCGAGGCGTTGCACACGATGAGAATGTCGTCCTCGGCGATCTTGTAGAGGATCAGGTCATCGAGGATCGTGCCGGCGCTATTGCAGGCGCAGGTGTAGATGGCGCGCCCGAGCTCTGCTCCTTTGAGATCGTTGGTGATCATGTAGTCGCAGGCTTCGACAGCTCGGGGACCGCGCACCCGGAGCTCACCCATGTGCGAGACATCGAAAAGGCCGGCCGCCGTGCGTACGGCATTGTGCTCGTTGACGATCCCTTTGTACTGGATGGGCATCTCGTAGCCCGCGAAGGGCACCATGCGGGCGCCGAGGGCGATATGGACATCTCGGAGGGGCGTAGCGTTCAAGCGGTCGGTCACGGCGCCGAGCCTCCACAAATTAGCCCGGGGGGACAAGGCTCGGGCCGGAGGGGCTATTCCATCGAGTTCTGGTCGATCAAGCGTCCGTCCGGGGTCATGCCAACCTGACGCCAGCGCTCCTCTTCGGTCAGGCCTGGTTCGGCGCGCGCCGGAGTAATGTCCCTGAGGCGAAGCTGCGTGCCTCCGCGGAACGAACCGATCTCGACACGGAAAATCCGTCCTTCCCGTCCCCGCACCTCTGCCTTCGGGAACACGATCTTGTCCCCCGCCATCTCGACGTGACTCGAGCGCAGCCGAGGCTTCAAGTAGGCGGCTAGATCTTCGGGCGCATAACTTCCGAAGACGCTGGCGCTTCCTTGGAAGACGGCCTCGATGGTCGAGCCGACCGGAAGGGCGAGGTCGAAGACCTTCTCGTCGCCTTCGAGGAGCTGTCCAGGGGGAAGGCGATCAGGCTCGACAGAAGCCTCGGCGGGCTCAGGCGGGGGCGGGGGGGCTTCCTTCTTACAGCTGACGAGCAGAACCAAGAGCCAGGGGGAGACGACAAGTCTCGCGGTCACTCGAGAATGGCGGCCCACGACTCGATGTTAGAAGCGATCTTGGGTGGCGCCAAGTTCAGGGATTCGAAGCTCGTCTGGAAGTTCAGGTTCGAGCGGCTGGTCGTCGTACTCGTCGTCTGGAACGTGAGCTGCATTTGAGGGATGCTCGCGCTGCCTCCGACGCGCGCCCTCGAACCTGAGGCAAGGGAGCCTGAGGCCTCGGAGACGTCGTAACAAGAGGGAGCAAACTCGACGGCGACACCGAACACGACCGAGGAGGGATCGAGGCCGAGCTGCGCCGCCGTCCTCTTGTCGTAGGTGTTGCCTTCGACCTTCAAGGCGTCTTGTCCGCCTTTCGAAAGGTCCTCCGCTTCCTTCGGGATGAGATAGTCCATCCCGTAGATAGCGCCCTCGCCGCTTCCGCAAGCGACTGCTGCCGCGTTGGAAGGCGGGGGAGGAGTGTAGGTAGAGAAGTAGAGGACGCCGCCGAAGAGCTCGAGAGGGCCGAGCACATGTTCGCCGTTCGGAGTGCCGCCGCTGCCCGTGACGCCGAGTGGCTTGTACCAATTCACGTTGGCGTTGAAGCCGGTCCCTTCATCGTTCACCGCTTCGGTGAGAGACCAGACGTACTGGAGCTCGAGGGGCGAGGAGAGATTCTGCTCACCGGTCGCGAAGGCGATCGTGACCTGGTCACGGGTGTCGATCGACAAGGTGGGCCGGATGGAGATCGGCTGACTGATCTCGTCCGGTCGCGAGTTTTTGTCCGGGTGCGCACCGAAGGCGTCGAAGAAGAGCTTGAGCTTCCAGTTCTGAGGGTTCGAGTCGGAGAGATCGAGTTTGTAGAGGGTCCCGTCCCGATCGCCGATGAAGACGCGGTCTGCGATGGCGCCTGTGCCGGCAGGGTAAGCGGCGGGCACTCCCGTCAGGGGGGCGTCGATCGGGGCGTCGCCGTCCGTGTGGACGAGGCTCGCCGAAATCGTTCCTGCGGCTGCGGCGGTGCGGCGGAACGAGCGAATGACTTCACCGGTGTCGAGGCGAACGACGGTGAGCGAGCGGGCAGGTTCGTTCTCCGCGTAACAACGCGTCCGCGCCCTGGGCGAAAAGGTGGAGGGGATATGGCCCCAATCCGCGCTCGAGCTCTGACGGGCGCAGCTGCCGGGCAGGTGTGCTGCATCTCCGCCGGGCAGGATCGCTACGGCGACCTCCTTGAGCACACCCCCGACGTTGATATTCACGGTCGTGATGATCGGAGTACCCCCTTTGCCAAAGAGGGGAGCAGGGGACGCCGCGTTGTCCTTGGTGATTTGCCAGAGGAATCGCGGGCCAGTCGTCGAATGAGGAGTGACATCTGTGATGTCGAGGGCAAAGTATCCGCTCCCCGCCTCGCCGAAGCTCTGGACGAGGATGGTGCGCCAGGTGTTGCTGCTCGCGGTCGCGTCCGCGATGCCACGCTCGAGCTTGTAAGGATAAGCTCCTGCTTCGCCGCCGGTGGCGGCCACTGCGACGACGTCTTGGACGACCGCGACACCGTCGAGCAGCTTCAAGCGCGATCCTGGGTACTCGCTGGCGAGGCTTGGTAGAACCGCTGGCGGAATGAACGAGAACTTCTCGTTAGCAGCGTCGGGGTTCTCGGGCGCGTCATCTGTGTGATTCGGCGAGAGCATGAAGCCGTGGAGCTGGCCGTCGTTCGTCGAGACATAGGCCATCATCGGGCGCTTGTTATTTTGCTCGGCGAAGAGGTCGTAAGTCTCGTCCTCGACGATCGCTGACGGGCGATTCACGATGGTCGGTGTCGAGTGCAGGACGTCTCCGAGCACGCTGCAATCCTTACTTCCAGGGGTCGCACAGCGATGGCGGGTGCCGGTATGATCCATCTCATAACCGAGCGTCCACTTGACGATGCGATCCCGGCACTCGACCGTTTGGCTGCTACCGAGGTCATCGCAGGCAGGGATGGTATTCGGCACGATGGCGCCGCCCGAGATCGCCGAAAAGGGGATTCGATCGGCGATGCTAGGACCTTTGGCGTACTCCTGCAGTCCGGTCAGAGTGCCCAGTCCGTCATTGGCGGAGCCGATATGGGGCCGAATGGTCCGATCGGATCGACCTTCCGTCTCGACGAAGGTGATGAACGTCCGATTCTCCAGGGAGGCGGAGTCTTTGGAGATATTGTGGTTGAAATCGTCGCCGTCCGCGTCGGACTTCGGCTGCTCGACCGGTGTGCCTGAGGGGCAAGTCCAGCGCAGCCGCTCAATGTTGCCATGCCAAAGGCCCTCGCCTGACCTGTACGACGTCAAGAGACGAAGGGCCTTCACATTTGGGTTCTCCGCCGCGCCGACTCCAGGGGACCGAACCGGACGGGTTGCGCTGGCCGTGCGGCGTACGATGGCTCCGAGCACGTCGCTGAGCGCCCCGCGGAGCGTCGCTTGGTCATTGCCGAAAAAGGCCAAGTTGTTCGAGCCGTCCTTGCGCCCGTAATAGGCCATTTCATGGAGGCGACAGCAGATCTCGAGCTCCTTGTCCCCTGCGGCATTCGCGCAGAGACCGCTCGGACTTGTGATATCGGTATCCGTGAGCTCCGTGCAATCGTGCCCGGTCTTTGTCGTAGGCGTCGCGAAGCCCACGATGTGTGTGTACACGCGCTGGCCCGAGTGCCCGATGCCGTGGGCATCGATGAAAGTTCCGGACTTGAGGCCGCTGATGATCTCTGCGGGGGCGCTGAAGGGGCACTGGCCGTCCAGGGCGCTGGGGGGCGCGCCGCCGGGGTTCACGGTCGCCGTACACGAAGGTCGCAGGTCGAGGTTCGGCTCACCATCCGTGAGCAGAATGATATGCTGTTCACGACAGCCGCCCTGGACGTAGCGATCGTGCTTGGGGCTGTACTTGAGCGATGAGTTCGTCGGGTCGTCGGAGTCATCGTCCCAGAGGAACGCAACGGCGTCGGAGAGCGCCCCGGCGATAGGAGACGCGCCAAACGGGCGAGTGCTGAGGAGGACGTCTTTGATCCGACTATGGACGGTCGCCTGAGATCCCGCTTCCGGATCTCCGAAGGCGATCATCTTGCCTTCCCACGCGGGGGCTGCGCCGTTGCGCACCCCGACCTCCATGTTCTGCGGCTCGGCGCAATAGACCGGCCGGCCCGTCTGGGGACTGCCCACGAAGTAACTGAAGCCACCATTGACGCCGCTCGACCAGGAGGGCTGAAAGCCCACTCCGCTCAGGTAACCGGTGCCAGGATCGGGCAGCGGATCGAGGGTCATGAGCCCGAAGCGCACGATGGAGGTGAAAGAATCAATCAGTCCATCACCGCCCATGACGAAGCTTGTCTGGCAGTCCGCGTCAGTCATGCGGTTTCTGAAGGAGGGACGGACGAACTCGAAGGGATTTCCGGCGGGGGCGATACCAGGGCGGACCTGACAGTTGCCACTCATGGGGAGGTGGTAAGCGGTTCGATAGTCCGTGTCCGCTGGCGCTATTCCGCCGGGAAGCTGGAAGTCGACGGCGAAGGAGGGGCTTCTGCGTGAGATGGTCTCGCAGCGGTACTGACTGATGGCGCCCCCGAGCACCTCGACCAGCTCAATCCAGCGGCTCTTCTCGCTGGCGTTGTCGAGGTTCGGGTTGCAGCTTGGTTCGAGTCTCTTGCCATCCGCGTCGACGGCGAGACCCGTGCGGTATTCCATCGAGCCCGAACTATCGACGATGAGCAGAACGTTCGGCTCTCGGATCGTGGGCTCGGGATCCTGACCCCAGGCGATGGCCGGAGAGAGCGCTCCCAGCAAGGTGAGCAGCGAGACGAAGGGAGAAAGACGAGCTCTCATGATAAAAGTACGAGCCCAATTCACAGTGCACCCCCCGCAACGTTGGGCGCGACGGGACCGATCAGCGCGTGAGCGCGCACACCGGCCTGCACCGCGGAGGCGTTCTCGCCCGCCGAACAAATCGTGCCGCCAGCGGCGGGGCGGGGGCGCAGGAGACCGAAAGAAGTGAGGACAACCCGACGATACCCGGACACGCCGACCTGGCTGCCGGCCACGTTGACGCTCTGCCCGTCGGTCATCTCGACCCAGAAGCGTCCTTCGATGAGCGATTCACCGGCGACTGGTCCCTCAATCGGGCCAAAGGAGCCCGCGGGCGTTTGATCGAGGACAGGCCTGCCCGTGCCCGGATTTGTCGCCGAGGGGATCGCATTCGTCGTGAATTGATTGATCACGGTGTCTTCGAACACTCGGCAGTAGGGGAGAACCGAGGGAGCGCCTCCGGTCGGGGCGGTGGCCATCGCGCATTGATCGCGCACCGGAGTCGCGCCGCGCGCGATCTCATCGTGAATCCAGGCTTCGTTCGGGACGGAAAGCTGGGCGGTGGCGGCGATGATCCCAAACTCTGCCAGATATTGTCCTTGTGAGGCTGCCCGGGCGAAGCCGCTTGCCTGATCGACGAGCGCGGCCGAGCGCATGCTCCACACGCCGAGCCCCGTCACCAGCATGATGGCCATGACGACGACGAAGAGGGCTGCGCCTCGCTCACTCGTGCGCTTGGGGCGGTGTGAGTTCCGGTCGCAAGTCATTGCCAGAGAGCTCCTTGGGCGTTGCGGGTGGCGACCGTCGCCGAGAGCGTGCGCACTCGCGCGAACCTCCCGGAGCCGAGCGCGACGCGATAGAGACCCGGTCCGGGGTTGATGTTTTGGGTTCGGTCTGCGGCTCGCGTGCGCACCGAGAGCCGAGGCCGGACCGCCCGGATGAAATGGGGGCCTTGGTTCGGCTGGGGGACCGCTTGTGCCTTGGCGTAGTTATCGATGAGCTCGTCGCCTTCGGCGTAGCGGGTGAGCGCGAGCGTTGCGGGGTTCGTGACAGCAGTGAGACCAAGACGAAAATCGACCGCGTACTCTGCGACGATTTGCTGGCTCCCCTCGAACGCTGCTCCGGTTTGCGGATTGATCTCCTCCCGGACCAAGTCCAAGCGAGCCTCGTCTTCGTTGGCGGCGAGGTCCAAGTCGATGAACGCGTTCGAGGCACGAAGAGCATCGTCGAGTCGGTAGTCGATGATGTTGACGACATTGACGGAAACGCCAGCGCCGTGCCCGCGGATCCCGCACATCTTGTTCGCGCTCTCGTAGACGATGTTCAAGGCTGAATTGTTGAGGGTGACGACAGGGGCAAGGGTGGTTGCGTTGATCGTGGCTTCTTGAATGATGCCGTATTGTTGTTCGCCCTCGGCGTTGACGATGCGCAGGGCGCGTCCCACGGGGAACGCGGCCTGGATCAAGCTCTCCGCGTTGGAGGCTCCCGGAACGTAGCCGAGCCGGATCATGGCGCTCGAACGGGGCTCGAGGTGAATCGAGACTGTGGCAGCCCCAGGCGGGGTCACGCTTCGCGCCGGGAATTGGTCTGCGGTTTGGTAGTTTCCGTAGAGGCGCAGATGGTCGGGGGTGAGCGAGTTGTCTGCAAGGAACTGAGCCCCGGCAGCCTGAAGCGTGCTCCCGCCCGCTCCGCGCGTGATGTACAAGAGACCCATGTCCGCGAGGGTGGGGAAACCGCTCCAGCCACCGCCAGTGAGCGTGGGCGTGCGCGGGCAGCGGCTCGGGTCCATTCTCAGGTTCGGCGAGGCCAGAAAGCCGGCTCGGGTGAGGTCGGCTTTGAGCCGTTCGAAACCGATGACCGCGCCCATCGTGGCGTCTGAGAGGCGCGACTCGCTTTGGAAGAAGCGAGAGACGTCGCGGGTCAACATGAACACGAAGATGGACAAGAAGAGGCCCGCCGACAGCGCCACCATCAACTCAATGAGGGTGAAGCCGCGCCCTTGGTGGCGCGAAGAGCGTTGGGTGGAGAGCTTGTCGGTCATTGCGAGGTCTGACGGATCGCGGAGGTCGAGTAGACGAAGTGGAAGTTGTCGACCTCGGTCTCGTCCGCCGCTGTAGTGCCGGGGGCAAACGGAGCGAAGGTGTCGGGGACTGCTAAGGAGCAGTAGTTCTGCTGGGTCCAGTCGTGTCCGAACCTAGGCCAGAAGACACGCACATCAGCCCGAATCAGACCGCTCCCCTGAGCTCGGATTAGGCGTGTGAGTCGAATGTGTGTGCAGAAGACCGTCTGTTCGGCGTCCGTGGTGAAGTTTCCGAGCGCGTCGAAGGACGCTCCCATGGTCCCTACCGTCCCCGGTAGGAACCACGGAGCCGTGCCCAAGTCTCCGAGGGCGACCTGTTTGACCCAGTTGGTTTGGGCCAGGCCGATCGCGTCGTTTTGGACAGTCCACTGGGTCGCATCGACGGCGAGCTCTTCATGCCAGGTCTTGGCGATGGCGTTGGCGATCGCGAGGTTCTTGGCGTGCCGATTGGACGCGCTCGTGGCCGCTTGCATGGCCGAGATGCCGGTGATGCCGATCGCGAACACTCCCATGGCCATCACAAGCTCGATGACCGTATAGCCACCTTCTTGGTGCGCGCGGCGTGCTTGGGTTCGCTTGACTCGGGCGCCTTTGAGCCGATTCATGGTTCTTCCCTCACAGCTCGCGCGGCACCGTTGGGAGGGATGGCCGCGTAACGAACGACTCCTTCCGGGTCGACGATGTTGACGCGGGCGGTTCCGCGCATGTCCGAAAACGGGATACTCGCAATGGCCGCGGGGCTGGCTCCGCCTCGGACGAAGGTGCGGCCCCCCGGCGTGAAACAGACGTCGATCGTCGCGAGCGATGTGGCGACGCCGGCGGCGTCGCGAAACGCCATGTCTGTCGTGAAATTTCCGCCGTCGACGATGGTCAGCGTCGAGAGCGTTTGGCTCGTCGTAGCGCCCGGTGCCCAGCGCGTCAGATCGACTGTGCAGCTATTGACGGGCATGGTCGCACAGCCCACTCCCTGCGCCGCTGCCGGTCCCTGGATGGCTTCGAGCATCGTGAGTGTGCCCGTTGTCTGATCATAACGAACGAGCGTGGCTGCGCCGCGGCCGAGGGCGTTCAAGCGGGCGCTGCGATACATCATCGCGACCTGGTCCGCGAAGCCTCGGGCGCGGTTCGCGGTCGCGCGCTTGGAGATCCCCGGCAAGGCGATGGCGGCGAGCAGAGTGATCACGAGCACGACGACAAGAACTTCGATGACCGTGAACCCGCTGGCGCTCGGGGCGTGGCGATAGGGAGCCCGGGAGGATGTCCTGGCCTCGTGCGGTGTGCGCTCTCCATGCGCCGTCTGGTCGTGCCCTCTGAACATGAAAGACCTGGTCCTTGGGTGCAAGCTCCGTGCCCCTTGAGCCTTGGTCCGGACCCACTCCTCCGGAAAGGATACATGAAGGGTTCCAGAAGTTTACAGTTTTCGAGGGGCGGCCCTTGGATGCACGCCACACCCGCCTACACGCAACCCTTGCAACGTCTATGAAAATCTTGCGGTCGGCCCCCTCTTCGCTATGGGGGGCCTCGGTGCCCCGCGCTCGTCCGCTTCATTATGTGCTTTTCTCCGTTGGCCTCGCCTGCTCGAGGGGCCCGCTCGACGAGGAGAAGGGTTCGGCAAAAGTCCGGGCACCGGAAGCTTCCTGCGCGGCAGACGCGGCCCAGAAGCTCCCCGAGCTCCCGTCAGAGCTCCACGGATTCTGTCTGCCTCCGGCGGCGGACGTTCGACGTTTTGGGCTGGGGCGCGGCGCGGGTCTCCACGCTGTCTGCCAGGAGCTACTCGGGGACCATTGTGAGTCGTCGAAGGCAAGCGGCCTTCGGTCCGTTTCTGTCGCTGAGCTTCGCGATCCACTCAATCCTTACCGCGAGCTGCGCGCAACGATCTTTGAGTTCGATGATGTGCGGGGCGCGTTCGGATTCGTCCAGAGCCGCAGTCTGGGGACGGATGGGGACGCTCCGAGCGAGGCGACCTCTGTCGAGGTGTCCGGAGCGCGTGCTTACGTTCATCACAACACTCTGCGCATTTGGCGAGGACGTCGTGCTCTCGAGGTTCGTTACATCGCCGAGGATCAGTCGAGGGGTGAACTTCTCGCGCGGGCACGGTTGCTCTTGCCCGAAGTTGCGCAGACGGCCGCGGCGAGCTTGGATGCCGAGCAGCAGGTTCCTTATGAGGTCCGCTTCTTTGAGGAAGATCCTGATGTGGCGCGGCTTGGGCCAGCCAGGCTCATTCCCACCGCATTGGGGTTGTCTCAGACCGGTGCGGGCGCATCAGCCGATCTCCTCGATCGCCACGGACAATATCGTGCGCTCCTGTTTCCTCGGCTCGACGAGCCTTCAGCGAAAGATCTGATGCGAACGATCCAATGGGGACTGAATGCGCCTCCAATTGGAAAAAACACAGGTATTTTGCGCGCTCGTCGCCTGCGCCCCGAGGCGGAGCCGGAATCCTGGTACTTCTATCGTGTGGGACGTTTGGTGTTGGGGGTAGGACCGCTGCCCGAGGGGCTCCGTAAGGATCCGAGCGAGCCCGCGAAAGCGGTGATGGAAGCTCGACTCGCCCGGTTGGCCCGGCGCGCGTACGCCTTTCCGCCGCCCCAGGCGCTCCGGCGCTAGTCTGGAGCTCTGGTCACATCTCTCTTTCGCGCAGATGTGTCTTCGTTCCGCGTCAATCGGTGCGCTCGATGATGTGGAATCCAAAAGGCGACTCGACGATGTCGGACACTTCGCCGACCTCGAGAGAGAACGCTGCGTCGGCGAAAGGTTTCACCATATCCGTGCGTTTGAAGATCCCGAGGGCTCCGCCGTCTTGGGCTGAACCTCGATCATCCGAAAATTCCTCGGCGAGTTTGCCGAGGTCTTCGCCGTTGAGGATCCGGTCGAGGAGCTCTTCTGCGAACTCACGCGCTTCGCTCTTGTTCCGCTCGGTGAAGGGGGAGGCGCTCGATGCACCCTTGTAGGAGATGAGGATGTGTCGAGCGCCGATTTCTGCGGGGCCTTTATGGACGGCCACAGGGGGAGTCTCGGGCTCGGGCGGGAGCGGGAGCTCGGGAGGCGTGCCGGGACCCCCATAGGTCGATACGACGCAGCTAACGCAGCAAAGCGCCGTGACGAGGAAGATGCTCGAGAAGCGGACGGACGGACTCATCCTTCGCTCACCTCAGCCCAGCCCGAAGCTACAGCTTCGTCGCTGCGATTGGTGGTCGCGCTGAGGGAGAGCACGCCCGGTTCGACCAGGGCACTTTTGGTCGTGAGCGAGTCGCCCGGCCAAACGGGCTTCTTGAATTGAATGCCGAGCACTCGAAGTTTCTGCGTTGGCCGGAGGGACTTCATGACAGCGCGTCCAATGTAGCCGTAGGTGGCGAGGCCGTGCAGGATCGGTCCCTCCGGGAAGCCGACCGAGGCCGCAAACTCGGGATCCGCGTGGAGCGGGTTCAAGTCGCCGGAGAGGCGATAAAGGAGCGCTTGTTCGGGCCCGATCGCTTCGGTGAGCTCGCTTCCGGGGGCGGTCGCGTCGGGAGCCTTGGGCGCGGGCCATTTCGGCGGCCGAGGTCCACCAAAGCCGCCGGTGTCGCGGACGACCAGGGTCCATTCGGTCTCGAAGAGCAGCTGGTCGGAGCCGTCGAGCCAGGTCTCGGTCGTAAAGGCCACCTGAGAGAGGCGCTTCAAATCGTAGATCCCCGACAGGCGTGCGATTGTCTTGAGCCGGCCGGCGTTCGGAATTTCTCCATGGAGCCGAATGACCTGAGAGAAGTGCACGACCTGGCGCATGTCGGCCTTCGCTTTTTCGACTAAGGGGACCAGAGCCGGATAGGCGGGCACCACGGCAAAGGTCGGGAAGACCTTGGGGCCTCGTCCCTCATAGAGGTAGTCCAGCTCGTCCTTGCGAGCCCCGATTCCCAGGGCGTAGAGGACCGGCACTTTCCAGTCATACTCAAAGAAGAAGGGCTCGGTCTGGTAACCGACGGCGGAGAGGTCCAGCGACATGGGCGCGGGATCTAGGACAGAATGCCGGCTCGGGACAGCCCAGGATTTTTCGGGATGGACGTTCTGATGGGCGCAACTAGTCTCGGCGGACCCTCGGGGTCACCGGCGGGTCCGTCCGGACCCAGGGAGCGGGGGGTTTGAGCCCGAAGAGTCAAGGATGCGCCGAAAGCCCGTTGTCGCCGAATCGCCGCCCAAGGAGCCCGAGGGGGCCGAGAAGTCTGGGAGCGAGGGGGCATCGCCCCCAGCGGCCGGCGTTTATCATGTGAAGCTGCCCTCTTTCGAGGGGCCGCTCGACCTGCTCTTGCACCTGGTCCAGGAGCATGAGCTCGACATTTTCGACATCCCGATCGCTTTTCTGAGCAAGAAGTACGTGGAGTACATCACGCTCATGGAGGAGCTGAACATCGACGTCGCGAGCGAATACCTCGTGATGGCGGCGACGCTCGCACACATCAAGAGCAAGATGCTCTTGCCGACACCTCCCTCCGGTCAGGATGATGATCCCGCCGAAGAGCTCGATCCGCGAGCGGAGCTGGTCAGGCGTTTGCTCGAGTATCAGAAATACCGTCAGGCGGCTGAGGAGCTAGGTTCGTCGGCGGTCCTCGGTCGCGACGTCTTCGCGCGCGGCACGACGGCACCCGAGGCCGACGGTCCGGCGCCGCTGATGAAATACAGCGTTTTCAAGCTGTTCGACGCTTTCCAGAAGCTCCTCACGCGCGTCCAGCAGACCGCTGAGCACACCATCGACGTTGATCGGATCTCGATCTCGGAGCGAATCCTCCAGCTCACCGATCGACTCAAGGGTAAAGGCATTGTTCCCTTCGACGCCCTCTTCGAAGAAGCTGTCACACGCTCCGACCTCGTGGTGACATTCCTCGCGCTGCTCGAGATGACGCGCCTGCGCATGCTCATGGTGCATCAGGAGGGACCCCTCGCTCCCATCGAGGTGGAGCTCACGCTGACGGACGATCAAGAGACTGTGCTTCGGAACGCGACGACCGATCCCCTCGCCGAGCTCTCGCGAGGCGACGTGGAGAACGCAATCCGCGAGCAGGACGCGGAGCGCGAAGAGGAGCTCGGCCGCGAGCAGGACGCGGAGCGCGAAGAGGAGCTCGGCCGCGAGCAGGACGCGGAGCGCGAAGAGGAGCTGGAGCGAGAGCTTGGGCTTCCGCCAGAAATGACAGACGAGCCCCAGCTAGAAGCGGACGAATCAGAGCCAGAGCGCGAGCAAGAGGCGGAAGACGAGCCGCAGTTCGGGCGCGAGCCGGACGCAGAGCCCGAGCAAGAGGCGAAGTTAGAACGCGAACCGCATGCAGAGCGCGAACAAGACGCGGAAGACGAGCCGGAGTTCGGGCGAAAACCGGATGCAGAGCGCGAGCAAGACGCGGAACGAACGACAGACGTCGAGTAATTGAGATTCACGATCATGGCGAGAAAACAGCGAGTGACCTCTGCGCAGGGCAAAAAGAGCCCCGCCCGTCGATCGCCCCGAGCTCAAGGTGCCGGGAGTGCCTCGAGTGTCGATGCGGCGTCCGAGACTGCTGCCGAAGGGTCGAGTGAGGACCAAGGGGCCGAGGCCCCGGTCGAGGAGTCTGGTGAAGACCAGTCCGTCTCTGAGGAGGCGATTGTCGAGAGCGACTCGGCAAGTGAGGCGGACGCCGCCGGCCTGGCGGAGAACTCGGCCGAGGATGATGGAGCTTTTGGGGCGGAGGCGTCCGCTCTGGAGCAGTCCGACGAGGCCGAACATTCCTCCGAGAGCGGTCCCGACGCCGCGCCGGCGCCCGGCTTGGTGGAGTCGGAGGAGGAACTCGACGCTATGGGCGCGAGCGAATCCCATGCCAGCGATGAAGCGGACCCGCCGCCCCAGAGCGGGAGCACGTCGGTGCCACCGCCTGGCAGCGGAGCGCATTTCGACGTCCCGAGTGAAGGAGAAGACGACGGGTACGAGAGCGAGTTCAGTGGTGGATCCTCGATTGTAGGGTTTGATGGTGAGGGGCTCGAGGAAGACGAAGCGCCCGCCGAAGACACAGAGCAGTTCCTCAAAGGACTGGTCGAAGCGATCTTGTTTGTGGCTGACAAGCCCATGAGCGCCCGCGAGGTTGCTCGGACCGCTCAGATCGATCGCGCTCGGGCCGAAGAGCTCATCAAGGAGCTCGTTCAGGAGACGAGAGGGCGCGGCGTCCGCTTGGTTGCGGTCAGTGAGGGTTACGCCTTCCGAACCAACGCGGCCTATGCCGGCTACGTCCGCGGATTCTTGGCTCAGAAGCCGGTGCGCCTGAGCCGAGCCCAGCTGGAGACCCTTGCCATTGTCGCCTATCGCCAGCCGGTGACGCGACCGGAAATTGACGACGTCCGCGGCGTCGACTCCGGAGCAGTTCTCAAGACGCTGCTGGAGAGAGATCTGGTGCGTGTACTCGGGAAGAAGGACGAGCCGGGCCGACCGATGCTTTACGGAACGACTCCTGAGTTCCTCGACTTGTTCAGCCTCAAGTCGCTTCGCGATTTGCCGACCCTCCGCGAGTTTACGGAGCTGACGGAAGAGTCACGGGAGAAATTCGAGGCAGAGCTGGGCGAAGCTGCGCCGCTGGGACCGATTTTGCTGGACGAGGAAGTGCGCGAGTCCGTGGTCGTGGAGACGGGGCCGGGCGCAGAAGACGTCGTGCCGGAGTCGGGGGAGCCGAAAGAAGAGTCGCCCGAGGAAGGCGGCGAAGCTTCGGAGGCTCAGGCGGACGAAGAGGATAGTGAGCGCAAGGACGAACTCGCCGCTGCTGACGAGTCGGACGAAGAGGACTCGGACGACGACGAGGACGACGAGGACGACGAGGACGAGGACTCGGACGACGAGGACGACGAGGACGGGTCGGATGACGAGGACTCGGACGACGAGGACGACGAGGACGACGAGGACGACGAGGACGACGAGGACGACGACGACGGGTCGGATGACGAGGACTCGGACGACTCGGACGACGAGGACGACGAGGACGACGAGGACGACGAGGACGACGAGGACGACGAGGACGACGAGGACGACGAGGACGAGAAATAGTCCTGCAGTCCCCGAAATCGCTCCTGTGAGCCAGATCGCGGCTCAACGCTCGAACGCAGCGTCCGAGAGAGTCCGGCCATGGCTCGCCGGAGTTCGGCTCTCGTCCTTCTGTCTTTGATTTTTCTCGGCTGTGCGCTGAGCTCGCGAGAGCCCGGCCTGACCGTAGGCTGGGAAGATGATGGCCTGTTTGCCCCTCGGATCGGTTCCCTGGAGCTCTTTGGGATATCGGGTCTCGAGGCGGAAGATGTCTGGCTCGTTCAGGGAAAGCTGAATCAAAAAGCGTTGGCGGGGGTCTTCGCTCGGAATCCCGCTGAGTCCGTCGTGAAGCGGCGGGTGCCCGCCTTCGTGCGGGTCTTCGAGGAAGAGATTCTGGTGCGGCCGACGGTGCGACTCGAGGCGGCCGAGCTCTATTCGGTGGTGGCGCTGGGCACGGGGCTTTTGACCGTGGTCGAGACGCGCGGAGATCAGGGGCGGATCCTGTCGAGACTGGGCAGTGCGGGACTCCCGCGCAATGGCGTTGCGACCTATTGCGTGATGGAACGCGGAGTGCCCCTGGAGGGCGCTTTGGAAGAACCTCTCGAGAGCGAGGATTGTGACGCGCCGCTCGGAGGCCGGATCCGCGTTCATCGCGGCGTAGGAACGCAGAGAATTTTCTCTGACTCCTGCGTGCAGTTTGAGCTCATGGGCGGAGAAGAAGACTACTTCTTGCCACCGCGAAAGGTCTTCGGCGTGGAGCTCGATCCAGCTCCGATTGCGCTCACCAGCCCGGAGAGCGCGGCGCTGAGTACGTTCGCCTGTGGAGAGGAGTCGTGTCTCGTGGTGCGTGGCTCCGTCTTGGAGTCAGTCGTCTCACCCGACCTGAGCTTCCTTGAGGCGCGCGCTCCGGGAAGAGTCTTGCGCGCCTTTGCTCAGAATGCGCCGCTTCGTTTGGGGCCTCTGGAGCCTGATCTCAACTACGCGACTGCTCTTGTGTTCGATTGGGCAGGGACGATCTTCGAGGTATCGAGCGTTCAGAGCGCCGGGCCCGGAGCGGCGGTTTTTGTGCTCAATGAGGTGCTCGCGAATCCCAGCGGCCCTGAGCCCCAACAGGAGTGGGTCGAAATCCTCAACGCGGGCAATGTCGCGGCGTCTTTATCGGGCTACCGTCTCAAGGACTCCGGTGGAGAGACGGTCCTGCCTGACGTTTTCCTGTCTCCAGGGGAGTTCGGAGTGGTGGTCCGTGCTGATTGGAGCGCCGATCCGAGGGTGGACGCCGTCCCTGTGGCGACCGCGGTGCGCATCGTCGTGGACCAAATCGGGCGCGGAGGACTCCGCAATGATGGCGAGATGTTAGAGTTGCTCGATCCAGACGGTCGCCTGGTCTCCTTGGTGCCGGCGATCGCGACCAAGCCGGGCAAGAGTGTCGCTCGCATCGATCCACTCGCACCTGACCTCCCGGAATCGTTCTCCTTGGAGGAGCCGACTCCGGGGAGCCCAAACCAAGAGGCTGTTCGGGACTGACCACGGCGCGCCGCGCCCCCCGCCGATCGCGCCGTCAGTTGCCGGAGATGGTCATCGAGCGGACCCGGAAAGTAGGCGCCGCTGTGCTCGACTTGAGATCGAGGTCCGAGCCGACACGGTCGATGCCGAGCAGCATCGTGTTCAAGTTCGAGGAGATGGTCACCTCGCTCACAGGGAATTGAATCTTTCCATTTTCGATCCAGAACCCGCCGGCACCCCGGGAGAAATCTCCCGTGCTCGCGTTGAATCCAAAGCCCATCATCTCCGTCACGAGCAAACCGCGCTCGGTCTCGGCGATGATGCTCTCCGGCGTGGAGGTCCCCGGCAACATGATGAAGTTCGAAGTAGAGGCCGAGATCGAGCCTCCCGAGCGCGACGCGCTCGCGGTGGAGGTGAGGGCGAGTTTCCGCGCCGAGTAGCAGTCGAGCAGGTATTGCTTGAGTTCGCCGCTGTCCACGACCACGTTCTTTCGGCTCAAGAGGCCCTCGCCGTCGAAAGCCCGCGAGCCGGGGCCGCGAGGAATGAGCGGATCGTCGACAATGGTCACGAGGGGACTTGCGACGGGGGTTCCGATTCTTCCGAGCAGATAGCTCACCTTTCGGAAAAGTGAGCCACCTAAGATGGTTCCGGCGAAGGATCCGAGGATGCTGCGAGCCGAGTCAGGGTCGAAGATCACGCTGGCTTCGGTAGTGTCGACCTTGCGTGCGCCGAGCTTTCGGAGGGTCCTGCGAGCGGCTTCTTCGCCGACGAATTGCACCTCTTCGAGATCCGAGAAATGGCGCTTGCCGGTCCAATAATAGCCCCGACGATTCTTGCCGCCCGTGTCGGTGGCGACGGGGACGACGGAAAGTGAAGCGTAAGAGCCCGAGCTCGTTCCCTCGAAGCCGCTTGAAAAGACCAGGGCCCGGGTGGCGGAGCTGCGCCCAAAGGAGCCACCCTCGCTCAGGGTAATGCGTGGGTCGTAGGCGAGCGCGACAGCTTCCGCGCGAGTCGCGAGGTCGAGGGCCTGGGCTGCGTCGATGTTCGCGACTTGTTCATCGAGCAGATCGAGGTCGGGATAGGGCGGTTTGGACAGCAGCTCGGCGGGGGCGGGGCCAGCCGCGCTGTCGGGCTCCGAGAGCTCCGAGAGCTCCAAGGCGTCACGCACGAGGACCGCGATGCCCGCTTCGCTGAGGTCACTCGTGGAGGTCACGGCCACGCGCCCGTCGCGCAGGACGCGCAGGGACGCCCCCCGCTGTCCCGCTTCTTCTACTAGCTCGGGCTTGCCGAGCCGGACGCGTACGCTCAAATCCCAGCTTTGCCCCAGGGTGACCTCGGCTACATCGGCCCCTTCCATAGCGCGTCTCACGATTTGCCGGCCGAGTGACAAGAGCTGATCGGAATCGTCTCGCATGGTTCTCCTCTTAGGTGTCGTAGGCTATGAATGGTCTCGATGCACGGGGCTCATGCCAATCCTGAACAGATTCGGCGTCTGCTCGAGCGTGTGCGAGAAGGTGAGCTGGACGTCGAGACGGCTCTCGCCGCTCTCGGACCCGATCGGGAGCTGGACCTGGGAGCTGTTCGCCTCGACTTGACCCGAGCCCAAAGGACCGGGACGGCTGAGGTCATTTGGGGCGAAGGGAAGACATTGGCCGAGCTCGAGGCCATTTTGGACGCGCTCGAGAAACGCGCGCTTCCGATCTTGGCGACTCGCATCGACGCGGACAAGGGGGCGGCGCTCACGGCGAACCGACCTGAGCTTGTGTACGAAGCGGATTGCCGCATCGTGCGCTCGCGAAATCTCCCCGAGGCGCGGACCCTGGGCGCACCGGTTCTCGTCACTGCGGGCACGAGCGACGGACCTGTCGCGCGGGAAGCCTATTGGACTCTTCGCACCTACGGCTGGGAAGCGGAGTTGGTGAGCGATGTGGGAGTGGCGGGAATTCATCGCCTCTTTCGCCGCCTCGAGCGCCTCCAGCAGGCGCCCGTGCTCATCGTGTGCGCCGGGATGGAAGGAGCTCTCGCTTCTGTGATCGCAGGGCTCGTTTCTCGGCCGGTCATCGCGGTACCGACCTCCGTCGGGTACGGGGCGGCGTTCTCAGGCATCGCGGCGCTGCTCGGCATGCTCACGGCCTGCGCTTCGGGCATCACAGTGTGCAACATCGACAATGGCTTTGGCGCCGCCATGGCGGCCCTGCGCATCCTAGGGCTCGCGGACCCACCGAGGACGACGGCGAGCGCCGCCGAGGACACGAGAGACGAAGCATGAGCCACGATCCTCCCCCCGGACCCAAGCATGGGCGCGACGACGCGTCGTCCGCCGGCGAGTCGCACGAACATTCAGCTCACGGTCACCGTCACGAGCACGGCCATGAGCACTCTCTCGCCCACTCGCACCACGGCCATTCGCACTCGCACCACGGCCATTCGCACTCGCACCACGGCCATTCGCACTCCCCCGGGCATGCTCACCACCATGGTCACTCGCACGGCCACTCGCACGAACACCCCCACGCCCACTCGCACGAACACCTCGGCCAGGAAAATGCGCTTGTGTACGCTCACGAGCGCGCTGCCCACGCGGGCGAAATAGCCGAGAAAACTCCTCGCTCAGGGCTCTTGGGAGACGGGATCGATGGGGACAAGATCCTCTTTTTGGACTGTCCGAGTGGCGCAGCCGGAGACATGATCATCGCGGCGCTTCTGGATCTCGGTATGCCGCTGTCGATCGTCACGCGCGCCGTAGAAGCTGTCGGCTTCGAAGGAGCCCGGGTTTCGGCGAAGAAGGTGACGGTGGGGGCGCTGTCGGCCACTCACTTTGAGGTCGACTCGGCCGATCAGACCGAGCGCTCCTACCGTGACATCAAGGACCTCCTCGAAGCTTCATCCCTCGCGGCGCCTGTCCGCGACTTGGCTCTCGAGATCTTTGAGGTGCTCGGACGAGCCGAAGCACAGGTGCACGGCGTGCCCCTCGACCAGGTCCATTTTCACGAGGTCGGCGCTGTCGACTCGATCATCGACATTGTGGGCGCGGCTGCGCTCCTCACGGAGCTCGGCGCCCGCGTGGTGACGAGTCCGCTCCCTATGGGACGCGGCTACGTGACGTCCCGGCACGGACCGATTCCGCTTCCGGCGCCGGCGACTCTTTTGTGTTTGGCGGGGGTCCCGACCTATCCGGACCCTTTGCAGAGTGAGCTCGTGACGCCGACCGGCGCCGCCATCCTCAAGGCCGTGAGCGCGGAATTTCTCCCCTGGCCCCATTTCACACCACAAACTGTGGGATACGGAGCGGGCACCCGAGTTCTTCCCGACCGGCCGAACGCCGTGCGCGCCGTGCTCGGCTCTGCCTCTGAGAAGCGCGGGGCCCTCGAGAGGGATGTCGCGATTTTGCTCGAGACGAACATCGACGACCAGACTCCCGAGGTGCTCGGTTATCTTCTCGACGAACTTCTGCGTGAAGGGGCTCTCGACGCTTGGGTCACGCCGATCGTCATGAAAAAGTCGCGCCCGGCGTTCTTGCTCTCGGTGCTCGGCCCCGAGGCTCAGGCGGACGCCCTGGTCGAGATCATCCTTCGTCAGTCCTCGACGCTCGGGGTGCGCAGGACCAAGGTCGAGCGCACGATGCTGAAGAGGCGCATCGTACAGCTCGCGAGTGAATGGGGCCCTGTCCGCTTCAAGGTGAGCGGAGAGCCGCCGCTCAGCGCCAAACCTGAGCTCGAGGATGCGGTTCGGATCGCTGAGCGTGAGGGGATCGCGCTGAGAATGGTCTTGCTCAAGCTCACTGCCCTCGGCGCATCACTTTTGGGTGAGTGAGCGGAAGGGCTGAGGCTCAGGGGCGCTCGAGCTGATTGCCTTCGGTCTCCCAGGCGAGCACTCCACCTTCGAGGTAAGCCACCTCCGCCCCGAGCGGGATGAGCTTCTCGGCGAGAGCCTTCGATTCTGCACCCGTTCGACAGTAGAGGACCGGATAAGCTCCGAGCGTCATGAGCTCGGCGAGGCGCGTCTCGAGCTCGGCGGCGGGAATGTTGACGGCGCCTTGGATGTGCGCTCGGGCGAAGACTGGTTCCTCACGAACATCTACCATCTTGATGCGACCGAGCGCGAGTAGCTTGCTGGCTTCGGCGGCGCTCAGGGCTCCCTCGGAGCGGGGCAAATAGCGCTCCAGCATGCTCAGCATGTCCGCCTTGCGGATGACCCCTTGGCGTCCGTCGACGGGACGGCCGCCGTGAAAAACGACGAAGGTTGGGACGGAGCGCACCCCGAGGGTCTGGGCCAGGGCCGGCGACTGATCGATGTCGACCTGGACGACCTTGGCGCGGGGGGCGATCTCTTGGGCAAAGGCACGCAGTTCGGGCTCGACGGTCTTGCATGGTCCGCACCAGGTAGCCCCAAATTCGACCAGAACGGGGACCTCTGAGGCCATCACCTCTGACTCAAAATTTCGTTCATTGACCGGGATGAGCGTGCTCATGACCTCTAGGGCGTACGCCGTTTCGTCCGACGACGCTACCCTCTGGGGCGAGGTCGCTCACGCGGCCGGGTCTCGTGCCCGACGGCGCCCAAGTCGCTAAGGGCGTACGCGTCGGTTCGAGAGCAGAGCTACCAGGAGCTCGTTCCCGACGAACAGGAGCGCCAGCACGCCGGACAGGGCCCAAGGGCCTGCAGCCAAGGGCCCGGGGCCGAGGTTCGGGAACACCTCCGCGGCCAAGATCCAGAGAATGAGGCAATGTAAGATGCTGAGACTGGCTGTCGCGCGCACGGCGCCGCGACGATAGCCGCGGACGAGGGCGAGGTGGGCCGAGGACTGCCCCATGGCGAGGGCGCCGAGCTCTTCAGGGGCCCAGTCTGCGCCCGGGCGCGTCATCCAGCGCGCGATCGCGATGGCCTGCGAAGTCCCAGCGGCGAGGCCGATCGCGAGCTCCGGGCTCACCATCTGTGCGGCGAGGGCGACGAAACAGAGCGCCGTGCAGCCGAGGCTCCCGCGCACTTCCGTGAGCAGATTCGACAAGTGTCCGAACCAATAGATTCGGATCGCGAGCAGGCCAAAGACGAGCCCGAGCGCCTGTGCGGAGACGAGCGCAAGGACAGATGAAATGATGAGAGGCAATAGGGCCATCATCGGAGCTCTCCGAGGCGACGGCGGAAGACATTTAACAGCGCGTCTGCCGCGATTTGTAAGAGGGCTGTAGCGAGGCCCAGGGACAGCGAGAGGAGCATCAGGTACTCGACGTCTCCGCTTCGAAACGCCGAAACGAGGGAATGTCGAAAGCCCGTCGGCTGTCCCTGTCCCGGTAAACAAAGGGGGATCACGAGCGCCTCGAGCAGGACGAGCGGCAAGAGGGTCGGGATGCCCGGGGCCATGTTGTTCACGACGGCGACCGCGCGCGCGAGTGGACGCCTGCGGCTGAGCACGCGAGTCATGCGAAAGTCGAAACGCTCGCGAAGCTCACGATCGAGCACAAAAGCAGAGGTCAGTCCGGCGAGCGTCGCCGCGAGGCTGACCTCAAGGGCAGGGGTGAGGCGGCTCGTCGCGACGGCCCCCAACATGAGCGCTAGGATGGCGACCAAGGCGAGTCGCCTGGTGAGGGAACGTCGACGTTCAGCGCGGCCGAGGGCGCGGACGGTGAGAGCGAGCGCCAAGAGCGGCCCGAGGACAATCGCGCTCAACACGCTTGTGAGGTAAAGCCTCCCGCTTTGGGCCCCATCGAGCCGGGCTCGCTCTGCAAGGCGGCTTTGGTCCATCCCGATGATCCAGCGCCCGACTCGGCTGGCCCAGATCAAGAACTCGGTCTGAGTGATCGATTGGTAGACCCGATCGAGGGGCGCGTGTTCGGCGAAATCCGGACCCGCCCGGTCCCAGTAAGCACGGATGCGCGATGCTGTCTCCCGAGCCTCGTCGGGGGTCGGTTGGTCGTGGAGGGCGAAGCTCGGATCCACGAGACGGGCGATAGCGGCCGCCAGCTTTCGGACGCGCTCAGCGTCCGCCGTGCTCTTCACTGTTCCGAGTGCGTCGACGAGGGCGGGAAGGGCGTAGGTATCGAGGACCCGGAGGTCGTCTCCTTTGAGGTGCAGTCGGTCGGTCAGGAGACGTTTGATGGTTCGGGCGCGCGCTTGAGCCGTAAAATCGAGGCTTCGTTCCTCGACGAAGCGCGTCCAAAACAGCGTATCCTCGCTCGTCTCGTCCCGGAGACGGGAAGCACGCTCGGCACTCGGCAGAAGCCCCATGCGCTCTCGGATGGGGCGCAGGGCTTCGAGCAGACGCGCTCTTGTCTCTAGATCGAGGGTGCTCTGTCTCGGGATGGCGTAGAGGACGAAAAAGGCGCCGAGGCGCTCGATCTCCGCGCGCGCTTCGGGTTTGTCTTGGACGAGCAGGTCGAGCGCCCGCGCTGAGGCAGCGCTCGCGCTGCCCGGGCTCGAGTTCAAAAACAGCGGGAGGCGCCGGTCGTCTTTGGGGAGAAGCTGCGCGTAAAGAGCGAACAGCGCCACGGCCACCGCGAAAAACTTCGGGGTGAGCCACAGGATTCTCCGGATGAAATCGAGCATCGCTCTCGGTTCACGGCGCGCCTCAGCGAATTGCCAGGTACCCGAGAAGGCCGGCGAGGACCAACGCGCTCAGAAGGATCGTGCCCATGACGAAAGGCGGCAGCGCTCGCGTCGGCAGGTTGACCGGATCATCGACGTCATGGCGCCGTGCGAAACGCCCCTGGTGCGCTTTGTTGTCCGCGCGGGGCTCTTCCTTCTTCCCCGGCGCGTGTACGTCGAGGCCAACCGGACTCATCACGCCGAGCATGGTGTGAGAGACCTTCAGCGACTGGCCTCCTTCCATGCCGAGGTCGCCGCGATGCGTCTTGATGGTATCGAAGAGGCGCGACGGATCGGCGGCCGCTGCGTCTTCGTCAGCGGAGTCCGCGATCGCGTATTTCTGGTAGAAGGCGATCTCGCCCGGAGCAGGTTCCGGGGCTCCACCGACTACGCGCACGACGATCACGGTGATGTTGTCGTGGCCGCCTGCGGCGTTTGCACGCTCGGTGAGCTCACGGCAGGCCTCGAGCGGGGACTCGGTCTCCGAGAGGACCTCGGCGATCTCTTCGTTGCGGATCATGCCGCTCAAGCCGTCCGAGCACAGCATCAGGACGTCCCCGACGCAGAGATCGTGATAGGTCAGGTCCACCTGGACCGTCTCAGCGGTCCCGAGCGCCTGCAGGATGATATTGTTGTGCTCGAAGGTCTCAGCTTCTTCTTCGGTGAGCTGTCCTGCTTCGATCAGTTGATTGACGAGCGACTGGTCGCGGGTGAGCAAGGACAGTCGACCTTTGCGGAGCAGGTAAGCGCGGCTATCGCCGACTTGTCCGATGAAGACGCGGCGGTCGAGGAAGGCGGCGATGGTTGCCGTGGTGCCCATGCCTCGCCGGCTTCGGTCCGCCTGGGCCTCTCGGTAGATCTGCGCGCCCGCGTACTCGATCGCGCTGACCAAGCGTCGCGCCAGATCGTCGCGGGTCTGCGCTGCACCTCCGTGCAAGAGCTGTTCAAAGATGACGTCGACCGCGAGCTGGCTCGCAACTTCGCCAGCGGCCGCACCACCCATGCCGTCACAGACGCCGACCACGAAGCCATTCGGACCGAGCGCCACCGAGCGCATTTCGTCCTTCAGTCCGCGGAGCTGAGTCGAAAGGTTCGCGACGAGGAAGTTGTCCTCGTTGTGTTCTCGTATTTGTCCGACGTCGGTTCTTCCGAAGAGCTCGAGACGAAGCGGGGATTCTTCTTGCGACATGCTGGTCCTATTCGCCTCGTCGCACGTCGAGTCGGAACAAATGCTGACCGACACGGATATGGTCGCCGTGGGAGATGGCGTGGCGTCCCCGAATCGCGACAAAGGTTCCGTTCGAGGAACCGAGATCGCGCAGACTGAACTGGTTACTGGCTGGGTCTCGCCGAATCGCCGCGTGGCGCCGGCTCATGAAGGGGTCGTCTGTGAACACGATGTCGCCGACTTCTCGCCCCAGCACGGTCTCTGCCCGCGAAAGATAATAGACGTCCCGGGGGACACCCTCGACGGATTTTACGGAGAGGCGGGCGTACCTGGGACTGGGGGGTGTCCCGAACACGCGGACCCCGTTCTGGATGGCCGCGCTTGGATGTCGCTCCGTCTCTTCCATGACCTCGAAGAATAACACTGCCAGGCCCAGGAGAAGCAAATCGCCGCTTTTTATAGGAACAGCGCCCCCGATTCGTACGAAGACCCCGTTGACCGGTGAGAGATCCTCGACCGAAAACCCGCCATTTCGATAAACGATCTTGGCGTGCTCAGGGCAAACGTAGGGGTCCCGGCGAAGGGCGATCCCGTTGCCGTCGTGGGCGCCGATGGTGATTTCGGGGCCATTGATGGGGTAACGGCGGCCCGGAGAACCGTCCTGGGCGATGACCACAAGTTCGGCTTTCGGGGCGGGAGCGCCCGGATCGAGGGATTCTTGCGCGGGGCCTTTCGGGCACTCGGAAGGAGGCGCCGAGTCGAAGGTCATCCCGCAGAACTGGCAGAAGGCGGCGCGAGGTGAGGAATAACCACCGCAGCGCTGACAGCGCTTCGAGGTTTCCGCCCGTGGCTGGGCCATCTGCAATAGGCCCTTGGGAGAAGGTTGTACGACTTCGAGCGACGACGCGGGCTCCTCGAAGTCGAGGAGGTGAGACGCGAAGGGCGCGGGAGTGAAAGGAGTCGAGCTTTGGGTCGCTGCGCTCGCGAGGGGAGCCGACCCGGGCTCGGTCGCGGCGCCGAGCAGCGCACCACATTCTCTACAGAACCGGGCGTCCAGTGGGTTCTTGGTCGTGCAGGACCCACAGACGTTCTCTTGCGTCGGAGCCGCTTCCAGTCGGGCTCCGCAATCCAAGCAATAACGGACGTGAGAAGGATTGCGCCGCCCGCATCGGGTACAGTCCACGAGCGCCAGGTGAACGCGGCCCGAGGCTGTCGTCAAGCCCAACTCGCTTTCCCCTCCTTTCGTTTCGACCAAGGGGAGGAGGGGTGGGGGCCAAGGCTGGGCGGCTGTCTCTCGACGCTCATGAGAGGCTCCTCGGGAGTCTCGGCGGTCCGGCTTGTGCGGCCGCGCCCACAGTGGCTCGCCTCGGGCGAGGGCTGATGTCAAAGAGCCGCTTGACGAAGCGCCATCCCTTGAATAAAGCCGCGATGCTTCGCGCCGCGGCGAACCCCAAAGCGCCCTCCAGGAACAGATCCCTCCCGTATAGAGACAGCCATGGAACTTTATCTCGACAAGCGTGCCGTCCGTCAGATCCGCGTAGCCGCCCAAGAGGCGATCGAGGAGGGTGACATCGAGACGAGTCGCGAGGACATCCTCGACGCCTTCACCGAAGACCAGATCGACGAGATTGAGCGTCGCCTCGATCACGGCGACATGTTTGAATTTCTGACCGATATCCTCGACGAGTGGAGCGGGGAGGACGCCGACGAGCTCTTCGAGCTCCTCGAAGCCCAGCTCGGCGAGGTGGGCATCCAGCTCAAGCTCGACGCTAAGGACGCCGAGGTGGACGACGACGTTGACGACGAGGACGAGGACGACGAGGACGACGATGTCGAACCCGACGACGATGACGAGGTCGGTGTGGACGACGTCGACGATCTCGGCGGCGGTGACTTCGACGACGACGAATAAGCTGCTTTGCTAGGGCCGGCGCTGCGCGTCGGCCCTTCGTCTTAGACCGACTTTTGCCAGTCCTCGTTCGGGTCAGTCACCCCCGCAGAACTCGGGCTCCTTCTTTCGGTACCGAGACTCCGGGTCGACGTCGGCGAGGCTACGAATGGTCGCGCAGGCCCGAGCTCCCTCGCCGAGCATGAGGTACACTCGCGCGGCCGCCTCAATGGCGTCGTCTCGAAGACGACTCTTCGGAAACTCAGAAGGGAACGCTTCGAACGCCCGAGCAGCCGCCCCCAGGTCCCGCTTGTCGTCTCGTAGGACGGTCGCGTAGAGATACGCGGCGTCCGCGTAGCTGCTTCGCGTGTAGCTCCCGACCATCAGGGCCTTTTCGTTGGCCTTCTTCATTTCCATGAGCACGAGCAGGGCCCCGTCGATGTCCCCGCGGGCGCGGCGGAGCGTGGCTGCACGTAGCAACGCCTCATCGGCGAAGACCCCTTCGGGTAGTGGGTAACGTCGTGCGAGTTCCTCGTAGGCCAAGATCGCCGCGTCTGGATCGGAGCTCTCGAGGAGAGCTGCTTCTCGATAACGGACCTCCTCGTCGAGAGGGCCGAGGTGCGTGCGATTTTGTGCGAGGAATGCGAGGGAGGCCCCTCCGCTCGGATCCTGGCTCAGGAGCTCACGGAGGATTTCGCGCAATCCGCTCGGCGCACTTGCGCTCTGGGGATACGAGAGCACAAGCTCGCGAAACGCGGCGAGGGCCTGCTCGGTCTGGCCGGCTCGCTGATAGATGCGACCGGCATCGAGCAAACAGCGCGGCGCTCGGGTAGCGGAAGGGTGATTGCGCGCCAGACGAATGAGGCCTTTGGCGTCTTTCTTGAGCGAGAGGGCTCGATACAGCGCCTCCACCCGTTCATCTTGGTCGCGTCCAAGATCGTGAGCGTTCTTGTAGTCCTGTTGGGCGTCTTCGAGCTCTCCGCGTCGAGCGTGTTCGGTGGCGCGTGCGAGTGCCTGGTCGTAAGGGGAGGCTCCGCGATGGCAGGCGACACAAAAGAGGGCGATCCAGAGGGAGGACCAGAGAACGTGGCGCTCAGGAGGGCGCTGGGCCATGACGTCACCCTTGGGTTTTGGCGCGCTGCTCGAGCGCGCACGAAAAGAGCTCATAGGTGAGGATTTGGACCGCCTGTGCCAGATTGAGCGAGGGTTGGTCGGCGGCGATCGGGACGCGCACAATGAAGTCGCACAGGCCGAGCTCTTCGCTCGTGAGCCCGGATTTCTCGTTGCCAAACAGAAAGCTCACACGCTTGCCCTGCGCGGCCCAGGCTACGGCTTTCTCAGCGAGAGGCCTCGGATGCAAGACCCCCGAGACGCCTCGGCGGGCCGTGCTGCCGATGACAAAGTCACTCCCCACGATGGCTTCGTGAATGTTGTCGTAGATCTCGGCCGCTTCGAGCACGTCCCAGCTCTTGACCGCCATTTTTACGGCCATGGGATGTGAGGGCATCGCGAGCCGACTGGGCCGGACGATTCCCAGCCGCGAAAACCCCATCGTCTTCATGGCGCGGCAGATGGCCCCCACATTCTCCGGGTAATGGGGGCTCGAGAGGACGAAACGCAGCGATCGGTGAATCGGAAGTTCCAGCACGTTCCCTCACTTCTTAGCGCTCGTGCGCGTAATGTATGCGGGGCGGGGAGCGCTCGGGGCTGCGTCGACCTGGGTCTCGTCTGGCGGCTCTCCGGCGAGCCATTTGGCGAGTCCAGCGCCGACCGTGGCGCCGATGAGCAAGATGAGGAGCGAGGTCCCGAGCAACCATGGGGGCAGGGCTCTGTTGGGGGGGCTACGACGCTGATCGGGCAGGGTTGCCTGAGGGATTCGAGTCGAACCGAGGGCTCGCTCGAGCGCTTCGCCGAATGCGTGGCAGGAGGGGTAGCGGTCGCTGGGCGATTGAGACATTCCGCGCAAGAGCACTCGGTCGACGCTCGGCGAGAGGCCAAGACCTTGGGCGATGCCAAAGGGGGTCTCTGTTTCAATCTTGCGAGCGACAACGACCGCCTCGTCACCGGGATAGGCGCGTCGGCCGGACAAAGCCTCGTAGAGTGTGGCGGCCATCGAGAACTGATCGGTGCTCGCCGAGTGGGAGCCGTGACGGATCGACTCCGGGGCGCTGTAGGCCGGCGTCCCGACTTTTGCGCCGGCTCGAGTCAGGGTGCTCTCCGGGAGCCGGGCCACTCCAAAATCCGCGATGCGTGCCCCGAACTCCGTCAGGATGATGTTGGCGGGCTTGATGTCGCGATGAACGATGCCCGCCTTGTGAGCTGCGCTGAGAGCGGCTCCGAGCTGGACCGCGAGCTCTGCGACGCCTTTCGGATCCAGCTTGCCTCGGCGCAGGGTCTCCTCGAGGGTGGGGCCGTTAGCGAGCTCGAATACCAGATAAACGCCGACTCCGTCCTGCTCTCCCATGTCGAAGAGCGAAACGATGCCCGGGTGAGAAATGCGCGCCATGGCGCGCGCCTCGTGGCGCATGCGCGTCATGAGAGCCTCGCGCTCTTCAGCCGAGAGCTTGAGGTCGGGCCGGAGGAACTTGAGCGCAACATTTCGGTCGAGCGTCGGATCGTGCGCGAGAAGCACGACGCCCATGGAACCCCGGCCGAGTTCGGAGAGGATCTGGTAGCGACCGACCTGCTGGATGTCGACTGGACCGCGACTCACAGGTCTCATGGGCTTGGCTGATTGCGCGGCGATTTCTCTTTCGAGTTTTCGCGCTTTTCGCCCAGGTTGTCCCGCTCCTCGTCGCGTTCTTCGTCTTTCTCCGAATCGGGGGCGGGCTTTTCCTTCTTCTTGGTCCTAGGCAGCTCGCCGTAATCGGCGCGCAGTTTCTCGAGAAACTTCGAGACAAACAGGCGCTCGTGATACTCGGGCATTTTGGCGATCGTCACGACGAGCTTTACGCGGTCGTCGCGCTCGATGATCTCTAGACTTCCGGGGGTCGTCGCCGATTTGTCGAGGGGATAGTCGAAGAGCAGGTAGCCGGATTCCTCGTCGCGCTCAGAGATCGTGTACCCTTGGTCGACGCGCAAAAAGCGCAAGGCCGAGCGGAATACCTGGCTCTTGGAGTATTCGCAGGTGTCCTCGACGCGGGCCTGGCCGGCTTGGGCGGTCAAGAGGAGCAGACCAGCGCATATCCACACGGGAATCCGTCTCACGGTCCTCGTTCTTACCTGATTTTGCTGGACCGGGCCAAAGCTCAGGCGAAACGTCGGGCTCTGATGGTCCGCGGTCGCGAGATTTTCGCTTCGAAACGGGGCACAAGCGTGCCAGGCTGAGGCTCGCCGATGGACGACTGGATCGACCAGCTCAAAGGAAAAAGGAGGGTCTTTGTGTGCGTGGGCCCCGGAGGCGTTGGCAAGACCTCCATCGCGGGTGCGACAGCGCTTTCCTTTGCCAGGCGCGGAAAGCGTGTGCTTTGCCTCACCATCGACCCCGCAAAGCGGCTCGCGGAGGCGCTGGGTCTAGCGGACCCAAGGGCCCAGAGCGCCGAACTGTCGTCCGAGTGGTTTCGGAGCGCAGGGATAAAGACCGACGGATCTCTCCACGTCATGATGCTCGACGTAGAGAGCACGTTCCGTGAGCTGATCCTGGGCGGTAAGATGGACGAACAAGCCCTCGAGAGCCTCGTCTCGAGTCGCCCCTTCCAGTTCCTCATGAGGAACGTGATGGGGATGCAGTCGTATATGGCGATGGAGCGCGTGCTCGCGGTCGACGAATCCGATCGCTACGACGTGATTGTCCTCGACACTCCCCCGAGCCAGCGTGCCCTCGACTTCTTCGACGCGCCTAATCGTATGCTCGACTTGCTTTCGAGCCCTCTCACGCGAGTCCTTGCGCAGGCCTCGTCAGGGGCGGGGCGAGCCTCTTGGGTTGAGCGCGGAGCCAAGGTGGCTCTGCGAGGGCTCGGTCGGATCACTGGCTCGGGTTTGCTGGAGGAACTCGGGGCCGTGCTCGGGACGCTCTCTGGCCTTTTGTCTGGCTTTGAATCGCGAGCCCAAAGGGCCAAGGCCCGCTTTGCGAGCCCCGAGTACGGTTGCCTTTTCGTGACCACTCCCGGGGAACTTGAGCTGCTCGGGGCCTTCGAGATGGTGGGGCAGCTTCAAGCGCGGGGTCTCGGCTTCGACGCGATGATCCTGAATCGGTTCGTTCGGCCTTTGCCGGACGAGCCCGATTTCGATGATGTCGCGGCGAGCTTCGGAGACCGGCATGGAGCAGATTTGCGGCGAGAGCGTCTCTCGGAGATTTGGCAGGGACGACGACGCGAGGCCGATGCTCACGCCGCCGCCTATCGGAAGGTTCTCGGAGAGCTCCCGGGAGGTGCGCTCTGCGCGACAGTCCCGGAGTTCCCCGGGGAAATCCAGACGGCGCTCGACCTTTTGAACCTGTCGAGTGCTCTCTAGAGCCCCCGGGCTTCGCCTGCGAGCTTCGCCTGCGGCCGGCTTAGCGATCCCGTTCGCCGCGGCCCCGGAAGAAGACGCGCAAGGGCGCCGCGTCAAAATCGAACTCTTTTCGGATCCGGTTGATGACGAAGCGGCGATAGCTCTCGGCGATGTGCTCGGGTGAGCTCGAGAACACAACGAAGGTGGGAGGATTCACCATCGTCTGAGTGATATAGTAGAGGCGCGGCGCCTTGCCGCCGCGCGTCGGTGGCGGACGCTCCTCGAGGACCGCTTCGAAGAATCGATTCAGGGCGGAGGTTGAGACGCGCTTCTTCATGGCGTCCGCCGCTTGGTCGACTCGCTCCATGAGCTTGGCCACCCCGAACCCGGTCTTGGCGCTGAGCTGCACGATGGGCGCGTGACGCGCAAAATGGAGCCCGTCCTGGGCGTCGCTGAGAGCTTTTTTCTTCTGCTCAGCGGTCATCAGATCGACTTTGTTGAGCCCGACCACAATGGCGCGACCGCGCTCGGCCGCAATTCCTAGGAGGCGCGCGTCCTGTTCGGCGAGCCCTTCCGTAGCATCCGCGAGGAGGATAACGACGTGGGCTCTCTCGATCGAGCGGAGGGTGCGCATGACGCTCTCTGCTTCGACGCCGCGCTCGACGCGCGATTTGCGGCGCACACCGGCCGTGTCGAGCACTCGGTATTGCTTCTTGTGGAAGGTGACGATCGCGTCGATCGGATCGCGGGTCGTCCCCGGCCGATCGTCGACGAGGGAACGCTCGCTGCCCGATAGGCGATTGAAGAGGGACGACTTTCCGGCGTTGGGTCTTCCGAGCAGGACGATATTCGTCAGCTCTTCGTCCTCTTCCTCGGGCTCCTCTTCCGGGGCGGGGGGAGGAAGCGCTTCGAAAATAGCGGACTCGAGGACTCCGACGTGGCGACCGTGCAGGGCCGACACGGGGATGAGGTCCTTGGCGCCGAGCTCGAAGTGGTCCCCGAGGCCCCACTCTTTGCTCGCGCCGTCCATCTTGTTGGCGGCGAAGATCACGGGACGCTCCGCCTTGCGGAGCAGCGCTACGGCTTCCCGATCGGCGACGGTCGGGGGAAGCGAGCCATCTAAGACGCAGACGACGACGTCCGCCTCTTGAATCGCGGCCTTTACGTGACGGGCGATCCCCTGTCCCATGGGATCGTCGGTCGTAGGATCAAAGCCCCCCGTGTCGATGTAGGTGACCTCGCGGCCGCCGAGGATGGCGTCTGCATAGTGCCGGTCACGGGTGACGCCCTCCGAGTCATGGACGATGGCAACAGCTTGTCCCACCAGCCGATTGAACAAGGTGCTCTTGCCGACATTGGGTCGACCGACGATGGCGATCAGGGGCTTCATGGTGTCTCTTCTTCAGACCCGCCTGTGCCGGCGTCATAGCCGAGTTCGGTGAGCTGCCTCGGCATATCTTTCCAGCGCGGGCTCACACGGACGAAGAGCTCGAGATGGACCTTCTTCTCGACGAGCTCTTCGATGCGCTTGCGCGCCGCGATGCCGATCGCCTTGATTCGCTCGCCGCCTTGCCCGACGACGATCTTCCGCTGTCCGATTTTTTCGACGTGGATTGTCGCCGCGAGCCGAAAACGGTCCGCCTGCTCGTTGGCCTGGTCGATGGACACGGCTACGGCGTGGGGTACTTCGCTGCGGAGCTGGTTCAAAATGGCTTCACGGATGTACTCGCGCACGAAAAAGAGGACCGGGCGGTTCGTGAGCACGTCTGACTCATAGCCGGGCGGCCCTTCGGGCAAACGGCTCGCGATCTCGTTCATCGCGACGTCCAGATTGACCTCACGCAGGAGACTGATCGGAACCAGGGCCTCAAACAGACCTTCTTTTTCGTAGGCCTCAAGCATTGGCAATAGACGGGTCTTGTCCTTGGCGAGATCCACCTTGTTGATGAGCAGGATTCGCCTCTGCCCCTCGTTCCGGCGTAGCTCCGCAAAAAGCTCCTCGTCACCAGGTCGAATCGCAGCTGGGCGCGTCGCTACCTCCGGAGGGAGCTCGCGGGCGGGAGCCTGAGACACGTCGGTCACCATCACCACCAAATCGGCGCTTCGGCTCGCATCGAGCGCAGCAGCGTTCATGCGCCGTCCGAGCTCAGTGCGAGGTCGATGTAGGCCCGGAGTATCCAAGAACGCGATCTGCGCGTCCCCTCGCGTCGCCACGCCCAGCAGCGTGTCGCGGGTCGTCTGCGGGAGCGGCGAGGCAATGGCCAGCCGCTGCCCGAGCGCCCAGTTGAGGAAAGTCGACTTTCCCACGTTGGTTCGACCGACAAGAGTGACCGTTCCGAATCGCATGCCCGGGCTCCTCATAGCCGGACTTCGCCTTCTGACAAGGAAAACTCGGGGTGACAGGCGGGAGGCTTGGGGCTATGCGGGGTTTCGTGGGCAGCGAGGAAGGCGAAGAAGACGTCAGGCAAGAGGCACCGGAGAGTCAGGGGGCCGAGCGTCGGGTTGCCACACGGTTCTCGACGGAGTGGTCGGTCGACTGCGTGTCGGACCAGACGTTCCTGTACGCCTCGATCACCAATATCTCACTTTTTGGCATTTTCGTGGCGACGAGCAGCCCCTTCGAGGTCGGCGCGCTCGTAGAGCTCCGCTTTGCGCCCTTCGGCATGGCGCCCTTCTCCCTTCCCGGTCGCGTCCAGTGGGTGAACCGGAGCAGCGCCCTTCGGCGCTCCAAGAACGAGGGTATGGGGATCCAGTTCGTGAACCTGTCCCCCGAGGATCGGGAGCGGCTCGTCGAGGCCATCCATACCATCGCCTATCTTCGAGACGCGGCGAACTGAGGCGCCCAGGCTACTGAGTGGGGGCGTCCTGGGCCCCTGCCGACTCCGCGTCCGATTGGGTCTTTGCGGGGCCTGAGGGAGGTGCGGTGTCGGCGGCGGGAGCTTCGGCGGGCGCCGCTGCTGCGGGCGGGGCCGCCGCTGCGGGCGCAGGAGCCTTGGCGGACGCGCTTGCCGGCTTTGAAGCTGCAGAAGCTTCAGCTCTCTGCGCCTGGTTCGCCTCCGAGGCCGCGATCGCGAGCAGAATTTGGTCGACCTGGGTCTTGTAGGCCGGATGGTCCTTCAGGTGCTCGAGGTGGGCCCGGGCGCGAGCGAGTTGGCCGAGGGATCGGTAGCAGTTGGCTGCATGAAAGGAGGCCTCATCTCCGACCGGCGTGCCCCGGTAGCGAAGCGCGACCTCGTCGTAGATGGCCGACGCCCTCTGGCAACCGGACCCGTTTCGCGCCGCATGCGCTTCATGGAGCGCCGCTGCCCCCGCTTTCTCTCCTCCCCGGGCGGCGACCTCGGAGAATAGACGCTCCGCTTCGGCGTAGCTGCCTGTTTGGTAGGCGCGCATCGCCTCCGAATAGTCCGCGACGCGGACCGGCGGCGCAGAGACCTCGGCTTGTTTGTCGGCAGGTGCGCTCAGAGCGGCGGTGCGCGCCGCCTTGGCGTCCTCCTCACGTTCATGAGTGGCCTCGGCGCTCACTTTGAGGCTGGCCGTCTCCTCCGTCGCCACGACGAGAGGGGCCGCCCGTCCGCGAGCTGAGGGTAACTCGGAAACGGGACTGCCAGTCTCGCGTACCGCGACCTGATCCCCGGGGCCTGGTCCGCCTCGCACGAATACAAGGCTTGAGCCAACCATGAGCAGAAGCAAAGCCGCCATCGCGAGCTGAGGTCGCATGGCGTAACCGGCGACGATGCTCACCCAGCGACCGAGCCTCTCTTTGGGAGGCAGGTGATGCATCGCCTCCTCTTCTGCCGCCATGATTTGATCGAAAAGATCAGAAGGTGGTTCCTCCAGGTCAATGTGGAACGCTTCGCGGGTGCGCACCATCTTCTGCCAAGCGCTTTGACATCGCTCACAATGCGACAGATGGCGCCTCAGGCTCGACGCGGTCAGCTCGTCGAGCTCACCATACAAGAGCTCAAGGCTTGCTTGATCGAAACGTTCGCAATCCACGGCCATCACCTCAGAGCCTTTGCTTGCTCTTCGTAACTCAGGAGAGCTTTCTGAAGCTTTTCGAGAGCGTAGCGCATCCGGCTTTTGACCGTGTTTTCGGAGGTTTCGCTGATCTCGGCGATCTCCGAAAACGGAAGGCCGGCGAGCTCGCGCAGCAGGAAAACTTCGAGTTGATCGTCAGGAAGCGCAGCGAGCGCATCTTGGATCTCGCGCTCGAGGCGTGAACCGATAGCGCTCCGCTCTGGATCGTGTGCGGGCTGGGTCGAGCCGATCGTCTCTGCGATCGCTCCACGATCATCGCTGCGCTCATCCAAGGGCAGGTGCCTGCGGTGTTTGGACTTGCGGAGCTCATCGATACAAATGTTGCGGACGATGGCGAAGATCCAAGTCGAGAACCTTGCCTCGTGACGAAACTCTTGAGCGCGACGGACCACCCTGAGAAACGACTCTTGGGTGACATCTCGGGCCAAGTCGCGTTGCCCGAGGTATCGACAGGCGAAGGTGAAGAGAGGCCGCTCGTAGCGCTTCACGAGCACAGCGAACGCAGACCGATCCCCCCTTTGGTATCGGATCATCAACGTCTCGTCGGTGCTGTCCTCGGCGCTTGCGCTCATCGAGACAGACCTCCGGGCAGTGAGGACAGGGAGGGGGAGTGCAGCCTGCACGGAACGACTAGACGTCCGAAGGCGCGGTTCGATCTCGGGACGGGGGCCCTTTTTTGGCGACCGTTCTCCGCGCACGAAGCGCGATGCTGCCCTCTGATCTCGTCCAAGGCTGCGGCACGGTAGTCCGCTTCGGACCGTGCTGGCAAGGAGAAGGTCGCCTCGCTAAATATCCGAAGATGGTGCGAAATCTCCCACTTTCCGGGACCGCCTTCGCGCCCTTTGCGGGGGGCTGGCCGAGGTGGGGGCGGCATCTTGGCCACCCTGCTCCGGCCCCGGCGCCGGAGATAGGGTGGGGGCGCTTATTCATTCCTCAAGGATCATCTTGGCTTGCGGAATTTCTTTGGGCGGGCGAGCCTTCGGGTAGGCTCGCCGGGGGAGGCCCCGGCTCCGGTGGACCGCTCAATGAAGGCCATGACCAGACTCGTACGCTTATTTGGTTTTCTCGGGATCGTGTGCGCGGTCGGGCTGTGGGGCTCGCCGACCCAGGCTCAATCCACACCCGAAGCTGCGCCAACGGCGCAGACCACATCGTCCGACGCCGCTCCTGAAGCAGCCGATCCTCCGCAGTCCACAGAGACGGAGAGTCCGGCTGCCCCTGTGGCGACCACCTCGGCCAACTTGGACGGAGCGACGTATCGCGTGCGCTTGAGGGATCTCGAGCAGCGCGTCGATGAGCTCAAGGAAAAAATCCGGCGAAGCCATACTCGGCTTTCCTTGCTCAGCGACACGATTCTTTCGGGCGCAGCGGGCGGGGCAAAAGCAGAGATCGTACTCGAGAACGATCTGAGCGGCGCTTGGCGACTCATCGAGGCGGTCGTCGTGTTTGACGGCGCCGTACAATATAAGAAGACGGACGACACTGGCGTCCTCGCGGCTCAGCGCAAGATCCCGATCTTCAGCGGCTCGATCCCCGCAGGCGACCACACCGTGCAGGTGCTTCTGAAGCTGCGCGGGCATGGATTTGGCGTCTTTTCGTACCTCCAGGGCATCGAAGCCACAGTCAAGAACGACTACTCGTTCACGCTGACGGATGGAAAGGTCCTGGAGCTTCGTGCAGTTGCCTGGGAACAAGGAGGACCCACCACTCCTGTCGAGGAGCAGCCCGCGATCCGTTTCGTCGAGAACATTCGTGTCCTCGGAAGTAGCGAAGACGAGCGTCCTCCGGAGGCGACTCCTGTCACGACCCCCGCGGCGACGAAGGACCCGGCACCCGCTGTGACCCAGCCTAAGGCGGACGTGAGCGCGGGCGCTTCGACTACGCCGACCCCGGCGGCTCCCTCGGGCCAAGTGGGGGGCTCTGTCGGTGCGGGGACCCAGTAAACCCTCCCACGGACCCGCGGGCATGATGGAGAAGATGAAGCGAGGCAGGCTCTTCGGCGGCGCGCGACCTTTCGTAGTCGCGACGCTCGCCCTGACGTTGCTCGGGCCCGAGCGCGCCTGGGCCGAGGACGCGATCGAACGGGCCCAACGGGCCATCGCCGATGTTGAGCTTCAGCTCCCGAACGTGCGGGCGAACGTGAGCGCTCGCCGAGCCGTCGATGCGGACCGGCTCCTCGTTCTCGGTCAGCTCCAGCATCGAACAGGACAGCACGCCGAAGCCATCGCGACACTCTCGAAGGTGATTGAGCTCGGTCGTCAAAACAAAGCGAGCGCCTTCGCCGAGGCCGACGCGGAGTTCTTGATCGCCGAAGCCTATTTTGCGACCGACGAGCTCCACTCGGCGCGGCGCCATTATGAGCAGGTTCTCCTGCGCTCGGGCGAGAAGGCCTACGAGAACAGCGGAGGCAAGGCGGCGAGCCGCCTGGTCGACGTGGCTCTTGGACTCGACCGCCGGGACCTCTTGCCTGGCATCCTCGAAAGCATCAAAGAGAAGCTGACTCAAGCTGGGGACCCTGCGCTCATCTACGCGCGCGCCAAGGCGCATCTTGCGCTCGGCGAATACGATGAGGCGCTTGGGGTCGCGGATCAGCTGGGAGGGACCGCGAGCGAGGCCCAGAGAGCGAACTATCTGCGCGGCGTGATCTTGATGAAGCAGGCGCTCGAGGCTGATCCCGCGCTCGGAGCGGCGCGCTTCGACGCGGCGATCTTGGCCTTCGGCCAGGCGATTCGGCCGAATAGCGCGGAGAGCTCCGAGCTCGTGCGCGAGATCAATGAGCTTGCTGAGCTCGCCGTGGCGCGCCTCGAGTATGAGCGGGGGCGTTATGTGCAGGCGGCGCGCGTTTATCAGCGAATCCCGCGAACCTCGAAGCATTTTGCGAAGGCGCTCTTTGAGCTCTCCTGGACCTACGTTCGTTCCGGGGACTACGAACGGGCCGAGCGGGCTCTCGAAGCGCTCATGGTCCTCGAACCCGGCCTGATCGATGGGGCGGATGCAGAGCTACTTCGGGCAGACTTGCTCCTGCGGGCGGGCCGCTTTCAAGAGGCGGAAGAGGCCTATCAAATTGCGCGGGGGCGCTACGAGCCGCTTGTGCGTCAAATCGACGACTACCTGCGCGGGCACGAAGATCCTGCCGTTTATTACGATCAACTCACGGCTTCGGAAATCGAGCTCGGCAAGACGTTCCCACGCCTCGCTCTCGATTGGACCCGAGAAGAGGCGCGCGAAGAGCGCATCTTTGCCATCTTGGATGACGTGGTGCGCTCCAAGAAGATGGTCGAAGAGGCGCGACGCATGGCGATGCTCCTCGGCTTGGGGCTGAGTTCGTCCGCGCGCGCCAAGATTTTCCCCGAGGTGCGTCGTCAACTGGAGCTCGCGACGAGCCTGCAAAACCAGCTTTCGATCGCTCGCCTTTCGCTCGCGCGAGGCCTCGACAGTGAAGTGAAGACTTTCCCAGCGGCGGCCAAGAGTGCTCACGATGAACGCGTGAAGCTGATGAAACGCCTCGGAGAGATCCCGACCCGCCCAGGTGATTTTTCTGTTCGAGACGCCAAGAATGAAAAGTTATGGAACCGCGTGACGCAGAGTCTGCAGCGCCTCACGCTGGAAGCGGATTACCTGAACGCGCTCATCAACGGTCTCAGGCGAGTGCTCGACGATTCGGCACGTTATGGAATCACGGCGAGCCCCTCGGTCATGGCTCGCTATCGCGGTGAGCTTGCCCAAGCCGAGCAGGAGCTCGCGTCCCACGTGAGCGCGATCGCGACTCTCCGGGAGCAGGCGGAGGTCGGCAAGGTTCAGTCTGGATTTGGCGACGAGCAGTACCAGGAAGACAAGCAGGTCCGCGACCGCTTCCGCGTCTTGCTCTCCGAAGAGGTCAACGCAATCACGAAGTCCGGCGACCAGAAAGCTCGCAACTACGCGGCCAAGCTCTTGCCTGTCCTCAGGAGAATCGAGGGGCTTGAGTCGAAGCTCGCCGCCGCCGAAACGACCTTGTCCGGCGCTGTCGCACAGGGCTCGACGGAGCTCCGCGAGCTCGTCGAAGTCGAGGCGCGCGCGATGGAGACCTATGCCGAGGAGCTCGCAGCGCTGGACGCGGACGCTCGGTCCTTGGTCGGGGAAGTGGCTCGAGACAATTTCAAGAAGGTGCGAGATCGAGTTTTGCGCGTCGTGATGCGGGCGGACGTGGGCTTGGTCCAGAAGTCTTGGGAGGTCCGCGAGAAACAAATGCGCAGGATCAGAACGCTCCTTCGTGAGCGGGCTCGGGAAGAGAAGTTCATCAACGACGAGCTCCGCGAGGTGCTTGACGACGCGGGAGAGGCGCAATGAGACGCCCGATGGGAAGTTGGTTCTTGCTGGGGGCGCTCGCGCTCTCGCCGATGATGTCCGCGAGCGCGGCCGAGGTCCTGAGCAAGCCGAACAAGTCTGGCTCGGGCACGTCCACGTCGGGGGCCGACTCGGACAAGTCCGTCTTAGAGAAACCAGCCTCGGAGAAGAGCTCGACGACCAGCTCTTCCACCAAGACCAAGAAGAAGAGTGATCCGGCCGCGTACCCGATCCAATGCAGCGTCACTGGGGGCATCATCGAGACAAAGGCGGCGAGCGTCGTGCCTCCTCCCACCGCGGAGCAGCTCGCCGCCTATGAGGTGTTGCGTCGTGAGGTCGAAGCATTTTCCGCCGAAGCCCAAGACTTCAACGCACGCCTGACGACCATCGTCCGCCACCACTACGAAGAGCGGCGGCGCGCGATCCTGGCCGAGATCGACCGAGAGATCGACATCGAGAAGGTCGGATTGAATGATGCGCGGGACGAGGCCATCCGTCGCCTCGAAGCTTTCATCGCGCGCTATAATGGGGCAGACGCCGATCCCCAGGCCACTCCTGACGCCATGTTTCGGCTCGCAGCGCTTTACGAAGAGCGCGCCCGAGCAGGGAGCGAGGCGGATCTCGGGCCGCTGCTCGATCCTGCGATCCGGTTGTATCTTCAAGTCGCGGAGCAGTTCCCTGGCTATAAGGAGCTCGGGGCTGTCCTTTATTACCTCGGGCATGCGCTCAATGACGCGGCCCGCATCGAGGAGGCGCAGCAAGCCTTCCGATCGCTGGTTTGCTCGAATCGCTATCACGTGCGGGGACTCGATGGAGACGCTCCGAAGCTGGCTCTCGAGAATCTCGTTCAGGATCGCCCGGAGTCGTTCTGGAACGACTGGTACAATAAGAATCCCGTACCCTTCGACCAGCTCCGCAACCCGGGCAATCGAAGCGACGTCACCGCGCGCGACGAAGAGCTGATCTTCAAAGACCCCTACGAGGGCTGCGTCCCTGTGCCCGAGCACGACATGATCGTGGGGCAGGAGCCTCGCTACCTCGCCGAAGTTTGGTGGCAAATCGGTAACTACCATTTCGACCAGCTCAGTGACGGTGGGCCCTACGAGCTGAACCGTGCGGCGAGCGCCTATCAGAATTCCCTGCAGTTCAAGAAGCCGCCGCTCTACGGCGTCGCGCTCTACAAACAGGCCTGGACGCAGTTCAAGCAGCAGCGCTACCTGGCGGCGGTTGAACAATTCGTGCGCCTCCTGCACTACGCCGACGAACAGGAGAAGATGACCGGTGACCCCGGCGCGGACTTCCGTGCGGAGGCCTACACGTACATTGCCGGCTCGCTCACTTACGTCGACTTTGAAGGGCCCCCGGCTGCCGATCCCTTCATTGCCCGCAGTGACGCGCTCGACCTCGAGCGGGATCCGAACGTCGCTGAGGAGAAGATGGCGGTCGCGATCGAGCGGCTCCAAGACCCCGAGCTGATTCCCCAGGATCGGAAGTGGACCGTCGAGATTTACAAGGCGCTTGCTCAGGAATTCGTTGAGCTCAATCAGAACCGAAACGCCGTTACGGTGCTTGAGCTGACTGCTCAGAAGTTCCCGCTCGATCGAGACGCCCCCGTGATCGTCAATCGCATCGCGGAGCTCTACGACTTGCAGGCTCGCCTGCTCCCCCTGGGCTCACCGGCTCGAGAAGAGCTCACGCAGAAGGCGCTCATGGCGCGGACCGAGCTCTCGAAGTTTGTCGGCAACACGCCGTGGACCGAGGCGAATCGAGACGATCCCGAAGCGCTTTCGCAGGCGGAAGATCTCGTACGCACGGGGCTCCAGCGTGCCGCGGCAGATCACACGAACTTCGGCCGCGCTTACAAAGATCGAGCGCTCGAGCTCAGCGATCCTGCTGCACAGAGAGACCTGCTCGAACGCGCGGTGAACGAATACGAGCTCGCGGCGAGCGGTTGGGCCGGCTACTTGGCTCAGGACGAGAGCGCTCCGGACGCTTACGAGAGCCATTTCTGGCTGGCGGACGCGCTGTTCTGGGCGGCGGTGTTGAAGGTGCCGCTCGGAATCAAGCCCAGCGACAAGGAGATCGAGGAGGCTCGCCTTGCTGCGAGCAAGGTGCGCGACTCCAATGAAGACGATCGCTACGAGCAGCCCGCTGCTTATTACGTGGTCACGCTCGCCGAGCGGGTGCTCGACGTCAATGCGCAGCTCTTTGAGGAGACCGAAGGAGCCAAGGGTAAACCGCGACGGACCGCCGTCGAGTTCAGCGGGACAGGCAGCGATCGGAAGGTCATCAAGGAGAAGTTGCCGCCGGAGGTCGAAGCGGCCATCTGCGCGCGCGACGAGTACAACGCACGCATCCCCCTCGCGAAGGATCCTCAGAAGAATGGTCTGATGTACGCGGTGCAGGCCGCGGAGTACTTCTTCGTGTACGGCCAGTTTGCCGAGGCGCGTCGTCGCCTCGAGCCCATCTACGACGCCTATTGTGGCCAGAACGAGTGGGGCTACGCGGCCTGGGAGAAGCTCATCAGTATGAGCAACTTCGAGGGCAACGCGGCCGAGAGCCGGCGACTGGTCGAAGGGCGTTCGTGCGCGTACGACGAGCAGTCGAGCTTCGCAGAAAACGCGATTCGGACGCCTGTGCGTCAAGGGGTGGCATACCTTGAAGCCCGTCAGCTCTTCGATCAGGCAGTCGCGATGAAGGATGGACCTGAACGCGAGGCGCAGTGGCGGAAGGCCGCCGCCGCTTATCAGGTAGCGCTGGAAGCAGCTCCTGATCGGGAGGACGCGCCGGAAGCAGCGATGAACGCCGCTTATGCGTACAAGCAAGTCGGCGAGTACGAGAAGGCGATCGCCGCTTATAGCCTGTTCATCGAAAAGTACGGGGACAACAAGACCCTCACCGCACTCAAGACGGACAGCCCTGAACAATACCAAGAGCGCATCAAGTATCTCGAGGAGGCGTACCGCGCGAAGGCGAGCGCTTATGTTCTGTTCTTCGACTACCCGATGGCGGCGAAGACTTTTGACGCGATCGCGAGCACGACGCACTTCGCGCGGGAAAATCGGGCGGATGCGGCGCGGCAGGCTCTCACGCTCTACGCTAACTTGGACGATCGAGCCGGTCTCGAGCGCGCGCAGAAGGCGTACGTCGAGCTGGGCGCCAGTGACGAAAGTCGCGCTGAAGCGGCCTATTTGGTTGCGAGCGCGACTCTCAAGAAATGGGACCCTGAGAGTCCAGACACCGGTGCGAACAAGACGGCTCGACTTGCTGCCCTTGCGGCGATGGACAAGTACTACGCGAACTACAAGGGCAAGCGCGGCGCGGCCCGTTTCGTCGTTCGCGCTGCCTATTACGTCGCCCTCGCCTATGAGATCGGTAAGAGCGGATCGGCGCGCGATGCGTGGAAACGTACCGTAACGGCTTTCACGGCCTACGCGGCCGAGGCGCCCAAAAAGTCGGGCGTGAGTACGGCGCTTGGTTCGGAAGAAGCATCCATGGCGGCCGAAGCCGAGTATCGAGAGCTCGATCTCGTGTTGCGCACAGCCTTCGACTACGATTCAGGGTTCCACCGTTACAAGGGCACGGTGGTTGAAGTGACCCAGCAGTACGCCAAGGACGTGACGACCGCGAAGGGCTACTACGATAAGCTGGGCGCGATCGTCGACAAGTACGCGTCCCAGAAATGGTCCGCGATTGCGATCGCGCGGCAGGGGTCGCTCTACGACTCGCTCCGCACGGGCCTTTACAACACGCGGCCTCCCGAGCTGAAGATGTTCACGGCTGAGCAAGAGAAGGCTCTGCAGGTGGCGGAACAGAGCGGTGACGACAACCTGATCGACAAGGCGGATCAAATTCGCCTTCAGGTGAGCGAGGCTTGGCGCAACAAGCGCGATCTCGAGCTTGATGGCGCGGACAAGATCGTCGTCGACCGCTACTCGACGGCCGTTCTCCTGGCGCGGCGCTACAACGTGTCCGATCCGAGCCTGACGCGCGCGATCCGCCGTCTGGCGTTCCTCTCGGACGTCGTCGGCGAGGCCAAGATGGCGACCTATACCGCGTCGATCAAAGACCTCGGCTATCAGGCGGGCATGTTCCAGCGCATGCGTCCGGGACTCGTACAGCGTCCGAAGCCTTCGGAGCTCCCGCTCCTGTCACCGCATGTCACGCTGAGCAAGACGGCTGCGACGTCGCCCTCGATGAGCTCGTCGGCGAAGACAGCCTTCGACAAGGGTATCAAGGCCTACGACAAGGGAGATCTTTCGGGCGCTCGAACGCAGTTCAAGAACGCGATCTCGAAAGACCAGAAAGCCGCCGAGGCTCACTATGCCCTCGGCGTGGTGGAAGAGCGGCTCGGCAATATGAGCGCTGCTACTGCGAGCTACACCAAGGCGCTCGAAGTGGCTCCTGGGTATGAACCTGCCCTCCAAGGGGATGCACTTCTCGTGGCCCGCAAGTCCGGCGGGGACGCCGCCCTCGCGCGCCTCGAGGCTGCGCGGGCGAAGGCTCCGAACAGCGCACCTGTGCTCTCGGTGCTGGCGGAGGTCCAGAGCATGGCGGGGCGCTCCGGCGACGCCCAGAAGCTCGCCCAGGATGCGCTCAAACGGGAGCCCACGTTCCAACCGGCCATGGTCAGCCTCGCTCGAGACCACTATCGCCAGCGTCGGATCGATCTCGCGCTCTATACGCTTCAGGGAATTCTGGACGGGTATGGTGAGGGCAATCCCCCGCGCGATAGCAAGAACGCTGAAGCCTATTATCTGCGGGGTCTGATCTACGCAGAGCGTTCGATGAGAGGACCGGCGATGGCGGACCTCGAGAAGGCCGCTTCGCTCCGGCCTGACCTTGCTGACGCCCACTTCGTTCTCGCGACCTTCATGCTCGAAGCTGGCAACGCAAGAGATGCATTGCCGCACCTCGAGATGGCGGCGCGCTTCGACGCAAAGAACCCGAAGCTGAGAGCGACGCTCGGCGACGCCTATCGTCTGCTCGATCGACCGAAGGATGCTCAAAATGAGCTAGAGTGGGCGCTCTCGGCGGATCCGACCGATCCGAATCCCCATTACTCGCTCGGCCTTTTGTTCCTTATGAGCAATGAGATCCCGGGCATGACGCAGAAAGCGGCGGCGGACCGCGCGATCCAACACTTTGAAACCTACAAACAAAAGGTTCCGCGTGGTGGGGCGGACGACGTGGACGAACTCTTGACCCGCGCCAAGACCAAGAAGGCGCTCCTCGAGGCCAACTGAGGGCAATGACCATGAAGAGCTGGATTCATTCGCTACTAGGAAGAGCAGCGCTCGCGAGCCTGGTGCTCGCGTTGCCTGCCGGAGCTCACGCTCAGGGCCGTGTGGTCACGATCAGCGAGGTCACGATCGTGGGTCGCGTCCAGAAGCCGATCGCGGCCGTGGATGTGAGCCGGATCCAGCCGCGCTTGACGCTCGCCGAGCTCCGGCAGTCGTTCACCGACTCTATCGAGAAGGCGGTCTACCGCGCGCCTTTCTGAGCGGATGGTGGAGTATTGGCCGCTTGCCCTCACCCTTGTGACGGTGCTGGGCGCGGGGAGCGCGCTCCTTCGGGTCCAGGGGCGCCTCGCGGCGCTTGAGCGAGGTGGGGTAGGGGAAACTCCCACGACGGACGAAGAGGACGCGGAGAGAGACGTCGTCAGGATGCAGACGCGGCTGCTTCCGAAGGCGCTGGGCAGAATTTGCCACTTTGCGGGCGCGGCCTGTGGCTTCGTGTCCCTCGCTCGCGCTGTGGGAGCGGGGAGCTCGGTGGCGGCTGGCATCGGGTGTTTTCTCGTCGGGTCGGGGGCGGCACTAGCGATCTCGGCCTGGGGGCGGCCCCTCGAAATGCGCGCAGGGCGCTTGGTCTCGGGTGCCAGATCCGAAAAAAGACGAGGCCCCAGCAAACTTTGAGGTCCTTGGCCGTTACTTCATTCGGTGTTTCGTCGCTCCATGTGTGGACCATGCGCGCTCGGAACGTTAGGCTTCCGCTTCGACGCATCGGGGTTCGCCCCGGGGGGCACTGAATGAGCCAAACGACTCAAACCACTCAATCCCGCCCAGGCCAGATGACCGCTGTCATGCGGGCCGTCGCTCCTACAGGTCCGAAGGTTCTGCGCGTCGGCGTACTTGTGGGCGGCCGGGTCATCGAAGAGCGGGTCATCCGTGACCGCGTGAACGTGACCGTGGGCCCCAGTGAAAAGAACATGTTCGTGTTCTCCGGCGGGCCGATCCGCTCGAGCCACGTGCTGTTCGAGCTCGTGAGCGGTGAGTACGTGCTCAACTTCACGGATGGTATGACCGGCCGTGTGGCTCTTCCGACCGGCGTTTCCGACCTCGAGGTGCTGCGTGGACAAGCCCGGCGCAACTCGAGCGGCGCATATCAGGTCCGTCTCACAGAAGAATCACGAGGCAAGGTCACCATCGGGGAGACCTCGTTCCTCTTCCAGTTCGTGGCGGCTCCTCCCGTCCAGCCGCGTCCGCAGCTTCCTGTCGCCGTCACGCGCGGCGCGAGCGGCGTGGATTGGAACACGACGATCATCGCCGCTTTTGCCTTCCTGGTTCATTTCATGGGCATCGGCGCCATGTACTCAGACTGGCTCGACCCGATCGTTGATGAGCAGGCGAGCCTGGCGGGCCTGGTCGATACCCTGAATCAGCTGCCTCCTCCTCCGCCCGTCGAAGAACAGCCGGAGGAGGTCGAACCGGAAGAGACCGCGGAGGCTCCCGCGCAAGAAGAGGCGAAACCTGCTCAGGCCTCGTCCGGCGAGTCGACGAAGACGCCGGAGCCAGGCGCGGGCGGTAAGCTCAACGCTGCGCAGACGGCGGCTCTGTCGAACCAACTCGAGCAGTTTTCGATGGCGACGCTCGCGGCGCTCGGCTCAACGGGGCCGGCCACTGCCGGAGTCCTGACGGGCGGTGATGTTCCGACCGGCCTCCTCGATGCAGCGGCGGCCTCGTCGGCAGGGGTCGGTGTCGGGAGCACCTTGAACCTGGGCGGAGGCGGTGGCGCGGTGAAGCCCGGGACCTCCGGCGGCCTCGGAACCATCGGCTCGACGACCACCTCGACGGGAAGCGGCTCGACAGGTACGGCGACCGCTGTCGAGGGGCCGAAGGGCAACGTCTCAGCTTCGACTCAGGTGGCCGCCGGAAGCGTCTCGGATGCGAGCCGCGTTGTGGCGGGCATGACGGCGGGCTTCCGCCGTTGCTATAACCAAGCCCTCGAGCAGAATCCGGACGCCTCGGGATCGATCCGGCTCTCTATCAAGGTGGGCCCGGGCGGCGAAGTGCAGAGCGTCACAGCCACCCCCTCGGGGAACCTCCCTCCGTCGGTCGTGACCTGTGTGCAAGCCCGAGCTCAGGCCGCTCAGTTCGCGCCCCCCGAGGGCGGCTCGGCGGTCATCAACGTCCCGGTGAGCTTTGTGAAGCAATAACGCTCACTTGAGCGTGGGCTGGCAGTCCGGCCCGCGCAGACGGGGTCCTTTCTCCCGAACTACCGAGAAATCCGTGAAAATTCGGCACTTCTCCGAGCGGTGGGGTAGTTTTTTTTCATCCGAAGTGGCATGCTCCAGTCATCATGCGACGGGTTCTAGGATTGGGGCTAGCTGCCATCTCGCTCTTCGTATTGGGCGGGGTGAGCGCGGTGAGTGCGGCGTCCGACACGACGGTGCAGGAGCTGGAAGCTCAGGGGCCCGCCCCTACCGCCTCGCAGATGCTCGAAAAAGCACGGGCCATCTTGGCGGATGCTGAGCGTTCGACGCAGTCGGCGACTCAATCGCTGCGCTCCGCTCGCAAGGAGAACGATGTCGTGAAGTCTTTGTGCCTCGACGACAAGCTCGCCCAACTCGAGGTAGCTCGAGCCACTGTGGAGGAACGCGTCCTAAGTCTCGAAGGGGCGATCCAAGCGAACAACGCTGAGGGGATCGAGCATGACTTTTCTGTCGTGAGTGCCCTCGGGGATCGCATCGGCTCATTGGCGAACGAAGCGGGGCAGTGCATTGGAGAGGACCGAACCTCCGAAGGAACTGGATCTTCCCTCCAGGTGACTTTCGATCCGGCGATTCCGACGACAGACACTTCGAGCTTGCCGCTGGGCCCGAATATCAGTACGCCGCCATTGGCAGCGAGTGCGACCTTCTAGCGATTGAAGTCGTCTTGCTTGGGGGTAGCGCACGGTACTTAAGATGAAGCTTCGGCTCTTCACCTTGGCAGCAGGTCTGCTCTTTTCGACCGGGCAGGCTCGAGCGCAATCGACGCCTGCGCCCGAGGGTTCGACTCCGCTCCCGTGGGTCGCGAACCGCTCCATCGGTCGTGGCGTTGGTGTGCGCGTAGGCGACTTCGAGCTGCATCCGGGGGTCTCGGGAGAGTTTGGTTATGACTCGAACTGGTACCAGCGCGCGTCCTCTGCGGTGGAAGCTGCCAACGCTGGTCGGCCGGAGGACGCGCTCCGATTCCGCGTCACGCCGAGCCTCTCGCTCAGTACGCTCGATACACGCGTGCAAGAAGGGCCGGGGCCCAAGCCCCTGCCTCGCGCAGTCCAGTTTCACCTGGACGCCAGCGCTTCGTATAACGAGCTGATCGGCCTCGACTCGGCTTCTACGGTCGCTCAAGATCGAAACATTTCAGGCAGTTTAGGTCTGAAGCTCGAACTCTTCCGCGGTCGGCATTGGTCGGGGGACCTGGGGGCGGGGTATGCGTACATCTACGAGCCGGCGAACGTTGCGGGCTTTATCGGCGCGAACGATCGTCACGTGATCACTGGCGGCGGTTCGATCCGTTGGATGCCGGGGGGTGGAAGCTTCACGTGGGACTTGGTCGGTTACAACACAAGATTGACCCTGTTCCCGTCGACCAACTTTGGCGCTTACGATAACGGCGATCACACGATTACGACCGCCGGCCAGTGGCGCTTTCTCCCGAAGACGGCGCTTCTCTACGACGCAAGTGTCGGTTTCATCCGCTACGAAGACCCGAGGCTCAATAGCGGCATCGACACGACGGCGCGAGTTGGCGTAAACGGTCTGCTTCTGACTCGCCTCGGCGTGCTTTTGATGGGCGGCTGGGCGACGGGGTTCCGCGACAACGACAATGGTCGTCCTCGGCCTTATGATGACTTCGTCGCCAAGGCTGAGCTCAAGTACTACCTCAACGCGGGCAGTCGACTTCAAGCGGGAAGCGCGAATGTGGGCGTTTCCTCGGTGGCGATTGGTTATGATCGCTCGTTTGAGAACAGCTACCTCGGAGATTTTTTTCAGAGAGATCGCGGTTACGGAAATTTCACGATGTTCCTCGCGGGCCGCTGGATCTTCCAGCTCGACGGTGGGGCCTCGGCGATTCACTACCCGGAGATGAACTTCGACGAGGCAGTGATCGACAGCTTTGGTGAAATCCGCGTCGATGGTCAGGCATTTGTCGAATACAGGCCTATTCGGACGCTCGGCATCAACATCACTGCCCGTTACGATCATAACTTCTCCCGCGTCCTTGAAGGAGCGAACTACTCGGACGATCTCTCGTTCTCCCGGTTCCGTGGCTTCTTGGGTGTTCGCTGGTTCCTCTAAGGCTCTGCTGCCGATGAGAGCCTTGTTTCTGCTCATTCTCAGTCTCGTTTTGTGCGCGGCTTGCGGCTCGAATGCGCCTCGATCCCAAGTGGAGCTTGCCCCACCGCTTGAGAACACGACTTTGGGGCCTGGAGACCTATTTCGACTCGAGATCGTGGGCGAACCTGACCTCCCGAAAGAATACCAGGTGTTAGCGGATGGAACGGTCAACCTCCCGTTCATCGAGCCGCTGAAGGTCTCGGGACTCGAGCCGTACGAGATCGCTCGGAAAGTCCGGGAAGAGCTGATCCGTCGGGAAATCCTCACGAACCCCAGCGTCGTGGTGAGTGTGATCGAGTACCGGAGCAAGAGCGTGACGTTGCTCGGTCAGGTGCAGAAGCCGGGCAGTTTCCCGATGAGCCCGGGCATGACCTTGATCCAGGCGATCTCGATGAGCGGCGGTTTCACGAGCATCGCGCAAGCGAGCCGAGTGTCGCTCTCACGGACGACCCAAGGAAAGGTGATCACCGTGACGATCGACGTTGCCGCGATCTCCGAGGGAAGAGCCAAGGACATTGCGCTCCAGCCTGGCGATCGCATCTACGTTCCCGAGCGCGTGTTCTAAGCGCGATTCGCGCCGGGGACGAGCTTGGCCTGACCCTTCTGTGACCAGGTGCCCGTCTGCGCCTGCTCGAGACGCGCGATGCCATCTAAAACGTTGCTCGGAAGTCGAGGAGCGCACGAAACGCGGGTACCGTTGGAGAGAGCGCTCCGCCGCCTCCCGTCAGAGAGGAGCGACTTCCAAGGGGCAATCCGGCTCCGAGGCCAAGGCCGAGCGTGTACCGGTCGAGGGCGAGTTGTCCTCCGAGGAGCAACTCGGCGGGGAGGGGAGAACCTGCGCTTTCCTCATCAAGAGCGGAGGGCTGACTTTCGAAGCTGGGCGCGAGGTAACCTTCAAGGCTGACGGAAGCGAGCGGGGTCGGGCGGTAACGGAAGCCCGCCGCGACGCGCATCCCTGAGCCCAAGCGGTACAGTCCGAGCGTGCGGGGAGCTCGTAGCTGGGCGCGGAGGTCAAGGCTGAGCTCGAACTCGTGGTCGAGGTAACTGAGCGCGACGCCGAGATCTCCATGGGCATTGCCTTCGCCTGAGAAGGCCTCCGGAGAACCGAGCGGCAAAGAGACCACGCCGAAGCCGCGGACCGCGAACGATTCAGTCTCGACGCCGTAGCCGACGCTGAATCTCGGATCTCCGATCGCGGTGGTCGGTAGGTCTCCGGTGGCGCCGGTCACGGTCCCTATGCCCGATCCGGTCTGCACGGCATTCCAAGGCAGGGCGACCCCGACGTCGAGTCCTTCGGCGAGCCGCAACGCAAAGGTGCCTTCGATGAGCCAGAGATGAGAGACGACCGGCACGCGGGTCGCCGTCTCCGATGGAGCGGCGAGGGCGAACTGGACGGGCCCGTTCAAGTAGGAAGAACGCAGGCCAATGGAGTAAGCGTCCCGCAGCTCGGTCGCTGGCTCGAGTCCCCAAAAAGGGCTCGGCCGCGCGGGGGCATTGAGCTGGTTCGAAGCGAAGCCTTCCTGGGCCCGAGCCGGAGCGGAGAAGCCAAACAGCGAGACGATTGCGCCAGCGAGACATCTCCACGGAAAGGTCATGCGACGCGTCGGGCGGCTCACCCTCGCTCACTATCAATCCTTTCTTTGCTGCACAATCGGGCGGCGCGCGGGGCGATCGTGGTATAGGCGCGCCCATGCAGGCACCCTTACTCGCGCGGGAGCGGCCGCTCTTGCTTGGCTCGGGTTCGCCCCGGCGCGCCCAGATTCTCGAGGGGCTCGGTGTACCAATTTTGGTTCGAACGGCGGAAATCGACGAGGGCTGGAGAGAGGGAGAATCACCCGAGCACTACGTCGAGCGCATCGTCGGTGAGAAGGCGGAAGCGGTACGCGAGAGGGTGGCTCCGTTGGTCCCAAAATGTCCGGCGCTTCTGGTGGCCGATACGCTCGTAACGCTCGACGGTGAAGTGCTCGGCAAACCCAGAGACCTCGATGAATCGCGGCGCATGCTCGCTCAACTGTCGAATCGAACGCATCGGGTGCTCACCCGATTTCGCGTGGAGCGCCGCGACGGAGAAGCTCGGGAGATGACCGTTGCGACGGAGGTGACGTTTCGGGAGCTGCCCGGGAGCCTGATCGAAGCCTATGCGCAGACGGGGGAAGGGCTCGACAAGGCGGGCTCCTACGCGCTCCAAGGCAAGGGCGCGCTCTTGGTTCGCTCGGTCGTCGGATCGGTGACCGGCATCATCGGATTGCCCGCGACGGAAGTCACCGAAGCGCTCGTCGAGCTGGGCCTCTGGGAGCCATTTTCCTCTTATGAATGAAGGGGCGGCTCTCGTACGGCGCGAGGGGAGGGGGATTGGGTTCGTCTTTCTCGTAGCGCTCTTCGTGCGCGCTCTCGTGGTGCTGTGGGCGGACGGTCGCGTCCCTCCAGCGGCAGACGGAACCTTTTACGATACGGTTGCGCGCCGCATTGCCTTGGGACAGGGGTATTCCTGGCTCTGGCCCGACGGCACAGTGACCAATGCCGCGCACTATCCGATCGGCTATCCGGGGCTGCTCGGGATCGCGTACCGGTTGCTCGGGGCCGATGTGGGGGTCGCCTTCTGGGTCAACGCATTTGTGGGCGCGGCAGCTGCGCCCTTGTCCTATCTGCTGGGAAGGAGCGCGGCTCTCCGCCTCGGCCACGATCGAGCTGAGCGGGTGGCAGTGGTCTCGGGGCTGCTCGTGGCGCTCTTGCCATCCCTTTGGCTCTACACGCCCGCGCTCATGACCGAAGGGCCGATCCTGACCTTACTCCTCGCAGCGGCGGTGCTCGCGGATCGGCTCGACGAGAGGCTGCGAGCCCAGGGAAAGGTCGGGCTCCTCTGGTTCGCGCTGGGTCTCGTGCTCGGGGTGTCGACCTTGTTTCGACCCCAATCCATCGTCTTCGCCCCGCTCTTTCCTCTGGTGCTCAGCGGCGGGGCTTCGTTCCGACGGCGCGTCACTGGGATGCTCTGCGTGACCGCTGTCGCGTTCGCGGTAGTCTTGCCGTGGACCGCTCGGAACTGCGCGAAGATGGACCGCTGCACTTTCGTGAGCGCAAATGGCGGCTGGAATCTCTTGATCGGGACGTTCCCGGAGGGCAAGGGCGGCTTCGCGCCCGTTGATGGAGAGCGCGTTCCCGAAGAGTGCCGAGAGGTGTTTCCTGAAGTCGCCAAGGACCAATGCTTCGGTCGCGCAGGAGTTCGGCGGATCTCCGAGCATCCGGTCGCCTGGCTCGGCCTGATCCCCGACAAACTCCGGGTCACGTTCGACTACACCGGTGTCGCCGCCGAGTACCTTCTTCGTGCCGGAGCCCTCACGGAGCGAGGTCACCTCGTGATGGGGGGACTGGAGATCGTGAGTCAGCGGCTCTTGTGTCTTCTTGCGCTGCTCGGCTTCCTTCGTGGAAAGCGGCTCTCGCGCGCGTCATGGGTGCTCTCCTTCGGAGTCGCTCTTGGGCTCCTAGGGCTTGGTGCATACCTGGGGCAGCTCTGCTTCCTCTTGCTGCTTGTCTCCCAAGGGCAGAGGGCCGCGACGCACGAACGCCTACTCGCCCTTACGTTGGCGGTCACCGTGGGCATTCACGCGGCCTTCTTCGGTGCCGGCCGCTATTCCCTGCCGCTCTTGCCATTCTTTGCGCCTCTCGCGGCCCTTTCGCTGGTCCGCGCTCGAGGGGGCCCTCGGCTTTTTGACAGAACGGTGTCCGTCGCCGGATAATTCGAACCATGGCGTTGATTGATACCCCGGAAGCTGCCCGTCGCCTCGCACGTGCGATCGCGAGCGACCTCTCTCTGTATAACGAGGAGAAAATCACCAAGGGCATCGAGCAAGATACGCTCTTCGAGGAGCTCGCCGAGGAGATCGAGGAAGGTCGAGCTCTCTTCAAGAGCCGTGTATCGCCGGAGCTGTACGGTCAGTCGTTTTACGATCGCGCCCTCGTGGACATCTTGGTCCGGTCGAAGGGTCATATCAAAAGTGAGATTTGGTAACGCCTCTCTGGAGCTCGGGCCATGACCGAGCCGGAGAGGGAACGAGAGTTTCGCGCGCCGCCGCTCGGGACGGGCGAACGCATTGACAAGGTTCTCACGACCTTGATGCCTGAGGTCACCCGCGCCACGATCCAGCGTTGGATCGGGGAGGGGCGGGTGCTCGTTGAAGGCAAGGTGTGCCGCTCGAAGGATCGGGTCGCCTCGGGGGCCCGGATCACGGTGCGTCCTGGGGAGGATCCGCTTTCCGAGGCGGCGCCTGATCCTGAGGTGCCGTTTGAGGTTCTCTATGACGACGCCGATCTCCTCGTCGTCGAGAAGCCAGCAGGGGTCGTGGTGCATCCGGCCCGGGGTCACCCGACGGGCACACTCGTCAACGGCCTCTTGGCGCACGGTGGGTTCGAGGTGCTCGCGGCCGGGGAGGATCGCGATCCGATCGCCCATCTTCGGCCCGGCATCGTCCACCGCATCGATCGCGACACCTCGGGGATTTTGGTGGTGGCTCGGACTTCTCTGGCGCGGGAACGGCTCAAGGAGCAGTTCTCCGCGCACAGTGTGGAGCGGGTCTATCGAGCGCTCACTGTGGGCGTGCCGAGCCCTGGCCGAATTGAAACGCTCCACGGTCGCGATCCGAAGAACCGTCTGAAATTCTCAAGCCGGGTCGAGGAGGGGCGCCGCGCTGTCACCCACGTCTCCGTCCTCGAGAAGCTCGCAGGCGGACGCTCTAGCTACATCGAGTGTCGCTTGGAGACAGGCCGGACGCACCAAATCCGCGTCCACCTGAGTGAGGTTTGCCGTGCGCCTCTGCTCGCCGATCCGCTCTATCGGGCGCCGGGCTCAGGGGTCGATCCAGAGCTCGCAGAGGTGGCAGAGGAGCTCGGTCGGCACGCGCTCCACGCCGCGGTGCTCGGCTTCATTCACCCCGTGACAGGGGAACGTTTGCGCTTCGAGACTCCGCTTCCGGCCGACATGGAGCGGGCTCTCGCGCGCTTGCGCGCGCTCCCGCGGCCTGAGCGATCCTCGCGAAGATAGCTTCTGTTTCTCGGAACCTCGGCGATGGCCGCTCCACATTCACGGCCCGACCATTCGGTCGCAAGTGGTCGCTTTGGGGACAAAGCGTGCGCCCTGTGACGAGGCGTATGTTAGCTCTTTGGTTCCTGCTGGGCGCCGCTCAGCAGCGTGGGGAAGCGTAGCTTGAGCAGACCGAGAGCGACGAAGCCGACGACGACAGCCCACCATAAGGTGGCGAAACGGATCAGGAGCATCGAGAGGGTGGCCGCTCCGGCGCTGAGGTGTCCCACCGTGACGAGCTGGGATTCGAGGCTCGTCTCAGCGACCCCGAGACCGCCAGGGGTAGGCACGATCGCCCCCGCCAGCGTGGAAGTGGCGTAGAAAAAGAGCGCTACTGGCAGCGCGATGGTCTCCCCGGTGCCGTGGACGAGCGCGCCGAGCGCTACGCCTTCCAGGGCCCAGCCGAGCAGAGAAAGCAGGCTCGGAATGAGAAGCGTCCGCGCGTGAGCGACGGTGCGCAGGCTGTCGAATGCCAGGCGCAAGCGGGGCGCGAGCTTCTCTCCGCGCGGTCCGCGGGTTTCGATCCATTGAAAGAGCCGAAGAGCCGGGGTCGGCCAGTGGATCAACGCGATACCAACGAACACACACAGTGTGCCGGCTAGGGCCCAGCCAACGCCGCCTTCGAAGCCCAAGCTTCCGATCAGGATGAGCCCGATGACGCCGATCACATCAGTGAGCCTTTCCGCGATCACGATGGGCGCGGTGCGCGCCGCGTCGACGCTATAAGTCTCATCGAGCAGCGCGCTCTTGAAGACCTCTCCTACTTTTCCCGGGGTGACGGTGAGGACGAAGCCCGAAAGGAAGATCAAGAGCGAGTCCAGCTTGCGGACACCGCGGATGCCCAGCACGCTGAGGTAATATTCCCATTTGGCGAACCGGAGCAGGTAGTTCAAAGAGGAGAGGCCGAGCGCGAGCCCGAAGGTCCAAAACTCGAAGCGCTCGAGGGCGACGGAGACTTTCTCGACCCCGGTCCAGATGACGAAGGCCCCGTAGACGGCCACGCCGAGCAGGAGGGCGAGGATCAGTTTTTTGATGAATTGGTTCACGCGCCGGCCGGGAGAGTCTCTTGGTCCTCGCTATCGAGCAAGAACCGGCACGAACTTCAGTTCTTTGGCTTGATCCGGGGCGCCGATGCCGCTTACGGTTGCCCAGTCTGGCATGAGTGAAATCAAGGACGCCGAGCAGCTGGAGAGATTGACCGACGCTTGCGCTCGGTTGCGCAAGGAGATGGCGGTTGTTGTCGTCGGCCAGGATCAAGTCGTCGAGGAGCTCCTCGTCTCCTTGATGGCTCAGGGGCACGCCTTGCTGGTCGGCGTGCCCGGTCTCGCCAAGACGCTCCTTGTCTCGACCCTCGCTTCGCTCCTCGACTTGAGCTTCGGTCGAGTCCAGTTCACGCCCGACCTGCTTCCCGCGGACATCACTGGCACCGATATCCTCACCGAGAACATCGTCGACGACCGCGTTCGCCACGAGACGCGCTTCCTACCTGGCCCGGTATTTTCGAATCTCCTCCTGGCTGATGAGATCAACCGCACTCCCCCGAAGACGCAGGCGGCGCTCTTGCAGGCCATGCAGGAAGGTGCAGTGACGGTGGGTGGGCAGACGCGCCCTCTGCCTCACCCGTTCCAGGTCCTCGCGACGCAAAACCCGATCGAACAAGAAGGAACTTATCCTCTCCCCGAGGCTCAACTCGATCGTTTCTTGCTCGAAATTCGCGTCGGCTATCCGAGCCTTGAGGAAGAGCTCGAGATCGCTCGCCGCACGACCCAAGGTGCTCTTCCGACGCCGTCCCCGGTCCTCAACCGGGAGGAGCTGACGCCGCTGCTCGGTTTGATCCCGAGGATCCCGATGACCGATGCTGCCCTCGAACTCGCAGTCAATTGCGTCCGCCGCACACGACCGGGGGAGGGGCTCGATTCAGAGCTGGTCCAGAAGTACGTCCGCTTCGGGGCCGGGCCTCGCGGCAGTCGCGCCGTGGTCCTTGCAGCCAAGGCCCGCGCTGCCATCTTGGGACGCCCCGTCGCTGACATCGAGGACGTCCGCGCCGTGGCTGTACCCGCCCTCCGACATCGTCTGGTCTTGAACTACCGGGCCGAGGCGGAGGGCATCTCCTCGGATCGTCTGGTGGCCGACGTGCTGGGCCGGCGCACCTGATCCCGGCCTGAAATCATGACTTCGCGCGCCGCTTGCCCTCGTCCTTGTGATGTGTGTGACTCTCGGTCGAAAGCGGCCGGGCCCCCCGGGGCCCGGAATGAAATGAAGCGACTCTCTGTTTTGTCTATCCCGAGTGCCATGCGTGTTCAGCTCCTTCTCTTGATGTTCGCCTCGCTTTTCATGGGCGCTTGTCAGACACAATACATCCCCAACACGGACGTCGCGGACTCCCCGCGCAACCGTGACGTCATCGAGTTCTGCGAGACCTACCGGCGTGCCGTGGAACGCGGCAAGGTGGGCGAGATCCTCGCACTGGCCGATCCTGGGTATTACGAAGACGGCGGGAACATCGACGCCAGCGACGATATCGATTACGCGGGGCTGCGCGACTTCCTCGAGACGCGTTTCCGCGACACCGTCGCGATCCGCTACGACGTCCGCTATCGCAAAGTGTCAGACGATCCGAGCGGTCTGGTCTTCGTCGACTACACCTATAGCGCGAGCTACAAGATCCCGGCCCCGGAGGGAGAGCGCTGGAAGCGGGCCGTCGGCGACAATCGCCTCGTGCTTGTTCCCTACCAGGATACCTACCGCATCCGCGCCGGCATGTGATTTCGCGCGCCGCGCTCCTTCTGGGGCGCGGACGGGGGTCGGATCTAGCGCACAAGCACCGCGCAGCTGTCGCCGTCGACGCGATGGACGGTCCCTTTGGGCTCCGTGAAGAGCCAGAGCGGGCGCGACTCCTTCTTGGAGAAAGAATAGAGGACGGCCAAGCGATAGTCCGGAGCGAGCAAGCGAGCCGGCAGGGTGCGGGCGGCGGCTTCCAGAGGACAGTTGGGAATGGGGACGGAGAGGCCCGGTGTCTTGGCTTGCTCCGGGCGCTGCTCGGCGCGGCCCTTCGTGTAGCGAACGGTGAGCCGCTCGCTCTTGAGAGGGGCGCCCGGGCGGCGACCTGCCTTCGAGACGGCAAACTGGATCTCGATGGGTTCGAGAGGCCCTTCCGGGCCGATGACAGTCTTGATCGCCGCGAGCACCGAGTCAGGGTTCCAGAGAAAGGAGCGGCTCTCGGCATCCAAGAGCAGGGGCGCGATGTTCAGGGGATCGGTCGCGATAGGTTTCTCCTCGACCGGTTCCGGCGCTGGCGGAGGCGGAGAGGGGGCTGGACTCTCGGGCACGAGCGCTCGCGCCTCGGGAGGAGTCGTGGAAATCCAGGCTGCCGCCGCGAACACGGCTCCGGCCACGCCCAGAATGATCCAGGTCGCCAGCGGCACTCGGTCCGCGTCGAGGTTGTTGATTCGCTGACTTCCCACGCCCGTCGGCCCAGGTTGCGCCTCGAATGGTCAAGACGCAAGAGCTCGGGCGTTCGGCGGGGGTGAGCGTGACTTCGCCGGAGTTCCTCAGCAGCCGAGGGCTTCGACTTCAGGAGCCGCCGAGCGGGTCAGCGTGAGCATGGTCTGGTCGGGCAAACGTTCCCAGCCCTCTCCAGCGGGAAATTGGCCGCCGACGACTCCGAACGCCTGCGTCAGATCAGAGCCCGGCGCTGCGCTGCTCGGGGGGACTTCGCCGAGGTTCATGAGCTCCCGGCGGCTGCGGAAGACGCGCAGGTAGAGGGGGCCAGAGCGATGTCCAATGACGAGCTCTTCGCCAGAACAGATCCAAATGTCCCCGACGAAGGGGCTGACTTTCGCCTCATCAGCGATTCGAGTCAGCTCGCCGAGAGCGGCCCGGATTCCATTGCGGATCTGGGCTGCGCCGAGGGTTCCTCGTGCGGCGCTGACGTCTCGGCTCCGTTCGAGATGGGGCTGAGGGATTTTTGCGAGGAAAAGTCCGAGGACAAGCTCTGGGAAGGTCCCTTGTCCGAGCAGGGGGCGCAAAAAGGCGGGCAAACGAGCCTGTACGAGCGGGCGGAGCGCGACGGCATCGGGGAATTCCCCGTCGCAGGCAAAGAGCAGATGCCCAAAGCGGAGCGGCGGCGTGCTCTCAGTCGTGAGCTCTCCGTGATGGACATTGCGCAGCTGCGAAAGGAGCGCGTGGCCCCGGATATCGCCGAGTTCAGCGCTCAGATCGACCGTCGCGCGTGGATCAGCGGGTCGCCTGCGCAAGAGCACCTCGTCTGCCTGAAAGAACCCGATTCCAAAGGCCACGGCTCCGCCGGGTTCGGCACTCAGGCTCAGGCTCTCCTTTTGGCTCTTGGCGATCCAATGTCCGACGTCGGGTCGATTGCCGATGAATCCAAAGGTAAGGGTCATGCCTTCACGGAAAAGGGTACCACGTTTCTGGGACGTCGGGGCCCTCGGCTCGAGATTTTCCTCGCTCACGGGGCGACCGTCCGAAGGTGCTCCGGGGTTGTTGCGAAGGGTCGTCGCAATTATACGCTTGATTTGGTCCTGGCACGTCTGTGGCGAGGGCCCCATGTGTCATGTCTCGTATGGCCTCGAAGTTTCTGACTTTCGCCGCTGCGCTTATGTGCGCGACGTGTGGGGCTGTGTTCCCTGAGATGAAGACACCGGTGCGGACGCCGCAGCCGGGCGCGTCCGTAGAGCCGCCGCCGAGCGAAGATCTGTTTCTGATCTACTTCGAGCGAGCGACCGTGCCGAGCCGAACCCGCGACGGGCGATCCTGGAATCCAAATCCTTTTGCGCAGCTTGTGGTGCAAGGTGAAACGGTCCTCAAGACCAGCGTCGTTAAGTCGGATCGAAAGCCTTCTTGGCCGGACCAGCCTCTCTTCAACTATCGAATCCGGCCGGACGATGAGGTGTGGGTTGAGCTGTGGGACGATGCGCCGGTTGGAAAGATGCCGATCTGCCAAAAGCGCATTTGGAACATGTCGGACCTCATTGATGAGCGCAATCGCGAGATCGAATGCGACGGCGGTGCGCGCATCTGGCTCCGCGTGGCCCCGGCGCGCCCCCTTCTGGGCCTCGGCTTTTCTTATGAGCTGCGAGGTTCAGATGGCGTGCGCGTGACCGAGGTCGTTCCTCATTCACCGGCGTCACGCGCTGGGCTCTCTGAGGGCGACAGAATCCTTTCGATTCAGGGCCAGTCGACGATGGGGATGGATGCCCTTGGCATCAAGAGCAAGATCAACACCTATTCTCGAACGGGTCTCGAGCTCGATGTTTGGTTTGTGAGCGGGGAGCGGCGCAAGCTCGTCATCAAAGAAGAAGCAATGTATCCCTTGCGAGGGAGCGACCTTTTGATTCCCCAGGAGAGACTTCCCGAGTGACCTTCTTGATACAGCCTTTAGCTCTGTCGAGCTTGCTCGTGACCGGCGACGACCGAAACAGTTGGCTCGACAGCCTGCTCACCGCGGAGGTCAAAGAGCTCCCGAGTGGTCGCGCGATCCCGGCGCTATTTTTGACCAAACAAGGCAAGATCCAGGCGGAGGTCTTGGTCTTGTCGTCGCCTCGTGGAACAGAGGTTGCGCACACCGAAAACGAAGGGCTCATCGAGGAGCTCGATCGCTACCTGGTCATGGAGGACGCAGAGCTCGCGCCGGGCGGCGCGCACTTTTTTGCGCTGCTCGGCTCGGTGCCGGATCAGCTCGCGGCGGAGGTTTCCGGGCTCTGCTTCGAATATGTTCCTCTGGGTCCCGAGGGGCGGTTGCTTTGGACCCTTGTCGATGAGGCTCGGGTTCTCGAGGTGGCGGCCGCGCTCGGCGGCGTGAAGGACGAAGTCGCGTTCGACAGCGCGCGAGTGCAAGTCGGATGGGCGCGAGCGGGGGTCGATTTTGGTCCTGAAGATAACCCCCAAGAGGCGGGGCTCGAGGGGTCCCACGTCAGCTTCAAGAAAGGCTGCTACCTCGGGCAAGAGGTGGTCTGCATGCAGGAGATGCGGGGCAAGGTGAAGCGGCGGGTGGCGCGGCTCGAAGCGAGCGGGCCGCTCTCCGTGGGCCAGGTCATTTTGAACGCCGAGGGCCAGGAAATCGGGAAGGTGACCTCCGCCTCCGGCTCCCGGGGGCTCGCCAGGATCAAGGCTCCGGCCTACGTGGCGGGCACCGAGGTGCGTGTCGGGGAGGTTTCGGCGCGAGTTTCCCCGCTTCAGCTGGGAGTCCCGTGGGACAAGGCAACTTCCCCTGGTATCCTGAACGCGTGACCACCGCCTCTTCTCCCGCTCTCTCCGGGCGCCGCCTGACCCCGAGTGGTCTGGTCGTCGCTGACGACGCCCTCGGGCTCATCGCCGGGACCCCACTTGTTCGCCTCTCTCGTCTGAGTCCGCAAGGGGGCGCCACGGTGTGGGCAAAGTGTGAGTTCATGAACCCGGGCGGTAGCGTGAAAGATCGCCCCGCTCTGTTCATGGTTCTCGAAGCGGAGCGCACCGGTCTCTTGGCTGAAGGCCGCACCATCGTTGAAGCCACCAGCGGCAACACAGGCATCTCCCTGGCCATGATCGCCGCCGCGCGCGGACACCGCTGTATTGTCGTGATGCCCGAGGATATGAGCCTCGAGCGGCGTTACATCTTGCGGGCCTACGGAGCCGAGGTCGAGCTCACGCCCGCGGATCGCGGCATGGCGGGTGCGGTCGAGCGTGCTCGGCGCATCGTCCAGGACATCCCGGGCGCATTCCTCGCGAGTCAGTTTGAGAATCTTCAGAATGCCGAGGCTCACGCGCAGACGACTGCCCGTGAGATCTATGAGCAGCTCGAGGGCAACATCACCGCCTTCGTCGCCGGCGTCGGGACCGGGGGAACTTTGACCGGTGTCGTGCGCACTCTGAAGGGAGAACTTTCTCTCCCCGGCCTGCACGCCGTTGCCGTCGAGCCAGCGGCGAGCGCGGTGCTGAGCGGAGGGCGGCCGGGGCTGCACGGGATCCAGGGGCTCGGGGCCGGTTTTGTCCCGGCGATCCTCGATCGCTCGACCATCGACGAAGTGATCACCGTCACCGACATCGCGGCTGAGCGCATGGCGGGACAACTCGCGCGACGGAGCGGCTTGATGGTTGGGCCGTCAGCGGGCGCGAATGTTCACGCTGCGATCGAGCTGGCTCGACGTTATCCCTCCGGGAACGTTGTGACCATTCTGTGTGACTCCGGCGAACGGTATCTTTACTGAACATGGCTGGTCGCGAGTTTCCTATCTCTCCGGCGCCCAGCCTCCCTGACCAGAAGGGGCAAACGCTACCGGAGCTCGTGCGACTCATGCAACGTCTGCTCGCCGAAGACGGCTGTCCTTGGGATCGAGCGCAGACCATGGAGTCTCTCGCGCAGTACGTGCTCGAGGAGGCTTGTGAGGTCATCGATGCGATCGAGTCGCGCGACAGGACCCATTTGCGCGAGGAGCTCGGAGATCTTCTCTTGCAGGTCGTGTTCCTCTCGGAGCTCGGGAGGAAAGAGGGGACGTTCGGCCCGGACGACGTCATCGCGGGTATCGTCGAGAAGCTGGTGCGAAGGCATCCTCACGTGTTCGGCGACCTCGGCGAGCAGACGAAAGAAGAGGTTGAGGCGAACTGGGAGAAGCTGAAGGCGAAAGAGAAGCTCGCGCGTCCCCTGCTCGACAACATCCCGCGTTCGCTCCCGGCCCTCGAGGGGGCCCGGCGCATCAGCGAGCGGGTGGCGAGCGTGGGATTTGACTGGCCCGACCGGACCGGGTCTCGGCAAAAGGTGGCTGAAGAGCTCGGGGAGCTCGATGAGGCGGTCGCAGAGGGGAACCAGGAGGCTATCGAGCATGAGCTCGGGGACGTACTGTTCGCCCTCTGCAACTACGCGCGGCACCTGGGGATTCGTCCAGAGAAGGCCCTTCAGAAGACCTCTCTCCGGTTCCGCCGGCGTTTTGAATACGTCGAGGCTGAAGTTCGTGAGAAGCACGGGGATTGGCCGCGAAAAGACGGCAAGGCGACGGTGGGGATCCCGCTCGAAGAGCTCGACGGCTACTGGAATGAAGCTAAGAAGCGCGAAGTCCCATGAAGATTCCGACCGCGGACCCCGCCACCTTTGCCCTCTCGGACTGGCAGAGCTTCGTCTCTGAGCAGGGGCACAAGCCGTTCCGCGCGCGCCAGATCTACCGCTGGATCCATCATCGAGGGACCTTCGATCCCGAGCAGATGACCGATCTGCCTCAGGATCTCCGCGAGGCGCTCGGGGAGCTCGGCCTCTCGGAACCGGGCAGCGTCTCCTTCGTTTACGAAGCCGCGGACGGGACGCGCAAGATCCTCCTGGATCTCAAGGATGAGACTCGCCTCGAGTGTGTCTTGATCCCGATGACCTCTGTCGGTCCCGACGATGACGATGACGGTGAGCCCGTTGGGTCGCGCGTCCGCGTTACGCTCTGCGTCTCGACCCAGGTCGGCTGCGCGATGGGCTGTACTTTTTGCGCGAGCGGACAAGCGGGCCTGGTGCGTGGGCTCCGTGCGGCGGAGATTTTGGCGCAGGTCTACGTCGCGCGCCGTTACCTCAAAGAGAGCGAAGACCTCCGGAATCTGGTGTTCATGGGCATGGGCGAGCCGCTCCATCACTATGACGAGACCAAGCGCGCCCTCGACTTTCTGACGGATCCGGACGGCGCCGCGATCAGCCCGCGCCGCATCACGGTCTCGACCGTGGGACTTGTGCCCGGCATTCGCCGCCTGGGCGCTGACTATTCAGGGAAAATCGGGCTCGCCTTGTCGCTCCACGCAGCCGACGACGAGACCCGCTCCCGCATCATGCCCATGAATCGGCGCTATCCGATCGCTGAGCTCATGCAGGCTCTCCGTGAGTATCCACTGCCGCCGCGCCGGCGCATTACCATCGAATACACGCTGATTCGTGATGTGAACGACAGCGAAGCGCACGCCGATCGACTTGCGTCTTTGCTCCGGGGGCTCCCGGTGAAGGTCAACTTGATCCCGATGAACTCGATCGAAGCGTCGGACTATCGGGGAGCGGACCAGGACCGCGTCTCGAGTTTTCAAGGACGTCTCGCGGCCCGCGGCTACAGCTGTTTCGTGCGCACGCGGCGCGGAGATGAAGTGTCGGCCGCTTGCGGGCAGCTTGCCCTCAAGGGAATTGCGCCCGAGAGACTGGTTCGTAAACTGAGCTGATGACGGGTGATCTCGATTGGGTGGTTCGGGCGTGGCTCGAGTTGGACCCGAACCCGGCCCACCGGGATCAGCTGCGTGCGCTTGTCGAGCAAGGGAACACGCGCGAGCTGGAGCGGCTTTTTGAGCAGCCTCTGAGCTTCGGGACCGCGGGGCTTCGAGGCGCAGTGGGGCCGGGCACGAGCGCCATGAACCTGGTGATGGTGACCGCGCTGGCCCGGGCGCTTTCGGACTACCTTTCGACGCGGGCGCAAGTGGCCCGGGTTGTGATCGGCTTTGACGCTCGTCCCGAGAGCGAGAGCTACGCGCGGGCGATTGCGAAGGAGCTTGCCGACGATGGTCACCACGTCCTGTTGCTGGAGAAGGCTGCGCCGACTCCGCTCGTGGCGTTCCTGGCTCGGCTGAGGGGGACCGATGCGGCGGTTGTGGCGACGGCCAGCCACAATCCGCGCAGCGACGCTGGCATCAAGGTGTTCGACGAACTCGGCATCCAGATCAAAGGTCCCTGGGATCGCGAGATTCAGGCGCGCATGGGCAATACGAGCCGAGAGCTCATCGAGCGCGTTTTAATGCCTCGGCGGAAGACAGAGCAAGCCGGGCGCATCGAAGCCCCCGAGGCGCGAGACATTGCGGCGTATTTCTCCTGGATCCGAGAGCTGGGGCAGCGGGTCGATCCCGGCTCGGGCGCCCGCATTCGCGTCGCCTACAGTCCGCTCCACGGTGTGGGGGGCGAGGCTGCCCTAAGGGTCGCCAAGGAGCTGGGCTTCGATCTCGCCGTTGTGGAGGAGCAGGCTGAGCCCGATGGAGCCTTCCCGACGCTCCCGCGGCCGAATCCCGAAGAGCCGGGGACGATGGACCTGCTCTCTGCCCTCGCGGAGGACGAAAACCTGAGCCTTGCGCTCGCGAATGATCCCGACGCTGATCGGCTCGCGTTGCTGGCTGAGAATGAGGGCGGGCAGCTTGTGCAGTGGAGCGGCGATGAGCTCGGGCTCTTGCTCGCTGACGCTTGGCTCGAGGCAGCGAAGGTTCCGGATCCGCTGCTCGTGGCGAGTGTTGTGTCGTCACCGGCGGTGGCTCTGCTCGCGGAGAAACGCGGAGCCACGCTGGCTCGTACGCTCACAGGGTTCAAATGGATCTGCCACCGAGCCGACACTGACTCCTTCGTCTTCGCTTATGAAGAAGCGCTCGGCTATTGTTTCGGGCTGGGGCCGAGGCGGCCGGTGCTCGACAAGGATGGGATCGCAGCCCTTGCGATCGTGGTTTCGCTCGCGCGCAGACTCGCCGCAGAGACGGGACTCTCTCCAGGTCAGGCTCTCACTCGCCGCCTCGCGGAGCTCTCGGTCGAGGTCGGTCTCTGGGTCAACAAGCCTCACAACGTTCGCTTTGAGTCGGACGAAATCGCGGCCCGAGCGCGCGTGGGACAACAACTTTTGCGCTCGCCTTCGCTCGGCAAGATCGCTGATTTTCAGGTGGAGCGACGTGTCGACTATCGGGTTCCGTCTGTGGCCGAGGAGCGCGGCATCCCCACCGACGATGTGCTCACCCTGGAACTCCGCCGCGCGGACGCGCAAGCTGTTGTGCACGTGCGCCCGAGCGGCACGGAGCCGAAGCTGAAAATCTATTGTCACGTGGGGAGCGAGCTCGGCCGTGTGGAGGACGCGCCTTTGGTGCGCGCGCGCCTCGAGCAGACAGCACACGAGATCTCTTCCGCTCTCGAAAGAGTGCTCCTCTCTGCACCTTGATTGCGTCGAACGGAGTGCGTGGCGTCTCTCTCCGGTTCGCCCTTTGGCCGGCGTTCCGAAAATCCTCATGATTGGTGGCAGAGGCGCACGCCTTTGGCTCCAAAAGTTGCGCCGTTTTGCGGGATCTATTGAAGGAACCCGGCGAGCAGCCGTTTCTCCCTCACACTGCCATGAAACGACTCTTTGCTTTGCTGAGTTCCGTCACTGCTCTCGCTGCGTGTTCCTCTCAGTCGGCGGCGCCCCCAGCGCGCGCGCCCGCGCCGGAGCCTCAGGTGACGGCCGAAGTTCCAGCGCCTGAGCAGGAGATGGCTCAGGCCCCCGAGGAAGAGATGCAAATGGCGAAGGAGCCGGAGCGACCACTCGCAAAGGTCCTTCCTACAACCTGCGAGCCTGGACCCGTATGTGTGCCTCCTGTCGCCTTCGCGAAAGCGGCTTGTAAGGGGCGCTATCCCGACATGGCGATCGCGATGTTCGAGAAGACGACTCCCTGGCAACGCCTTTATCTCAAGGCGGAGAGCATCGAAGCCGTGAACGCCTACGGTTCGCGGGATACCCCAGAGCCGATTGTGTTCGGCGAGGAGGTCTTGCTGCTTCGGACCGCTCAGGGTTCGATGACGAGCTCAGCGGACATTGATGTGCTCCGCTGGGACGGCAGCTGCGCCACTGTTTCGCGAGAGATGTTCGTCGAACGCCAGATGCGCGAGGTGTATAACGCCCCGATCGACTGGAAGCAGCTCGACGGGTACATCCGTCAGGCTCTCCTGAAGAGCAAATACGTCAAGCTGACCTACGAAGCTCAGAAGGTCGCCTGTCAGGACTCGCGCTTCGGCCCGCCGAGCCCGCCCTGCGAGAAGGCGAACCGCCGCTTGAACGACGCGATCACCGTCGCCGTGCGGGGCGGAACGAAGTTGCCGGTTCCGGAGAAGCTGCCCGCCTGGGCTCCGATCGAGATGGCCCCGGAGGCCGTCGCCTCGAACTCAAATTCTCTCGCGCCGTTCTGAACCTGAAAGGGGCGGGAGCTCGCTGAGCTTCCCTCCCGAGCCTCATCGGAGGCCCCCGTGCTGCGCTCGTATCCGGCGCGGTGAAAATGGGGGCCTTTTTTGCGCTGGGTCAGTCTGGATGGTCGTAGCGAAGGACGCGGCTACTCTTGAGGCCGGGGATTTTGGACTCGAGGCTCGCGCCGATCTCCGAGTGGGTTCCGACGACAGCGATGGTCAGGTTCTCCGGAGAGATGCGGCGCCGGAGCGCTTCATTGACGTCCTCGACCGTGACCTCGCGGACTTTGTCCGGGAAGCTTTCAAAGTAGCCGGGCTCGAGTCCGTACACTGCCTCCTCCAGACGAAGCTGAACCCGCTTCTGGGCGGTGTCTGAGGAGAAGACGTGACTTCGGCGCAAGTAGCGTTGTGCGCGGGTGAGCTCAGCCTTCGTGATACCTTGGTGGCAGAGGGACTCGATCATCTCGAGCGCGAGCGAGACGCAGGCGAGCGTGTCTTTGGCTTCGGGGAAGGTCCAAATGGAGAAGGTTCCGCGGGACCTGTCGAGGCTCAGATAGCTATAGGCTCCGTACGACCAGCCGCGCTTGATACGGATCTCGCGGCTGAGGCGGCCGGTGAAGGTTCCGCCGAAGATCGTGTTGGCGACGTGGAGCGCGACCTGGTCTTTGTCTTTTGGATGCGCTCCGGCTCCGCCCAGGACGATTTGGCTCTGGCTCCGCGCGGGTTTGTCGACGAAGAAGAGACGTCGACCAGGGGGAGCCTCGGGCTCGGAGACGGGCGGCGGGGAGAGGGGAGCGCTGTTGGTCAGGCGGGCCGCAAAGCTCTCGAGAACCTCGGGGCTGACGTCACCGGCTCCGGCGATCAGCAGATGGGGCTCTCTTCCAAGCGCCTCTGCGTGGCGCACGACGTCCTGGTGAGTGATAGCTTCGAGGCTCGAGCGCGTCCCACCTGCGGGGCGCGACAGCGGGTGGTCGCCGTAGACGTGCCGCTCAAAGGTCGAGAAAGCGAGGCCGCGATCGTTTTCGAGGGCCTCGTACCATTCGGCGAGGCTCTCATCTTTGACGCGGTCGAACTCGTCTTCGAACAGCCCAGGCCGGGTCCAGGTCTCTTCAACAGCATCGAGGTAGGCGCGGAGGTTCTCCGAAAGAACGGCCCCGCCCAGGCTCAAATGGGTCTTTTGGACCTCACCAAGCAGGCTGCCTCCGAGAGCATCGAGCCGCTCATTGTTCTCATCGGCGCTCCGGCCCCCTGCCGTGCGCCGCATGAGCCTCACTGTCAGGCGAGTCAGCCCCTCTTTGCCCACCGGGTCGAGGAGGCTTCCATCGAGGCGGGTTGTCGTCACGTGAGCCAGGGGCAGGCGCCCGTCGCGCTCAATGAACACCGCGCTCATGACGCCTCCTTCGCGTGGCCGAGGACCACGGAGCGGGAGTTTCTCGTGAGATAGCGGCGTCCCACTCGCAGGAGATCGCCAGCGTCGAGCTGACCCAGGCGTTCGAGGCGTTCGAAGGCCGCCGCGGGTTTGCCGAGGATGGTCTCATAAAATCCAATGGTCGAGGCCTTCCCATCGGCGGTCTCGAGCCCCGAGAGCAGCGCCAACTTCGTGCGACTGCGAGCGCGCGCGAGCTCATCAGAGGAGAGAGGCTCGGCGAGGACGCGATCGAGCTCCTCGTCGATGGCGGAAAGGATCGTCTCGGCGCGGACACCCTCGCGGGCGGCAGCGGAGAACTCAATGAGACTCGGGTCTTTATGAGGACCGACGGCCCCACGGATGTCACTCACGAGGGACTCCTTCCGCACGAGGCGCTTCGGCAAACGACTCGCTGCGCCCCCGACCAGTGCCTCCATGAGCAAGCTCATCGCCACGTGATCGTCGTCTCCGAGGGCAGGTCCCTTGTAGCCCATCGCGAGCCGGTCGGCGCTGCTCGCGAGGTCGAGGGTGCGGACTCGCTCCTCGATCTGTGGCGGTTCGGGCCAGGTCTCCTCCATCGGGATCGGTGAGCTCACGATCGGTCCGTAGGCCTCCTGAATCATCGACAGCGCCGAGCGCATCGAAAAATCTCCGACCAAAATGAGCGCTGCGTTCCCCGGGCTGTAGTAGGCGCGGTAGAAGCTCATCAGATCGTCGAGGGTGAACCCCTTGATGTCCTCCTCGAGACCGATGGTCGGGATTTTGTAGGTGTGCCGCTGGAAGGCGGTCGACCATAAGAGCTCGTCGACCTTCCCATCGACATCGTCATCGACGCGGAAGCGTCGTTCGCTCAAGACGACGTCCTTTTCCGTGTCGAGCTCCGCCTGGCCGAGCACGAGCCGATGCATGCGCGTCGCCTCGAGCTTAACGATCTTGCCGAGCTGATCTTTCGGAAAGGCTTCCTGGTATTGCGTGAAGTCGAGCCAGGTCGAGGCGTTATTGTCCGCGCCCGCCGCCTCCATCTGACGGTCGAACTCTCCGGGAGGGAAACCTTCCATGGTCCCGAACATCAGATGTTCAAAGAGGTGCGCGAGGCCGGTCTTGCCCGGATGCTCGTGGCGCGACCCGACCTTAAACCAGGTATGGTAAGCGACGACTTTGGCGCTGGTATCGACCAAGAGCAGGATGGTCAGCCCATTGTTCAGGCGGAAGCGCGCGATCTCGAGCTCAGGGCCGAAAGGGATCGTCCCCTCGAAGCTGAGCGCGTGAGCGGGGGCTCGAGCGCTGAGCTCAGCGGTCAGGCGAGAGAGCGCGCTCGGGTTTCGCTGAGTCATCCCTTGTCCTTGTCGTCGAGGCGGAGCACTGCGAGGAACGCCTCCTGAGGCACCTCGACGTTTCCGACCGCCTTCATGCGCTTCTTTCCTTCCTTCTGCTTCTCAAGCAGCTTGCGCTTGCGGGAGATGTCGCCGCCGTAGCACTTCGCGGTGACGTCTTTGCGCAGCGCGCGGATCGTGCTGCGTGCGATGATCTTCGCCCCGATGGCGGCCTGGATGGCGACCTCGTACTGTTGCGCTGGGATCAGCTCCTTGAGCTTCGCGGCGAGGGCGCGTCCGCGGAAGAAGGCATTGTCTCGGTGCAGGATCGTCGACAAGGCGTCGAGAGGCTCGCCGTTTACGAGCAGGTCGAGCTTGATCAGATCGTCTGTGCGATAGCCTGCAAGCTCATAGTCCATGCTCGCGAAGCCTTTCGTGGCGCTCTTCAGCTTGTCGTGCATGTCGAGGATGACTTCCCCGAGCGGCAGCTCGTAGGTGATCACGACGTGGTCTTGGGTCGCAAAGTTGAGCCCTTGTTGAATGCCACGCCGCTCCTCGCAGAGCTGGACCACGGCGCCGACAAAGGACGCCGGCACGTGGATGTTCACTTTGACGATCGGCTCTTCGATCGATTGAAGCTCACCGGGCGGGGGCAGCTTCGACGGATTGTCCACCAGAACGAGCTCGCCCCGCTTGGTGTGGGCCTTGTAGACAACGCTCGGCGCCGTGGTGATGAGGTCGAGTTTGTATTCCCGCTCCAGGCGCTCCTGGATGATCTCCATGTGCAAGAGCCCCAGGAATCCGCAGCGGAACCCGAAGCCCAGGGCCTCCGAGGTGTCGGGCTCGTAGGTAAACGAGGAATCGTTCAAATGGAGCTTGGCGAGAGCGTCCCTGAGACCTTCGTAGTCCGCCGAGTCCGTCGGGAAGAGGCCCGCGAAGACCATCGGCTTGACCTCCTTGAAGCCAGGTAGGGGCTCGGTCGCGCCACCGGTCGCCAGGGTCAGCGTGTCGCCGATCTTGGTGTCTTCGGTCGACTTGATGCTGGCGGCTGCGAAACCGACTTCACCCATGCGGAGTTCGGTGAGCGAAGTCGGGTGAGGGGAGAAGCAACCGAGCTCGGTGATCTCGAAGGTGCGCCCAGTCGACATGAAGCGCACCTTGTCGCCCTTCTTGAGGGCGCCATCGACGATCCTGAGCATCACCATCGCCCCCCGGTAGCTATCGTACCAGGAGTCGAACACGAGGGCTCTGAGTGGCCCATCGGGCTCACCCTTCGGAGGCGGGATGCGCTCGACGACAGCTTCGAGCAGGTCGGCGACACCGATGCCCGTCTTGCCGCTGGTCATGAGTGCGCCACTGCAGTCGAGGCCAATGACTTCTTCGATGTCGTGGGCCGCGCGGTCGACGTCCGCCGAGGGTAGGTCGACCTTGTTCAGAACGGGGAGAATTTCGAGGTTATTCTCGATGGCGAGGTAGGTGTTCGCGACGGTCTGCGCCTGGACGCTTTGGGTTGCATCAACGACGAGCAACGCCCCTTCGCACGCGCGCAAGCTCGAGGAAACCTCGTAGCTGAAGTCGACATGTCCGGGAGTGTCGATCAGCTGGAGCTGGTAGATCTGTCCGTCCTTCGCTTTGTACTTCAGGCGAACGGACTGGGCTTTGATCGTGATGCCGCGTTCACGTTCAAGCTCGAGCTTGTCGAGGAACTGTTCCTTCTTCTCGCGCGCTTCGAGCGCACCCGTCACGTCCATGATGCGGTCAGCAAGAGTGCTCTTGCCGTGATCGATGTGCGCGATGATTGAAAAATTACGGATATGGGACGCGGCGGCAGACATGATGAGGGGAGCGGGGCTTTCGTAGGCTCCGGTCGCTCGGGCTCTTACTTGCGACGCTGGGCGGAGTCGACCAGAGAAAGTTGCCCAGGCAGTTTCTCTGCGTGCTCGCGGAGGACGAGGTCGATGCCTTCACGGATGTACACAGCGACCGGCACCTTCGTTCTCTCGTGCAAGAGATGCAGGGCGTCGTTCTGTTCGGGCGTGATGTAGACCGTGGTCGAGATCTTCTTGCGAGCCATTGCCGTTCTCCCGCGGGGGATGGCTCTTTTGGCGGGAGTCTGCGGTCCCGTCAAATGGCCACTCGTTACAATAGATTCCAATACGTGTGTCGTCAACGGCACGTCCTTGGGCTGACTTTTGGTAAGAGCGCGAAAATTAAGGAAAATATTCGGCGCCCAGGAACAGCCCGCAGCGCCGATTGGTTCCCTTGACGAAAAATTACGTCAATATTAAAAGTCCTCAAAGGCTCCGAGGTCGTTTCCCCGGCCGCGGCCATTTCCGCGAGTGACAATCGATGCTTACCTGGAGGGGCGATGCTGTTTGAGCCGGGGAGCGGCGTCAGAACGTTGAAGGCGAGGGCGGCCGTCCGTCCCGCGGGGCTCGTTTGTTTGGTCTTGGGTCTGGGGGGCATGACCCTCGGCTGCGGCGGCAAACAACAAGAAGGGCCGTCGGAGCCCGGCTCGGCGCATGTGCGTCGTTCGACGAAGATTGAGCTCGAGCCGTGTGCCGTGGCGGAGAGCGCCGGGCTCGATGCAAACGGCGACGGTCGCGCGGAAGTGGGCAGAGCGATGTCAGGCGGGCGGGAAGCGTGCCGTGTCGCCGACTTGAACGGAGACGGACGTCCCGACCGCACAACATTCTTCGACAGCGAAGGGCGCTTGCGTCGGGTCGAGAGCGACTTCGATCGAGACGGTCGCATCGACGAGATCGCTTTGTACGCAGCGGGCGTTCTGCAGGAGAAACATCGCGCGACGCTCCTCGGCGGGAAGCTCGATACCTGGGAGTTTTACGAGGGGGGCGCGCTGGTTCGCACTGAGCGCGACAAAAACGGCGATGGAATCATCGACCAATGGTGGGAGTACCCGCGTCCCGGATGTCCTCTGATCCATACGGATAGCGACGGAGACGGCCGCCCCGATCCCCACACCACGATCGACTACTGCCAGGCGACCGGCTACGTGCCGCCCGAAGAAATCCGTCCTCGCCCGGCCGCGGAAACGCGCTCTTTCGAATCCGAAGGCACCCAGGTCACCGAGATTCGCGAGGTGTCGAGCGAGACCGAAGGGGCGAGCGAGGAAAAGGGCGCTCAAGGCGCCCCTGACTCCGAGAGCAGCTCCGGACAGAGCGAGGAGAAGCCATGAGATCGATGCTCGGTCGTTTGCAGAAACTCGCCGCCGTCCCTCTGCTCTTCGCGCTCCTGCCCGCTTGCGGCGAAAAGAAGGAAGCAGCGCCGCCGCCGAGGGTCGCCACGGGCCAACGTCAAGACGACCAATCTCGCTGCGTTGATACCGGCGGGCCTGACCGCGAAGTTTCGGAGACCGCCTCGACCGCCTCGAAGGACATGAACGTTCGTCGTGTCTATGCCCACTCGGGGCATGGCGAGGAGCGCGCGCGCGTCCTGATCTGTCGCGAGGTGGATACGAACTTTGATGGCATCAAGGACGTGGTCCGGACCTACGACGACCGGGGCGACAAGCTCATGGAGCAGGCGGACTCGGACTATGACGGGCGCATCGACACTTGGATCACCTTCGCCGGCTCATATCCGAGCAAGATCGAGATCGATACGAACGGGGACGGCAGTCCTGATGTCATTCGTCTGTACGTGGGCTCGCAGCTCGTCCGTATCCAGCGGGACCTGAATTTCGACGGGGAGCCGGACCAGTTCGAGGTGTACCGGGGCGGACGCCTCGATCGCATCGGTGTGGACGAAGACTTTGACGGAAAGGTCGATCGGTGGGATCGGGACGAGGAGCTAGCTCGGGCCGAGCTCGCGGAGGCCCAGAACCGCGCCTCCGAGTGACGGCTCGCGACCTCTTCTCTCTCCGAAATACACCAATCTTAAATGGCCATCGTCCGAATCCAAAAGATCCTGGCGCAGGCGGGCGTGAGCTCGCGACGCGCTGCTGAACGACTCATTGTGGAAGGTCGTGTCCGCGTCGACGGCCGGGTGGTCACAGAGCTCGGAACCAAGGCCGACTCGAAGGCCAAGATCGAGCTCGACGGCAAGAGGATCGTCCAGGATCAGTTCTGTTATGGAGTCATGAACAAGCCCCGCGGCATGCTCACGACTCTCTCTGATCCGGAGGGACGCCCTACGATCGGCAGCATCTTGAAGCAGGTCGGGCTCCGGGTGATTCCGGTGGGACGTCTCGACTTCAACACGAGCGGGGTCCTTCTTTTCACGAACGACGGCGACTTTGCGCAAGCCTTGGCCCACGTCAAAGGCAAGGTCCCGAAGGTCTATATTGCCAAAGTGCGTGGAGAGCTCGACGAACGGGAGCTTGCGCGCTGGGCTGAGCGGATTGAGATTGATGGTCGAAAGACCGAACCCGCTTCCGTGCGCGCCCTTCGGCGCGAGGGCGGTCACACCTGGCTCGAGGTCACGATCTACGAGGGGCGGAACCGCCAGGTGCGAAGGCTCGGAGAACACGCAGGGACGCCGCTGGTTCGATTGGTGCGGGTGAGCCACGCGGGCATCGACGCTGAAGGGCTGCGTCCCGGAGAGTGGCGTTTGCTCACGATCGACGAGCTCAAGGCGCTCAAGGCAGCCTACGGGACGCCGAAGAAAATCCGAGGCGTCGCGCAGGGGCTCGTCCAGACCGAGGGGCAGCGCAACGCTGCGGCGCGGGAGAAGTTCGAGAAGATTCGCGAAAAGTGGCGGACACCCCGGGCCCCCGAGGAACGGGGCGCCTTTGCGCCGCGGGGCAAAGAATCTCGGGAGCAAGGCGCGTCGAGGAAGGAAGCGGGCGCTCGAGCGTACGAGCGAGGATCGAAGCAGAGCGCTCGAGCGGCGCCGCGTGCCACAAATCGGGTCGAAGGCGACCCGCGTTCGCGACGACAAGACGCCCGTGCAGGTGCTGCGCGCTCGAGCGCAAAGGGACGGCCCTTGCTCCGCAGCGAAGCGGAGGCCTCAGCTCGGCCGCGTCGGAGTGAAACGAACGCATCAGCTCGGCCGCGTCGGAGTGAAACGAACGCATCAGCTCGGCCGCGTCGGAGTGAAACGACCGCACCAGCCCGGCCGCGCCGCCCAGGGGGCGAGACGTCAGCTCGGCCCGAGCGGCGGAGTGACGCGGGAGCTAAAGCCCGTCCCCGAAAGAGCGAAGGGGAGGCATCAGCCCGGCCGCGACAGGTCAAGCGGGCAGGCGGTGGATCAGGGTTCGCTCCCCGTCCGAAAACGCGACGATGATCTTGTCGTGACCGCTCGTGTCGCGAACGAGCCCGTCGCCAAACTTCTTGTGCTGGATGAGGTCGCCGGCCGCGTACTGTTCCGTCGCCAGGTAACGTCGGAAGGGGCGCCCGCTGCGGACGGCGCTCTCCCACTCGGCGTGGGCCGATGCGCGGCTCTTGTTCGCGCGGGTCGCGTCGCTGGTCGTGGACTTGGCGGAAGAAGAACGCTCCCGCGTCTTTCCGAGAGCTGCCCGCGGCGCCGGTGCCGACTTGGGCGCGCGGTAGTTGTGTTCGCTGCCGCAGGTCATGCAGATGACGCGCTTGGGGACGCCTTGGACCATCGCGACAACGCGGTGCCCCAAGTCGAGACGGCACTTGGTGCACCAAGCGTCGATTTCCTGTCCTGCTTGTAGAGGCTTCCGTGTCAGAGGTTCTGGGCTCACCGCGCGCGGCCAGTAGCCCGAGGAATGCGCTCCGTCAATTCGCGTGTGTGAGGGAGCGTTCGATGCTCGGCCCTGCTATGAAAAGCAGGTGCGTTTGTCGGACGAATGGAAGGCAGAGCTCCGCGCGCGTCGCGCGCGGGTGATCTCAAAACTAGAGGGGGGCGCGATGGTCCTGTTCGGGGCGACCATCGTGCATCGGAACTCGGACGTCGAATACGACTTCCGGCAGACCTCGGATTTCCTGTACTTGACCGGCTTCACTGAGCCCGACGCGGCGCTCGTGCTCCGCGCCGAAGCACCTCACTTCATCCTCTTTGTCCCTCCGCGCGATCGCGAGCGGGAGATTTGGAACGGGAGGCGCGCGGGAGTCGAAGGGGCGCTCGCTGACTTCGACGCTGACGTGGCGCACTCCTTCGAGGAGCTCGCCGAGCACTTGCCGAACTATCTCGAGAACGTGCCCAGCGTTTGGTCTGAGTTTCGGCCCCCCGATCTCATCGACCGTCGTCTGACGAAGGCGCTCTTCGCTGTGCAGGGTCGTCGCCGCAAGCGCGTGAACGCGCCAACGGCCGTGCGCGATAGCTCGGAGATCTTGACTCCGCTCCGTTTGGTGAAGAGCGAGTTTGAGATCGACAAGATGAGGAAGGCGGCGGAGGCCACCTATCTCGGTCACCTCCGCGCCCTGCGTGCCGCTCGCCGTGGCCTGACTGAGTTCGACCTGATGCGCGAGCTCGAGCTTGGGTTTCGGGAGGGCGGATGTCGCTCGACGGCTTACTCGAGCATCGTCGGCGCTGGGGACAACGCGACCATCCTGCACTACCGGGAAAACGACGCGCCTCTGCCCGACGGGGGACTCGTGCTGATCGACGCAGGTGCGGAGTTCGAAGGTTACGCCTGCGACGTGACGCGGACTTTCCCGGTAGACCCCGAGTTCTCTGCTCCTGAGCGTGCGATCTACGAGCTGGTGCTCCGGGCTCAGGAGGCGGCCTTCGCTCTCTGCTGGCCGGGCAAGACCCTCGAGGAGGTGCACGAGGCGGCCATGCAGGTGATAGAGAAGGGCCTCTTGGAGCTGGGGATCGTGCCTCGGCTCCGCGGGGATGGAGAAAAGAGGCTCGCCGAGCGTTACTTCATGCATCGCACGAGCCACTACCTGGGCCTCGATGTCCATGACGTCTCACCTCCGTTTGTGAAGGGAGCTGTCGCGCCTCTGGTCGAGGGGGCTGTCATCACCGTCGAGCCGGGCATCTACATCGCTCGCGACGACGAAGAAGTTCCTCCCGAGTACCGGGGCATCGGCGTGCGCATCGAGGACGACGTTTGGATTCGGAGCGAGGGACCCGAGGTCCTGACCCGAGCTATCCCCAAGACGGTCGAAGATCTGGCGCGCGCGCGTCGGGTCTGACCCGCCCGTGGGCGGCGAGGTATCTCCCCCGATTGTGAGGGGGGAGG
>NASX01000061.1 GCA_002085155.1 Sorangiineae bacterium NIC37A_2
CCGTGCCACAACTGCGCTCCGTGCCCGCCCAGTGCGCCAACTGCGCGCCAACTGCTCCCCGCGCGACACCTGCGCTCCGCACCACAACCGCGCTCCGAGCGCGCCCAGTGCGCCAACTGCGCTCCGCGGGACAACTGCGCCCCGCACTCCCCATGCGCGCGCAGCGCGACACCTGCGCTCCGCACCACACCTGCGCTCCGTGCACACCCAGTGCGCCAACTGCGCTCCGCGGCACAACTGCGCCCCGCATTCTCCTATGCGCGCGCAGCGCGACACCTCCGCGGGACAACTGCGCCCCGCACTCCCCATGCGCGCGCAGCGCGACACCTGCGCTCCGTGCACACCCAGTGCGCCAACTGCGCGCCAACTGCCCCCCGCGCGACATCTGCGCTCCGCACCACAACTGCCCGGTGCCCCCCGCGCGACATCTGCCCCCCGCACCATCACGAAGCCACGCGCCCCGAGAACTCGTGAAGCGCACTTTTACTTTTGGCCCCGGTCCATCACAAAAGGCTGAGTCGGGCCGAGCCTTCCCCTGCACTCACCGCATGCCGCTTCGCTAAGAGGTTCCCCTTCCCTCAAGTCGCCCCGAGCCTCAAACGGGTCGAGGGAAGCTCCTGCCCCGACCTCCCGTACGAGCTGAGATGGGCCTGGGGGCCCGCGCGAGGCGCCGCCCGGTGACGAGGCGGGCCGGCTAGCGTAAAGACGGGGCGTGCTTCTCGCTCTCGACATCGGCAACACGAACATCGTCGCGGGTGTCTTCGACGAAGGGAACCTCAAGGCGACCTTCCGTTATGAGACAGTGCGCCGGCGCGGCTCCGACGAACAAGCCTTGCTTCTCAAGCAGCTCCTCGAGCTCCACGGCATTTCTCCGCTCGAGTTGACCGGTTCGATCTTGTGCAGCGTCGTGCCCCAGGTCACGCGCGCGGTCGCCGAAGGCACTCGCGTCGTCACCCATACGACACCGCTCATCGTCGGTGAGCCCAACGTGAAGCTGAACATTCGCATTCAGAGCGACAGTCCGCGAGAAGTCGGCTCGGACCGCATCGTCAACGCCATCGCCGCGCGTGCGCGCGGCCCTGGCCCCATCATCGTCGTCGACTTCGGCACCGCGACCACCTTCGACTGCGTCTCGGAGAGCGGCGACTACATCGGCGGAGCCATCGTGCCCGGCATCCAGATCAGCCTCGACGCCCTCGTCACGAGCGCCGCCCGCTTATCGAAGGTCGACCTGGTCGCTCCGAAACGCGCCATCGGCAAGAACACCACGCACGCGCTCCAGTCCGGCATCGTCTTTGGCTATGCGTCCCTGGTCGATGGGCTCGTCCGTCGCATCAGCCAAGAAATGACGCGAAAGCCGCGTGTCCTCGCGACAGGCGGGCTCGCGGGACTCATCGCTGAGCACACGGCGAGCATCGAGGAGGTCGTACCTTCTCTGACGCTCGACGGCCTTCGGATCCTTTACGAAAACCAGCGATGAAATCCCTGGGGGACGCCCGCCCTGCTTTTCGTCGCCCAGCGCCTGGCTGCCCGATACGAACGGGCGCTGGGAGTGCTGTGCCTGGACCTTGGCCCGATACCCAAAGCGTCTCCTCACGGGTACACTTCCTTCGACGCGCCGAGCGAGCCGACGTTCAAGTCGACGCGTCCCCGAGCGAGGCCCCTAGAGCGTGAACCTGGACGAGATCGACATCCAAATCAGCGAGCTCGAGACGCGGATCGATCGGCTTCGCGCGCTCTATGAGCAGTACTTCATGGGCTTCGAGCGCACCGAGCCCTCAGTGCCGCGCAAAGACGTTGAGCGACGCATCCAGGACCTGCGCAAGGTCCGCTTCAACAACACCGCCAAGCGCTTCAAGTTCCAGACCCTGATCCAGCGTTACAACACGATGCAGCAATACTGGGGCCGCATCTGTCGCGAGATCGAGAACGGAACCTACAAGCGCCATAAGCTCAAGGCCGAGCGCACCATCGGCAGCCTCGATCCGTCCTTTTTCGACGATACGAAGCGCAACAAACTGCTCCAGCAGGCGACCGAAGAGGCGCCGCCCGCTGAAGAAAAGCCGGCCCGGACCGAGCTCGGCAATCTTGCCACCGAAGCCGCCGAGCTTCTCGACGCTGGCGCCGATCTCGACGCCGAGCTCGAGCGAGCTCTCGAAGAAGCAACGAAGAAGCCTGCCGTCGGTGGGCTCCTGTCACGACTCGGAAAGCGCGAAGGGGAAGGCGATGCGCGCGACGTCCCCCTTCCTCCCGCAATCCGTCCCAAAGCCGCGCCGCCCGCGGTGCCGCCGTTGCCTGCAAAACCGCAGCCCAAAGTCGGCGCGGAGCTCCGCGCGCCCAGCGGCGCGAGCCCCGCTTCTCCAGGCGCCACTTCTCCAGGCGCCGCTTCTCCAGGCGCCGCTTCTCCAGGCGCCGCTTCCTCAGGCCTCGCGTCTCTGGGCCCCGTGGCCCGCGCACCCGCTGCGCCGCGCCCGGCCGTCGATCCTTTGGTCCCGGCCGCGCGCACATCTGTCGATCCCGTGGCTCCGGCGCCGCGCGCTCCGGTCGCCCCCGCCCCCTCGAGCGCGGCCGCACCCGCTCCGCCTCCGCGCCCCGAAAGCGAATCCAAACCCCAAACGCGCATCCCCTCCTGGCGTCCGATCGCGCTCACAGATCCTCCGAAGCGCCCGCGCACCCCGGTCCCCCCCGGCGCGCCTTCTCCCGTCGTCGCCAGCGTGACCGTCCCCATCACACACAGCTCATCCCGCCCCGCCCCGCCCCCGGATGGCGTGAGCGCTCCTTCTCACAAACCCGTCACTCGCGCGGTCGCCCCCCCTCCTCGGACGAGCACCGCCGCAGGCCCAAGTCTCGGTCCCCCGGCGCGGCCGGCGCCGCGCCCCGCTTCCTTCAGGCCGCCGCGACGTGAGGTCACCTCAACGCTCTCGGAAGATCAGATCCGCTCCATTCACGAGGGCTACCTGCGCGCCCGAGCCCAGACGAACGCTTCCCCTGTGAGCTACGAAAAGCTCGCGAAGAGCCTGCGCGAAACCGAAGCTCAACTCCTCGCGAAGTCGAACGGGCGCAAGGTCGACTTTGAAGTCGTCATCGAAAGCGGCCGCGCCATGCTCAAGCCGAAGCTGAAGTAGCTCGCCTCCTCCTTGCGCTGCGTCACGACTCGCGCGGCGAGGCCGCCTCCGGCCCTGAGCGCCGAAGACCTCACGCCGCACCTGTCGCGCCGCGCCCCCACTTGCGCAGGTCCCCAACGCACCCTCGCCCTCTCACGACGCCGTGAGTAGAATGCAAACTTTGGGCCGCGGGCGCATCAGAAGGTCAGAACGACCTTCGGGGCTCTTCGCTCAAGCGATTCGGGCCGCGGGGGTCGCGGCAGGGGTCGCGAGCGGGTCTTCGTCGCAGAAGAGAATCGCGCAGGAACAGCGCCCGTTTTGGCGCATACGCCGCGCGAGCTCAGCGAGCTCCTCGTCCGCATCGACCACAACCCCAGCAACGGGCTTCTTGGTCTTGGCGTCGTAGCGGCAATTGTCGAGAGCAACCCAAAGCCCTCGGTAGAGATCGGAGCAGCAAAGCTCCTTCCAACTCATATGTCGATCCATCGAAACGAATCCTGGGCTTCTACTTCGAACGAAATTTGCCAGACCTATGGAACCTGAACGACAGTTCGCCGGATTTCCGTAAGCCCGGGTTATTCCCGAAGCCAGAGCCATTTATGCAGTCGAACCTCAGGGAGTCAAGAAGACGGCAACGAATCCTTGGATTCCCAATTTTCGAAATTTCTCTGTAAACTTAGACAGTTAGAGAAATTCCGTCTCCAGCCGAGCGCTGGCGCCGGGGGTCATTTGCAGGAAGCGGCCGCCTCATCGAGCCGTTTGACCGAAACACCGACCCCTTTGGCGCCGCTGACGATCGAACGGATCTTCGCACAATCTGTGCCCGCATCCTTCACCTGACTACTCGCGGCGCGGCTCGCCACCGCTGTGCAAGCGCTCTTCCCTTTCGCATCACATGCCCCATAAGCCGCTGTTGCTTGGGACCATTTGCCGGCTTCCGCGAGGGTGCGGCAGCTATCACAACTGGGTCCCGGGTCGGGCTTGATCTCCGGCGGCTTTGTTTCAACAGGCTTTGTTTCAGGGGGTTTCGTCTCGACCGGCTTTGTTTCAACGGGCTTCGTCTGAGGAGTCGATGCGGGAGTTGTCGAAGGAGTCGTCGGCTTGGTGCTCGTGCTCCCGCTCGTCGTCGCCTTGGCTCCCCCAGCCGCGGGCGCGGTAGTGGGAGATTGTGAGCCGGGTGAACCGCCGCTCGAGCTCTCAGCACCGCCTGATCCGGAAGCCTCTGGGCCTCCGCCGGTCGCTTCGGGCTCGGGGCCCGCGACGGTATTCGTGAGTCCTCCGCCCGCCCCTGCGGACGTCGCGCCGTCGCCGCCCCAAGCAAAGAACGCCCCCGCGCCGCCCGCGACCAATAGGACGGATAACCCGACCACCCAGCCCAGGCCCCCTTTGCGCTCCCCGGGAATCGCAAAATCCTGGGTCGCGCTGATGGCATGTTCGGTGCCCGTGGAGCCTCGCTCAGCGAAGGAGGCAGGCTGGACCTGGGAGCGCGGCATGGCCCCGACGAGCTCCGTGCGCGCAACGCTGAGCGCGGCTTGATCGCCTCCAATGCTGGCCTTGAGCTCTTGAACGAACTCGCCCGCTGTGTCGTAACGGTCCTCCGGGCGCTTCGCCAAGCTCCGCATCACGACCGCGACCATCGGCGCGGGAATGCCTTTTCCGTTTGGAGTCTGTTCGATCGGGAACGGCTGGGCCGTCATGTGCTCGGTCGCCCACTGCCAGGGCGTCTCGGCCTCAAAGGGCAAGCGACCTGTGAGCATTTCATAGGTCATGATGCCGAGCGAGTAGATGTCGCTGCGCCGATCGAGCTCCTGCCCGGTGAACTGCTCTGGACTCATGTAGGGCGGCGTTCCGAGCACCATGCCCTGCTGCGTCAGCTTGCGCTCCTTGGCCGCATCACTCGACTCCCGTCGCGCGGCGATGCCAAAGTCGAGCACTTTGACGAAGTCCGGCTTGCCGAGGCGGGTCCCGAGCACGACGTTCTCGGGCTTGAGATCCCGATGCACGATGCCCTTACTGTGAGCTTCGTCGAGAGCTCCGGCGACCTGCTCGAGGATGCGCACGACCCGCTCGGGGGGGAGCGCGCCCGCCTCAGCGATGATGACATCGAGAGCGCGCCCCTCGACGAACTCCATGGCGATGTACAAGGTGCCATCGTCGGTCTGTCCGAAATCGTAGACCTTGATCGTGTTCGGGTGCTCGAGCTCCGCCACCGTGCCGCACTCCCTGTGGAAGCGGGCGAGGATGCTGGGGTCGTGCGAGAGGTGAGCGTGCAGGGTCTTGATCGCGACCTTGCGCACCGTCGAGCCCATCTGCTGCTCCGCGGCGTACACAACGCCCATGCCGCCCTCGCCGAGCACCCGGGTCACGCGGAAGCGACCGCCGATCAATTTGCCGATCCAACCCTCATTCGGACCGTCGGTCGGGAGCTGCACGCCGCAACTTGCACAAAACCGGGCGCCCTGAATGTTCTCGTGGCCGCAACTCTCGCACTTCATGGGTCAAAGGGAGTCTCACCCGATGAGGCCCCGCTGGCAAACAACCGGCCCCAGGCTGGTCGATCTGCCTCCGGTGCCTTTTGAGCCCCCTGCCGTGTGCACGGGAGGCGGAGGCGCCCGCTCGCACGCCGGGCCCGAAGGCTCCTCAAGGCTCTTCCACGTCAGAAGCCGCTTCCGCGTCCTCACTCAGGTTTGCCCGAGGCCAGGGCAGCCTCTCCCGCGCTCCCGTCTCGCCGTCGACCAAAAAGAGCTCAGTCCTGTCGCTCAGATCCGGAAAGAGCACCGTCGTCGTCTTCGTCGTCAGCCCTTGTTCGAACACCTTCGATTCTTTGTCCGTCGGCGCGAGCAGCGGAAAGTCGAAGCGCACTCTTTCGACGAGCTCCTCGCCGTCCATCGCTTCGAGCGCGAAGCGACCAAACCGCCGCGCCGCGGCGGTCTCCTCTTCGAGCTCAACGGGTACAGCTTCGACGAGGCTCGCTTGTCCCGATTCGAACTTCAGCGCCATCCGAACGAACGCTCGCGTCCGCGTCGGGGGAGGATCCGGAGTTTGAACCGGACGCTCGACCGCCTTCGGGGGCTCCTCTTTCGGCGCCGGTTCGTTCGGCGTCTCTGGCGTCGCTCCGAAGCGCGCCTCGAGCCTCGGCAGATCGCGCATCTGCGGCGGATGGACGCAAGCGGTCGCCGAGAGCCCCACTATCCAAACTCTCAGCACCCAGAGCCTCATAACAAAACAGTCCTTCCCAGCATGCGCGCGCTCGACGCGAGCGTATCTGTCGCTCGCCCCGAGTAAGACAAAGGACCTTCCTCATAGGCGAGCCGGAGCAAATCGGGCAAGCCGCGCCGCTTTGCGAGTCCGAGAAATGGCGTTGTCTCGCTCGCTATCGCGTCCGGGTGTAGGACCTCCACGTCCGCTTTGCGCCAGGCGGTCCGCGCCCGAAGTCCCCGTCCCCGCATGTCGACAGCAGAGGAGAGCTCCGCCGCCGTCGCGTAATAAGCCCCGAGCGGCTCCACACCCGGCTCAAGACGACCGAGCCTCCGGTCGATGTCCCGCGCGACCAGCAGGACCATCTCGGAGACGCGCACCTCAAGGTCCCGGGCGACCTCTCGGAGGGCAATCAGCGCTCGCGTCTGAGCCCTGAGGGGCGAGAGGCTCGCTCCGATCGGGCGCGGCCTGTTCTCTTCAAAGTGGGCAATCTGGCGGTCAGCTTGGACCTGGGCTCGCTCCAGCAGTTCAGCGATCGAAACCGAACGCTCGAGGGCGCCCCGCGCCGCCGAAAAAAGGCTCGCCGGGAGCACCGAGCCCACCGCGCTTCCAAAGAGCTCACGATGTGCGGAGAAGAAGGACTCGAGCGCCCGGAGACCGGGCCCCTCCGGCGGAGCGTCCCCACGGACGAGCGCCTCCCTCGCCTTCGCATCCACGCGTACCCGGGTCATCGCCTCCTCAAAGGCGACGAGCGGCGTCAAAGTCGGAAGCTCGAGCCCCGCCTCGAGGACCCAAAGCGGCAGCCCCGTCAGGCTCTGGTAACTCGCGATGTGCAAGACAGCGAGCAGTTCGCTCTCCGCCGCGAGCTCGGCGGTACTCCTGGTGAGCTCCGTGAGCTCCGTGAGCGTTTGTTTGAGCCCGTCATCGGGCAAGATGGCGAGATCCATCTCGCGCATCCAGGTCGAACGCGAGAGCACCCGCTCCGAGAGCGTCTTCTTCTTTTCTTCGAGGCGCGCTGCTTCGGAAGCGCGCAAGAGCAGCTCCCAGATGGCTCGCGACAGACGCGTCAGCTCCGCGAGACCGCGCGCCGGCTCGAGCCCTTCACTCGGGTCGCGCCCCGGTGGTCCGAGCGAGAGCTCCAGAGCGAGACGCTCGAGGGGACTCTCCCTCGCCCCGAGAAGAGCTTCGACCTGCGCCGGAGACAGCCCGATCTCTCTGGCGCTCACCACGACCAATGGCTCGCGCGTCGCCCGCCGGTCCCACCTCCTCAGGTACTGCCCGAAGGCTTCGGCTCCGATGCCAAGGAAGCTGGCCTCGAGAGCGCAGATGAACCGACTGTCCGGGAGTAAGCTCGGAAGGGGCAGCGCGGGAGCGTTCTTTTCACTCGCGACGGTTCGCTCGAGCTCGCCGAGGAGCGCCTCGAACTCAGGCTCGTCCGGCACGAGCCCAATCGCCACCTCCGCCCGCCTCACCTCGACACCCAAAGCTTCCAGCCGCGACTCGAGGAAGATCCTCGACCACAACTCCCTCACGGCCCGCGGCACATCTTCCCGCCGCACCCGGAGCACCTCGAACCCGAGAGGCCCAGAAGCCCGCGGCTTCAAGCAGTAGCTCGACCAGATCCAGAAGCTCTCCCCGGTGATGTCGTCCGGGACCGCCGGCACCAGCTCCGAAAAACCTCGGAGCCGCTCATAAGATCGCGCCGCCTTGAGCGCTCTTGGCGCCCCGGTCAGGCTCCGTACCGCCGCCACCGCGTGATCTCGGGGAACGGAGGTCTCGAGCGCCGCCCGAAATAGCTTCTTGTCGAGCCCCCAAACCGACGGAGCCCGCTCGAGCTCGATCGCCCGCTCGACGATCCGCCGCGTTGCCAGGCCGAATTTCTTCTCGAGCCGCTCCGGCTCGATGGACCCGACAGGCGTCCAAGTAGGACCGGTGACACGAGAGTACATTCTCGAAAGAACAACGTCGCTCGGTCTCGCCGGCTCAGGGAAGCTGACCGGGGGAGCGCGCGTACTTGAGGAGTTTAGGACACAGCCATCGAGCGCGACGCGAGTCCGGCAAGAACCGGGTCGAGCTCGAGCTGGAGGCGAAGCATCTCACGGAGAGTCGTCAGCCTGGATTCGGCCATCGTCCCTTCTAAGTGCTTGGTGGCGCGCTCCACCTGGAGGTCCAAGAATTCATCTCGCGTCATCTGTCCCGCGAGGAACTGTGCGCGATCGGACGAGCCGCTCTCGGCGACACCGGAACCATCGAGCTCTGACGCGGAGCCCGGGGGAGGAACAACGAGTTTCAGCTCTGCCATTGGAATGAAAAACCTTAGCACCGTCCTCAAGGGGAGGGAAATCCGGGGTCAGGGGCCCCGAGGGAGAAGAAAAATCCGATTGGTACGGGGCTCGGCCGCTCCTTCTCCCCCGTTGCGTAAAAAAAGTCAGGTGACGTTCTTTTTTCGACGCCCCTTTCTCATTTCTCTGATTTCCGGGCACCGGGTCAGCCGCCAGAGGTCCGTGTCCCGGATCCGCCCCGGCGCATCATCCGAGGCGCCCCCGCCGCGTCCGTCCGCTAGAACGTCCCCTTGATTCCGACACCCGCGCTCGCTGAAGAGGCATAAGGAAAGACGGTCCAGGCGACTCCGGAGCGCATCGAACCTCGCTTCGCGAGGTCCTCCCGAACCCAAAGGCGCTCTCGAGAGATGAGGCCCCGCACGACTGTCGCAACACCGAGCACTTGCGCCACACCCGCCGCGGCATACGTCGCGACGATCGCTGCCTGACTCACGATCTGGCCCTGACATCTCTCGATCGACTCCTCTGTCGTCTCGATCGAGCAATTGAAATCTTGTTGCCCGATCGCGAGCCAGGGGCCAAGCACAGGAATGAACGGAAGCGACCCGGCGCCGCTCTGATCGGCGCTGCCCGCGATGATGCCCGCGGCGTACGAAAACCCGAAGACTAATGCACCGCTCACGATAGCGCCAATGTCGGGGCGACTCCTCTCGACGTAACCCGCGGGCGGCTCAAGGCTTCCGTAGGCGGGCAGCGCGGGCGGACGAAAACCGAGCGAGCTCGGGCCCAGCGCGGGGCGCCCTCCCCCGGGCTGAGGTGCTCTCTGAGGTGAGGGAGCAGGAGCTTTGGCCGCAGCCGGGCGCGGCGCAGGTGGAGAAGCAGCGCGGGCGGGAGCGGGAGGCGGCGTCGACCTTGGCGGTGCAGCCCTCGGGGGCGCGGGAGGCGGCGTCGACCTTGGCGGTGCAGCTCGCGGGGGCGCGGGAGGCGGCGTCGACCTTGGCGGTGCAGCTCTCGGGGGCGCGGGCGGAGGAGCCTTGGGGCGCGTGGCCTCCGAAGCGGGCGCGGCACGGGACGTTTCACTCGGGTCGTCAGGGAAGGCTGCGGTCGGCTGCGCCCACGCCGATCCTACGGACAAGACGTAGACCAGCGCACTCGCGCCGAGCAGGCTTCGAAACATACGAGATACGGTAGCTGCTTGGCCCCCGCCTCACAACTTTCGGAGCGGACACCGAAGAGCTCGGATCGTGGCCTCGTTCCGCGAAACAAAGCTCAGATGCCGAACCACCTACGGCACAGAACAAAGCTCAGATGCCGAACCACTCATTCGGCGAGAGCGTGTCGCGACCGCGACGAATCTCGATGTAGATTTCCGCGCGTCCGTCGACGATGCCGGCGATTCCGAGGCGGGCTCCTGCCACCACCTCTTCCCCGACACGGGCGTCGATGCTGCTCAGTCCAGCGGTCACGGTGAAGTAATTCTCTCCGTGATCGATAATTACGGTGTTTCCGTACTCCGGGTAGTGATCTGCAAAGGCGACGCGCCCTTGATAGACGCTGCGGGCCGGGGTCCCGATCGCTGTGCGCAAGATGAGCCCTGGCCCTTCCGCGTAGGAACGTCGTACGACCTCTACCTCCGCGCGACCGGGCACAGGGAAAGGCAACTCCCCTTTCAAGGAAGAGAACGTCTCTCCGCCAAAACCGTGGGGCGTCAGCGCTCCGTAGATCGCTGTGTGAGATTTCGAGACGGTGCCTCCCGAGAACGCCAGATCGAACGCGCGCTCGCGCTCCGTCTGCGCCTGAAGAGCCTTGCGGGTCTCCTCCGTCACGGCGAGCGCTTTGCGCGCCTCGCGGACCTCCCGAAGTCTCCCTTCGGCCCGCTTTCTCTCCGCTTCGAGAGCTTCCGCTTTCTTGAGGTCAGCGAGCAGAGCGCGTTTGGTCCGTTCGACGAGCGACGCGTAAGCGAAGAGGTCCGTGGTCGGAAGACCCCGGGTGAGCCGATAGTAAGCGCGCCCCCGAAGAGTGACGCGGAGCCGGAGCTGTTCAAAATCTTCGCTCGTGCTCTCCAGGTACTTTTCGATCGAGTGCTCGCGCTTCACGAGCTCGTCATAGGTCCGCACGGCCTCGGCGAGGTCCGAGCGCTCGCGAGGTCCCGCGTCGACCGTCCCCGAAAAAGCCAGGACCATCGCCAGACTGAAGGCCGCGCCCTGGGAAGCGCTCCGGAGAGGCCTCGAGAAGACGCGCCTAGCTTTCACGCGAACTCCCCCATGAGCCGGCGCATGCTGAAGAGCGCGCTCACGGCTCCGAGCAGTGCCCCGAGCAGGACCAGTCCGAGCACCGTGAACCAGGGCAAGAAGTGGAGATTGACCCCGAAGAGCTCTCCGAAAGCGTTATGGAGCGCGTCGCGCAGAAGAAGAAACAGCGCTCCGAGCAGACTCACCGCGGCGAGCGCGCCGATGCCGCCTTGGAGCGCGCCTTCGACAATGAACGGTCCACGCACGTAGTCGTCAGTCGCTCCTACCATCTTGAGGACAACGACCTCCGTGCTGCGCCGACTGAGCGCCATACGCATCGTCGAGCCGACCACGCTGACCACGGCGCCGAGCACCACAAGCGTCAAGATGAGCGCGGCCATCACGCCCCCGGAGAGAAGCTTCTCGAGGCGGTCCACCCAGGCGCGATAGGTCTCGACTCCTTCCACGTCCGGGAGTTGTTCGAGGAGCGTCTTCAGCTCATTTGCGCGATCGGGCGCGTCCGGATGAGCCAATTTGACCTCGAGAGACGCGGGGAAGGCCTCCTCAGGCAGACGCGCCAAGGCATCGTCGTTCGTATTCTTGAGCACCTCGCGCCGGGCCTCCTCCGACGAGACGAAGGTCACATCGAGCACGCCCGGGGCCTGCCGAAGGGCCTGTTCCACTGCAGCCCGAGCTTCCTCCGTCGTGCCCGCTTTCAGGTACACCGACGCATGGCCCGTCTGCGCGTAGCGGCGCTTCACAGTGTCGACGTTGACCAAGACGAGCAAAGTCGCCGCCAAACAGACAAACGCCACGGCCACGCTGAACACGCTGAGCAGATTCAGCTTCAAATCGGCGAACGCCGCACGAAGAGCACGTTCTAACATCGGACTACTCGCCTCGCGGATATCCCGAATCTCGCTGCAACCTGAGGAGCGCTGCCTCGTCGTTGAGTCCCGTCCTCACGTCTGTCGTGCGCCCTTCGTCGAGCACAACAACCCGGCGCGGCCGAATGTCGAGGAGCGAACGATCATGAGTCGCAAAGAGCACCGTGACTCCTGTCTCGTGGATGTCTTCGAAGAGACCAAGGATATCTACTGCCAGCTGAGGATCGAGGTTCCCCGTCGGCTCATCCGCCAAGAGGAGCGCCGGCTCCGCTACAATGGCCCGGGCAATCGCGACGCGCTGCTGCTCTCCGCCGCTCAGCACGCCCGCCTTGTCGTCCCCGCGCCCACTCAATCCGACCCGCTCGAGGGCCTCGCCCACGCGGCGCCGCACAATCTTGGTCGGGACGCCGAGGACCTCGAGGGCGACCGCGACATTCCGGAACACCGTCCAGTTCGGGACCAGCTTGAAATCTTGAAACACCACTCCGATGTTCCGCCTGAGGTAGGGGATCGAAGCGGGTAGGAGCCGACACACGTCGCGCCCCATAAAAAGGATCCGCCCCTGGTCCGCCTTCTCGGCGGCGTAGATCATGCGAAGAAGCGTGCTCTTGCCCGCCCCTGAGGGCCCCGTGATGAACACGAATTCACCCCGGGAAATGCCAAGGCTGAGCCCTTTGAGGACCGGCTGATCCGCGTGATAGGCCTTATGGACGTCGTCGAAGAGCAGGATGTGCCGATGAGCGGCGCTCGGGTCGAAGCGCTGGTCACCCCTGAGCAGCGTACGAAATGGGCGCGAGCCACCGCTCTCGACCAGGTCGTCCTCACTGGGGCTCCGGCCTCGCACGAAGGCGACCCCGCTCGCCTCGAGCGGTCCTATTTGCGCCGATCCGGCTGCCATATCTCCCCGGCTAGCAGGTCGCGACCGAAATGACCAAGTATTCAGCGCTTGCCCGGGTCTCTCTTGGTCTGCTCTAATACCGCTTATGTCGAGCGGGCCGGCGGGCATGACCGAAATCGTGCAGGAGGCGAAGATTGCGCGCGAAAAACTGGCCGAGGCCCTCGGCCTGCTCCAATCCGCGGAGGCCGGAAGTCTGATTGACTCCGTGGCGCCCCCGGTTGCTATGGCCATGGGAGCGCTCCACAGCATCGAGGTTGCCCTCGGTCGAACCGCGAACGAGAGCGTACCTCAAGCCCTCGGCCACGTGCAGAAAGCCCTCGCCGCGCTGCAGTTCGTTCCGAGCTCGAACCCGGTGGTGGACGACGCTACGGCGCACGTCGCCGAAGCGCTCGGCCTTCTGCATCGACTCTCCCGCTCTCTCAGCGCACCGAATCCGCCCGCTGCTGCGGTTCAGCCCACGGTCCAGGTCCCCATCAAGCCTGTCGGCACGACCGAGCGCCCAGCCCACGCCCAGACCGTCATCTCCTCGCAGCCCGCCGAGCCGGAGGCGCGGGGGAGCGAACCCAGCAGCCCGATCGGCAAGATCAACCCCACTCCCCAGGCCAAGGCGACGGCCGCCGGCCTCGACCAGACCGCTCTCTCCCGAGAGGTTCCTGCTCGAGCACTCGACCAAACTGCGCTCTCGCGTGAAGCTCCCGCTTTTGCTGATGATGAGCGGCCGGAGCGCGACAAGAGGAGCGCCGCCTTCGCCGAGACCACCGTCGCGCCATCGATCGTTCAGGCTCCTCCCGAACCCCAGAAGAAGCCGAAAGCCCCCTCGAAGCCCGCTGAAAAGCCGCCGGGGGCCGTGTTGGTCGAGGCGAACCTCGGCGCCCATAGCGACACGAACTTCTTCAAGGGTCTCAGCGGGAATGACGTCGTCGACGACGGCGGTATCTTCATAGCGACCTATGAGATCCCGAAGCCCGGGACTCCCCTCTGGATCCGCGTCACTTTGCCGGGCGGCTATGAGTTCGAGGCCGCAGGCGCGGTCCGCTGGACCCGTGACGCCAGCGCCGGGGACGCGGCCCCCGGCTTCGGCGCCATTTTCATCGACTTGAGCCACGAAGCTCGTCAGCTCGTCTACCGCTACGTGCGCAATCGCGAGCCTCTGTTCTACGACGACCTCTGAGAGAAGTTTTCCTCTCCGCGTGCAGAGCGCTAAGAGTCAGGGCGAATGCTTCGTGTCCCGAACTTTTTCGTCCTCGCCCTCCTCTTGGGCCTCTCGGGTTGTCCTGCTCCCGAGACCCCCTACAGCAAGGCCAACGAGGCGACCCGCGAGATGAACATGGCCGCGCGCTGGGGCCGCATGGACATTGCCCTCGAGCGCGCTGACCCCGACACGCTCGAGGCCTTCATGAAGCGCCACGCCAAATGGCACAGCGAGATCCGCATCGTCGACACCGAACTGGCCGGCCTCGTCCTCACCGAACCCACCAAAGCCGAGGCGGAGGTCGAGGTCTCCTGGACCCTGGACGACGACACCACACTGCGGGTGACCCGCATCCACCAGAAGTGGCACAACAAGAACGGAAAGTGGCTGGTGTACGAGGAGAAGCGCCAGTCCGGCTCCGAGGGCCTGTTCGGTGAGAAGATCGAACGGAAGGAAAAGCCCAAAGACTCCCACTTCCCGACCCGGGTCATCCACGAGTGATGAAACGGGCCTAACCCTCTCCCCATGGGTAAGGTCCCTTGCGGTCGCCCAGTGAGCTCTTGGTAGTGAAGCCCGGCTCCAAAATGGTACCTTGGCACTGTGGGCGACGCCGCGGAGACACCGGAAAATCAGATTCGGGGACAGTCCTTCCGCAGCATTCTGCACGCGGCCGGCGAAGTCCTGGGCGCTCCGGCTCGTGAGCGCGTGCTTTCGTCCCTGCCGGGTGAGCTCAAAAACGCCTACGTCTACGGCGCTATCGTGTCGGGCGGTTGGTATCCCATTCACTGGTACGTCGACCTGCTCCGCTCGGTGCGCGCACAGGCTCCGGGCCAACCCGACATCCTACGCCGAGTCGCCTACCTCGCGACTCACGAAGATATCACTGTAGTCTATAAGTTCGTTCTTCGCCTGACGACGCCGTTGTTCGTTCTATCGCACCTTGGCCGTGTCATGGATACGTTCATTCGTCACAGCGACTACGACGTCATCGAGCGCAGCCCCGGTCTCGTCCGTATGAACGTCTCGATCCCTGGCGCCACGCCCGAGATGTGGGAGGATTTTTCGGGTTCCGCGTCCGCGGTGCTGATGATCGCAGGCGGCGTCGACGCTAAGGTCATCGTCCGCCCACAAAACTCCCATGGCTCCGCGCTCATGACCGTCGAGTGGGGCGAGGGCGAGTGAGCCGCGTTATTTGATCACGTCGACCGGCAGAATGATCCCGCACTCCGTAAAATCGAGGGTCGTCTCGAGGCGGAAGTTCGACCCCACAGGGTTCCTTTCGGCCTGAAACAGGTCAAACGTGTACACCTGGCCCACCGTCAAACCGAGCGAATCGATGTCGATCGATCCTTCGAGAGCGTTGTGAACTCCGCCCAAATCGACGACCAACTTTCCGTCAACGAATACAAATACATCATCGTCACCCCGGAAGGTGAACATCTCGCCGCCCTTGTACTCGAAGGCCGTGTGCAGCTCGGTCGTGAACCCAAAGTTCCGACGCACCCGATCGAGATCTCTCTGTTTCTCGTCGGTACCCACGGCGTCGAGCGGGAAGAAGCGACTCGAGTCTAAGATGAACTTACCGTCCTCCGGCTCGAGCCAGAGATCGACAACGTACGGAACGTTGACCCCTTCGACGTTCGCGTACCACTCGTCGAGACTCGACGCGACGCGTGGGTACGCTTCGGTGGGAACCGGCTTTCGATCGTCGCCCAAAGTCTCGGCGACAAGCCCCAGCTGCGCCCCCTTTCCACCACCGAAATCCGGATGGTCAAAGGTCACGAAGTCGCGCATCAAGACGCGCAGGACGTTCGCACAGGGCGGCGGCTCTTCCTCGGAGAGCTCGGCGAGCGGTCCCACCAGGCGGAACCCACCCCGCAAGTCCGCCGCATCCGATCCGTCCGCGGCTCCTTCCGACGCCGTAAACCCGACGGGGAGCGTCTCGATGATGCTGACTTCGGGCCCAGACCCTCCCGAGCCGGTGTCTCCTCCGGTAGGCACGAAGATCAAGTCGTCGTCGTCGTCTGCGACGAACCCACCCGCCGCTGAGCCTCCGCTCTCCGTTGCGCCTCCGCTCCCCGGGCCTCCTCCGCTCACAGTGGCGCCATCACCCGCGTCGCCAGCGGGACCTTCTTTGCCAGAACCGCAGGCAAAGCTCAGGGGGAAAACGATCCCCAGAAACACGGCGAGGGGCCGGAGGCGCAACTTCTCACTCATCATCGTCCGAGTTGAGAACAGTACCACTTCACAGGCCTCTCCGCCCGCGCGGCACGCCCACCGGGCCGAACCCCGGCAAATCCGCCGCATCGAGGCCCACCTGCCCGAGGTAGGCAGCGCGCCTACACATCCGACAGAACTTTCATCGAAGCTCCGAGAGCGCGCCCTCTCGCACACTCCCGTTCACACCAGAAGAGACTACCCCACTCGCACCAGAAGAGACGAAGCTGAGCGCGCAATTCTTGCCGAAAGGTCACCTCTCCTCTCCCTATCATATGGATAATGAAAGACTCCTGCCCGTAGACACTTGAGAGGGCGTGCACCATGCTAGCTGGCGTTGGGGAGAAGATCGGATCGGTTTCTCCCCGGAAGGAGAAAAAGCATGGCGTTCAAAGAGCTGATCAACAAAGAGCTCAGTGAGTTCAAGTCCTGGGCACAAGATGCGACCTTTCAGGCGCGCCTCGTCCAATCAGAAGCGACGTCGGAGCTCAGGAAGCGCTGGATGGAAGCAGAGCAGACGATAGCGAAGCTCGAGGCCAAGCTCGAAGAGCTTGGGAGCGACGCCGACGAGACCGTCGATCTCCTCCGCGCAAAGCTCAAGGACACCTGGGCCAAGTTGAAGTCATAAGTTCCGGCGGCGTCCGGGGGGCCCGCCTGAGGGCACCCGGGCGCTCGGCCGCGCGTCATCGGTTTCGCTCGAGAACTCACGCCCGATCTCCGAACTTCAGCTCACCTTCGAGTGCGAGACCCCCGCCCGGCTCGCCTCCGCCAGAAACGCCGCCGCCCTCTCGAGCGCCTGCTTCCCTTCTGGCGAGTCGAGGTTGAACTGGTACTCGTGGGGCAGAGCGGGCTCGTGTTGCACAGGGAAAATGAGCGAATCCACCGCTACAGAGTTCTCGCTGAGCCTCTCCGCAAAGGAGATCGACTGACCGACGAGAGAATCTCCGTTGCCGCAGGTGATGAAGGTGGGCGGGAAATCAGGGGAGACGTAGTCGACGACCGAGAAGGTCGAAAATGAGCGGTTGGTCCGGTAGTCCCGAAGACCGCTGTAGGACCAGAGCATGGTCGTCACGAGATCTCCGTAGGGGGGTCTCTTGAGGTCATACCGACCACAGAACAGGAGCGCTCCGCCGAGCTGCTCTCGCTCGAGAGGCGCTGCCACGCCGACAAGAGCTGCGTATTTCGGAGAGCTGATCACGTTTGCGAGCTGGGCCGCGAGCTGGGCCCCCGCTGAGTCGCCCGCGAGGAAAAAGCGAGCAGCGTCGATCTGAAACCGATCGGCGTTCTCCCTGAGATAGCGAAGCGCCCGCGCGATCTGGAAGACGGGCGTCGGGTACTTTCGCCGGGGCGCAAGCGAGTAATTGACGGTGACGACGACGTAGCCGTGGGACGCGAGGATGCGCGCGTAGTTTTCGATCTGTCCTTTGTCGCCCGCGAGCCAGCCGCCTCCGTGGATCCAAACGACAGCGGGAAGCAAACGCTCTTCCTTGACCGGAGAGTAAACGTCCATGAGCGCATCCGGATCGCTCGGGTCGTAGGACTCGTCATGAAGACCATGGATGCCAGCCGGGACATGGCGAGCGAGCGCCGCGTTCACGCGCCAGCCATCCGCGTCAAATGCTCGCCTGACACGAAGCGCCCTCGGCCACCGGCTCCACCGATAGACGCCCCAGCCGAGCGCCAGAATCAACAAAAGCGCGAGCCCCACCTCTTCCATGGCGTCTTTCGGCATATCACAACCGAAGGGCCCCGGGTTCAGCAAAGCGTCAGCCCGACGCTCGTGCGAGCTTCCCTCGCCCTGGGTCACCGTCCGAGGAAGCGCGCCCGGCCGAGGGCGAGGCGCGGAAGGCTTTCACTTGTACTCGTACACTTCGACCCAGTCGTAGACCGCCTGAGCGCCCAGGGTCGTCTCATTGACCGGCCCCGCCCAAGCGGCATTACTCGAAGCCCAAATCGTCAGCAGGATATTCTGGGGCAGGTTCATGAGCTCGATCCGAGAAGTCCACTCGTGAGCGAGCACACCATCGACCAAGAAACGGGCGGACTCGGGGGTCCACTCGATCGTGTACTCGTGGAAGTCCGCGCTCGCATCGAAGCCGAGTGAGTACTTCTTCGGGTCTTGGGTCGGGCTGACGGGCGTCTTCGTCGCTGGCAAGGTCCCCGTGTACACCATGGCGTTGAACTGGATCTCCTCCGGGTTCTTGCCGAGGCTCTCAATATCGAGCTCGTTCCAGTTGTCCGCGGGCCACGGGGTGTAGATCGTGACGAGCGATGAGACGACGGCACTGCCCCGGGCGAGCTTGGCGCGCGCCACCACGCGCCCATAGGTGATCGCGTCGACGGAGCGCACCTCCGCTCCAAGGAACTGCTTCTCGCTAGTGCCGTCCGTCGTCCCGGGAGGCGCCTCGAGAAGAGTGATCGTCAGCTGACCATTTTCTACGGTAGCAGACTCGCTCGAGAAGAGGGCGATGTTTGTATCCCATGAGTGAGTCATGAGCTGCCAGCGGCTCGAATCAAGACTCTCAAAGTCGTCGCGGAACAGGAGCTCGAAGCGCCCTTCAAAACTCGGCGCGCCGCCGCTTTCGCTCACACCGCCACTGCCGTTCGGTGTTTCCCCTCCGGCTCCGGGCGCTCCACCGGACTCGGAGCCGCCGCTCGGACTCGTCGTTTCGCCGCCGCTTGCGCTCATGCTCCCCCCTGCCGGCGCCCCGCCCGCGCTTTGAGCTCCGGTCGAGCTGCCTCCGCTCGGCGCCTGCCCAATCGGACCCTCGGGTCCAGCTCCGCAGGCAAAAAAAGCTGGGAGGAAGGACAAGAGCAGCGCGCCGCGCTGCAGGGCACGGAAAAGTGGGAAACTCTTCGTCATAAGGGCTCGAAACATCTGCCACTTCGCCCCCCAGCCCACCTCGCATTTCCTGGAATTTCTGGGGGTCGCCCTGAGCTCGCAGGCCGGCGCCGGCCGCCGTTCGTACTAAACTCTGGTTCGTGAACGCGATCTTCCAGCCTTTTCCGATGCTCGAAAAGCACCGGGCTCAAGCCTGGCTCCATCGCCCAGCCTTCCGGCGCCCTCGCCATTTCCACGCCGAGCCCGAGCTGAACGTCGTGCTGCGCGGTCGCGCTCAAATGGGCGTGGGGCGAATGAGCTTCGAGATGGGCCCGGGGGAGGTTCTCTTCCTCCGGCCGGGGCAAGACCACGTCCTCGAAGAGGCTTCGCCCGATCTCGAGCTCGTCGTCTTGGGTCTCGAACCGGAGCTCGCCGAGCGCTGCTTCGGTGATCGCTCGGGAGCCGCGAGTCAGCCCTTCTCGCTCGGAGACGTAGACCTCGATGCGCTCCGCGAGGAACTCTTGAGCCTCGATCGCCAAAGCTCAGTAGAAACCCATGAGCGCATCGTGACGAAGTTCTTCACGACCTGCGCTCCCCGCCTTGGTACAGGACGCCCCATCGTCCGGCGAGCCTTCGCCGCTATGAGCCGGGATCCGACCCTGCTCGTCGACCAGCTCGCCGAGTCCGTCCGCGTCGATGCTCGCGATCTCGGCCGCTATTTCCACCGGGATCTCGGCCTTAGGCTCGTCGAGTTCCGCGCAAGGCTCCGCTTGATGCGTTTCATCAAGCAGGTCGATCGCGGCGACAACTTGACTCAGGCTGCGCTGTCCGTCTTCGGCAGCTATTCCCAGTGCCACCGAACGTTCGGGCGTTATCTCGGGGTCTCGCCGAGCGAATACTTCTCGGGCACGCGCGCCGCCCTCGACTCACGCCTCGCTCAGGAGAGCCACGCGTCAACCGCCCTCGACGCACGCCTCGCTCAGGAGAGTCACGCTGCAACGGACATTGTCTGAAGCCCACCGAGAGCTCGCCGCTGCGTCAGCGGCGAGCTCTCGCTCATCCGGAACCACCTGGCTCCTCACGCGCGCTCTGGGCCGCACTCATCAGTAGGCCGGGCACTCCCCGATGGTGACCGGCAAGCCCTGCAGGAGCTTCGAGCAATCATCCGGCACCACGTTCTGGGTCTCGCAGCGCTTCGGATTCTGGGGATCGCGGGAGTCGATGACCAGTCGCTTTCCGCCGGGCGGCCCATTCACGATCAGAAGGCCATCGCCACGAGCGCAGGCAAACCGATGACCCGTGAAGGCGAGATTGTCGTCGACCTCCTGAACGTCCATGAGGGGCAGAGCGCCACCGGACGATACATCCGCCGAGTGAACGTTTGCGACAGCGCCGCCGCTCATGCCCCAGAAGGGATTGCCATTCGGATAGTTGGGGTTGATGCCGATCGTTTCTCCGGACGTCACGGTTGTGTACCGGTACGAGTCTCCGCCTGCCCACGTGCTGGCGTTCTGGCGCAAGACCAGCGCGAGCAGCGCGCTTACATTGTTGAAGCCCTTCGCGCGAGGAACGACCTCGTAGAAGCCGAGAGAGGCTCTGCCAGGGGCCGGTTCGTTGATCTGGCCAAACACGACGAAATAGTCCGCGTTCGGGAAGAGCGCCAAGGTGCTCTCCGGATCCAGTATCTGAATCCGGACATTTCCGACGATCTCACCTGCCGCTACCCTGAACGAAGGGGGCAACCACGCATACTCGCGCTCCGTCGAGTAACCCACAGCGAAGTTCTTATAGACGCCCGTGTTATTCGAGTGCCAAAACTCCCCGTGGTTCCCCCGGAATAGCGGGGTCATGTTCTCTGCAGTACCCAAGGTTCCCCATCGAGTGTCCGCATTGCCGAGGAGGACGGTCGGCTTCGAGACGAAGTCTAAACCCCGTCGGGTCGCTTCGGTCGCGTTCTTAATCTTGTCCTCGGAAAAGTAGAGGCCAAGCGCCGCGGCGATCTGTTGCAACGGACCCAACCCCAAGAGGTCGATCGGAAGAGGAAGGGAGAGAAGTGCCAGCTCGGCCGCTGTGAAGAGCGGGTCGAGCTCGATGTCCGTGGTGGAATACGGCTCATGCCGCCCGCCTGCCGCGTTCAGATAGCCGGCCGTGCGGAAGTAGAACTCCTGAGCCGGTTCGAGCGAGCCGGACCCCGCGTTCGCGTACTTCGGCTCCTGAGAGATGCTGTAGTCCCCTTCACTGTACCGCGCCTGCATCCGAGCCCAAGATCCGTAGCCCGGTCGACCCAGGTCGGGATGCAGCATGTGCTCAATGAGGACATGAGGAAGCTTGTACATGGCAAGGCCCGACTCAAGCGCAAAGGAAAGGATTTGGGAGTCGCCTTTCCAAAGACAGCCCTTCCCGCCACAACCCGGCGCGGTTGGGTAGACGTAATCACCGCTCAAGATGCCCAGCTGGCCCGAGAGGTAGTCTGACCCATAGAGGCTGAACCGATTGCGGTACGACCAGTTGCGCCGCATCGGAGCGGAGCGCTTCCCGTGGAGCGACTGGAACGTGTACTTGGTCGCGATGAAGTCCAGCGCGTTCTGCGCCGCGATCTTCATCTTCGGATTGACCGCATAG
>NASX01000015.1 GCA_002085155.1 Sorangiineae bacterium NIC37A_2
CGGAGGCCGGGGGGTAGGGTGGATTCGAGCAGAGCGCGCGCGGTGGGCGCGGAGGCCGGGGGGTAGGGTGGATTCGAGCAGAGCGCGCGCGGTGGGCGCGGCGCGCCGGGTGTAGGGTGGAGCAGTGGAGCGGGCGTGGCTCTTGGGGCGGGAGGGAAGGGGAGCGCGCGCGGGGGCGTAGAAATGGGTTTGTGGGTGGCGTGTCCAGCGCGCGCGGCCGGGCGACGGCGGGAGGTCCGTGCTAGAATGAACCTCTTCCCATGAGCCTCGCTCAGCTCGAATCTTTCGTGGCCGTCGCCGAAGAGGAACACCTCACGCGCGCCGCGCGCCGGCTCCATATTTCCCAGCCGCCGCTCACTCGCCAAATCCGCGAGCTCGAGAATGAGCTCGGCGTTCCTCTCTTCGAGCGCACCCCGAAGGGGATGAAGCTGCTTCCGAGCGGGGCTGAGCTTCTCGAGCGAGCGCGGGAGATTCTGCGGCTGGTCGAGGAGGCGCGCGGCGCATTTTTGGCGGGGCGCTCGGAGGGAGCCCGGGCGCAGTTGAGGCGCGCCGCTCGAGACGATGAGCTCAGCTGAAGGCTCGGCTGGACTCAGGCTCCTGTGATGGACCGGGGCCAGAAAAACGAGAGCGAAGACGGACGCGCGTGGCTGACGGAAGGGCTCGGCGAGCCACTTTGCCGGGGAGCCGCTGTGCGAAGCACGAACGTCTCACGGAGGGCGGGGGAGCGCTCTCTCAAATGGTTCGGCCTGTGCCGGGCGGCGTGGTAAGAGAGGCGCCTTATGTTTACGGGTCTGGTCCTCGGGACAGGCGAGCTCGTCCTTCGCGAAAAGTTAGAGACAGGTGAGAGAATCGGCATCAAACATCCCCTCGGCGAGCTCGAGCTCGGGGAGTCGATCGCCGTGTCGGGCGCTTGTTTGACGGTGACCGGGGAAGAGGTGAACGGCTCCGAGCGCGTATTTTTTGCGGATGTGTCGCCGGAGACCTTTGCGCGGACGACGCTCGGCGATCTTGGGATCGGGGCGCGGGTAAACCTCGAGCGGTCTCTGCGCGCGAGCGATCGGCTCGGCGGACATATCGTTACGGGGCACGTCGACGCTGTCGGGACCGTCGAGAGCGTGCGCGACCTCGGCGCAGAGATGACCGAGCTCAAGATTCGCTTGCCGAGGGAGCTCGGGCCGCTCGTTGCCGAGAAGGGATCGCTTGCGATCGCGGGCGTCTCGCTCACCGTGAATTCGGTCACGGACGATGAGCGCGGTACGGTGGCTGGCTTTCTGATCATCCCTCATACGAAATCCATCACGACGCTCGGCGAGCTCTCCGCCGGAAGCCGGGTGAATCTCGAGGTCGATTTGCTCGCCCGCTATGTGGCGCGCCTCGCGCTCGGGCGTTCAGACAAGAGCTGAGCCAGGGCGGGCCGCCTCGCGGGGTTCCCTCAAGAGAGCATGGGGAGAGCGCGGCTCCGCCTGTGTGCTCAGTTCCCGATGAGCTGACGGAGGCGGTCCTTCTGGGCGTCGCTCAAGATGCGCGGGAACTTGGCTTGGACGTTGTTCAGCGCTCCCTCGCCCATGAAGCGCTGGATGGTGCCCTTCGGCATCGGCGTGAAGCGGGCGCGCAGAATCGCCGCGTCATTGATTCGGTGTTCGCGGTAGACGCGATTGACCTTGCAGAGGCCCTCATCGAAAGCTTCGGCGAACGCTTCGACGGGGAAATCCGGGACGTCGTCTTCGAACTCGGCGAAAAGGTTGTACTGGCTCTTGGCGGTACCGTTCACGCCGACGTCCGCTCCGCAGGTGTAGTCGCGGGTCGTGCGCGGGAATTTCTTGAGCGCGTACTCGAAGGCTTCCTGGATCTCGACGTGGGTCGTGAGCTCCTGGGTCGTGGAGAGGCAGCCGGAGAGCCGTCCGGCGAACTCCATGCGGTGCGGCCAGAGGGTCGGGAAACGCACGATGTCGCCGAGCCGGTACGCTGAAAGGCCGCTCACGGTCGACACGTAGAGGACGTAGTTTTGGTTTTGCTCGACCTCGTGCAGCGCGTAGCGGCGCGGGGAGTCGGTGGTGCCGTAGTCTTCGAGCTTCACGAACTCAAAGAAGACGCCGCGATCGGGGATCATGCGCATGCCGGGCTCACCGGTGAAGTCGGTGCAAGCGTAGAGGCCGCCTTCGGTAGCGTTGTAGGTGTCGACGAGGCGGAAGTTCGGGTTGCCGATGCGCTCGCGGATGACGCCGATGTACGGACCCGCGGCGACGCCGCCGCCAAAACCGACGCGCAGGTTCGGCCAGACCTCTTGGACGGTGTTGCCGGGGAGGCCGCGCTTCTTCGCCTCTGCGAGGACTTTGTCGAAGAGGAGCGAGAACCAACAGGTGGTCCCGGCGATGCCGCAGATGTCGTAATCGAAGTATTCGGCGGCGATCTTCTCGAGCTTGGTGTTGATGTCCGGCTCGAGCTTGATGGGGCCGCGGGGGAGCTGGAGCGGCTGCGCAATGAGGGGCATGTGCACGCTCATGATCGCGGGATTATTGCTGACGATGACCGGACCTTGGTGTTTGAAGTTCGGGGGCGGCAGGATCGCGATCTGGTAACCGCTGGTAAAGGCGAGGTCCCGGTGAGCAACGACGTAGCGCTGAGCCGCGTCAGCGCTCGCTTTCTTGGTGAGCTCGATCTGCTGCAGCGTGATCGGCAGGAATTTCGAGCGACCGCCGGTGGAGCTTCCAGAGCTGTTTCCGAAGTAGGTGACGCCCCCCTTCACGAGCACGTCGTGCTCGCCGAGCATCATGCGCTCGATGTAAGGGAAATAGGAGTCGTAGTCCGCGAGGGGGACGTTCCGTTTCCACTGCTCGTAGGAGTAAGTTCGGTCGAGGCCGTGTTTGCGCCCGTACTCGCTCGGACCATTGGCCGCTGCGACGAGGCGCATCATCTCGAGCTGCGTCTCTTCGAGGTGCACGAGCGCCCGATCCCAGCTCCGCATCCGGAGCTCTGCGAGGGACCAGAAGGCCGCGCCGACGACGCCCGGGTAGGGGGGCTTCTTGAGCTTTTTCTGCGCGGAGCGGACGTTGGCACTCAGGGTCATGGGTGGGCGGACTTTTTTCGAGAGGTCCGAGTCCGTCAAGAACTTTCGCCGCATAAGGAGGCTCGACTGGGCGCAGTGAGCCTCGTTTGGGCGGTGACACTGGACTCTGCTGCCCTCACGAGCACCTCTGATGCACCTGGATTGGCCCGGGCGCGCCGCCTGGACGCAAAGACCTCGCGCTCACGATTCTCCCTGAACGTGGCCAGCATCGAAAGCCCGGAAAGAGGCCAGTTCGGGGCGAACAAGGCATGAGAGACGCGCGGAGGGCGCAGGGCGCGGAGGGCGAAGCCCTTGCCAAGCCCCGATTTGAGCGCCATGGAAGCGCGCAGCATGAGCCGGGACGAGCCGACGCGCTTAGATATCACCCCAGAACATCTCAAGAACGTTCAGGCGGCGATCGACGATATCCGCGCCGGCAAGATGGTCATCTTGGTCGACGATGAAGATCGCGAGAACGAAGGGGACTTGTGCCTCGCCGCCGATCGCGTCACCCCCGAAGCGATCAACTTCATGGCGCTCTACGGGCGCGGGCTGATCTGCGTGACCATGACCGAAAAGCAGATCGAACAGCTCGATCTGCCGCTCATGACCGCGCCGGGCCGGGCTGGACCGCCCCTCGGGACGGCTTTTACGGTGAGCATTGAAGCGCGTCACGGCGTCACCACGGGCATCAGCGCCAAAGATCGCGCCCACACGATCCGGACGGCGATCCGCCCCGACGCGCGTCCCTCCGACCTTGTCGTGCCGGGTCACGTGTTCCCGCTCAAGGCGAAACGGGGCGGGGTGCTGGTGCGAGCTGGCCAAACGGAGGGCTCCGTCGACCTTGCTATGCTCGCGGGCCTGACTCCGGCGGGAGTGATCTGTGAGATCGTGCGCGACGACGGGAACATGGCGCGCATGCCCGATCTCGAGGAGTTTGCGAAGATTCATGGCCTGCGCCTTCTGACGATCGCAGATCTGATTTCGTACCGCCTGCAGACGGAGACCTTCGTCACGCGGAGAGAGGAAACCGAGATCGAGCTCGACGAAACGAAGAGCTCCTGGCGCCTCATCAACTACGAAGCGACCCTCGACGATCAGCCGATTTTGGCCTTCGTGAAGGGCGACGTGAGCGGCGGCGGCTCGGTGCTGTGTCGGATGCACCGCGGTTCGATCCTCGGAGACATCTTCTCCTCGACCGCGAGCGAAGGACGGCGCAGCCTCGTCGAGTCGATGCGCGCCATTGAGGCGGAAGGGCGCGGGGTCATCGTCTATCTCCCGCCGCGCGGAGAGGTATCGCTCGAGCTCGCCCAGCGTCAGAAGGGCCCCCAGAAGCCTCAAGGCGAGGGCGAGCGCCCGCCAGGCACGCTCCGCGAGTATGGTCTCGGCGCCCAGGTGCTTCGGGACCTCGGGCTCCACGAGGTGCGCCTGCTCACGAACAACCCCCGCAAGATCGCGGGCATCCGCGGCTACGGACTGTCGATCGAGAGTGTCCCCTTGGGTGGGGCGCCGGAGATCGTTGTCCCCGACGCGGGAGCAGTTCAGGCGGGCTGACCGACAGAGCTCCGGGGCGGCTTGCGTCCCCAAGGGAGCTCGGGCAACGTGAAAGACAAATGAGCCAAGAGCTGCCTCTGCTTATCGAAGGCGATCTCGTTCGATCGACCGGGAGCCGTTTCGCCATCGTCGCGACCCGTTTCAATGAGCTGGTCGTGGACCAGTTGCTCGATGGAGCTCTGTCGGCGTTCGCGCGCCACGGGGTCGCTCGCGCAGACGTCTTGGTCGTGCGCGTTCCGGGCGCCTTTGAGCTGTCTCCTGCGTGTCTTCGGCTGTGCCAGAGCGGAAAGTTCGACGCGGTGGTCGCGCTCGGTTGCGTGATTCGCGGCGCCACAGCCCATTTTGACTACGTCGCCGGAGAAGCGGCGCGTGGTGTCGCCCATGCGGGTTCGGTCACCGGTGTCCCCGCCATCTTCGGTGTACTCACCACGGACACTCTCGAACAAGCCTTCGATCGAGCGGGAGCGAAGGCTGGGAACAAAGGCGCCGAGGCGGCAGTCACCGCCCTCGAGATGGCCAGCTTGAGTCGGAAGTTGAAGAGCCATGGGCTCTGAGAGCGATCGAACCAATGCGCGTACCCTGGCGCGCGAAGCAGCGCTCCAGATGCTCTATGCCTTCGAGGCGGGGCCGAACTCCGTCGAACAGGTGATCGCAGCTTTTTGGCGCGAAACTCCGGCCGATCCCGAGGCCAAGGAGTACGCCGACGAGCTCGTGCGCGGCGTTGCGGGTGAGCTCTCCGAAATCGATGAAGCCGTGCGGTCAGCGAGTCAGAACTGGAGACTCGAGCGCATGGCGCGGGTCGATCGCAACGTGCTCCGGCTCGCGACCTTCGAGCTCAAGTCGGCTCAGATCCCGCGCTCGGTGGCGATCGACGAGGCGGTTTCGCTCGCCAAGAAGTTCGGCACGGAAGAGAGCGGCAAGTTCGTCAACGGTGTGCTCACCAAGGTCGCTGACGATCTCGGCCGCGTCGATCTGGATCGCTGAGAGGAGGTCCGGTGGAGATTCGCTTCATCGCGCCGGAGCTTCGAGTCCTCGATCTCGTCACGCAGGAGCTCCTGATCCTTCCTCTCTTCGAAGACGAAAGGCCGCCGACCGGAGCTGTCGGGCTCATCGACTATCGCCTCGCGGGCCATCTGTCCGCGGGCATCGTGAGCGGCGAGATCCGAGGCAACTTGCTCGAAGCACAGGTCCTGCCCGGACGACCGAAGACGGGTTTTGAGCAGATCTTGATCATCGGAGCGGGCGCTCGCAGCGACTTCAGCCCCCAGATCTTCTCTCACGTCGTGCAGCGTATGCTCGACGGCGCGGTCGAACTTGGAGCCCGCAGAGCCATCGTTGAGCTCCCTGGCCGCGCTCTGGAGCTCATCGAGCCGGAGCTGGCCCTCGAGCTCTTGGTAGAGCTCGGCCGCGACAAGGACCGCATCGACACCTGGACCCTGCTCGAGCCCGCCCCTGCCCAGAAGCGCATGAGTGGTGCAGGCCAGAGCGCCCCCTCGCGCCGCTGGGGCGTGCGGGCAGAGTGAGACCTTACTTCTTCGCTCTCTTCTCGCTCAGCGACTTCTCGATGACCTTCTTGGCTTGTTCGTCGGGTTCGACGATGAAGCCCGCGAGTTTCACGCTACCATCGTGGATCTCGTCGTACTCGAAGGTCACGCCGGGGTAGAAGCCGCGGGCGTAGAGGCCATCAGGGCCGAGCTCGGGGAGCTTCTCCTCGCGCGGGGGCTTACCGTATTCCTCTTCGGCGATGTGCTTGAAGAGGCCGATCATGATCTTGGGCGGGACGCCGCCTTTGAAGGTCCCGTAATAGCGAGGCTCCTTGAGATCGTAGCCGCGCACTTCGCGGTCGCGGCGGTGCACATGAATCCCTGTGAGGACTGAATCTTCGAAGGTGAGCTCGAAGCCGTGGTCGATGTACGCGCAGCGTTTCTTTTCGACCACGCCTGACGGGGTGGTTTCTCTTTCGATCTTCTCGGCGGCGCAGGGTGCTTCGAGACGTTTTTGGATCACCTCTTCGAACGCGCCGAAGAAGAGCGACCCGATTCCTTTGCCCGGTGTGACCCAAAGCTCGGGGCCGATCAGCTCCATGGAGCCTTTCGGAGCACCCGGCGGAGCGGGTGCGTCTTTGGCTTGAGGTTCCGTCGGCTTCTCCGCGGAGGGGTCGGTGGCGGGCTTTTCCGACGCGCGGGACGCGGGCTCAGCCTTTTCGCGGCAGGACAGGGGGAGAGCCAAGAGGAGGAGCGGTGCGAGGCGCGAGAGTGTCATGGTCGTCGAGGCTCTGCTAAGGACAGTCCGGAGCGGCGGCGCGAGAGCACCGGGACTAATGCACGAGCTCATACGTCTTAGATTCGTTTTTGTGACTGGCAAGGGAGGGGTCGGGAAGAGCACGGTCGCAGCCGCGCTCGCCGCCTTCGCCGCGAGCCAGGGCAAGCGCGTGCTGCTCGTCTCCGCGCAGGGCAACCGGGCGCCGGGCTTCTTGTTCAATACGGAAGTTGGGTCGCAGCCGACTGTCGTCGCTCGTGGGCTCTCCGCGATCATCATCGATCCGGAAGAGGCGCTCCGAGAATACGCGGAGGACGCCATGGGCAGTCGACTCCTCGCCTCGGCGATCTTAGGACCCCAAATCGCTCGCGGGTTCCTGCGCGGTATTCCAGGGCTCTTGCCTTGGGCTTTGCTGGGAAAAGCCTGGTACGCGACGACCGACGCAAAGGAGGGCCCGGGGCTCATCGGGGCTCCTTATGACCTCGTTGTGTTCGATGGATTCGCGACCGGAGACGGGACCGATCTCCTGCGAGTTCCGAAGATCGTCGTCGAGATCGCGCCGCCGGGGCGGCTGCGGCGGGACGCAGAGAGCTGTTATGAGTTGCTGATGGATCCGCGGCGGAGCGCGGTCGTGCCGGTGAGTGTGCCGCGAGCGCTTGCGGCCTCCGAGGTCGTGGAGCTGTGCCAGGAAGTGAAGCAGGAGCTCGGATACCCCCTCGGCCCGATTGTCCTGAACCAGCACCGTCCGGCGCTCCTCACGGACCTGGAGCGGGAGCAACTCCTTCAGGCGGGTCCTCCGGCGGAGGCGGCTCAGCGCGTCTTTTTTGAGCGGGCCGGACTCGAGGCGGCGGAAGAGCGGGCGCGCGAGCAGCTCAGAACGTTGAACCAGCCTATTTTGGCTCTTCCGGCCTGTTTCCCGGCGCCGCGCGGCTATGATGAGCTGCGAAACTTCGCACTGAGAGCGGAATTCTGCTGAGCGGGAGACATCCGCAGGCAAGTTCTTCCTCTTCCAGGCGTGGTTTCGAGGGCGACAGGCGCTATCGTTCGTCCGTCCGCCGTCGATATGGAAGCCGTTCGTCTGGAGCCAGGTACCGTTCTCGCCGGCAAGTATCGGCTCGAAGAACCTTTGGGCGAAGGGGGCATGGGGACCATCTACCGGGCCGAACACCTGGCGCTCCGGGCTCCGGTGGCGGTGAAGGTGATCGACAAGGCGGTCACCGAGGGCGATGTCGCCTACTCCCGGTTCATCCGCGAGGCCCAGGCGGCCGCGTCGCTCCGCAGCCCCCACGTAGTGCAGGTCCTCGACTACGGGACCGAGGGGGACATCCCTTTCATGGTGATGGAGCTCCTCGAGGGCGAGACCCTGGCGGCGCGCCTCGAGCGGGTCCAGCGTCTCTCGCCTGCGGAAGCCTACAAGATCCTCAGCCACGTCTCACGGGCGATCGGTAAGGCGCACGAAGCGGGCATCATCCACCGCGACCTCAAGCCCGATAACGTCTTCCTCGTCCATAACGAGGGCGACGAGATCGCGAAGGTGCTCGACTTCGGCGTCGCGAAGGTCGGCTCCCAGGTGCTCTCGGGGACCGAGACGCGGACCGGTTCGCTCCTCGGAACGCCCTATTACATGAGCCCCGAACAGGCTCAGGGAAACAAGGAGATCGACCATCGCTCGGACCTCTGGGCGCTTGGGGTGATCGCTTTTGAGTGTTTGACGGGGCGGCGTCCGTTCATGAGTGACGGGCTGGGCGATCTCGTGATCCAGATCTGCATTCGCGATATCATCCTGCCGAGTCAGGTCGCGCCGGTCCCTCCAGGGTTTGATGAGTGGTTTCTTCGAGCCGTGGCGCGCGACCCCGACGAACGATTCCAGTCGGCCCGGGCGCTCATCGACGCGCTCGCCGATGCGCTCGGGATCGTGCGGGAGACCGGCCCCGATTCGCTCGGACGAGACGATCTGGTCCCCGATTCGCTGAGGCGCCCGCTCACGCCTTATGCGCCGGAGGTCGGGCGCCCGCTCACGCCTTTTGCGCCGGAGGTCACCCGTTCCCCTTACGCGCCGGATGTAGCTCGTGTGGCGACGCCTTACGCGCCGGAAACGGCGGCGGTGGCCACGCCCTATGCGCCCGACGTGGCTCGAGGAGTGACGCCTTATGCGCCGGACGCTCGCATCAGCACAGAGTTCCCTGGACGCTCGAGTGATGTCTGGGCGAGCATGACCGGTCGGACTTTGGAGGACGTACGGCCACCGGAGTTTCGTTCCTTGGGTCCCGGCATCCCGCGGCACGCGGTGGCGGAGCCGATTCCGGCCCCGTCGAGCTCCTTAGGTCGCAGTGCCCTGATCCTCGGCGTCGTCTCGATGATCTTCGGCAGTGGCCTCGTTTTTGGCTTGAACCGCGCGGGCATCAAACTCCCTGAGGTCGCGAGCTTCTTCCAAACAGCGAAACCGGCGGTTCGCTCCTCCGCCTCCAAGAAGAGCACCCCTCAGGCCGCGGAGAAGGCGGGCGCCACGAGCGCCACGACGAGCCGAACCACCACGGACACGAAATCCGAGACGCAGCGCAAGGCGACCGTCCCGAAGAAGGCCGCAGCTCCTGTGCAGCTCGACGAGCTCCCCAAGGCGCCCAGCCTGACCCAGGAGCCCGCGGCTCTGCCGGAAGAAGACGTCCTGCCGCCGGAGATCCTCGAGGTGCGGCCCACGCCCGCGACCGAACCCGCCTCGGGGAACCCTGGCGAAGCTCCTGCCCCGGGCGCTGCCGAGCCGACGCTGGCGCCCTCGGCCCCGGCACCACCGACGCCAGCGCCCCCCACCGCTGCGTTTCCCGCACCGAACGCCCCGGGCGCGAGCCCCGCTGCCCCACAATAGAACCTGAAAAAGGGCTCCCCGAGAGACTCGGTCGCTCCCTGGGAGGCAAAAAAGGTTGCCTCCCGGGCGAGCTGCGCGTAGATCCCCGCCCCCATGTTCCTTCCTGGCCTTCGTCTCAAGCACTCCCGCAAGACCGACCGCAAGCGCTCGACGCTCAAGAACGCGGAGCATCGTCAGAAGAACCGTCGCCGTCGCAACGGTCTCAAGAAGTAAGAAAGCGCCTGGTCGGCGTTTTGTTCGCCCCGATCACCCTAAGCGGTCATCGGGGCGCTGCCGCTTTGTGCGCGCTTGAGCTTTACGATGCACTCCGTGCCGTCGCTTGCCCGAGCGAGCTCAAGACTCCCGCCCATCCGCTCGACGTGTTCTCGCGCGAGCTTCAGTCCGAAGCCCTGACCGCGTTCCCCGGCGGTCCCTCTGGAACTCGGCGATGCTCCCTCACTGTCGAGCTGCGCGAGTACTTCGTCGGGAAGGCCGGGCCCCCAGTCGCGGATGCTGATGCGCACTTCGTCACCGACCTCGTCCGCCGAGACGGCGATGGCTGATCCTTCGGGCGAGAACTTGATCGCGTTGCTCACGAGGTTTCCGAGCACGCTCTCGACGAGAAGAACGGGCTCAGCGAGCGCCAAGGGTGCCGGGTTATGGGGCTCAACGGCGCCCGAGATCGTGAGCCGGAGGCCTTTCGCGTCGAGGTGCGGTTCGAAGGCCTCGCGAAGGAGCGAAAACGCGTCGCTCAGTGAATAGGCCGTCAGCTTTGGCTCGCGTCCGGCGCCGAGCAGGAAGTGTTTGGAGAGAGTGATGAGTCTCTCGACGCGTCGACTCAAGGAGAGCAGACGTGCGCTCTGCGCATCTGGTTCGGCGCCATCGAGAGAGAGCGCGATGGCTTGCAGATTATTGCTGGCGTCGTGGAAGAGAGTTCCGGCGAGGCGACGATTCTGGGCCATCTCTCTTTGCAATGACTCTTCTTGTTCGAGCAAGGTGCGTGAGTAGTGAGTGCGCAGGGACAGCAGTCGACCGACGACGAAGACGATCACGACAAAGCTGAGCAATAGGTTCGTCAGCAAGCGCTCTTGGTAGGGGTAGAGCGGAGCGCGCAGCCCGACCCAGAGAAGAATCGAGGCGTAGAGGGCCAGCGTGAAGAACGCGGCGGGCCCTCGACTGAGGAGCACCACGAGCAGGACGGCCCCCGGCATGAGGACCAGCGCGGGGGCGTCCGGAGTCGCGCCATAGGCGGCGATTTGAGCGCTGAGGGGCCCAAGGGCGAGCACGCCGATCATGAACGCCGTCGACTCGAGCAGGCGACTCCCATGGGGCTTTTGGAGCCAGCGCTCCATGAGCAGGCTGAGTGTGAGCGCCGCCAAGGCGGGTATATAGGCAGCGCCCGTCATGGCGTTCCGCACGGCGAAGAACAACATGAGCAGAGCGCCGAGCCGGAGCCAGGTGCGCACAGCATCGACGCGAATGCTCCGATCGGGATCGACGGGCTGTTCCGGTCGCTTCGAATCATGGTGAGCCAAGACCTTCGCTTTGCGCAGGGTTCCGATCAGCCGCGAGAGGACCTCTTGGAAAGCGGCGGTCTGCTCTTTGTTCAGGGAGGGATTCGCCGAGGCTGCGAGCACGAGCTCATGGGCGTTTGGCTCGAGCTCATCATAGATGGTCTGGGTGAGCTTGCGGCGCTCGTCTTTGAGCCGAGAAAGTTCCGCGTTTCGCGCCTCGATGACGCGCTCATAGGCGCGGAAGGAGCGATGCAGCGTGTAGGCGAGTCCAGCGGCAAAAACGGTCATCGCGATCTCGTCGGAGAAACGCAGCCGCTGGACGAGGGTCGGCAGCTCGGTGGTCCAAGCGAGCCAACCGAAGCTCAACAGCATCGCGCCGGCGATCACGACGCCGAGCGCAGGTCCGAGCACGAGGATGGCGAGGAACCCGGGGAGGAAGGCGAGCGCGAGGGTGGACGCGGTGGCGCCCCCTCGGCCGACGGCGGCGCTATGAAAGACCAGGACCAGCGTCAGAAAGACGGGGAACATGACGATCGCCTCGAGCCTTCGCTTGAAGGAGATGAGCCAGACGGCGAGGCTCACGATGGTCATCGTGAGCGCAAGTCCTGCGCTCGTTCCGAAATAGAACTCACGGAGCGTCACTGCGCCAGACGCGAGCGCCACCGTGAGAAGGAACTCACGGAGCAGCTTGTGCTGCATCTCTGCGAGCGCGTAGCGCACGTCGCTCAGCTTCTTTTCTTTGGCTTCGGGACCATCCCCCACGGCGGTATCCCTATTCGAGCTGGCTTCATGGGCGATGTCTATGTGGGCGGGTGGCGGCGTCAGCGGGGGCTCGGCGAGCCGGAACGTGGAAGCCGAGAGGCGCGACAGAGCGCGGCCCGTTTCCTCAATGAAATCCACGCCCGTTGCCTGGGGCAGAGGGGTGGGCAGCGCAGGACCCGGCTCCCGGGGCCTCTTGCCGCTCAGGACTATGCCGTGATGAGCTCCGGTGAGCTTCTGTTCAGAAGAGGCGGAGAGGACCGGAAGGGGGGCTGACGAGCGTGGCGAGAGCCCCGAGCGGCGGGAGGAACCGCCCGCGCGCGGAGCTCACGGGGGCGCTCACTCTGCGGAGTTTTCGAGGAGCTGAAGGCTCGGCCGGTCCACCACGGGTGGGATGGACCGGGGCCTCATGCATCACTCACCTTTCAGGTCGTACTGCTCGATGTGGTATTCTTTGCGCGGGACGAGCTTGATGCGTCGCATGTAGCGCGCTTCCGCTTCCTTCACTGCCACGCGCTCTTCGCCCTGGAGCGTGTCGATGACCGCAGGGTGAGCGTTCACCGTGATCGTGTAACCAGGCAGACTGCTGCGTTCACGACGAACCTGCCGGAGGATCTCGTAGGCGATGGTGGTGCGCGACTGGATGTGGCCGGTCCCGTCACAATAGAAGCAGGGCTCATTCAGCGTGCGGCTCAAGCTCTCGCGGGTCCGCTTGCGGGTCATCTCGATGAGCCCGAGATCGCTGATGCGGTTGATGGTGGTCTTGGCCTTGTCCTTTTTCAGGGCGAGATCGAGCGCGCGGTAGACCTTCTCGCGGTTTGCGCGGTTTTCCATGTCGATCAAGTCGAGCACCACGAGCCCGCCGACGTTCCGGAAGCGGAGCTGGTAGGCGATCTCGTCGACCGCCTCGAGGTTCGTCATGAGCGCGGTCTCTTCGAGATTGCTCTGACCTTTGCCGACGAAGCGGCCGGTGTTCACGTCAATGGCCGTGAGCGCCTCCGCCTGATCGATGATCAAGTAGCCGCCGCTCTTGAGCGGGACCTTACGGCTCAGGGCGCGGGCGATCTCGTCCTCGATGCCGTAAGCATCGAAGACCGGCTCGTCGCCTTGGTAAAGCTCGATATCCTTGACACGCTCGGGCAAGAACATCTCGACGAAGCGGATCAGACGCGCGTACTGCTCGCGATCGTCGATGACGATCTTCCCGATCTCATCGGTGAACAGGTCGCGGGCAGTCTTCAGGACGAGGTCGAGCTCGGCGTAGAGCAAACAAGGAGCTTTTGCGCTCTCGACCTTCTTGCTCACGTCGTTCCAAAGCCGCATCAAATAGCCAAGGTCGGCCTTGAGAGCCTTTTTGGTCAGGCCGGCGGCGACCGTGCGCACGATCACGCCACCGGTCTTCGGCTTCATGCCATTGATGACCTCACGCAGTCGGGCGCGCTCGCTGGCCGAACCGATGCGCTTCGAGATGCCGACGTGATCGACGGTCGGCAAAAATACACAGTAGCGTCCGGGGAGCGAGACGTGGCTCGTCACGCGCGCACCTTTGGTTCCGATGGGCTCCTTGGAGATCTGGACGATGACCGCGTCGCCTTCTTTCACGACGTCGGTGATCGGGATGCTGCGCGAGACGCGAGAGCTCTTGCGCGCGTCGTCCCGTGAGCGCCCGTTCGAGCTGGACGCCTCGCGGGTTTCCCGGGAGGCGCGGCGCTCGCTCCCGCCATTTTTGCGGGCGCGGTCGTTCGTCTTGCGGCGGCGACGCTTGCGCCGGGCGCGGAGCTCCTCTTCTTCTTCCTCTTCTTCGTCGTCGTCAGGATCGTCGTCGAGCTCCTCGGGCTCTTCGTCTTCCTCTTCGCCGTCGTCCTCATCCTCGAGGTCGTCGTCCTCATCCTCGAGGTCGTCGTCGCCCTCATCCTCGAGGTCATCATCGCCGGTGGCGTCGGGACTGGAGTCACCGCTGTCCGAGTCGACGCCGCTTTCCTCGTCGTCGTCCTCATCCTCGAGGTCGTCCTCATCGTCGTCGAGATCGTCGTCTTCGTCGTCGGACTCGGCGATCAGTTCTTCGTCGTCGTCATCGCCGTCGTCCTCGGCGAGAGCGGCGGGAATGACGGAGGTACGCGGTGGCTCACTCGGCCCGCTCTCGGGCACGTCTTCTTCCTCACCGCCTTTGGCGAGATCTTTACCGCTCTCGCTCTTGTCGATTTCGCCGAAATCACCCGACAAATAGGCTTCGAAGTCGTCGGGGCGGATCAGGTCTTCGACGTGGAGGAACGCGGCGCGCTCCATGCCGACGTCGATGAATGCGGCCTGCATGCCGGGCAAAACCCGGGTCACGCGGCCGAGAACAATATTTCCTACGGTGCCGCGATGGGCGGCGCGTTCGATCTGCAGTTCAGCGATGACCCCATCTTCGATGAGGGCCACACGCGTCTCTCGCAGATCGCAGTTGATGACGAGAGTGTTGGGGGACATGAAAATCTACCTTTCAGCGAGCCGGATTCACGGATCCCCGGCTCGGTCCCGCCTATGCGCTGCAACATCCTCTCGCGCTCAGAGAGAGAAATGGCTCCTTCGAGGTCTCCGAGTCGACTGACCGGGACACGCCGCCCAGACCCGATGTGGGGGGCGGAAAAGGGAGAGATGCAATGCTCGGCGAGCATGAAAAACCTTGGTGCAGTCAGTGCCCGCGAGACCTTCGAGTGACCCCCGAGAGCCCGCTAGGGACCCGCCCAGCATGGGCGCAGCCTGCACGCGAACACTGATTTCAGACGGGATCATGGGCAAGCAGATTTGTCAAATGACACGGAAATTGTTCATGTTTTTTGCTTCACCCTGGGCGCCTCCGGCCCCCTGGGGGGCGGACTCACCTGGTCCGCTCTGCCCCGCGCGGGGTAGGCGGCAAGGGGGCGCGGGCGGCGACAAGGGAGCGCCGAGGGGGCGCGTCCAAGGGGCAGGGCGCGCTTGCCGGGGAACGTTCGGAGGAGTGGCTTTTCGAGAGAGAGTCGGCGACGCTCTCCTCTGTGGCGCATTCCTCCGTGCTCGTTCTCGACATCGAGACCATCGTCGACCCCGAGCTTCCCATCACGGAGAGCGCCGAGCCGACCAAGCTGCCCGCTCCCCCTCACCATAAGATCGTCACCATCGGCGCGCTTCTGCTCGGAGCGGACTTAGCGCCCCGTCGACTCGGGCTCGTCGGGCGTGAGACAGAGGACGAAGCGACGATCGTCCGTGAGTTCGCGGAGCTCGTCGAACGGCACCAACCGACGCTCGTGACCTATAACGGCCGCGGCTTCGATTTGCCGGTGATCGCGATGCGCTGCTTGCGTCACGGAGTTCCCTTTGGCGCCTATTACCGGCGAAGCGACATGCGATATCGCTTCAGCGCCGACGGCCACTACGATCTGATGGATTATCTCTCGGACTACGGCGCGAGCCCGCGCGCCCGGCTCGATGTCGTCGCGAAGCTCTGCGGCATGCCGGGCAAAGTCGGTGTGGACGGCAAGGACGTGGGACCGCTGGTGCACGCGGGGCGCATCGACGAGGTGCGCAACTACTGCCTGTGCGACGTTGTACAGACGGCGGGCGTGTTTCTGCGGGTCGAGTTCCTTCGCGGAGGACTCGGGAAAGAGGAGTACCTCCACGCGATGCGTGCGTTGATCCGGCTATCGCGGGAGGACGAGCGGGTGAGGCCGGTCGGCCAAGCGCTCTCGGAGGAGCGTCTCTTGCTCGGGGAACCCCTCGACGTCGATGCGGCTGAGCCCGGGCAGAGCGTCCCGCCTCTCTCGCTGCCCGTCGCGTCCGAGGATTGAGCGGGGCGCGGCGCGCCGACGTCCGGCGCGCTCGAGTGATCGGACATGATCGATCACTTTTCGGGTTCGGAGGGGGTGTCCGGGCGGGGAAGGCGCGCGCGCGGCTCCGGCGAGCGGAGGCAAAAGGAGCGCCCGAGAGGCGGCTCTTCCAGCCAATAACAGCCGAATGGTGCGCCCCGGCCCCGGCGTCGTGGCGTGAGAGGGCCCGCTCCCCGGGAGAGGACCGAGGGCGAACAGGGGCAAAACTCGCGCTGGCACATCGGTTGCTCAAGGGGTCCTGACAAGGGCGCTCAGCGAAGTGGTTTCGCGGGCTCCCGAAGCACTTGGAGGTGGCGATGGACGGAGCAGTGCAGATGCGCATCACGACAACGGAGACGGGGATTGGCCGCGGAGACATTTGGCCGCGCGAGGAGCGTTCGGGCGCGGAGGAGAGAGAGCAGCGGGAGTACGGCGGGGGAGCTCTGCAGGAGCTCGAAGGCATGCCGGCGAGTGGAGTCGAGCGCGCGCGGGTTCGACGCCAGACTCCCGTGGGAGCTCTCGAGGTCGCGACGGCGCCGGATATCGTCCTGAACGGAGTGTCCCTCGAGCTCTCGCGCTTGCACAGTCGAATTCTGGCGGCTTTGCTCGAGAGTACGGAGCCGCTGCCGACGACGCGCATTGCGGAGATCGTCTGGCAGGGACGTTTCGTCGCGGAACACACTGTGCACAGCCAGATCGCGCTCTTGCGCGCGCGGGTGCTCGACTTTGGGCTGCGGATTCGCAGCGTGCGCGGCAAAGGTTACGTCCTCGAGTGAGCGCGCGCCGGGGGGGCGCGTCCGCGGGCGGTCTTTTAACTTAGGCGCCGCGATAAAAGCGAGGCACGCGGCGGGAGATGTTGGTGAGAATTTCCCAGGGAATGGTCCCGGCGCGCGCGGCGAGCTCGGTGGCGCCGATTTCGAAGGCGTGAGTGCCTTCTCCAGATTCCGGCGCGGCGCGACCACCGAGCAGCGTGACTTCGTCGCCGAGAGCGGCGCCCGGGATGTCCGTCACGTCGATCATCGTCATGTCCATGCTGACGACGCCAGCGATCGGAGCGCGCCGACCTCTCACAAGAAGCTCCCCATTGTTCGACAGGGCGCGCGAAAGACCATCCGCGTAGCCCATGGGCACGGTAGCGATAAGGGAGCGACGCCGGGCACGGAACGCGCTGCCGTAGCCGACCGGATCGCCCGCATCGAGGACTCGGAGCGACACGATGCGACTCTTCACGCTCATGGCGGGCCGGAGGCGACGGAGCAGCGCGCGGGACGCTTCGGAGGCGGGGAGCTCACCGTCCGAGAAGGGGCTGACGCCGTAGAGGAGGATGCCGGGGCGCGCGAGGTCATAGTGAGGATGGTCCCCGAGCAGAGCGGCGCTGTTTTCGGCGTGGCGCGCGCGGGGGACGAGCCCGTGCCTCTTGAAGATCGCCGTCGCTCCCTCGAAGTTCCGGAGCTGTTCGGGGGCGTTGCCCGTGCTCGGTCGATCGGCGGTCGCGAGATGGGTCATGAGACCGTCGAAGATGATCTCCGGGCGGTCGCGGAGGCGCGCGGCCCAGCGGTCCCAGTTTTCGCGCCGCTCACCGAGGCGCCCCATGCCCGTGTCGACCTTGAGATGGGCCTCGAGGGGCGCGCCGTCGCTGCGGCGGACCGCGTCCGCGAGCGCTTCGAGCTCCCCTTCGCTCTGGAGCACCACCGTGAGCCGATGGTGCACGAGCTCCGAGTAGGCGTTTCCGTAATAGCCGCCCATGACCAGGATCGGCGCTGTGACGCCCGCTTCGCGCAGCTCGACGCCCTCTTCGACGAGCGCGACGCAGAGCCCGTCGATCCCGGCGCGCTCGAGGGTGCGCGCGACCGCCTTAGCGCCGTGACCATAGGCGTCCGCTTTGACGACGCCCCAGATGGCCACGCCGGGCGCGGCGCCGCGCAAGAGATGGAGATTGTGGCGGAGGCTGTCTAAGTCGACGACGGCGCGCGTCGGGCGCACAACGTCGGTCGGGAGCGCGCGCGCGGGGCGAAAGACGCGCGGGACGTCAGCTTCGCTCTCGCTCATCGGGGCCTCGGCTCCATGGGGGTGCCCAGCCTATAGCGCATCTCCAGGGAGGGGAGGCCTGAAAAGCGCGCCAGGAGCGCGCGCGGGGGCAGGGAGGGAAGAGGAGCGCGGGAAGGGGCGTAGAAATGAGTTTGTGCGGAGCCCGCGGGGGGCGCGGAGCGGGCGGGAGAAGGTTGAGCGATGAGCGCGCGGTGGCGCGGAGCGGGCGGGAGGTAGGTTGAGCGATGAGCGCGCGGGCGCGGAGCGCCGGGGAGAAGGCTGAGCGATGAGCGCGCGGGCGCGGAGCGCCGGGGAGAAGGCTGAGCGATGAGCGCGCGGAGGCGCGGAGCGCGCGGTGGCGCGGAGCGCGCGGGGGAGCGCGCGGTGGCAGGGAGGGAAGATGAGCGCGCGCGGGGGGCGCGGAGCGCGAGGGGCGCGGCAGTTTCCGGTGAGGAAAGTTGAGGCGTCGAGCTCAGGGGAAGGCTCGGTGGGGCTCTGCTGGAAGTGATGGACCGGGGCCAAAGAAGGAAGAGGAGCGAGCTGGCCCTTCCGGGTGCGCTCCGGCGCTTTCGGCGGAGCCCGCGTGGAGCAGGAGCGACCGGGTGCGCTCCGGCGCTTTCGGCGGAGCCCGCGTGGAGCAGGAGCGACTGGGTGCGCGCCTCAGTTGAGCTTGGGCGGTTCGAGCGGAAGGTAAGTCTTGCGGAACTCGGGGAGCGCTTCGAGCCGCGCGCAAAAGGCTTCGAGGCGCGGCGCGAGATCGAAGAGCCGAAAATCCGGATGCGCATCGGTCGCGAAGCGGAGCGCAGTGCCGACGATGATGTCTGCGTGAGAGATGCGCTCGCTCAAGAAGCCGCTCTCGGGTGCCCTCTGATCGAGCCAGCGCGCGGAGTCCTGGAGCTGGGTGCGGATGCGTTCCAGCCAGGGGCGGCTCCGCGCCTCCGGCGCGTGGAAGTTGAGCTCATAGACGCCGTGCACGGCCTTGTCGGCGAGACCGGCGGCGACGCCGATGATTTGGCGCGCTTTCAGGCGATCCTCAGGGCTCTCGGGCAGGAGGACCCGCTGCTTCGGCTCCTGCTCGTCGAGGTAAGCGAGGATGACGTGACTATCCATGAGCAGCTCCCCGCTCGGCAGCCGCAAGGTCGGGGCGCGGCGGAGGGGACTATACTCGGCGAAGCGCTCTGCATCGCCCACGGTGCGAAGCGCGAGATTGTCGTAGGACTTCCCGTAGAGCTCGAGCGCGATCGCGACGCGGCGAACGAAGGGCGAATCGAGCATCCCAATCAACAAATAGTCCGTCACATTGCCTCCGTTTCTGAGAGCGAGAGGGGAGCGATGGACTCATCGTCCCCGAGCTCCGCGAGCTTCTTCTTCGTGCGGAGCGCGATGATCGCGAGGCCAATTGTCACCTCGACGAAGATCGCCGCCCAGGCCCCCGACGCCCCCATCGTACCCTGCACGCTCCAAAGATAAGTGAGCGGAGGCGTCACGATCCAGGCGCAAAGCACCGCGCACCAAGCCACGAAGTGGAAATCGCCGAGGCCCCGCAGGGTGCCCTTGAGGATGTTGTAGGCGGCGTTCGCCATCTGGATGCTAGCGGTGCCGATCAGGGCGGGAGTTGTCGCGGCGACGACCGTGGGTTCGTGGGTGAAGGCGCGGGCGATCGGCAGGCGAAGCAGGACACAGGTGGTGCTGAAGAGGACCGCGAAGCCGACAGCAAGCCAGACGCCTGCCTGGTTGATGCGGCGGATGAGCGAGTAGGAGCGCGCCCCGAAGGCCTGCGCCGTGAGCACCGAGGCAGCGTCCGAGAGCGCAATGAGCGGTAAGAACGCGAACAGGCTGACCTGGAGCGTGATCTGATGCGCCGCAACGTGCGCCGAGCCCGCGTAGGAGAGGAGCAGGGGGACCGCGGCGAAGGCCATCATGTCGAGCACCCGCTCGGCGCCCATCGGTGTTCCGAGGCGCAAGAGAGCCATCGCTTCCGCGTTCGAAGCTCTCCAGGCGCCCTTCCAGAGCCCGACCCGACGACCCCCAGACGCGCCGAGCGCCTCTTTGGCGGCCATGAGCAGAACGAGCAGCTCGACGCCGTGGGCGATGGCGGTCGCCAGGGCTGAGCCATCCGTTCCGAGGCCGAACACGAACAGGAAAATGGCGTTGAGAGGCACGTTCACGACGTTCGCCACGATCGCCGCACGCATGGGGGCGCTGGCCCAGGATTGTCCGGTGAGCCATTGGCCGAGCGCCGCGCTCGCGAGGATCGCCGGGATGCCGAGGCCGCGGATGGCCGCGTAGCGAGCCCCTTGGGCACCAGTCTCCGGATCTGCCGCCATCCAAGGCAAAAGCGCCGCGCTTCCGAGCGCGACGAGGAAGCTGACGAATCCGAGTCCGAGCCCGAGCCGGAGAAAAACCCCGAGCAAGCGATCGATTTCCGCCTGGTCCCGTCGACCCACCGCCTGCCCTACGAGCATGCGGCAGGCGGAGAGCACCGATTGGCCGAAGGAGCTCACGGTCAGCACGAACATCGAGCCGAGCCCGACCGCGGCGAGGGCTGCCTCCCCGAGCCTTCCTACAAAAAGGGTGTCGACCACGCTCATCATGCTGAAGGAGACGAGCTGGAGCACGAGAGGCCCGGCGAGCTTCAGAAGGGCACGCTCGGGGGCTTTCGACCAGGAAGGAGCGGAAGGAGAAGAGGACACGACCGAGAGGGGGCCGGTGAGGATGGCATCCGGACGCGAGCGTCAGGAGGGCGCGCTGGGCGGCCGAAGGGGAGAACTCGTCCTCTGCGCTTCAAGGACGCGCGAACTCTGAAGTGAGAGTCGAGGGGCGTCAAGGCGTCGAGGAGCGAGTATTTCGCGGGAAAGGCGCCTGCCAGCCCAGGAAGAAAAAGATGGACTCAAGGGATCGCTGCCGCGGTCGTTCTCCCCGGAGATGACCAGCGCAATCGGCCGAGCAGGGGAGGGTGCCATCGTCGCGATCGGTGACGCCTTTGAACGTCACGCGTCCGCCGCCGAGCAGGTGGCTCGCGGATTCCCATCCGACACGGCAGCGGCTCAGGTGGAGCTCTCGCCGGAGAGTCGCGACCTCGCAGCTGCCTTCGTTCAGATGATCGACGCGGGCGCGTCCGTGTCGGCCCAAGTCACCGTCCTCGAGACCGTCGATCAAACGACGAAAGAGCTCACCAGCGATCGCGACAATTCGAAATGAAGCGCTTCCCCTCAAGAAAAAACAAGGTGCGGACGCGCTCGTCCCCCCGAAAAACCGACGAACGGATGCGAGTCGCTCAGCGGTCTCTCACGAACTGGGCGCCCTCGTTCAGCCTAGGATTCGCCTGAAGAGCCCAGGCTCACGAGCGCGAGCGAGCGCGCGGCAAATGTGAATCGTAACATTTTGCCCTGCTACACAATTCCACTCAAACAGGGTCCCGATCGCGGAATCTTGAAAGTGGAAGCACATTCGCGACTTTGGTGAGGTGCCTCGCGTTACCATTCCTAAGCTGGCCCCTTCGAGCCAGCAGGAGCGGGTGAACGCGCCCGATGCACTCGATGAACCGAAGACTCGCATACTCAGGTTTGAGCTCTCTGCTCGTGGTTGGATCCGTTTTGGCTTGCGGCTCTTCGAAGGCCCCGGGTGACAAGGATCCCGGACCTTCGTCGGGCGCGGACTCCTCGCAGAGCGACGGAGACGGAAGCGGCGACGGGAATCCGGCCGGAAGCGGCGGGAATTTCAGCGACGGCGGCGACGACGACTCCGAGGATGGTCTGATCGTCGGAGGCGGCACGGGCGGCTCGGGGTCGGTCGCTTTTAACGGCGGGGTCCGGGTCCTCACGGCTGACGAGGTGGCGGAGCTGACGGAGAGCGAGTGCGCCGGGTTCAGCGACACGCCGGACGTCTACCTGCCGACGCTGCAGCTGATCGTCGACCAGAGCATGTCGATGAACGACCCGCCCTGTGTCGACATGGGCGGAGAAGTGCCCGGCACCGGCGGCGGCCCCGGAGGCGACGACGGACCGATCGTGGGTCCGGGCCCGGGTCCCGGTCCCGGACTGGGTGGGTGTGCGACCGGGACGATGTACACCCCTGAACCTGTCGAAGGTTCGAAGTGGCTCTTGAGTGTCCCGCCGATGCTGGCGGCTCTCGACGCATTTCCCGATGGGATGTCCGTCGGAATGCTTCTGTTCCCGACCGCTGACTCGACGCGCGGCATGGCTCAGTGTGTCAGCGATCAGAGCATGATCCCGATTCAGCCGCTGGGAGCCCCAGGCTCGATGCAGCGCGCGGCGCTCGCGGATGCGCTCACGAACGCGCGCCTCGTCTACAACACCCCGACCCACGACGCGCTCCACTTCGCGCTGACCGAAAGCCTCGAGCCTTACGAAGGGGGAGGGGCGAAGTTTGTCGTCCTTCTCACCGATGGCGCTCCGACGCAGCCCCTCGGCTGCGGACGCACGAATGGGAGCAGCGCGACCGCCCCGCTCCAGCCGATTCTGGACGAGATCGCTGCGGCCGCCGCGAAAGGAATCAAGACCTATATCCTCGGCGCACCGGGGAGCGAGAAGAACGGTCAGACCAACGAAGACATGCGGCCCTTCCTCTCGGAGGCGGCGAAGCTCGGCGGGACGGCGCCGGATGGCTGCCAGATCGATAGCGCCCCCTATTGCCACTTCGACATGAGCGCGGAGCCCGACTTCGCCGCTGCGCTGGCCACCGCCCTCGGCAAGGTGACCACGGGCGTTGTTGACGCGTGCACCTTCGTCATCCCCGAGGACATCGGCTCGAAGAGCGAAGAGTTCGACGTCGATAAGACGAATCTCATCGTCAAGAAGGGAGATGGATCGCAGGTCCTGATCTTGCGGGACGACTCTCCGGCGGACTGCTCGGAAGGCTGGACCCTCAATGGAAACCAGATCACCCTCTGCCCGCAGACCTGTGACTCCTACAAGGCCGACCCGACCGCGGAGGTCACCCTCTCCTTTGGGTGCAACGCGATCGAGCCTCTGCCCGCCTGATTCTCCCCTATCTTTGGGCCCCGGCGCGTGACTCCCGAGGGGTCGTGCCCGAGCCTTTGTCTGAGAAAGGCTGGCGCGCCTGTCCCCGCTTGCTACGCTTCCATGTTCCCCGGGAGGTTCAATGGAGGAGGCAACTACGACATGGAGCCGGGAGGCGCTGCTTCGCGCCCCGCGTCCGCGCCAGCTCCCGCTCGCTCCGGTCGCCGATCCTCCGCGGCGCAAGTTGCCTCTGCTCGCCGAGCCGACGGAGGTCGATCGCGTCCGACCGATCTATTGTGTCTGGGAGATCACGCTCGCTTGTGATCTCGCCTGTCGCCATTGTGGCTCTCGTGCGGGAAAGGCGCGTCCGAGTGAGCTCTCGACCGAGGAGGCGCTCTCTCTCGCCGATCAGCTCATCGAGCTCGGCATCCGCGAGGTCACGCTGATCGGCGGCGAAGCGTACCTGCGGCCCGACTGGCTCCAGCTCGTCGAGCGCTTCGCGCGCTCGGATGTGCTCGTCTCGATCACGACGGGCGGGCGCGGTTTGACCCCCGAGCTCGCGCGAGCCGCGAAAAATAGCGGTCTTCGCGCCGCGAGCGTCTCCCTCGATGGCATGCGTGAGGTGCACGATCGGTTGCGCGGGGTCCAGGGATCGTTTGACGCGGCGCTCCGCGCGATGGACGCGATCGGGAGCGCAGATCTCGAGCTCTTCAACAACACACAGATCAATCGTCTCTCCTATCCGGACTTGCCCGAGCTCCTCGAGACGATCGCGGCGCGCGGCTCGCGCGCTTGGCAGATCATGCTGACGGTGCCGATGGGGCGAGCGGCGGACGAACCCGAGGTGATGATCCAGCCCTACGAGCTCGTCGAAGTGTTCCCGCTGCTCGCAACGTTGAAGCAGCGCGCCGATGAGCTCGGTGTGCTCGTCTGGCGCGGCAACACCCTCGGCTATTTTGGGCCCTACGAGAGCATCCTTCAGAGCCATCTGCCGAGCGGGCACGGCTCGTCCTGTGGCGCGGGTCGTTCCACGATCGGTATCGAAGCAGACGGGACCATCAAAGGCTGCCCCTCGCTCGGGACGAAGAAGTGGACCGCGGGGAACATTCTCGACGCTCCTCTCGAGGACATTTGGACGAAAGCAGAGCCGCTCCGTTACACACGAACGCGCACCGAGGCCGATCTCTGGGGCTATTGCGCCGAGTGTTACTACCGAAAAGTCTGCAAAGGCGGGTGCACCTGGATGAGCGACATGCTGCTCGGGCGCCCCGGAAACAATCCCTACTGTCACCACCGGGCCCTCGAAATGAAGGCCCGCGGCCTCCGGGAGCGAGTCCAGAAAGTCGAGGCCGCTCCCGGTCAACCATTCGATCAGGGGCTCTTTGAGCTGATCGTCGAACCCCTTGTCGCGGGCACGTGAGGAGGAGCTCTTGAGCTCACCGGAAGATGGGGCACCTGGGGGCGCCCGAGAAAGTTCTACTGAAGTCTAGAGTGAGGATGTTATGAAATTGGTACCATGTGCTTCTTGTTCTCGTCACATTGCTCTCGAAGAGACGGCCTGTCCTTTCTGTGGTGCGCCCCATGAGGCGGGTGTGGAGGCGGCGCAGGCAGCGGTGGCAGAGCGCTGGGAGTCGACGACGCGCCTCGGCCGCGCGGCGATGATTGCGCTCGGGGCGCTGGCGGTGGCGCCGGCGGCCTGTGGCGGCGAGTCGGACTCGGGAGGAACCGGTGGCCGCCAGGGGACAGGTGCTATGGCGAATGCCGGCGGCGCTGAAGCCACAGGAGGCGTGGGGGCGAGCAGTGGCGCGGGCGGAGATCAGGCGTCACCGGTCTACGGCGCGCCGGCCATCGGAGGACAGGGCGTCGTCACGGGCGGTCAGGGCAACGGCGGCGGCACGCCTTCCGACGGCGGAGGATCTCCGGGAGGAGGCGCGTCCCCCGGCGGAGGCGCGTCCCCCGGCGGCGGCGCAGCGGGGATCGGCGGAGACCTGGTCGCGCCCGTCTATGGCGCGCCCGCGGCCGGTGGGCAGCGGACGGACGTGGGATCGGGAGGCGGTGGCGTGGACGTCCCGATCTACGGTGCCGCGCCCATCGGTGCCCATAAGATCTTTAGGCGCTAACAAAACGCAACTAAGCGCCGCTGCCGAGCGCCGGCCGGGGGACCGAGCTGCTCCGGGGCGGCGCGCGCCTGCTGGTCCCAGCGAAGCGCTCTCGAGAGCAGGTGCGCCTCGAGAGTTGGCGAGGGCGGGTGCGCCCAGGGCATGGGAGGCGCGGGCTTTCGTGAAAGGAGCGAAGCGATCGGCGGCGGGAGCAGGCGAGGGCTCGGTTGGGCTCAGCTTTTTGTGATGGACCGGGGCCAAAAAACGGGGACGAGCTACGAGGCGCGGCGCGTGCGGTTCGGGTCCTTCCGGGTGGTGAGGAGGCGAGGAGCGAAGACTCCTGGACGAGCGCCCGGCGGCGACGTTGGTGCTTTGATAAGTGGGTGGGAGGGTGTGGGCAGGGACTGAGCGAGTGCTGAGGTGACGTCGATCCCTGGGGCAAGAACGTACATCTCGCGGGGGATCGAGGGCGATCTGTGACACTTTGCTACGGGAATCGCTTTCGCCGAGGTAGCTGGAAACTCTTGCGATTTCTCGAAACTTTGGGATTCTGGCGGTCGAAATATTCGGGGCCACTTCGAGACCCCGGGGAAGGTTCAAGAGATCAATGAATCGGCAAATTCTGACGCTCATCGGATCCCTGGCGATCTCGGGGATCGTGAGCGCATGCGGGGGCGCAGCCGTCCCTAACCAAGAAATGACAAGCGCCAAGGCGGCGGTGAGCGGCGCCGAAGTCGGCGGCGCGCAAGACGAGCCTCAGGCGGAGCTTCGTTTGAAGCACGCTCGCGATCGCATCGCGGAGGCTGAGAAGCTGATTGAAGAGGGTGAAAATGAAGCTGCGGCGCGCAAGCTCCGCGAAGCTCAGGCGGACGCGGAGCTCGCGCTCGCTCTTTCTCTCGAAGCGAAGGCGATCGCTGACGCTGAGCGTTCCCTCAAGCGAGTCAAAGAACTCATGGAGCAACCCCAGTCATGAAGAAGCAACATCTCGGCTCGGTGATTGTCTTGGCGACCGCGGCGGTCGCTTGTGGTGCGCCCTCGCTTCCTCCGCCGGAGCTCGTCTCGGCCCGTGAAGCGTACACGGTCGCGGCCAATGGCCCCGCCAGTCAGCTCGTTCCGGCGCGCCTCGACGAGGCCAAGCAGGCGCTGATCCAGGCGGAAGAGGCCTGGGAGGACGATCCGAAGGTCAAGGACGAAGAGACCCGGACCCTTGCCTATATCGCTGAGCGCAAGGCTCGCGCGGCGGCCGCTCTCGGCGGCGCTGCCAAGGCGGAGAAAGAGCGCAAGAAGTACGACGACGAGTACATCGAACTCGAGCGCAAGCGCGCCTCGATGACGAAGGAAGAGCTCGGTAAGGTGAAGTCGAGCCTTCAGGAGAAGGAAAAGGAGCTCCAGCGCGAGCGCGAAGCGCGCGCGGCGGCCGAACAGAAGCTCTCGGCGGCGCTCTCGAGCCTGAAGGAGATGGCCAGCGTCAAGGAAGAAGCGCGCGGTATGGTCATCACCCTGAACGGCGCGGTTCTCTTCACGACCGGAAAGTCGGAGCTCCTCCCCCTCGCCAAGCAGAAGCTCGATGAGGTGGCGAAGGCGCTCGGCGATCAAGAGTTCAAGAAGATCGTCATCGAGGGTCACACCGATTCGCGCGGCACCGTGAAGGACAACGAGAAGCTGAGCCTCGCGCGCGCGACCTCCGTCAAGAACCACCTCGTGTCTCAGGGTCTGGACGGCTCGAAGATCGAGGCAGTGGGTCTGGCGGCTACGCGCCCGATCGACACGAACGACACGGCGGAAGGCCGCGCGAACAACCGTCGCGTCGAGCTGATCGTCACGCACTGATCGCGGAGAAACGCTCCCTTTGAGACGGCGCGCCCGCGCCGTCGCGGGGGGAGCTCCTCGCGGTCGAAATCTTGGCCAGTGGAGCTTCGTCGTGGCACCCGGTGGGGGTGAGACGCGCGCAGGTCCCGCTGGCCTTGGCTTTTTTTGTGCCGTTTTTGAGCGGCCTTTGGCACCAGAACGCCGGCGCCCTCTATCGTACGGACGCGGCGCTCTTGCAGATGCAGGGGCTCGCGCCGAGCCTCTCCGGCTCACTGAGCGCCCTTTTGGCGCGGGGGGCTACCGCGCTCCCCCTCGGCGATGTCGTCGCGCGGGCGGCGGCTCTGAGCGCGCTCCTCTTGGGTCTGTCGGGGATGCTCGTGTTCCTCGCCAGCATGAGGCTCCTGCGCCGTGAGGGGAGCGGCTCCGAGTGCGACCCTTGGCTCTCTCTCGGCGGCGCGCTGATGGCGACGGCGACGCTCCCCGGCCTGACGGAAGGAACCATCGCAGGCGGGGGCGCTCTGGGCCTCTGTCTTGCCCTCTATTGGCTTCACCTCGACGGGCAGCTGAAGCGGGGCTCGAGCTTCTCGAATGCGGCCCTCCGCGGCGCGCTCACGGTCGCCCTCTTGGTCGAGAGTCCTGCGCTCGCTCTCGGGCTCTTGTTCACGAGCTTCCTCCCGCGCTTCTTCCGGAACCTCGGGCACATCGAGCTTCAGAACATTCGTCCGCCGGAGAAGCGCTCGAGCTCGCCAGAGGTCGGGTTCGGGCTCGGGGCGCTCCTTTTGTTCGGTGGGCTTGTCCTGAGCGAGGCGCTCGCGGCGGGCAAAGGGGGCCTCGCGGGGCTTGTGGAGATTCGTTCTTGGACCCTGAGCGAAGAGGCGCGCGCGAGTGTGCTTTGGCCTCTGAGTGAGCTCGGTCTGCTCTGGTCGATCGCGGCGCTCGTGGGGCTGCTCTCGCTCGGTGTGCGCCGCTCGCCAGCGCTCTGGGTTCCGCTCGGGATCTTCGCGCTCGATCTGGTCGTACCTCGTTCGGGACCCGGCGGTTGGCTCGATCCGGAGCTCACAGCGTCTCGCGCCGCTCTCCATCTGACGACCATCGCGCTCCTCGCTCCGCTCGGCGCGCTCGGTTTGCGCGTGGCGGCGCTCTTGGGACCGGCTCTGCGTCTGCCGGCGAGCCGCATGAGCGCAGCTTTGCTCACGACGCTCGGCGTCGCGGCGGCGCTCGCCGGAGTCGAAGAAGCCGCGAACATCGCCCGACGTACGAGCACGCTGGCGATCCGGGTGAGCGGTGAAGAGCTGATGCGCCAGCTCCCGCCTTCGAGTCTGATCGTGGCGACTTCGGAGCGCCTCTCCCGGCGGCTCCTGGCCGTACAGGCGCTCGGAGAGAGGCCTGACGTGTTGGTTGTCCCGCTCGAGTTCCTCGGGGACGCCTACAGGTTTGGCGCTTTGGTGCGCGCGGAGCCTGTGCTCGAGCGTCTCGTGGTCGACATGAACGTCTCCGGCGCGCCGAGCGAGGAAGCTCTCTTCCGCCTCACGGACGTGCGCCCCGTCTACGTCGAACCCGATCCGAAGTGGGAGCCGAAACTCCTCGCGCACCTCGAGCCGACTCCCGTCCTCGCGCGCTACTCGCCACACACCTTGAGCGGCCCCGAACGCCGCATCATCTACGCACGGGAAGAGACCGCCTTCAAAGAGCTGCTCGGCCTGACGGAGCTCGGTGTCGAAGGCGATCCGGCGACCCGCCGTCTGCTCGTCGAGCGCCATGAAACTTTGCGCCGAGCCATCGAACGGGCGGGAGACTCAGCGACCGCGGAGCTGATGGCGCTCGCGACGCTGTGAGGGGGCCGATTCGGAGCGCGTACGCGCGGTGACGAGGGCTTGACTCGCGACCTGCGTGAGTACGAAAAGCTTGCGCGAGTTTGCATGGGTGCCGTCGCCTGAGGCCCGGGTTGCATGAGTGATGGCACCTAGCTTCTCCACCTCATCAAAGATAACATGTAACCACTGGGTCTCTGGGGAGGAGCAGGCGATGGATCGGATCGCGAAATGTCGAGAACATGGGCTGGCCTATGATCCGACCCGCTCACAAGGCTGTGTGCTCTGTCGGCGGTCCATTCCCGTCAGCCAGAAGCCCGGAGCGTCCGGGATGGCGTGGCTCGTCAGCGCTATCATGCTGGGAGGACTTTTGGTCCTCGGAGTTGTGAGGTTTCGCAGAGGGGCCGCAGGTTTGTCTGGTCTCGCGGCCGCAGTCGAAGCCGCGCAAGTCCCCACTGACGGGACAATCGAGAAGGAAGAGACAGAGGTCCCCGCTCGCGCCCTTGCCCAGGGCGACGCAAAGAAAGGTCGTCGGGCGCGGGGAGAGGAGGTCTGGGGCGAAATCCAGCATCGGAACAGCGCAGGGAGGTCCGGCGCATTTTTTCTGCCGCCCTCCTCCTATGAACGCGTGCCTCTATTGGTCGCACTTCACGGTACGGGCTCGAATGGTCGGGCCATGATCGGGGAGTTTCAGAGCCTGGCGTTGGACCGAGGCTTCGCACTTCTCGGTCCCGATTCTCGTGTTTCTCCCGCTGGCGATTGGACCTGGCAGGTCGCCGACCAACCGAATGAAAGAACTCCGGACTTCTGGCACATTCATGCATGTTTGGACGAACTGATGGACCGGTACGGCGACCGTTTGAAAGCGGAAAACGTTTTGATTGTTGGCCACTCGGGGGGCGGCAGCACGGCCCCGTATCTGGCTACGAACAGCAGCCCATTTTCCGCGTTCGCTGTTCTGCATGGAGGAGTTTTTGCCGGTGGCCTGGGCCCACGCCAGGTTCGCGGCTGGTTCTCCACGGGGAGGGAGGACAACATGAGACCACCGTCGCTCGTTCGAGCCGCGGCTGCGCAAGCCCGGTCCTCGGGCCTCCGGGACATCGAGTACCGTGAGTTTCCTGGTGGGCATGGGCTCGGAGAAGAAGAGAGGCGAGCTCTTGTGAATTGGTGGCTGGGCGAAAGTGCTCTTCACTCCCCCGGCGGGCAAGCTCTCTCCTCCGGAGAGCTTTGAGCGTAGGACGGTGCTTCCGGCGCTCCGCGCGAGACGAGTTCGACCGTCATTCTCGCTCGGCGCGCTTTCGCCTTTCCGCGTCGTCCTCCCAAGCTTCGCGCGAACAGGGACTTCAGCCTTCCGGCGGCGGAGGAGCCTGGGGCCGAGAGGGCGGCCGCGCGTGACGGGAGGGGGCGGAGTCCGTGAGAGGATTGTAAGCGAGGCGCGTGAGCTCGCGGCGCTTTTTGGCGCGGAGGGCGACGAGCGCGAGGGAGGCGGAGAGCAGTCCGAGGCCGACGACGGGGAGCAGCGGCGAGGGCGCGCTCAGGCGGAAGAGGGAGCCTGCGCCGGGCGCGGGGGTGACGTGGGGGCGGAGCGGAAGCCCGTAGCGAGTCGCGAGCTCGACGGCCTGGACGAGGTGGATGACAGGGATGCCCTGTTTGGACAGGGCGCCCATCACGGACTCTTCCGAGACGTCAGGGCTCGGGAGGTTGATGCCAGGCTGGAACTGGCCCTGGGCGCGGCTGCGTCCGAAACTCACGGCTCCGCCGCCGATGTTGACGTAGGCGCGAAGAGGCGCGCCGGCGCGGGCTCGTTCGATGGCGGCGAGCCGCTCGGCGAGGGACTCTTCGTAGCTCGTCGCTCGCAGGCGCTCGGCGCCGCTTCGCTCGATGGCGGCCTCCAAGATGGCCGTGCCTTCCTCGCTCAGGCCGCCTCCGAGGTCCTCGAGACCTCCGAGGCTCGCGGCTAAGGTCTTTGTCTTGAGGAGGCCGCGCTCGTTCAGGAAGGTCGCCATGTCGAGCCAGGAGAACTTCTCGTCGCTGGCGCCGTAGTCGCTGGCTGCTGCGGAGGCGATGACGATCGGACGGAGACCGAGCTCTTCGGCGGCCACGAGCGCCGCGATGTTCCAGGCGGGGAAGGACCCTGTCACGCCGAGGGCGATGACGTCGCCCTGTTTCAGGCCGAGCTCCAGGTAGAAGGCCAAGATGAGCGCGGCGAAGTTCGGGTTGACGCTCGTTTGTTTCGCCGAGAGGGCGCCGCTCGAGGTGGTGATCGAGGTCGCGGGGCGGAAAATGAGTCCGGAGCGGGCGGGGTCGAGCTCGGGGAGCAGGGGAATGTCGCGGCGGAGCCGCTCCTCTCGGATCGCGTCAAAAGCGCGCTGGGTGTGTTCGGCGGCCGTTCGCGCCAGATCCCGGTGCGCGCTGCCCGGAGACCAGGGACGGAGCTCGATCGTGAGAAGGACGAGGGTTCCGATGAGCGCGACGACCAGGAGCTCGAGGGTGCTCGGTCCCGGAGGGCGATGGTAAACCCGCTGTCCGCCGAAGAGAGGCTTGTTCAAGGGAAGAGCCCACCCGGCAAGAGCTCTTGTCCGAACAGGCAGAGGAGCAAGAGGCGTACGAAGGATGAGCAGATCGTGATCGAAGAGAGCGTGAGCAGGACGCCCTGGCGATCCATCCAGATCGCGATCAGGCCCGGAATGATGTAGCCGACGGTGAGCTCGGCGGGGTCACCTTGGAGGGAGGCGAGATGTGTCGCGAGGGCTCCTGCGAGGTACCCAAAGAGCACGGCGAGGGCCGTGCGCCTGCGCCCGTAAAGGACGAGGAAGCTCCCAAACAAACGCAGCGCGCCATAAGCGAGCAGCGATGCGATGAGCAGTACGAACAGGCTCTTCGGCCGATCGAGGGCGAGCGCGACGTAGCCCGGCACGACCATCCCCGCTGCGCCAATCGACGCGAGCTCGGCGAGGGCCAGGCTTACAACGAGGCCGATGCCGATCGAGATTGGAAGGAGCTCCATGAGCCTTTTGGTTCTTCTCGCAGTTTGGCGATGAGCTCAAGGCCGATCCCGCCAATATTGCCGATGCCTACAGCGACGCCATGAGGCCCGGCCAGGGCCGAGAGCTCGCGCGCGAGCTCGACGGGTGTGTGACTCGAGGAGGAGATGATGGCCTCCTCGGGGATCCCTGCGGCGAGCGCGCGATGGGTGAAGAAGGAGCGTCCCGTGCCGACAACGAGGTAAGCGTCGGCTGGAGTCCAGCGGGCGACCGCGTCGCCGAGTTGTGTGGACCTGTCGGCGCGGTCTTCGCGGCAGTTGATGAGAGCGACGCGGCGGACGCCCGAGTCCGTCCGAGCGAGGGCGAGCTCCCAGACCTGTCCGGTGGACTCGGGATCGTTGGCGGCGAAGCCGTTGACGAAGACGAACTCGCGCCCTTCGAAGCGGACGTATTCGATGGTGAGCGCTCCGGGATCGGGACGCGCGCGCTGCATGCCGATCAGCGCCGTGCGACGGGGCACTCCGAGCTCTTCACAGACGGCGAGGGCGAGCTGGACGTTCTCTGCGTGTTCGATGTAGCGGAAGCGGCGGAGCTCCCGTTCGGTGACGGGCTCCTCCGCTGTCTCCGGGCGGACGACGCGCCCGGTCGCGCCTCGGTCGGAGAGGACCTCGGCGATGAGCGGCTGAAAGCGGGGCTCGGCCGTGATCAAACGGCCACCCGGCGGGACGCTGCTGAGCAGGGCCTGAGCGACCCCCGTCGCATCCGGGCCCATGACGTCCAGATGGTCCTCGCGGATGTTGGTGATGACCCCGATGGTGGGTCGGACGATGCGCGCCGTCGAAACCCACTGCAGAAATGGTTGGAGCGCCATGCACTCGATCACGAGCGCTTCGGAGCGTTCCTCGGCGGCGCGCCGCAAGATGGAGACTTGTTCCCCGATGTTGGCGCGGCCCGCGCGCAAGATCGGATCTTCCTTGCCGTCCGGGAGAATGAAGCGGGGGAGGGTCCCTGTTGTCTTTGCGGTGGTTCGGATGCCCCCGGCGCGGAGGCCCGCCGCGATCAGGCGCGTCACGCTGGATTTCCCGCGGGTGCCGTTGACGTGCACACGGATCGGGACAGCCTGGTGAGCGCGGCGGAGCAGGATCGCCTCTCTCACAAGCCAAAGAAGCACGAGGGCCGCGAGGCTCGCGAGCACCAAGAGCTCTTTGGTCCAGAGGGGCAGAGAGGTCACGGGGAGTTCACAAACAGAGTTGCTTCTGTCGTTCTACCCGAAGAGCTCGCGGCTTGGCTAGCGGGGCCTGCCGAGCGATCGCGCGCGGCGAGGTTCGTCTCGAGAGCCGGGGGCGCGCGGGAGCAAGGAGAGCTGGCGAAGTCGCGCGGTGGTAGTGGACGGGGCCTGAGCGCTCGCTATACCGGGCGGTGAAATGGTCACTGAGGAAGTTTCGGTCTTTCGGTCTTCTGGCGTCCCTGCATACTTTTTTGATCGGGCGCGGCTCGTAGAAAAAGCGCGCTCGCTCGCGCCCTCCTACGCTTCCGCGGAACCTTTCCCTCACATCGTCATCGACGATTTTCTTCCGTCGGATGTGCTCGACGCGGTCCTCGCTGAGTTCCCTTCACCGCAGTCGGGGAGCTGGGAGAAGTACAACGACGCGATGCAGAAGAAGTACGGCAGCCGCGACGAAGAAGTGCTCGGTCCGACGACTCGCATGGTACTCCATGAGCTCAACTCCGGAGCTTTCCTCGCCTTTCTCGAAGAGCTCACGGGCATCAAGGGACTGATCCCCGATCCGTGGTTCGAGGGCGGCGGTCTGCATCAGATCGTGCGCGGCGGTCTGCTCAAGGTGCACGTCGACTTCAACAAACACACGCTGACGCGCCTTGATCGCCGCATCAACGCGCTCCTCTACCTGAACCGCGATTGGGACGAGAGCTACGGCGGACACCTCGAGCTCTGGGATCAGGACATGCGAGAGGCGGTGAAGAAGATCGCCCCGGTGTTCAATCGGCTCGTCGTCTTCAACACGACCGACTTCGCGAACCACGGACACCCGGAGCCGCTCACCTGCCCCGAGGACCGCTCCCGGCGCTCGATGGCGCTTTATTACTATTCGAATGGGCGTCCGAGGGAAGAACTGCGGGCGAGCGCGCATACTACCGTATTTAAGCGTCGCCCTGGCGAGCTGATCCCGTGGACTCTGTCGGAGCTCGGCGAGAATTTGATGCCGCCGGTGGTGACGGAGATGATCCGCCGCGCGAACTTCTTCAAAGGGCGACGCTGAGGGAGCATCTTGAGCGCGGGCGCTTGCGCCCGCGCGGTGTGTTGAGCATTCGAGCGCGACGGAGCGTCAGCGATCGGAGGTGGACTCAGGCGAAGGCTCGGCCGGGCTCCATCGCGGACATGTGGACCGGGGCCAAAAAAAGGGAGCTCAAAGGAGCTGGGGGAAGCGCACCCCGGACCGAGGGTCGCGGGGCCTCTTACGCGATTCTCCCCGGTTCTCGGAGAGCGTGGTCGCAGGCGCGCAGGGTGATGGCCATTTCCGTGAGGGTCGGGTTTTGCCAACCAGAGGTCACCCAGCAGGCGCCGTCCGTCACAAACAAATTGCTCACACCCCAGACGGCGCCGAAGCTGTCGGTCACCGAGTGGTCCGGGTGGAGTCCCATGCGCGCGCCGCCGACCTCATGCACGAACATGCCCGGCGTCGACAGGGTCCACTCCTTCTGAATCTGCTTCAGGAAGTTTTGCACGAAGGGCGTGTAAAAGTGGTCAGTGACCATGCCCGGGATGCCTCCCGCGCGTCGCACCATCTCCTCCGTATCTGCGCGAGCGGCGGCAGCCACAGCCAAATCGGCCTCCTTCCAAGAGCAGGTGATGTGGGGCACCGGGATGCCATAACGGTCGCGGACCGTGGTGCTGAGCTCGATGCGGTTCTCGAGGTGGGGCAGGACTTCGCTGCGTCCGCAGAGGAAGCCGAAGGCGACGCTTTTATGGCGCCGGAACAGCCGCGGCACGGGCATACGCTGGATGCCGCCCCAGATCCCGAAGCCGCGCAGGTAGGGCTGGTCGCGTTTTCCGAGGTTCTGGTAGCGGGGCACCATGATCGAAGCGCACCCAGAGAACTCATAACTCTCTCCAGTTTCCTTGACCTCAGGCAGCGTGAAGTAGACGTTGCCGGCGCTGTGGTCCATGACGAAGCGACCGAGGATGCCCGAGTTGCCGCCGAGGCCGTTCGGGTGCTCGTCGGTTCTCGAGTTCAATAGCAGCCGGACGCTCTCAATGGTCGAGGCGCAGAGGAAGATGCGCTTGCCGCGGACGATGTGGCGCTCGCCGGTTCGGGTATCAACGAACTCGACCGCCTCGGCGCGCTCTTTTCCTGGTTCGAGGAGGACCCGGGCCGCGCGCGCGTTCGGTCGAATCGTACAGAGCCCCGTATCGACAGCTCGCTTCAACGTCGTTTGAACGCTGGTGATGCGCGAGTAGTCGATGCCCCGCTCTGGGCTGCGCTCGCCGTCGATGCCCCGGGAGACGATCACGCGGCGGTCGTCGTATTGAGCCTCGACCTTGCTGCGGAAGTACTCTTCGCCGGGCGTGAGCTCCTTCTGTCCAGCGAAGTTCCCGTCGGGGATCTGCGGGAGGTCCTCACGGCTTCCAAACACGCGCAAGAGCCCCTCGAGCTCTGAGTAATAGGGCGCGAGATCGTCGTGGGAGATCGGCCAGTCGACGCCGAAGCCGTCAACGCTTGCGGCCTTGAACTCGTAGTCGCTGAGGCGCGGCGTCACAGCGTCCCAGGTAAGCGTGCGTCCGCCGAGGCGGCCGCCCCGGATCCAGCGGAAGGGAGAGTCGTCCGGCGTCGTGTAAGGGTTGTCCTTGTCGTCGACGAAGAAGTCCGGGTTCGTGGCCCAGTAGGTTGGATGATGCTTTTGGGTGTCCTGACGATGCGAAAAGGCGTGTCGATACAGGGCCCGGGGGGCGTTGGTGAGGAAAGAGGCCCGGTGCTCTTTGGGACTTGAGCTCCGAGAGGCTTCGAGTACCAGCACGCGCAGGCCACCTTGCGTGAGCTTCCACGTTGCTGCGCCTCCATTGGCCCCCGACCCGACGACGATGGCGTCCCAGACCTGATCGGTTACGTCCATAATTCCGACTTCAAAGTGATCTCAAAGATAGACGCGGAGCGCCGAGCCACATCACGGGGCCTGAATCCGACGCGCATCCTCCTCGTCCATAGGCGTTTGGCAAGCCAGGAGGTTAGCGCGCATGCGCTCGAGGCTTCGGGTTGCCACGCTTGGGTACACGGGGAAAGGGCTCGCTTTCAAAAAGGCGAGGAGCGCGTTTTCGATGGAAGTTCCGTGCGCATCTGCCCAGGCCTGGAGGCGAGCGCGACGAGCTAGGTTCTCCGGTGTGTCGTAGACGGAGCCTCGCGGGTTCTTGAGATAGCCGCCACCGAGAGGCGACCAGGCGAGCACCGCGAGCTGGCGCTTGGTGAGGAACTCCTGGGCCGCGCGATCGCCGGTGATGCTGGTGCAGCCGGGCCAGGGCGTCTTCTTCCAGGCGAAGAGCGAATACTGTGGGCTCGTCATGAGCGCAGGGGGCAGCCCGACGGCTTTGCCTGCTTCTTCGAGGGCTTCGAGGCGCTCATGGGTCCAGTTCGAGACGCCCCAGGCTCGGATCTTTCCCGCTCGAAGAAAGGAGGCGAGAGTGCGCGCGATTTCTTCGAGCGGCGTGACCTGGTCGTCTCGATGCAAAAAATAGAGCTCGACCCAGGAGGTCCCGAGGCGGCGCAGGGAAGCCTCGAGGTCAGCTTCGAGGGCCGCGCGCCCCAGGCGATGGGGAGCGACGATCGGGATCGGATGCCCCCCTTTGGTGGAGAGAAAGAGGCGCTCCCGGTTTTTCCTCGCGCGCATCCACTCCCCGAAGAGCCGTTCGGTGCCGCCCGCTTGATAGGATGCGGCAAGATCAAAGGCCGTGAGGCCAAGCTCCAAGAGCCCGTCGAGGTACGCAAAGGCCGGCTGGGAGCTCACAAAAGGCAGGCGGACGACCTGGCCGAGATGCGAAGTTCCTACAAAAAGCGGCGGAAGTGAGCTGAGATCGACCATGACGAGCCGGGGAACAAGCCCAAGTACAAGCTCGTTCCCGGTGCGTCTAGGTCTCGGTCGATCTTCTGCGGGCAGAGCGGGAGCGGCGGCGGTTGTTTTCGCCGCTCACTTCCGATGAAGCGGTCGGGTCAGTTTGCGCCGATCACTTGCGAGCGCGCTTCGCCGTTCACCTCGAAGGTGATCCCCGTCATGGTGACCGTGCCCCGCGTGTTGTCGTCGATCTCGCTGCCGACCTCGAGACGGGTGACCCACATGTCTCCGTTGAAGCCGGGGCGGCTCAGCAGGTAGTCGATGAAGGGTTTGACATCGAGCTTGCCGCTGAAGTTCTTCTGGGGACCGGAGTTGTCGCGGAACTGGTAGTAACGCCAGCCATCGGCCCAGTTGTCACGCTGGACCCAGAGCGTGTAGTTCCTGCCGCCCGAACCGACCTGGTCCGGTCCTGAGACCGAACCACCTTCGAAGGCGCCATTTTGGCCGGGCCCGTCCTTGGGCCAGCGGCCGGGCTGCCAACCCCAGAAGGTCATGAGCTCGGCGAAAGCGCTGTGAGCGCGACCTTGGGGCGTGGGTTGTGTGGGATCGACGTCACTGATCCAGAACTCGAACGTGATGTTCCAGGACTCCTCAGCTTCGAGGGAGATGTTCAGGTTCTCAACGGTAACGCTAGCACTCTGGATCTCGCTGAGCTTCTTCGGGAGGAGCGTCGTAGAGCTGAACTCCGGGGAGGTGACGAGCGAGTTGCCGATACCGAACGGGTGGATGCCGAACTCGATCTGGGGAAAATCGGGTTTGGACCCCTGACCGCCGCAAGAGGGGCGATCGAACGTCCAGCCAAAGCTCGAGTCCTGTCGCACGAACACGCTCATCGGCGTGTTGCAGCCGAGATCTTCTGAGCCCCAGTTGTTGTTCAAGATGCGGATGTCTCCGATGCGGAGATAGTCCTGGGGTACAGAGGACATCGAGCCCGGGGCGGCGTTCGGCTTGCCCTCCTTGTCGACGTCAGGACCGCCTGCGCCTCCGTCACCCGGCGTTCCCCCGCCGCTCCCGGTCCCAGCGCCGCCGCTTCCGGTCGGTGCACCCCCCGCATTCGAGTTCACATCACCGCCGACACCCGAACTACCTGCGCCCACGCCCGGTGCTCCGCCTGCCTGGGGACCTGCGCCGCCAGAAGGACCCCCAATGGTTCCGTCGCCGCCGCCTCCGGTGCCTGCGCCCCCGGCCCCGACCTCGGAGCCACCGGAGCCATTCGGCAGAGCGCCGGAGTCATCGGCGCTCGGTGAGCAGTTTGTGAGGAGAGCGAAGGAGGCGAGGGAAGCGAGGGACCCGAGAGAGACGAAGCGCGCGTGAAGCATAAAAAGACTTTCGAGGGCGTGCGCCGGGGGCGCGAAATGAAGCTCGAACATTATCAGAAAGCGCGGTCGATCCGTCGCGCGCTCCCGACAGGGAGGGTGTCGAAGTGGGTCTACCGTCGAGCGACAATGGATTTTCTCAGTGTGGTCGCGGGTGAGGCCCTGCCTTTTTCCTACGTGGCGTGGTACGGGGTCGGGCCCGTCCACCGACGAGCGCCCTCGGCTGTGTCGTCCCCCTCGCTCCCTGCCCCGAAAGCACTCATGCAGCGCTACGGCGATCTGCTTCGCTTCGTGCTGGTCGGTGCGAGCAACACGGCCCTTGGTTACCTGATGTTCGCCGGGTTCTTGTGGGTCTTGGGGGATGGTCCCGGGCGCGCGGGTCTCGCGCAGCTCTTCGCCTATTGCGTGGGGACGCTGTGGTCCTTTTATTGGAACCGCCGCTGGACCTTCCGCAGCTCCGGGAAGGTAAAGAGCGAGGGAATCCGCTTCGTCGGGCTCCAGGCCGTGCTCGCGCTCACGAGCTCGGGAGCGATCGCCTTCCTTTCGGCTCAGCTTACCATCTCGGTGCACATCATCTGGGTCCTGGTGACGGCGGTGATTACGGCCGTGAATTTTGTTGTCTCGAAGTACGTCGTCTTTCGTGGAGGACGACTGCGACACGAGCAGCAGCCGACGGCGGACTGACGGGCCTCAGGCTGGCGAATCAGGGGCTTTGGGCCTCGGAGGGGCGCTTGGGGCGCAGAGCGGCAGAGCGCGGCAAGCCCTTGGTGGGCACCGAGAGAAGGTGAGCTGCGCGCCGAGCGGGAAGACCTCATCGATCCGAGATGATCGGGGGCGATAGGACAAAAAGAGAAGAGCCGGCCCCTCTTGGGAAGCCGGCTCTTTGAACACTTCAGACCCGAAAGTCGAAAGGTTTCCCGCGAGGATCAGGAGCCGCGCGCCAGGAGGCGGTAGGAGACCTGACGGAGACCGGAGTCACCCGCCGCCTTGTGCGTGTCAGGCGACTTCGCGTTCTTGTCGATGATCGCGTTGAGCGCGTCCTGGACAGCCTGGTCGCCCTTCGGGGTCAGGTAGTCGATCGTCTGAGCAGCGACGAAGCGCACCGCAGCATTGTCGATTCCGTCGAGGTGCTTGATGAGCTCGTCGCGGCTCTCCGCATTGCCAAGCACGCCGATCATGTAAGCGGCCTTGATGGCGCCGAGCTGGTTCTTCTCCTCTTGGTAGACGCTCTTTTCGACGGCCTCGAGGTAACAGGCGACCTTGTCTCCGCACTCCTTCACGACCGCCTCGGCGCCCTTCACGAGATCGTCCATCTTGTACTTCTTGGCTGCAGCCGAGACCTCAGCCCAGTACTTGGCGGGAGCGAGCTTGAGAGCGGACATCGTGAGAGCTTGCTGAAGAGCGGTCTTCTCTTCGCCGCCACCCTTGGTCTTCTCTGCCATCTCGAGCATCCAGGGGATCATGCTCGGGTCGTAGAACTGAGCGGCGGCCTCTGCGAGCAGGACCAGACCGGGAGTACCTTGAACGGCGGTGTCGAGCGGGATGCTCTCGAAGGCCTTCTTGAAGGCTTCCTTGGAGGCGGGGGTCGCCGGAATCTTCGCGAGCTCGCGGGCGACCAAGACCTTGTCCGTGTTGTCCGCCTTGCCTTCGAGGATCGACATGAGCGGCGCGAGGCCTTCGCTGCGGCTCGTGAGGCCGATGATGCTGGCGGCGATCGAGAGGGCAGGGTTCCCCTTCGGCTCTTCCTTGAGGTCCTGAGCCTTGACGAGCTCCTTCTTGTGGTAGCTAACCAGCGGATCCTTCTCGTCGAGCATCTTGATGGCGCGGTCGACGGAGGGCTTTCCAATCTTCACGAGGGCGAGCAGCGCCGTCGTGGCGATCGAGCTCTTCGCGGGAGTCAGGATGACCTTGATCAGCGGCTCCACAGCGGCCGGATCGCGGAGCTCACCGAGGACCTGTGCCGCGGTCACCTGCCAGAACTGCTGGCTGCGGAAGGGATCGACGAGATCGCGAGCCTGCTCTTTGGTCTTAGCGGCCTGCGGATCTTTCATCTCCTGATCGAGCAGAGCGATGAGCGAAGAGGACCAGCCGGGATCGGGAGCGGCGACCATCGCTTCGCTGTAGTCGCGGTAGGTGATGCCGCCGAGCATCGTGTGCGCCTCGAGTTTCTCGAAGGCAGCGAGCACGCTGGGTGCGAGCTCCTTCGACTTCATGTCGCCGTAGGCGCGCACAGCCCATTTGATGTCCGCCTCGTCCTTCGTCTTGCGCGGACGATTCGCGAACTCATCGAAAGCCTTCTTGAGGGCCGGGATCGTGCGGGGATCGCGGAAATCAGCGAGCAAACGGATCAGACCGACGCGCGTTGCGGTGTCGAGATCCGCGTAGTTCGTTACGTAGGCTTCCGTGAGGGGGCCGACCAGCTTGTCCTCGAGATCCTTAACGACCTGCTCTTCCTTGTTGCCGTTCGCCTTGGTGAGCGCGTCGTCCAAGAACTGAGTGAGGCGCTTGACGGCGCGCGGACGCCACTGCGGGTCGTCCATCTTGTCGAGCCAATATTCGGGCTGGTTCTCGTTCTTGCAGCCGACGAGGACTGGGGAAACGAGGGCGGCGGTGGTGACGGCTGCAGAGCCGATGAGCAGGGAACGGAGAAGCGCGTAGGTAGCGCGCGAGGCTCGGAACATTCTGATTTTCCTCCCGAAAGGTCCTGGTGGTGGGCGCGAATTTGCGCGTCCAGCACCCTATGCCCCTCGGGGTGAAACTGTCAACGAAACCGCAAAGTCGACGAGCTGTCGCCGAGCGATCACCTTCGGACGCAGTGTCGGGAAACACAGTCCGGGTGTGTGTGGTTTTATACCCGACCGCGCTTTTCGAGCTCAGCCTGCAGAAGCGGCGCAACGAGGCGCACCGTCTCGCCGTGGAGGTTCGGGTTCCCCGCGACGATGCCAGTATCATTTTTCAAGCTTGGCGCTCGGTAATCGAGGTCGTTTCCGAGTGCGTCCGTGTAGGTGCCCCCGGCCGCGCGCAAAATGGCTTCCGGTGCGCACGCGTCCCAGCGACATCCCGCATGCTCAGGTGCGAGATATATATCAGCGCGTCCGTCGACCACCGCGGCGCCCTTCAGGCCCGCGCTTCCGATCGCCAGCACCCGCGAGACCGCGAGTCGTTCGATCGCCTGTTCGAGGAGGCTCGTCCTATGGGACCGGGAAGAAACGACAGCTGCGTCCGCGAGGGAGAGCGTTTCGGGCACCCGAACTTCGCTCACGGAACCATCTCGATCGATGCGGAAGGCGCCGCGTCCGAGGGCGCCGGCCCAGGCGATTCCCGAGACAGGTGCCACGAGGACGCCGTGGGTCGGCCGCTGTCCATCGAGCAGTCCGATCATGACCACGAAATCGTCGGTCCTATCGACAAAGGCGCGCGTGCCGTCGACCGGATCGACGAAGAAGACGCGCTCGAAGCTGCGAAAATCTGCCCAATCTTCCTCGGGGCTCTCCTCCGCAACGATCGGGGTGTTCGGCTCCAGCTCCCGGAGCCGCGCGCAGATCAGCGTGTTGGCGCGGCGGTCAGCTTCGGTCACAGGGTCCGCGGGACCTTTGTAATCGACGGCAAACGGACGCGCGTAGACGTCCATGATCTCGCGGGCGGCTTCGCGCCCAATCGCAAGCAGGTTCTGGAGCAGCGCATCCATCGGGGGCCGCCTAGCGTGTCACGCCAAAATCCGAAAGGCGCGCTTCGAGTGCGGTCCGTTTGACCTCACTCAGAGGTTCGCCTCGGGTCTCGCGGACGAGCTGGTCGAGCTGTTGACTCTGCCGGGGTCCGAGGATCACGCTCGAGCAGAGGTCCTCGGCGAGGGCAAAGAGGACGGCTGCCGCTCGCATCGTCGGGACGTCGCCGGAGACCAGGGGGCGCACGGCAGCGAGCTGGTTGATGCGCGTGCGGACCGCACCGTCGGGCCAGCGCTTTCCTCGGTGATCGCCGTAAGAAAACATCTTGCCCGGGAGCCAGCGGTTCGTGAGGAGGCCGTACGCGAGCACGCTGTGGAAGAGGAGGCCAACTCCCGTCTCGGCGATCTTGTCGCGGAGGGCTCGGTAAGGTCCGACGTGGAAAATGTTGTAGGTGAGACTGAGCACGTCGATGCCCGCTTCGAGGGCTTTTTTCCCGACCTCGGCGCTCCCAGCGCTCACGCCGTACGCCACGATATCACCGCTCTTCTTGAGCTCCCGGAGCACGTCGAGGGCGTCGCTCTTCTCGAGAGCGCGCAGGCTTGGGTTATGGAGAAGCGCGACGACGCGAGGAGGTTTTCCGCGTCCCTCTCCGCGCAGGCGCTCGAGGGATTCCGTGGACTGCCGCTTCAGGAAATCCGCAGAGAAGTCGCGCCTGGGCGGGGAAGCGCCTCGATCGGTCCCCCAGCGCGTGACGACGATGGCGTCCTTGTCCTCGAGAGCTCTGCCAAGGTCACTCTCGATCACCCCACCACTATAAGAGGCGCTCGTCTCGAACAGGTTGATGCCCATCGCGAGCGCTCGCGAGAAGAGTCCGGGGATATCGCCCTCGAGCACGGACCCGTAACTTTCGGGGACGAGACCCCAGGTTCCGAGCCCGAGCTCGCTCACTTCGATGCCGGTCTTTCCGAGCTTGCGCTTCTTCATCCGCCCTATTCATACACGAGACAGCCCCCTTGCTTCACCCCGGAAGGCGGCCTAAGGCCCGCTTCCCCCCCGTGCCGCCCGATTCCGACTCCCCCCGGCCTGCTCCGCGCTTCGTCGACCCCTACGCCCACGCGCCGCGGCTCCCCGATGAAGGGTCCCTCGATCTGCGGGCGGTCTTCCATGGTCCCCGGGCCCCGGGACCCGTGGAGCTCGAAATCGGCCCAGGTCGCGGCTGGTTCACTGTGGAGAGGCTCGAGCTCGATCCGGGAGCCTACGTTGTGGGGCTCGAAATCAAGCGGAAATGGGCCACGATCGTCGACGAACGCCTGAAGAAGCGGGGCCTCGGCGGGCGCGGGCGCGTGTTCGCAGAGGACGCACGCTTGATTGTTCCGCGCCTCGTGCAGGAGAGCCTCGCTCGCGTTTATCTCCATTTTCCTGATCCCTGGTGGAAGAAGAGGCACCAGAAGCGCCTCGTCTTGGGTGCACCGCTGCTCGATGGTCTCGTGCGCGCCCTCGCCCCCGAGGGAGAGTTCTTCGTGCAGACGGACGTGCTGGAGCGCGCTGAGCGATACGAAAGTGAGATCGACGCGCACGGAGGCTTCCGCCCGGTGCAGGCGACCGCGCGCATCGAGGACCACTCGTATGGGGCTCGCTCGCCGCGGGAGCGCATCGCGATCCGCGACGGGATCCCCGTCTATCGCCTTCTCTATCAGAAGCGCTGATCGAGCCCGGTCAGGGGCGGCGCTCCTTGAGCGTGGCGGTTGTGACCTGGGACCATCGCGCTTACGCTCGGAAACCGTGCATCGCGCTGCCGCTCCGGGGATGATCGCCGCACTCTCGGCTCTCGCGATCCTCGCGCCCGCGTGCCAGAGCTACTCGAGCCAGCTCGTGCGCGCCCAGGCCTTCTATCAAGAGAGCCGTTACGAAGATGCCCTCGCCATCTTCCGGTATCTCGGACCGAATGAGGGAGCCCTCGAGCCGAGGCAGAGAGTTCGCTACTACTACCTTCGGGGGATGACGGACGTGCGGCTCGGATTCAAAGATGACGCCCGCTATTGGCTCGCGCTCGCCCGGGCGAGCCTGAAGAGTGCCGCGAGCGGGCTCACTCCCGAGGAAGCAGATCGACTTGAGCTGACGCTCAATGACCTAAACGAAGATCATCGCCGCACCATGCGGGGGTACGTCGAAACGGTAGAGGCTCAGGCGATGTCATGTCGCTGGAGCAGTGATTGCGAGGACGGTTACGTGTGCAAGGCGAATCAGTGTGTGAGCACAGACTCTTGAAGTCGGAGGTCAAAGTGAAGGGCTATCGTGAGGGTTGGCTCGGAGTGGCTCGAGCCGAACAGCCCCCAAGGCGACAGCAGCTTGACGGGAAGCGAGCGCTTGGCCTTGGCCTTTCGCGGAGCTCCTTCTCGGTGGCCCTTTGTCTGTTCGCTCTTGGCTGCGCCGGCAGAGGAAAAGAGGCAAGTGCACCCGGTCGTGATGCCCATGTGAACGTTCCGACTACGGTCATCACGAAAGACACGGGAGAGAACATCGCGGATTTGCTCGCACGGGCCGATCGCGCGGCAGAGGATGGCGCTTACGAAGAGGCGATCCACCTCTACCATCGAGTCATCGACGCCGATCTCGAGGGGGACTACCGGACGCGCGCGTTCATTGGGCTTGGCACAATCCACGACGTCGAAGGGCGAGCCGAAGCAGCTCTCGCTGCCTATCAGAGCGCGGTGCCGACGAGGGGTCCGTCTTCGCGGCCCGAAGTGGGACCGCTGCGCGTGCGGATCGTTCGTTTGCTGGTATTTTTGGAGCGCTTCGTGGAAGCCGAGGAAGTGGCGCGGGAGCTCGACCCGAGTGAGAGGCCAGTGCTCGAAGCGGTCATCATCCACGCCGCGCGCGCCCTCGGACTCGTTGAGCGAGGTGAGCTCGATGAGGCCCAGCTCGAAATCGGACGCGGCAGACAGCGGCTCGACGACGCTGGGCTCGGTCAGCTCATTGAGGTCCCGCTCGACGTCGCGGCGCTCGAGTATGCTCGAGGTGAGCTCTTGCGCCGCCGTGCCGAAGCCATCGGCTTCGACCCATTGCCGCTCGACTTCGCGGCGGCGCTCGAGGAGCGCTGCCGGTACATTCTCGATGCTCAAGCGGCCTATTCGGAGGTCATGAAGGCCGGCAGCGCTCAATACTCAGCGATGGCGGGCGTGCGCGTGGGGAGCCTGTATCAATCGCTCCACTCCGACTTGATCCGCATGGGCCGACCGACCACAGCGGACACCCCCGAGAAGCGCATGTTGTTCGAGGCGGCCCTGCGCCTTCGGTACGCGATTCTGCTCAGGAAAGCGGCCGCGATGATGGAAAGCACAGTGCGCATGATCGAGCGGACGGGTGAGGGTGGCCAGTGGGCCGAGCGCGCGCGACAGGCGCTCAGTGAAATATCACAAGCGGAGCGGAGTGAGCAGGCGCTCATCGACGCGCTTCCCGTCGCGCGAGCGGACATCGAACGCGCCCTCGCGGATCTCGGGGAACGGGCGAAGTAGGCCGTGCGAGGCTGGCTCCCCCGGGACCTCTGCTTGGCGCCCTCAGAGCCCTCAGTTCCAGCTCACCGAAGTCGCTGCGGGGCACAATCTTGGACAGAGCCCGCTCGTCTTGCGCTGGACGAGGGAGTCGGACGGCTCGACGGGGATCCTTGTTTTTACGGCGCTCTGGCAACAGCTGATTCGGTAGTCCCCGAGGCCGGTCAGTGAGTTCAGCGCCACCGTCCACTCGCGGTGTCCTGTAAGGGGAATCCCTCGGCCGTACCCGGCAGGGAGGGGCGTCTCGACCGGGGTGGCTTTCACGGTTCGTCGCCCGCGGGGGGATCCAAGGTCGCGAATTTGCGAGAGTTTCGTGATATTTGGAGCGGTGCGATTCGTGCTTGACTCGGCCGAGTGAAGGGGCTAGTTCAGCGCACCCGCCGTCCCTGGGTGCTTAGGGTTGATTTGTCTTCTTTCCAGGCCGCTTTTTTGGCCAGGTAAGGAGGGAGAAGCCCGAAAGCAGCCACCGGAGCTCCGATTCCGGAAGGTCGGCGGGTGGGGCCAGAGGATCCTCCGCGATCCAAGGCCGCAGAATCCCCACAGTACCCCTGTGGGCCTTATTCCGAACCGCCGCCCGTGTCTCTCCGAACTTCGATCCCTGTCTCTTACGCGCCCGCCCGCTGTGGCTCGGCTCGAGGGGCCTCGATCTATGGGCGGCGCAGCCTCGGGGACTCGGTTCGCCTCGCTCCTGTCACCGTTGGCGTAGCTCAATTGGTAGAGCACCGGTTTTGTAAACCGAAGGTTAGGGGTTCAAGTCCCCTCGCCAGCTCTCCTGAGGCTCGCCGGACGATTGCGCGAGCCCACGGCGTCGGTCGTCGGTACTCGAGGACCATCGGGGAGACGGTAAAAAGTTTAGTTTTTTCGGAGGGTTGCCCGAGTGGCCAAAGGGAGCAGGCTGTAAACCTGCCGGCGTCAGCCTACGTTGGTTCGAATCCATCACCCTCCACTAGGTCGTCCGCTTCTTCTGCGAGCGACCTGATCCATCAAACACGCGGGAGTAGCTCAGTTGGTAGAGCGTCAGCCTTCCAAGCTGAATGTCGTGGGTTCGAATCCCATCTCCCGCTCGAAGGTCAAAAGGGCCCTCGGGCTCCGCTGACCCTTGGGCGGTTCAAATCGTCACTTTCTTCACCTTGCCCTCATAGCTCAGTAGGTAGAGCGCGTCCTTGGTAAGGACGAGGTCACCAGTTCAAATCTGGTTGAGGGCTCTCCCGGGGGCTCCCCTGAAACAAAACGCAAACCGCGAATCACGTCACAGGTAACGAAGGCAGTCATGGCAAAAGGGAAATTCGTACGAAGCAAACCTCACTTGAACGTGGGAACGATCGGCCACATCGATCACGGCAAGACGACGTTGACGGCGGCGCTCGTGAAGGTTCAGTCGCTGGACGGCCTCGCGAATGAGATCAAGTACGCGGATATCGCCAAGGGCGGTATCGTTCGTGACGAGACGAAGACGGTGACGATCGCGGCGAGCCACGTGGAGTACGAGACGGAGACCCGTCACTACGCGCACGTCGACTGCCCCGGACACGCGGACTACGTGAAGAACATGATCACCGGCGCGGCGCAGATGGACGGCGCGATCCTGGTGGTTTCGGCGCTGGACTCGGTGATGCCGCAGACGCGCGAGCACGTGCTCTTGGCGCGTCAGGTGGGCCTGAACTACATCGTGGTCGCGCTCAACAAGTGTGACGCGGTGGAGGACCCCGAGATGCTCGAGCTCGTGGAGATGGAAGTTCGCGAGCTTCTCTCGAAGTACAAGTTCGACGGCGACAACGCCAAGATCGTCCAGGTTGCCGCGCTGCCCGCGCTGAACGGCGACGAGAAGTGGAAGAAGAGCATCAAGGACCTGCTCGCGGCGCTCGACAGCGAGATCCCCGAGCCCGTTCGCGAGGTCGACAAGCCGTTCCTCCTGGCTGTTGAAGACGTGTTCTCGATCAAGGGCCGCGGTACGGTGGCGACTGGTCGTATCGAGCGCGGCGTGATCAAGGTGAACGACGAAGCTGAGATCGTCGGCTACGGCAAGAACGCCAAGACGACGGTGACCGGCGTCGAGATGTTCCGTAAGCAGCTCGACCAGGGCATCGCCGGCGACAACGTGGGCTGCTTGCTCCGCGGTATCGACAAGGATGGGATCGAGCGCGGTCAGGTTCTCGCGAAGCCTGGGAGCATCACGCCGCACACGAAGTTCAAGGGCGAGGTGTACGTGCTGAAGAAGGAAGAGGGCGGCCGTCACACGCCGTTCTTCACGAACTACCGCCCGCAGTTCTACATCCGCACGACGGACGTGACTGGAAGCGTGGAGCTTCCCGAGGGCGTGAAGATGGTGATGCCCGGCGACAACGTCACGGTGACGGTGGAGCTGATCACGCCTGTGGCGCTCGAAGAGCAGATGCGCTTCGCCATCCGCGAAGGCGGCCGCACCGTCGGTGCCGGTGTCGTCTCGCAGATCCTCGCCTGAGGAAGCGGCGTAGGGGTCCGCAGCCATGCTCTCGTCCAAACGACAAGAGAAGCAGCGGATCCCGATCGTCCTGGCCTGCTCCATCTGCGGAGGGCGGAATTTCAAGACGACTCGTGGAAGGCACCAAGAAGGAATCCTCAGACTCAAGAAATTCTGCCCAGCCTGCGGGAAACACACTGAACACGTGGAAAGCAGGTAACGGAGGAAGCCGGCTCTCAAGGGGCCCGGCTTTCGCCACATCAGGGGATCATCCCCGGAACATTTGCACAGGGGTATAGCTCAGTCGGTAGAGCAGCGGATTCCAAATCCGCAGGTCGGGAGTTCGAGCCTCTCTGCCCCTGCAACCCGAAAGTAACCGCTCCCGGGCGGAGAACGAAAGTCTTCATGGCAAGCGATTCCGACGATACCAAAACCCTCGAGGACAAAGAGGCCGATCCGAACCCTTCGGGTCAGGCTCCGCTCGCGGTGGAGGAAGGGGACGACGATGTCGGTCGCCTCCCCGCGGTGCTCGGGGTGGATCGCTATGTCCACGCTGCGTTTTTCATCGCTGCCCTGATCGCGTCGTACCTCGCTGCTCAGATCCTCGGTCTGATCTGGAACACGTTGACCGGATTCCCTGAGGCGGTGCGGGCCGTTCCGCTGTTGCTCGAGTACAGCGAGGACGAGCGTGGCACCATTTGCCTGGTCATCGGTGCAGTTGTGGGCGTTCTGTCGGTTTTGCGCTACTACCGTCGGCCCAGCATCAAGGGCTGGGCATTTGGGGTGGCGCAAGAACTCGGTCGCGTCACCTGGCCCGCGAGGGACACAGTCACAAACGGCACACTCGTTGTCATCGTCGCAAGCCTCATCGCTACTATCTACGTAACGCTACTGGATCGCTTCTGGGGCTACCTCACGAATTTGGTGTACGGAGCATGAGCTCACAATCAACTACCGATCAGCCGGCCACGAAAAAGTGGTACGTCGCCACGACCTACTCGGGATTCGAGAATAAGGTGAAGTCGGCGCTGCTCGAGCGGATCCGCCAGTTCAAGATGGACGACCGCTTCGGTGAGATCTTGATTCCGACCGAGCAGATCACGGAGACCAGCAAGGACGGTAAGGTGCGGACCCGTTCGCGCACGACCTTCCCTGGCTACATTTTCGTCGAGATGGTGATGGGCGAGGAAGCTTGGCACCTCGTCAAGGACACGCCGAAGGTTACCGGTTTTATTGGGAATAACCGGCCGCAGGAGGTGCAGCCACCGTCGATCGACGGGCTGCGCCGCGGCATCTCCGAGGGCGCTCAGAAGCCCCGGCCGAAGTATGAGTTCCACGTGGGCGACGAGGTTCGCGTGGTCGTGGGTGCGTTCGCGAACTTCTCTGGCACGGTCCAGGAAGTGAACAGCGACAAGCAAAAGTTGAAGGTCAAGGTGAGCATCTTTGGTCGGGACACGCCGGTCGAGCTCAACTTTTCAGATGTAGAGAAGCGCTAAGCGCGAGAGACGATTATGGCTGCCGCGAAGAAGAAGATCACTGGTTACATCAAGCTGCAACTGCCCGCCGGTAAGGCGAATCCGGCGCCGCCCGTGGGTCCTGCCCTCGGTCAGCATGGCGTCAACATCATGCAGTTCTGTAAGGACTTCAACGCCAAGACGGCGAAGCTCGGCGACACTGTCGTTCCGATCGTCATCACCGTCTACGCGGACCGCTCCTTCAGCTTCGTGATGAAGTCGGCCCCCGCCAGCATCCTCATCAAGAAGGCCCTCGGCCTGAAGATGGGTAAGCCGGGCTCGGGTTCGAAGGAGCCGAACAAGCAGAAGGTCGGCAAGATCACCTGGGATCAGCTCCGCGCCATTGCGCAGGAGAAGCTTCAGGACATGAACGCGACGGACGTCGAAGCCGCAGCGAAGTCAATCGCGGGCACCGCTCGCAGCATGGGCGTCGACGTCATCTGACGTTCCGCTCTTCCGAAGCTTCCCTCCCGGAAACTCCGGGACGATAGAACATCCTGAGTTTCCCCCATCCCCAAAAGTTACTGGCCCGGGCTGACCGACCCAAAAAGCGGTGAGCTCATTCAGGGTCCAGGAGTCGAAAGACGAACCTCTATGCCAAAAAAGATTGCAAAGAAAAGAGCGCAAGCTCTGGCCGGCTTTGAGCGGCAGAAGCTGTACTCCGTCGAGGAGGCTGCTGATCTCGTGAAGAAGCTCGCTTACGCCAAGTTCGACGAATCCGTCGACATCGCGGTGCGCCTCGGGGTGAATCCGAAGCACGCCGACCAGATGGTGCGCGGCGCGGTCGTCCTCCCTCACGGGACGGGCAAGTCCGTGCGCGTCGCTGTCTTCGCTCGCGGCGACAAGGAGAAGGAAGCTCGCGAAGCGGGCGCCGATTTCGTGGGCGCCGACGACCTGGTGAACGAAGTTCTCGGCGGCATGCTGGACTTCGACCGCGTGATCGCGACCCCGGACATGATGGGTGCGGTCGGTAAGCTCGGTCGCGTCCTCGGTCCGCGTGGCCTCATGCCGAACCCCAAGGTCGGCAGCGTGACCCTAAACGTGGGGCAGGCCGTCCGCGAGGCGAAGGCTGGTAAGGTTGAGTACCGCGTCGACAAGGCCGGCGTGGTTCACGCGCGCATTGGCCAGAGGTCCTTCGGTGCCGACAAGCTGAGTGAGAACGCCCGCGCCATGGTGCGTGAGCTCATCGCGCGTAAGCCCTCGACCGCCAAGGGAACCTATCTCCGAAGCATCACTGTTTCGAGCACGATGGGCCCCGGCGTGAAGATTGACACCTCGAGCGTCGCCGCCACCGGCGAGGAGGAGAGCTAATGTTGCGTGCAGACAAAGAGCTCGCGGTCAGCGCGATCCGTGAGCGATTCTCGAAGATGTCCTCGGCGGTTTTCGTCGACTTCTCGGGCATGACGGTCGAGGAGCTCACGAGCCTCCGCGGCAAGTTCCGTGAGAAGGGCGTCGAGTACAAGGTTCTCAAGAACACCCTCGTCAAGAAGGCCCTCGGCGACGAGCCTTTTTCGGGCAGCCTGTCGAAGGTCCTGCGCGGCATGACCGGTATCGCTTGGAGCTTCGAGGAGCCGAGCGCTGCCGCCCGCGTCGTCAAGGACTTCGCCAAGGAGAACGAGAAGCTGAAGATCAAGGCCGGCCTCATGGACGGTCAGGTCCTCAGCCCCAAGCAGGTCGAGGATCAACTCGCGACCTTGCCGAGCAAGGACGAAGCGCGCGCGATGTTGCTCGCTACGTTCAACGCACCTGCGCAGACGTTCGTCCGTCTGCTCAATGCACCCCTCCAGCAGATGGTCCTCGTTCTCGAGGCCAAGCGAAACAAGGGCGGCTGAGCCGCTCTTTCATCCAAAACCCTCAAGCTACCCCGTGGTGAAGCGATTCGCCTCATCCGGAGTCACCGCGTAGAACCCATCAACAAATCGAACGTCAAGGACCGCATCCGGACGAATGAGCCGGAGCGGCAGTTCCAGGAGTAAAACAAAAATGGCCGATATTACTAAGGACCAGGTAGTCGACTACCTCTCGAACCTCCCCGTGATCCAGATCGCTGAGCTCGTGAAGGAGCTCGAGGCGAAGTGGGGCGTCAGCGCAGCACCCGTGGCTGTTGCTGGTGTGGGCGGCGGCGCCGCTGCTGCTGCTGAGGTCGAGGAGAAGGACGAGTTCGACGTCGTGCTCGCTGACGCGGGTGCGCAGAAGATCAACGTCATCAAGGTCGTTCGCGAGATCACCGGTCTCGGCCTCAAGGAGGCAAAGGACCTGGTCGAGGGTACGCCCAAGACCCTCAAGGAAGGCGTCAACAAGGAAGAAGCCGCCGACCTCAAGAAGAAGCTCGAAGAAGCAGGCGCAAAGGTCGAGGTCAAGTAACCACCTCGTGCTTTGGCCTATCAGGTGGCTTCGGAATCCGTGTCAGAGCACCTGCCCGCCCGGTAATGGGGTGGGCGGGTCGCTCCGACGCGCCTATTTGAGTCGTGAGGGAATTGCCCGTGCGGCAGAGCGCGGACGCATGGTTCGCGTGTGACTAACGTCGCGCGGCCCGTTTTGAGAAACAAGCAAAAAAATGGCTTCCAAGGTCCAATCCAACTTCCGTCATCGTACCAATTTGGGTCAGGTTGAGTCCGTCGTCGACGTACCGAACCTGATCGGCATTCAGAAGCGAAGCTACACCATCTTTTTGCAATCGGACGTCGATCCGAAGCAACGACAGGACGTTGGCCTCGAGGGCGTTTTCAAGAGCGTCTTCCCGATTCGCGACTTCGATGGAACGAGCGAGCTCGTCTACGTCGGCTACACGCTCGAGAAGCCCAAGTATGACGTCGAAGAGTGCCGCCAGCGCGGTATGACCTTCGCGGCGCCGATTCGCGTCACGACCCAGCTCATGGTCTACGACGTGCGCGAGGGCGGCGAGCGCATCGTGCGCGACATCAAGGAGCAGGAGGTCTACTTCGGTGAGATCCCGCTCATGACCGAGACGGGCACGTTCATCATCAACGGCACCGAGCGCGTCGTCGTTTCTCAGCTCCACAGGAGCCCGGGCGTCTTCTTCGACCACGACAAGGGCAAGACGCACTCCTCCGGCAAGCTCCTCTACTCAGCTCGAGTCATCCCCTACAGCGGTTCTTGGCTCGANTTCGAGTTTGACCACAAAGACATCATCTACGTGCGCATCGATCGGCGCCGGAAGATGCATGCGACGGTTCTGCTCCGCGCGCTNGGCTACAGCACGCAGGAGCTCTTGAACTACTACTACGACACCGAGACCGTCTTCATCGAGAAGGGCGACAAGTACTCGAAGAGTGTCGAGTACGATCTCCTCGTCGGTCAACGCGCAACCCGCGACATCAAGGCCGGAAGCCAGACGATCGTCCGCAAGAACACCAAGTTCACCAAGGCGGCGATCAAGAAGCTCCGTGAGCAGGGCATTGAGACCCTGCCGATGGATCTTGAGGAGCTGATCGGAAAGGTCAGCGCCGAAGACGTCATCGATAAGGAGACCGGTGAAGTCCTCCTCGAGTGCAACGAGGAAGTGACCGAGATGGCGCTGACGCGGCTGCGTGAGGCGAACATCACCGAGTTCAAGGTCCTCTTCATCGACGGCCTGAACGTCGGCTCGTACCTGCGCGACACGCTGATCGCCGACAAGACGACGACCACCGAGGACGCGATCATGGAGATCTATCGCCGTCTCCGCCCGGGCGATCCCCCGACGCTCGAGACCGCGAAGCTCCTCTTCCACAACCTCTTCTTCAACCCCGAGCGCTACGACCTCTCGGCGGTTGGTCGCCTCAAGCTGAACTACAAGTTCTACCGTGAGGTCCCCCCCGAGGAGCAGCCTGGCCTCGACCAGCGCACGCTCACCGAGCGCGACATCTTCGAGACCGTTCGTCACCTGATCGAGCTCAAGAACGGCCGCGGCAGCGTCGACGACATCGACCATCTCGGCAACCGCCGCGTGCGCGCGGTCGGTGAGTTGATGGAGAACCAGTATCGCATCGGCCTCGTCCGCATGGCCCGCGCGATCAAGGAGCGCATGAGCATCTCCCAGGAGATCGACACGCTCATGCCCCACGACCTCATCAACGCCAAGCCGGTCGGCGCGGTCGTCAAGGAGTACTTCGGTTCGAGCCAGCTCTCGCAGTTCATGGACCAGACGAACCCGCTCAGTGAGGTCACGCACAAGCGTCGCCTCTCGGCGCTCGGTCCGGGTGGTCTTACCCGTGAGCGCGCGGGCTTCGAGGTGCGCGACGTTCACGCCACGCACTACGGCCGCATCTGCCCGATTGAGACGCCGGAAGGTCCGAACATCGGCCTCATCGCGTCGCTCTCGACCTTCGCCCGCGTGAACGAGTACGGCTTCGTCGAGACGCCCTACCGCCACGTGCAGGATGGTCGGGTCACCGACAAGATCGAGTGGTTCAGCGCGCTTCAGGAAGAAGGCCGTTACATCGCTCAGGCTTCGGCCCCGGTCGACGCGAACGGCAAGTTCAAGGACCGCTTCGTTTCGGCTCGCTTGAACGGAGATTTCCGCATGGCGCTCCCGGAGCAGATTGAGCTCCAGGACGTCGCGCCGAACCAGATGGTGAGTATCGCAGCCGCCCTCGTGCCGTTCCTTGAGCACGACGACGCGAACCGCGCGCTCATGGGCGCGAACATGCAGCGTCAGGCGGTCCCCTGCCTCCGCAGCGAAGCTCCCTTCGTCGGAACCGGCATGGAACGGCGAGTGGCGATGGACTCGGGCGTGTGCGCAGTGGCGCGCCGTGACGGGGTCGTGGAGAGCGTCGACGCGGAGCGCGTCGTGGTGCGCGCGACCGCCGGTGAAGGCGACGAAGTCCCGGACATCTACCACCTGATGAAGTACCAACGCTCGAACCAGAGCACCTGCTACACGCAGAAGCCGGTGGTTCGTCCGGGCGAAATCGTCAAGGCGGGTGATGTCTTGGCGGACGGTCCGGCCACCGACAGGGGTGAGCTCGCTCTGGGCCAGAACGTGCTCGTCGCGTTCATGCCCTGGCAGGGTTACAACTTCGAAGACTCGATCCTCATCAGTGAGCGTATTGTTAAGGAAGACGTCTACACCTCGGTTCACATCGAGGAGTTCGAGTGCGTCGCCCGTGACACCAAGCTCGGCAAGGAAGAGATCACGAAGGACATCCCGAACGTCGGTGAAGAGGCCCTCAAGGACCTCGACGACGCGGGTGTCGTACGCATCGGCGCCGAGGTGAACCCCGGCGACATCCTGGTCGGAAAGATCACGCCGAAGGGCGAGAGCCAGCTCTCCCCCGAGGAGAAGCTGCTCCGCGCGATCTTCGGCGAGAAGGCCGGCGACGTCCGCGACAGCTCGCTCAAGGTTCCGCCCGGCGTGTCCGGTGTCGTGATCGACGCGCGTATCTTCTCGCGCAAGGGCACGGACAAGGACGAGCGCGCCAAGGCGATCGAGGATCAGGAGCGCGCGAAGCTCGAGCGGACCCGTGACGAAGAGGTGAACGTGATCCGCGACACCGTCTTCTTCAAGGTCAAGCAGGTCCTGACCGGGAAGACGACGACCGGAAAACTCGTCGACGACCACGGCAAGCAGCTGCTCGACAAGGGCGTCAAGCTCACGACTAAGGCCATCGAGGAGATCCCGCGCAAGTACTGGGGTCAGATTCCGGTCGACGAGGACGGCGACAAGATCGCTCAGCTCCTGACCGATCTCGACAGCATGGTTCGCTCTCGCGAAGAGCATTTCCGCGAGAAGATCGAGCGCCTCAGCCGCGGCGACGAGCTGCCGCCCGGCGTGATCAAGATGGTCAAGGTCTACATCGCCATCAAGCGCAAGCTTCAGGTCGGCGACAAGATGGCAGGCCGTCACGGAAACAAGGGTGTCGTCTCGCGCATTCTGCCCGAGGAGGACATGCCCTTCCTGGCGGACGGAACGCCGGTGGACATCGTTCTGAACCCGCTCGGCGTGCCGAGCCGTATGAACGTCGGTCAGATCCTCGAGACGCACCTCGGGCTCGCCGCACGCCAGCTCGGAATCCGCGTCGGTCAGGCGATCGAAGCTGGCTTCGGTCCGGCCAAGGTTCGTGAGCGTTTGATCCAGGCTTACCGAGCCGACAAGAACTTCCAGAAGTTCGTCGAAGGCCTCCCGGATGAAGAGGTGATGGAGCTCGGCAAGAAGGTCAGCCGCGGCGTCTTCTTCGGCACCCCGGTGTTCGATGGCGCGAGCGAGAACCAGATCAAGGAAGCGCTGATCGCCGCGGGTCTCGAGCCCTCCGGCCAGCAGATCGTCTTCGACGGTCGAACCGGCGAGCCCTTCGATCGCGAGGTCACGGTCGGCGTGATGTACATGCTCAAGCTACACCACTTGGTCGACGACAAGATCCACGCGCGCTCGATCGGTCCCTACTCGCTCGTTACGCAGCAGCCCCTCGGCGGCAAAGCCCAGTTCGGCGGTCAGCGTCTCGGCGAAATGGAAGTTTGGGCGATGGAAGCCTACGGAGCGGCCTACGCTCTGCAGGAGTTCTTGACCGTCAAGAGCGACGACGTGCAGGGCCGTACCCGCATGTATGAGTCGATCGTGAAGGGCGAGTACGCGCTCGAGGCCGGTCTCCCCGAGAGCTTCAACGTCTTGCTCAAAGAGCTGCAGTCCCTGTGCTTGAACGTCGAGCTCATGGAAGGCGGCGGTGGCCTCCCACCCGTCGCGGCTGAAGAGTGATCCTAGGCCCGGGGGATTGAGCCGATTCGTTCGGTTCTCCCCCATCGCCACCCAACTGTAAAATTTCCCCCCGCGCCCTTGTCAGGACCCCCCGGAGAACCCCATGCGTGACATCTTTTCCTTCTTCGAAAAGCCGAAAGATCCGCTCTCTTTTTCGTCGATTCGCATCTCACTCGCGAGCCCGGAGAAGATTCGCGAGTGGTCTCATGGCGAAGTGAAGAAGCCCGAGACCATCAACTACCGAACCTTCAAGCCTGAGCGCGAAGGTCTGTTCTGCGCGAAGATCTTTGGACCGGTCAAGGACTACGAGTGCATCTGCGGCAAGTACAAGCGCATGAAGCACCGCGGCATCGTCTGCGAGAAGTGCGGTGTCGAAGTCATCCAGTCGAAGGTTCGCCGTGAGCGCCTCGGCCACATCAACCTCGCTTCACCGGTCGCTCACGTCTGGTTCCTCAAGAGCCTCCCGAGCCGTATCGGCAACATCCTCGACATCACCCTCAAGGATCTCGAAAAGGTCCTCTACTGCGAGGCCTATATCGTCGTCGATCCGGGCGAGACCGGACTCGAGTTCGGCGAGGTCCTCTCCGAGGAGCGCTACGCGCAGCTGCTCGACGAGTACGGCGACGACAAGTTCGACGCTCAGATGGGCGGCGAGGCGATCACCGAGATGCTGCGTCGGGTCGACGTGCACACCCTCTCCGAGCAGCTCCGGATCGACCTCGACGCCGCGACCAGCGAGGCGAAGAAGAAGAAGCTCGCCAAGAGACTTCGCGTGATTGAGGCGTTCCGGGGGTCCGGGAATCGCCCCGAGTGGATGATGCTGAGCGTGATCCCGGTCTTGCCGCCGGACCTGCGCCCGCTCGTTCCGCTCGATGGTGGACGATTCGCGACCAGCGACTTGAACGACCTCTACCGCCGCGTGATCAACCGGAACAACCGGCTCAAGCGCCTGCTCGAGCTGAACGCTCCCGAGATCATCATCCGTAACGAGCGGCGCATGCTGCAAGAGGCGGTCGACGCCCTCTTCGACAACGGTCGACGAGGCAAGACCATCACGGGCCCGAACAAGCGCCCGCTGAAGTCGCTCTCCGACATGCTCAAGGGCAAGCAGGGCCGCTTCCGGCAGAACCTGCTCGGAAAACGCGTCGACTACTCAGGTCGAAGCGTGATCGTGGTCGGTCCGACCCTCAAGCTCCATCAGTGCGGCTTGCCGAAGAAGATGGCGCTCGAGCTGTTCAAGCCGTTCATTTACAACAAGCTCGAGGAGCGCGGCTTCGTCAACACCATCAAGAGCGCCAAGAAGATGGTGGAGAAGGAGCGTCCCGAGGTTTGGGACATCCTGGACGAGGTGATCAGTGAGCATCCCGTGATGCTCAACCGCGCACCCACGCTCCACCGCCTCGGTATTCAGGCCTTCGAGCCGGTGCTGATCGAAGGTAAGGCGATCCAGCTGCATCCGCTGGTTTGCGTTGCGTTCAACGCGGACTTCGACGGTGACCAGATGGCGGTCCACGTGCCGCTCTCGATCGAGGCTCAGATGGAAGCGCGCGTGCTCATGATGAGCACGAACAACATCCTGTCGCCGGCCTCTGGAAAGCCGATCATCAACCCGACGCAGGACATCGTGCTCGGGCTCTACTATGCGACGCGCGAGCGCAAGTACGCCAAGGGTTGTTTCCGTGAGGGCAGCTTGGCCCTCAAGGATAATCGCCTCAATGGTCATCTGCGCGGCGTCTACTCCTCACCCGAGGAGGTGCGCATGGCGTACGACGCGGGCACCGTCGAGCTTCATGCGGGCATCCGCGTGCGGCTCCAGGAGAAGGACGCTGATGGCAACATCACGGAGCGGTTCGTCGACACGACCGTCGGTCGCGTCTTGATCAGCGAGGTGCTGCCCCCGGGCGTTCCGTTCGAGGCCGTTAACAAGGTGCTCAACAAGAAGGCGCTCAGCCAGCTGATCGACACCTGTTACCGGATTCACAAGAACAAGGAGACCGTTCTCCTCGCCGACCGGCTCAGGAACCTCGGTTACCACTTCTCGACCCTCGCAGGCATCAGCGTCTGCATGGACAACATGGTCATCCCGCCCAAGAAGAAGACCTTGGTCGAGGAGGCACAGGCCGAAGTCGAGCGCGTTCTCGAGCAGTACCAGGAAGGTCTCATCACCTCTGGCGAGCGCTACAACAAGGTCGTCGATATCTGGGCCGGCGTTGCGGATCGCGTGACCGAGGAAATGATGAACGGTATCGGTCGCGAGACGCTGACCGACCCGGAGACCGGTACGACCTCGGTCGAGTCGAGCTTCAACCCGATCTACATCATGGCCGACTCGGGCGCGCGTGGCTCTACCCAGCAGATGCGTCAGCTGGCGGCGATGCGCGGTCTCATGGCGAAGCCGTCCGGTGAAATCATCGAGACCCCGATCATCGCGAATTTCCGCGAAGGCCTCAGCGTGCACCAGTACTTCGTTTCGACGCACGGTGCTCGTAAGGGTCTCGCCGATACCGCGCTCAAGACCGCTAACTCCGGTTACTTGACGCGCCGTCTCGTCGACGTCGCTCAGGATTGTGTGATCAGCATGAACGATTGCGGAACCTTCGATGGTCTCCGCGTCGCCAAGCTCGAAGAGGCCGGCGAAGTCATTCAGCCGCTCGGCGAGCGCATCCTCGGGCGCGTGACGCTCGAAGAGGTCATCGATCCGCTGACGGGAGAGGCCATCGTTCAGGCGAACGAGCTCCTCGACGAAACCGCGGTCCGTCGCATCGAGGACGCGGGCATCGAAGAGGTCGTGATTCGCTCGGTGCTCACCTGCCAGGCGCGGCGCGGCGTGTGCGCCATGTGCTACGGGCGCGACCTGGCCCGTGGTTACAACGTGAACGTCGGCGAAGCAGTTGGCATCATCGCGGCTCAGTCGATCGGCGAGCCGGGCACGCAGCTGACGATGCGTACGTTCCACATCGGTGGTGCGGCGGCGCGCGGCAAGATCGAGGCGAACAAGCTCGAGCTGCGCACCGAGGGTACGATCAGCATCCGGAACGCGAACATCGTGACGAGGAAGGACGGCAGCCAAGTCGTCATGAACCGTCACGGCGAGATCGTCGTGATGGACGACACCGGTCGCGAGCGTGAGCACCATCGCCTGCTCTACGGTGCGCTTCTGTCCGTGAAGGACGGCGATCGCGTCCCGGCGGGCAAGGCTGTCGCCGAGTGGGATCAGTTCGCTCAGCCGATCTTGACCGAGGTCGGTGGTGTCGTGAAGTTCGGAGACCTCGTCGAAGGCGTGACCGTCGTCGAGAAGGTGGACGAAGTGACCGGCCTCTCGCGCAAGATCGTCGTCGAGTCGCGCGCCGCGGATCTCCGCCCGCGCATCACGATCACCGATCCGGAGACGGGCGAGCCCGTGAAGCTCCCTGGTTCCGGTCTCGATGCCCGTTACCTGCTCCCCGTTGGTGCGAACATCGTTTGCGTCGAAGACGCAGCGATCACGCCCGGCGAGGAGATCGCGAGGATGCCGCGCGAGACGACGAAGGTGCAGGACATCACCGGTGGTCTGCCGCGCGTCGCCGAGCTGTTCGAGGCCCGCAAGCCCAAGGATCACGCCATCATCGCTGAAATCGATGGTGTCGTGGACTTCGGCAAGGACTCGAAGGGCAAGCGCAAGATCACGGTGACGCCGATCTCTCTCGACGGCACGCTGCTCGAAGATCAGACGCGTGAGTATCTGATCCCGAAGGGCAAGCACATCCAGGTTCAGCCGGGCGACCACGTGCGCGCGGGCGATCCGCTCCAGGACGGTCCTGCGAACCCCCACGACATCTTGCGCGTGAAGGGTGAAAAGGAGCTGTCGGCGTGGCTCGTCAACGAAATCCAGCAGGTTTACCGCCTACAGGGCGTGACCATCAACGACAAGCACATTGAGGTGATCGTGCGCCAGATGCTCCGCCGCGTGCGGATCAAGGATCGCGGCGACACGAACTTCCTCCCCGATGAGCAAATCGAGAGGTACGTGTTCGAGGCCGAGAACGAGCGCGTCTTGGCTCGCGGTGGGCGTCCCGCCGTGGCAGAGGCGATGCTGCTCGGTATCACGAAGGCGTCGCTCTCGACCGAGTCGTTCATCAGCGCCTCTTCGTTCCAGGAGACGACCAAGGTGCTCACCGAGGCGGCTATCCACGGAAAGACCGACGACCTCGCTGGCATCAAGGAGAACGTCATCATGGGTCGACTCATCCCGGCCGGTACGGGTCTGGCGGCGTACAAGCGCCTCCGGCTCGAGACCGAGGATGGCGAGCGGTTCCATCCGCCCGCCCTCCAGAAGCCGGTGCCTGTCGCCCAGCTCGCGGACGAGTTCGCGTAAGAGCTCCCGAGAGCATCACAAAAGAGAGCGCGCACGCGGTCGGTCCGCGGCGCGCTCTTGTCATTTCGGGCGACCATTTCCGGGCAGCGAAGCTTTTTGTGATGCCGTGAGAGGGTCCGCTTTCGGTCCGGGGTGAGTGGTCGAAGGAGCTATTTTAGAGCATCATGCCGGCCGTGTTGATGCTTCGCTCTCTCTTCACCCGGCGCCACTCGGACGCTCCGCCCGCGCGACGTTTCGGACTTTCAGCGCTGCTCCTGGCCTTCTCGGTCGTGCTGTTTGCGCTCACGGTCGGATGCAAAGGTGGTTCCCAGGGCGGGACCGGCCTCCTCGCCAACAAGACGCCGATCGAGACGAAGGGCATCTCGGGGGTGGAGCGCTTGAACGACGGGCGCGTTCCGGCGGAGGGGACTGCTTGGAACAGCAATCGCACGGCGGTCTTCTCGAGCAAAAGCGGCTACGCCATTTTTGATCTCGGCGAGGACAAGCCGATCGAGTCCGTCGCGCTCCTCGGCGACAACAACGATACCTATCGGCTGCTCGGGCGCAGCGAAGGCGGCGAGTTCGAGCTCCTGTGGGAGGCGACCTCAGTGCAGGGCGCGGGCCTGCGCTGGCGTAAGACGAATAGCCTCGGAAAGCGGGCGCGCTATTTGAAGCTGGAGGCGGGGCGTGGTGATTCCTCGCTGAGCATTGCCGAGCTCGTCGTTTTCTCCGAACCGGCCATTGAGCTGCCGCCGAGACTGGAGACGGTGAGCGCCCTCGACTCGGGGCTCACGTACCGTAATGCCATCTTGGTGCTCACGGCGGTGGTCGTGATGGTGGTGGCGCTGACCTGGACCGGAGCTCCCTGGTCGCTTCTGATCGCGGCGGCGCTCGCGCTCGGCTGGGCGCTGCGCGGGTATATTTCCGTGTACTTGAGCGAGTTCCCGATTGGGCAGCTCGAGGTGAGTTTGACGCGCGCGGCGAGCGCGTTCATGGCCGCGGCGGTTATCGCTCGGGAGACGTATGGGCCTCGCGACAAACAGCCCATCACCGCACTGAATATCGGCGTGCTCGCCTTCTCGGCGGTGCTCGCGGTCGGCTCTTTCTACAACCTCGGACACCCGCAGTTCTACGACCACAAGAATCGCGAACCGAGCGTCGTGCACAACTACGACATGCGCGTCTACTTCCCTGTCGCAAAGTACTTTGACGAGCTGAAGTATGACGGGCTCTACCTCGCGAGCGTCGCGACGTACGCGGAGGAGCACGGCGGACTCGATACGCCGGAGATGAAGCGCACGGAGCTGCGAGACCTCCGCGATCATCGGATGCGGAAAGTGCCCGCGATTCGGCAAGAGATCGAAGACGTCAAGAAGCGCTTCTCTCCTGAGCGATGGGAAGAGCTGAAGCGGGACATGCGGTATTTCTGGGAGACGATGGGCTCCCACGCCTATCTCGGCAGCATGGCCGACCACGGTGGTAACGCGACGCCGGTGTGGCTGACGCTCGCTTATTTCATGTTCAAGAGCGCTCCGGCGTCGAACGAAGTGCTGATCTGGGCGGGCCTCCTCGATCCGCTCTTGCTCTTGGTGTTTGCTGTCGCGATTTGGCGCGCGTTCGGCGCTCGTACTGCGCTCGTCTCGCTCGTCCTGTTCGGTGCGAACGACTTCTACATGTTCGGCTCGAACTGGGCCGGGGCGACTTTGCGCCACGACTGGATGGTCTATCTCGGTCTCGGCGCGGCCGCGCTCAAGACGAAGCGCTACAAGACAGGCGGCGCGTTTCTAGCGATGGCGGCGCTCATTCGAGCCTTCCCCGCGATCTCTTTGATCGCGCTCGGAGTGCCGGTGCTCTACTTCGTGCTGGAGAAGGTGAAGGAGCTCGGTCGCGCTCCCTCGCTCAAGGAGATCATTGAGGGCAACCGCTGGTTCATCGACGCGGCCATCGGCGCCGTAGCTTGTGTGGCGGGCTGGGTCCTCTTCTCCTCGCTCGTGCTCGGCTTTGACGCCTGGCCGCTGTGGGTGAAGAAGATCTCGAGCTTTACCGCATCGCCCCACGTCAACCACATCTCACTTCTGACGGTCACCGCTGGCTCCGAAGGAAATCAGGCGATCGTGCTTCGGGAGCGCTTGCCGCTCCATATCGGCGTGACCGCAGCGTTTGTCATCTTTGCCCTCTGGGCTGCTTACCGTCGCCCGCCCCACGTCGCGGCGATGCTCGGGATGCTCTTGATGCCGGTCTTCATGTATCCGGCGAACTACTACGACCACTTCATCTTCCTCTTAGCGGTTCTCGTGAGTGAGCCGCTCATGGCCACCACGCGCGTGGAGAGAGAGACGAGCGGGAAAGTCTGGCTGACCCTCCTTCTCTTGTGCTCGGCCCTCTACATGACGGTGAAGATCAACGATCTGGCGATGCACTTCTACCAAGCGAGCGTGCTGCTCATGGCCGCTTTGGGTGCAGTGCTCGTGTACTTGGTCCCGCGCACGGAAGACGGCGCCTTCCTATTCCCGGAGCCGCTCAAGGTCCTCTGGGAGGCGAAAGGAAGCGACAAAAAGACCGGCGGTCCGGGACGCGGAGCCAAGAAGGCGAAGAAGAAGTCCGGAGCGGGCTCCGATGACGTCACGCTCCAGAGTCCGGTGATGCCGGACAAACGCCCGGAGAAAGAGGAAGAGGTGACGCTGGAGAGTGTCGCTGCGCCCGACAAGCGCGCGGTCAAATCCGAGGACCCGACCCTCGAGAGTCCAGTCGTGCCAGACAAGCGCGCGGCCAAGGAGGAGACAGCTGCTACCGAATCGGACAAGGAAGAGTCCGACAAGGGAGCGTGAGGCGCGCGCGATGAGCGTCGGAGGTGAGCAGATAATGAGCCCAGCCAAAGAACAGAATCGCCAAGTCCGTACGCTCGGGCTCACGCTTGCGCTCTTGTTCCCGGTTGCGGTCGTGCTCGGGGAGGCGATCTTGCGCCTGACGCATCATCGGCCCCTCGGAGCGATGACGGCGAGCTTTATCGTCGTGTTGGTCGGGGCCGGACTTGGCGTCATCGTTCGGGCGCTGGTTGCGCCCCGGGTCACGGGCGACCGAGATTCTTCGTCCCAATACGAGACGGAAGAGGCGCCGGTGCGGTCGGGGGTCATGGCTCGCGCTCGCTCGAGTGAGCGCGAGCTCTGGGCCATTGGAATAGCGGTCTTGGCCTGGCCCCTGGCTCTCTCGTGGGTGTTTTTCGGCTGAAGGAAGGGCGAGAGCGGCCGTCTGAGAGGGGACACTCGGGAAAAGCCGCCGGCGTGGAGAGCCTCCCCGAGGAGGGGGCGAACTTGACGACCCCCTGGTCGGGACTTAACTCTGAAAGCACTGTGCCGAGACTCGAGCGTTCGAAGAAGAGCCGGTGGCCGTCGTCGGGCGCGTCTCGAGAGCTCTTGCGGATCTTTGTCGCATTTTTGTTCGCGTTTGCCCTCGCGAGTCCCGCCTCTGCCCGCTCGGGGGCTGAGGATGCGACCTCGGGCCTACCGGCCGCTCCGGAAGAGTTCTCCTCCATCGAGGCCCACGGGGTCCGCCTCCGTTACCACCCGGACCAGAGCGCTCTCGCCCGAAAGCTGATGCTCGAGGCAGAGCCCTTTCGGCGTGAGGTCGTTGGCCTGCTCGGGATGCAGCCCGGTGATGCCGGTGCGCCGCTTTCGGAGCTGATCGAGGTTCGTCTCGGGCGCACTCCTCTCGAGATGGAGAAGCTCGGCCCGGTCGGGATGCGCTCGCCGAAGTACGCGTCGGGCTTGGCCCTGCCGCGCGCCCGGCTGATTCTGCTCACCGCTTCGCCCCGTTATCCCGGAGAAAAACACGATCTGGTGCAGATCTTCCGGCACGAGCTGGCTCATATTGCGCTCGCTGATCGCGTCGGGATCGGAAACGTGCCCCGTTGGTTCGATGAGGGGTTTGCCGTGTTCTCTTCAGGAGAAGGAGAAGCGGCGCGGATGCAGACGCTGTGGACGGCGACGCTCGCCCGCCGTCTGATTCCCTGGGACGAGCTGACGCGGAGCTTCCCGGAAGACGCTCAAACAGCTTCGGTGGCCTACGCGCAGGCCGCCGACATCATTCGTTATCTCCTGCGCGGCGACGGGCAGCATCGGTTCTTTTCGATCTTCTCGCGCATGAACAATGGCCAGACCTTCGAGAGCGCCGTCAAAGACGCTTATGGAGAAGACCTCGGACTGCTCGAGGTCGACTACCGCGCGGACGCAGCTCGCCGTTATACCTTCTGGCCGATCTTGTTTGCCTCCTCGACGATCTGGGGTGTGGCGGCGGCCCTCTTCATTGTCGCATACCTAAGGAAGAGGAAGCAGGCTCAGAAGAAGCTCGCTCGCTGGGCCCGGGAGGAACAGCTCGAAGACGAGCTCCGGGCGCGCCTCGAGGCGGTGCGCGCGCCGGCGATTCGGATTGTCTTGAGCGAGCCGGAACCGACCGGAGAAGAGGTCCAGCCCTCCGGTCGTTCGTTCACTCGGGGCACGAACCTCGCGGGAATTCCCTTCGTTGAGCACGACGGCTGTCGCCACACGCTCCACTGAGGCAGGGCGAACCGAACCTCCGCTGACGCAGGGCGCGCCTAGTTGCGAGGCTCGTCGATCTCGGGCGCGTCCGTGTCGCGCTCTCCGGTTCTCAGCTTGTCGCGAGCTGCGCGGGCGAGCTCCTCATAGGAGGCGCGGATCCGATCGAGCTCCTCTTCTTCGAGATCCTCAAGGTCCAGAAGCGCGTTGTGTGCGCCGCGTGTGACTCGAATGAGCTCGTCGAGCTTGACCTGGAGCGCCTGAGTGTCGCGGTTTTGGGTACTCTGGATCAGAAATACCATCACGAAGGTGACGATGGTGGTGCCGGTATTGATGACGAGCTGCCAGGTGTCGCTGAAGCCGAAAATCGGCCCCGTGATCATCCAGACCAGCACAGTGCCGAGAGCGAGGACAAATGCGGCTGGGCGCCCGGTGGCCCGCGAGGTCGCCTTGGTCAGCGTTGTGAACCAGTTGGTCGACTTCGTGGGTTTCATGGCGTGAGCAGCGAGCGTGTCAGTGTCGCTCAGTTTCGATGCGGCGGCATTCGCGCACGAGCGTCTCGAAGACGGCTCGGACGAGGTTCGGATCGAGGGGCTCGCTGGCGCCTTGGCTGAGGCGATCGAGCAGGGCCGCTTCGCGAGCGGGATCGTAGATCGGGAGGCCCTTCTTCTTCTTCAGAGCGCCCACGGCCAGCACCTTGTCCACACGCTTTCGAACGAGGCCCAGGAGCTCTCGATCGATCGAGTCGATCTCTTGCCTCAGCCAGTCAATCTCCGGATCGTCGATCACGAGCCGAGATTGCCATTCTTTGCCCGGGATTGCATCCAGTCACTTCTTGCCGCCGCGGAAGCGGGAGATGTCGACCTGTCCGGCGGCGATGATGCGGTAGGCGCGGCCGCGGGAAATGCCGAGCTGTTCGGCGGCGCGTTGCACGTTACCACGCTGCGAGATGAGCGCGGCTTCTAGCTCCCGGGCGTCGGAGTCAGGGGCGCGAATACTCCCGGGCGGAGGTTCGCTCCGCGTTCGATCGGAGTCTTGGCCGCGGGTGGTGGAGGAGCGGACTCGCTCGGGCAGATGCTCGTAACGAATCATCGTCTCTTGTCCACGAAGCACCGCGACTTGGCGCGCCGTGTTGATGAGCTCGCGAACATTTCCTGGCCAGGGATAGACGCACAGCGTCTCGACGACGCGCGGTGAGAGCTCAGGAGCAGAGCCGCCGAGGGCCTCACCCAGGAAGCGCGAAAAGAGGAACGGAATGTCCTCTCGGCGCGCGCCGAGAGGGGGAAGACGAAACTGGTAGCCATCGAGCCGGGCGGCCAGATCTTGGCGGAAAGTGCCCCTCGCCACCGCCTGCTCGAGAGGAGCCTGCGCGGCGCACAAAAAGCGCACGTTGGCCCGGATCGGGCGCGTCTCGCCGACGGGGACGTATTCGTTCTCCTGAATCGCTCGGAGCAGCTTGGCTTGGACAGGGAGAGGGAGCTCGACGATCTCGTCGAGGAACAAGGTTCCGTTTTCGGCCGCGCGCATGTACCCCGCTTCGCTCGAGAGCGCTCCGGTGAAGGCGCCGCGACGGTGCCCGAACAGTTGTGCTTCGGCGAGTTGCTCGGGAATGGTGGCGCAGTTGACGGCGATGAGCGGCCCTTTTCGCCCACTCTGATCGTGCACGGCCCGCGCCACGGCTTCTTTGCCGCTCCCGGTCTCGCCGACGATGATGATAGAGAGCTCACTGCGCGCGACGGGACGCAGGTCTTCGACGGCGCGGGCGAGCGTCGGTCCGCCATAGAGTCCCTCCGCGATCGCGCGGAAACCGGTGTCGGCGGGCCCTGGCGCGTTCCAGAAGAGCGCAATCGTGTCGCCGACGCGAAGGATCGCAGAGTGGCGCAAGGGCGCGGAGCTGATCTGCTCACCATCGATGAAGCTGCCGTTTTTGCTTCCCAGATCGCGCGCCGTCACGCCAGCGCTCGTGACGTCGAGGGCCAAGTGTTCGCGGGAGACGTGGCTCGTCGAAAGGACGATGTCAGCGTGGTCGGCGCGACCCATCACGACGCTCTGCGTGAGGGGAGTGAAACCTGTGCGCGCGCCGTGGAGCCAGAGGAGACCGGTGACGACGCGGTGTTCTGCGTCGTCCTGGTAGGAGTCGGGAGAGTCGACGGTATCGATGAACACCACGCGCACTCCGATTGTCCCGAGGACACGTCAGCTTTCAAGGATTTACGTCCTAGCGCTCGCGGGAGGGGATCGATTTCTCGCTTTCGTTTTCCACACTCTCGAGAAAAGACGGCCCCCAGATCGATGAATCAGTACAGCACTAAGTCGCACCCCAGGACGACGCGGATCTCTTGCACCTCACCGCGCTGGACACGAGCGCAGGATTCGCCGAGCAGAGTGACCTTCCCGTTTCGATATCCCCAGCCGTTTTGGGAACGGGAAGGCAAGACGACTCCGTCGAGGTAAACGTTCAGCTGGACAGCTTCGGTCGGAGGATTTTCGAGCTCGAGAGAACACGACTGGGCAACCTCGACTCCGATCTCTGCGAGCGCATCGTCGAGCTCTTTCTCATCCCGTACATCGAAGTACTTTGTCGCGCCGCTGCGCGGCGCTCCGCCCGCCTCGGCGAGATCGTTCATCAGATCGCGAGCGATCTCGGCGCCGGGGACGCCGATCACGTAAGTCACGATGCCGTCCTCGCGGAGCTCTTCGACGAGCTCGACGCTGGCTCGACTGTCGAGGCAGAACGTCCCCGGGTCGCTGACAACATCACCCGTGAGCCGCGGGTCACAACAGTTCGTCCGATCGCTGCACTGAATATCGCCGATTTGGACTCGCGCGAGACTCAAGCTGCACTCGGAAGCATCACAGCGCGCGTCGGGGTTGCAGTTGGGTGCGCCGTCGGTCAAAAGGACGATGCTTGTTGGTCCAGGCAGCGCCCGAATTTTGCGCTTGAGGGCCTCGAGAGTCGGGGTGAGCGGAGTTCCGCCGGCGCTTCGAATATCGTCGACCGCGCGCGCGAAGCGGCGATAGGTCGAACCTTTCACGAACTCACCACATTTGAGCGCGTCGCCTTCTCTCGTGCGGAAGATCTCTCTCCCCGGCGCGCACTCGTCGCCGGAAGAGGGAAAAGTGGCGAGGCCGTAGTTCAGGCGGTGTCCGTGGACCTCGGCGACCCGCAAGATGGACGCTTTGGACGCCTCGAGCTTTGACAGGCGCGCCCCGATTCGGTCCTCCATGCTCCCGGAGACATCGAGCAGGAAGTAAAGGTTCGGGCGTTTGAGGTCGACGGGGATGACCTCGTTGCCGCAGAGCTGGCTCGGATCGATCGGCTCCTGTCCGGGGCAGACGTTTGGGCCCCGCGGGGGCAGCGGGAGCTGACCCGCAGCTCCAGCGGCGCCACTTTCTCCAGCAGATCCGCCGGAGCCGGGCGGCCGATAGTATCCTGGAGACTCCTTCTCGGAGCAGGCTCCGGAGAGGGTAAGCGACACAAGCGCCGCGAGCGTGGTCCAGAGCAGGCGACGCGCCACTGAAGATTCATTATAGCATCTCGAAGCAATATGGTCGCCTCGAGGAAGAAGCTGACAAGTTTCGCACTTTGGGCGATCTTCTGTGGGCTCTTGTTCTGGGTGGGGAGGATGGCTCCGGGGTGGTTTTCGCCCGGGCAGAGCCGTCCGGTCGTTCAGGAAGTGACCTGTCAGCTGCGCTGGGTGGTGCGGGGAGCGCTGCCGGGGGGGCCGCTCTCTCTCTCCTATTTCAGGGTGGCCTCGGATGGACGCTACGAGGCTCCGATACAAACGAAGGTACCGGTGCCGCCGAGCGAGAGCGCGGAGTGGAGTGAATCCGCTGAGTGGGACATCGAACAGTCGCTTCCGCCCGGGCGTTATTGGATGGTGGGGAGAGGGCCCGGGATCGCGCGAGTGAGCGCGCCCTTTGAGCTCGTGGATTGTGATGCCCCTCTCGCGCGNAAGATTGAGCTGACGGTCGCGAGCGAGCTCACCCTCGAGGTGAAGGTTCGACAGGAAGACGAGAGTCTCGCTCCGCTGCCCAAAGCGACGGTGCTCGTGGAGTCGGCGGCGCCGAGCGGCGGCGGCGTGCGTCGTCTCGAGGTGCCCTTCGGCGCTCTCACCGATGAGGCGGGACGCGCGACCTTCCGAGAGCTCCCCGAGCCTCCCTATCGTGTGCGGGTCTACGCTCGAGGCTACGAGCCCTACGAGGCGGAGCTCATGAGTGACAGCCTCGTGGTTCTGCGTCCGGTGCATGTGCTCCGGGTGAAGGTGACGGATTCGGGAGCGGGAGTTCCGGGGAGCATCGTCGAGGTTTCTGGGCTCTCGACGTGGCCGCCGCGGCGGGTCGAGACGCAGGCTTCGGGCGCCGTCGAGATTCTTGGGCTGAAGGCGGGTCGCTACGCTCTGTACGGCGAACACGGCGAGCGCATCGGCGGGCCCGTCATGGTGGAGGTGCCTCCGGGTGTCGGCATCACCGAAGCGGAGGTCCAGCTCGGTCCGGGAGTGATGGTGGGTGTCCTGTGTCAGGAGGAGAACGGAAGCGCCGTCGTCGGCGCGCACCTCGCGTTTCAGCCGGGTTCTCCCTACGACGCATCTCGTTACGGTGAATCGGACGGCGAGGGGCGGGCGCGCTTAGGTCCCCTGCGCCGCGCGGAAGGAATGCTCTCGGTTTCCGCGCCGGGTTTTGTCGCGCAGACGGTCGAGGTCCGCGATCAAACGGAGGTCGTCGTCTCGCTCGTGCGCGGCGGGACCGTCGTCGGGAGGGTCCTTGATGAGCGCGGCATGCCGATCTCAGGGGCCGTCGTGCGCATTGCGGGCAGGGACGAAAAGGGCCAGTCGATCGTGCACGGCTTCGATCGAGGCTGCGCGCGAGATAGCCATTTTTCCTGGGCTCTCGCGCAGTCCAGTCTGATTGTTCCCGCGGGCGAGCTCGGGGTGATGATGGGTCCGGTGCCGCCGATCCCGCTCTTTGGGCTCCGGGAGTCAGGCCCTTGTCCGACGGCGGCGTCGCCTCAGGCGGACTCGCTCGTGACGGATAAAGACGGACGTTTCGCGGCGTTTGGAGTCGCACCGGGAACCGTGGTGGCCGTCGCCGAACATGAGAACTACATCAGCGGTCGAAGCGTGGAGGGCCGCCTCGCGAGCGAAGGCAGCCTTGAACTTGAGATTCGCCTCGGTGAGGCTCAAGTGCTCATCGGTCGGGTCCTCGACGACCGCGATTTTCCGGTCCCGGACGCGACGGTGCGGGTGCTCGGGCGCGGGCATGTGCGCGAGGCGAGAACCGAACGAGACGGTACCTTCCGCGTTCCCGCCATCCTCGAGGCGCTCACCCTGCGCATCTTCACTCGAGAAAGACCGCTGGTTCCGGCTCTCGAGGAGCGGATCCCGAAGGAGCGTCCCTCCGGGGAACTCGTGTTTCGTCTCCCGAAGCCGAGGGAAGCGAGCGAGCTTGTGATCGTGGACGAAGAGGGACACGCGGTAGAGCTCGCCCAGGTCAAGCTCACGTCGCTCATCGCGAGCGAACCCACCGTCGAGACGCGCTTCACGGACGCCTCTGGCCGCGTCACCGTGAATGGAGTGCGGGGCCTCAAGGCGCGCATCAATGTCTCTCGGTCCGGGTTCGCGGAGCTCGAAGAGACCCGAGAGCTCGGAGCGGAGCACCGTTTCGTCTTAGAGCGAGCGGTGCGTGTCGAGGGACGCGTCACGAGCGTGCGCGGGCGGGCGCCGGCGCCGGAGACCCGATTGACCCTTCGCTGCGGCTCGGAGAGTCAGGCCGCTGTCACGAATGAAACCGGCGAGTATGTCTTCCCCGCGGCGCCTCGGGGAAAGTGTGCTCTCTCGGCTTATCATGAGACGCTCGGTACCGGAGAGCTCTCCGCCGAGATCCAGAAGACCTACCACGGGCGGGCTTTTGTCTTGCCTGACCTGGATCTTGTCGCGCCTGAGGAGAGAACGGGGCGCGTGACGAACGCACGAGGTGAGCCGGTGCGTGATGCCATTGTGAGCGCGGTGCCCCTGCCGCCCTATTTGCCACGAGATGCGTCGCTCTTACCCGAACCTCTCACGCGCACAGACGAGCGCGGCGAATTCCGTCTTTCGCTCTCTCCTGGCCGAACGCAGACCCTATACGCGGTCCTGCCTGGTCAGGCGAGCGGCAGCGGGGCGCCCTCGACGCGCACCGAACAACCGATTGAAATCGTCTTGAGCCAGGAGGACCTCGCGCCCGCTGAGCTGCCCGCGACGGTGCTCGTCGGGCTCGAAGCGCGACAGGGGCGCATCCTTTTGACCGCGGTGCTCCCGAAAGATCGCGAGACCCAGGATCTCCGGGTCGGGGATGTGCTCGTCGAGATCGATCGTGAGACCCCGAGAGATCTGAAAGATGCTCGCGCGCTCCTTTCGGGAGCTGTCGGGAGTGAAGTGCGCCTCCTTGTCGAGCGCCAGGGACAAACTCTGGATCTTACAGCGCGGCGCGAAGCGTACGCGCGGTAGTTCTCTGGGTTCGGCGGGAGGATGCTCGTTTGCTCTCTCTGTGAAGAGAGGACGTTTGATGCTGCTCACAGGGGACTTAAGGAGCGTCCGCAGGAGCGAAGCGGGCGGCGGTGAGTGGAGGGGAAGGCTCGGTAGGGCTCAGTCGGTTGTGATGGACCGGGGCCAAAAAACAGGGCGGAGAGCTGCGAAAGCGCCGCGCGCCTCTCGGCCCATCGGGCGCGCGCAAGGCGAGTGACGCCTCGCTTCGACGGACTTCGGTTTGAGCGAGCTTCGGGTTTGAGCGAGCCTCGCGCATGAAGTGTCCGGAGAAGGAGTCTAAAAGGGTGACGCTCTCGCAGAATGTCGGAGAGTGAAGTGAGGCGAAGCAGGGCGGACGAAGACGGCCACACGAGACGGAGAGCGAAATCGAGCAGCAAATGTCCCAGAATTTTGGAGATGGGGAGGGCTCAGCTCTGGCCGAGCGACGGCAGGTGGGCGCAGGATATGGGGGTATGGGGAGCCCGAACACAGCGCGCGAAAAGGAAGATCTCAGAAAGGCGCGCCGTACATTTCTAGATGGCTCGAGCGCGCTGAGGCGCCTGCTCGGAGCATGGCTCGTGTCGCTGGGGATGGCGCTGACCGTCCTTTTTTCGTCTCATCCGGCAGAGGCCCAAGCCCTGACGCGGGAGAGTGAGGTCCTTTACGTCGGCGACCGGGCGGTGGTGACGCTCCGAGGTTCAGTGGGCGGGTACACCGCGCGGGAGCGGGTCACTTCGGCGAACGAGCGGCTGGAACGCGCGCTCACCAAGTCGACGCCGCCGAAGGTCACGCTCGACGACGTGGAGCTCGGGACGCGTGTTCTCGTCGACGGCGAACCGGTGTTCCTCGTCACGCGCGGCGACGTTGACGTTCAGATCGGAGAAACGCCACACTTTCTCGCGGAGGAGTCGGCCAAACGTCTCGAGCGAGCGATCGCTGAGGTTCGGAGGCAGCGCAGTCAGCCGTTCATGCTCCAGGCGCTCCTCACGGCGGGCGCGGGCACGCTCGTGTACGCGATCCTGCTCTGGGTTTTGTCGCGACTCGCGACCCGCCTCACGCGGCGCCTTTCGCTCGCCGCGGCGAGCCGGGCCGATCGGCTGCAGGCCCGCGGCGTCAGCATCCTCGATACAGGGCGCATCTTGCGCTTCATCCGCTGGGTCTTTGTAGCGTTGACCTGGGTCATGGGGGCGGGCGCCACCATCATTTGGCTCGCCTTCGTCTTGAGTCAGTTCCCTTACACGCGAGCTTGGGGCGAGGGGCTCGGCGCGAATCTGCGAAGGCTCGCTTGGGAGGTCGCGGTCTCGATCGGCCGGGCCGTGCCTGAGCTTCTGGTCGTCATCTTCATCGCCGTGGCGGCGCGGACGGCCATCGCCATCAGCAGTTGGTTCTTCGATCGCGTCGAGGAGCGAAGACTGCTTGTTGCGTGGATGGATCCCGAGCTCGTGCGGCCGACGCGTCGCGTGTTCGGGTTTTTGGTTTGGGTGTTCGCCTTGGCGATGGCTTACCCGTACCTCCCGGGCTCGGACACCGAAGCTTTTAAGGGCCTCTCGGTGTTGGTCGGCTTGATGGCATCTCTCGGTAGCTCCAGCGTCATCAATCAGGCGGCGAGCGGACTCACGCTCATGTACGCCCGGACCATCAAGGTCGGCGACTTCATTCGCATCGACGACGCAGAAGGAACCGTCGTCGAAATTGGAGTCGTCGCGACGCGGATTCGAACGGGGCTCGGCGAGATGTTGGTCCTGCCGAACGCGAAGATCTTGAGCAGCATGATGAAGAACTACTCGCAGCCGGTGCACGGGGACGGCTGTGTGCTCGACGTGGAGGTGAGCGTCGGATACACCACGCCGTGGCGCGTGGCGCAGACGCTGCTTCTCCAAGCGGCGGACGATGTTCCTGGTCTCTCACCGACTCCGCCGCCTTTTGTCCGTCAGGTCGCCCTGAACGACTACAATGCGACCTATCGCCTCGTCGCCCGCACGCCGGAGGAAGATCCGATCGTGCGGGCTCGGATATTGAGCGATCTGCGGGGCGCGGTGCGAGACATCTTCGAACGCAATGGCGTCGACATCATCTCGCCCCAATATCTCTCGCTTTCCCAGCGCACCTCCGTGCCCCGAGCAGAGACCCCGGAGAGTCTCCGCTCGTAGGCGCGCGGCGTGCGATCGGTTCGCGAACCCTCACGGGGCGACCGCGATCACTCGGGGTCGTGGCAGCAGGCTTCGATGTTGTGCCCGTCGGGATCGAGGACGAAAGCTCCGTAGTAGTTTTCGTGATAGTGGGGGCGGGGGCCCGGAGGGCCATTATCGGTTCCGCCCGCGCGGAGAGCCGCCTCATAGAACGCCCGGACTTGTGCGCGATTTTCAGCGCGGAAGGCGATGTGGACGCGGGGGCTCTGGGGCGGGGCTTCGTGAGCGGCTCTTGGGCCGCCGGCCGGCCGCAGTCTAGCAGAGGTAACGGATCGTGCCGACGAGCCGGAAGCGCGAGGAGGCGTTGACGGACGGAGTATGCAAGACGCGCATGTCCATCAAGTAGACGTCGCCGCATTGTCCTGAGAGACCGATGATGGAGCTCAGTAGCGGTGACCCTTGTGCGACATCGCGGAGGGCTCTGCGGAGCTCGCCCTCGCTCTCCGCGTTGGTCGGGCGGAGGTGAGACCGGGAGAGGAGGAGGGTCGGCCCGCCCTTCGGTTCCACGTCGTCGATCAGGACGAAGGCTTGGAGGCCTGCGCTCTTCTGAGAGGCGCCGAGGTCGGTGTGCCAGTTGAGCCCGGTGAGCCGGAACTCGCCCTGATTCGGGGGCGAGAGGAGGAGCTGACTTTGGATCGAGAGGGGGCGCCCTTGGGCCCAGACGCGAGCGGCCTCCTGAAGGCGCGGGGAGCTGAGTTTGCTCGAGAGGTCGGGAATTTGGGCGAGGGCCGAGAGCTTTCCGATCTGTTGAAAGGGCGGCAGCGCCCGCAGTTTCGGTGGCAAGCCGCGACCAGACGGAGCGATGCCGTGGCGCGACAAATCGCTATAGATTTGCTCACGAAGGGGACGCAGCTGATCCCGAGGGACCGCTCCGCGCAAGAGCACAAATCCACTCGCTTCCAAGGTAGCGCGCTCGGCGGGACTCACGGGGACCTCTCGCGTCGCGGCCGACCGACGAGATCTCGCCATCCGCGACGCTCTCTTTCGTAGCATTCAAGAGGAAGGAGGTCGAAGCGGTTCGCTCGCCTGCGCACAAGGGCACCCGGAGCATCGGTGGGAGGCGAGCCCGTTCGAGGTGACCCTGTGAGGGGGAATTCAGCGATGGGGCGCGCCGTGCCGCTCGGGGAGGAGCATCGCTTGACCGGCGTTTCACGGCGCGTATACCGAAAAAGGCCCGCTGCGGGGTCGAGCCATGTGAGCATGGAATGAGAGAGACGGGGAAGTGACAAAGAAAACGAGGAGGGCGCGGACGTGCTGACGGCGCAGGAGGCTTGGGACTTCGCGCGGCATCATGTGGAGGTCTGGAACAGTCACGACCTCGACGCGATCGTGGAGCTCTATACGGAAGACGCCGAGCTCTGTTCACCCCTCGCGGCCATCGTGAAAACCCCGCCGATCCTGACGGGACGGGCTGAGCTTCGGGACTATTTTGGTCGCGGACTCAAGACCTATCCCGATCTCCGTTTCGAAATCATCGACGTATTTCGCGGGCCCTTGAGCGTGACGATTCACTACGTCGGAGCGGGGCGGGTCCGCGTAGCCGAGGTGCTTTTTTTGACGGCGGAGCGGAAGATCGAGCGCGTCTTTGCCCATTACCTCTGCGAACCTTGAGTGGATCGTAAGAACTGGACGAGCGACCGAGGGCGCCCCTTTTCGAATCCGGCGCTGATGGCAGGAGGTTCCGGGATGTCCAACGGCGAAGGGCGGCGGTATCCTCTGCGCACCATGCAAAAAGTTCTTCGGTTGTCGCGTTTCGTTTCTCTGCTCGCTCTCATGAGCTGCTTAGGAGGCTGTGGCCGTTCCGGGAATTCCGCGGACGCGGAGAGCCCCGACACGGCGCAAACGGGAGAAGGAGCGAGGTACGCGGCTCCGAGCGAGCCGGCCGGAGATGAGAGCTCGGCGGGCGCTTCGGAGGGCAAGGTTTGCGGAGCGCGGGCGGGAGATACTTGTGGTCCTGACGAGTACTGTGCCTACGAAGCGGGCCAGTACTGTGGCGCTGCGGACGCTACGGCCTTCTGTAAACCCCGCCCCGAGATGTGCACGAAGGACTACCGTCCGGTCTGTGGTTGTGACAATCGCACCTACGGAAACGCCTGTACCGCGGCCGCCGCGGGACAAGGCATTCTCCAAGTGGGCGAGTGTCCCGCCTCCCCCGACGAAGAGCCGGGGGAGTGAGCTCACTCAGTCCGGGATCTCTGGCTCAACGAGCCTCTTGAGCTTGTCCAGACTCTCCTGCCATCCGAGGTAACAGGCGGCGGCGGGAATGACGTCGGGGACGTCTTTCTGTTCGATGAACAGTTCGGTGCCGACGACGGCCGGGCGAAAGGTGATGGTGACCTTGATCTCGCCCGGCAGGCTCGGGTCGTCGAACTTGTCCGTGAGAATGTGAGGGAAGAGGGAGCCGAGAAGCGAAGGAGCTTTGGGCTCCTTCGTCAGCGTCGGATCACGGGGAAAATGGCGCGGAGCGCGGGCGTGCGGAGCCAAAGTCCGCCCCACATGAAGAGTCCGACGTAGACGGGGAAGAGGATGTGGCTGAAGAGCGGCGCTTCGAGGCGGAGATGGGTCGCGATGGCGCCGCCGAGGAGTCCCGTTGTCAGAACTGCGCCGAACACGGCGAGCTTCGGGATGAGATAGAGGGCGACGCAGCTGAGCTCGATGATTCCGAGCAAGAGGAGGTAGCTGGGCGGCCAGCCGAGCTCCTTCATGGAGGCCTCGGCGACGGGGAGCGCGAGGAGCTTTGGAGTGATGGACGCGCCGACCATGAACAGGACGAAGAGCCCCGAGAGCGCGCGTCCGGTCCAAACCGCAGGGGTGGCGCGGGAGCTAGTCGTTCCGTCCGGTTGCGTGGGAGCTGCGGCGCGGGGGGCGAGGTCGACAAAGCGGGGGAGAGAGTCGGCGTGGAGAGCAGTGTTTTCCATGGGATTCGTTCCTTTCTCCCCGAGGACGAAGCACATCGGCCGATTCCGACAGGCCCCGTTGCATTTTTAGAAAAAGAGCTTCGCGCCCCCCCAGGACGGGCAAAGGGCCCCCGCGGGGTGAGTGGACAGGTCCATTGTCTGTGGTGACAACCGGAAAGAGAGGCCCGGTGAAGAAAAGTCGCTCGAGCCTGTCGGAATCGTCCCCCTTCAGTCGTCCTAGGAAAGGTCAGCCTCCGATGCGTTACGCTTTGCTCTGTTACAATGATGAATCGATGACGTCCGCTTGGACGGAAGAAGAGGACGCGATTGTCATGGCGCGCCTCGGGAAGGTCCATGAGAAGTACGAAAAGGAGTTCGGTCCTGTCGCGCGCCTGATGCCGACCACGACGGCGACCACCTATCGAAAAGAGGCGAAGGTATTGACCGACGGGCCTTACGCCGAGACGAAGGAACAGCTGCTCGGCTTCTATGTGATCGATGTCCGGGGCCTCGAGCGGGCTCTCGAGATCGTGCGCGATCTGAGCGAGGCGAACCCTGGGGGCGCCTACGAGATTCGCCCGATCATGCTCTTTTCTCCAGGGCACGGCGATGGGTGAGCTTCCCGAGCCCGCATGGATCGAGGCGCGCCTCGTCGCGGCGCGTCCGCGCGTCCTCGCGGCGCTCCTTCGGTACTTCCGCGATCTCGAGCGGGCGGAAGAAGCCTTCCAAGAGGCCTGTCTCCGAGCGCTCTCCAAGTGGCGAGAAAACGGTCCTCCCAGGGACGCGGAGGCTTGGCTGATTCTCGTTGGGCGAAACCTGACCCTCGATCACGTCCGGCGTGCCTCCCGCCTCACGGAGCTCACCGACGATGCTCCGAACGCAGAGCGCGTCGACGTCGAGGCAGACTACGCGGAGCGCCTCGACGAGTCCCACTATCGCGACGACATTCTCCGGCTCCTCTTCACTTGCTGTCATCCGGAGCTCCCAAGGACCCAGCAGATCGCTCTCGCGCTCAGGATCGTTTCGGGGCTGCCCGTCGCGCGCATCGCGCGCGCCTTCTTGATCGGGGAGCGCGCCATGGAACAGCGGATCACCCGCGCCAAAGCGAGGATTGCCGCGGCGGGGCTCCCTTTTGAGGCTCCGGGACCTGTGGAGCGCGGCGAGCGGCTCGCGGCGGTCGCGACCGTCGTTTACCTCGTCTTCAACGAGGGCTACTCGGCGCCCCAGCTAGAGAGTGAGAGGGCGGGGCTGTGCGAAGAGGGCATTCGTCTCGCTCGCCTCTTGCTCCGACTCTTTCCGGGCGAGCCGGAGATGATGGGCCTTTTGTCGCTCATGTTGCTCCAGCATTCTCGGCGGAGGGCGCGCTTCGACGAAAACGGCCAGATCATCCTGCTCGAGAAGCAAGATCGATCCCTTTGGAACCGGAGCATGATCGATGAGGCGCTGACGATGCTCGATAAGGCGATGCTCCATCGGCGGCCAGGTCCCTATCAGATCCAAGCGGCCATCGCTGCGATGCACGCGCGCGCAGAGCGGCCGGAAGATACCGACTGGGCGGAGATTGAGGCTCTCTACGCCGCCCTCGAGCGCCACGAGCCCTCACCCGTCGTGACCTTGAATCGGGCCGTGGCCGTCTCCAAAGTGCAGGGACCCGAAGCGGCGCTCGCTCTCGTCGAGACCCTCGCCGAACCTCTCGGGGGCTACTTCTACTTCCACGGACTCCGGGGCGCCCTGCTCAAGCAGCTCGGGCGCGCCCGCGAAGCCGAGCGTGCTTTCACCGAAGCGATCGGACTCGCGGGAAGTCCGGCCGAAGCCGCACACATCCGCGAGCACCTCGACGAGCTCGCGGCGCTTTGAAGCGAACAGTCCCTCCGAGCGCGCTGGCTCGGGCGGGGACTAGTCGGTGTCGAAGATGTCCTTCGGCTCGGAGCGATCCTGTCCCGGGGAGAACAGGAAGAGCAGCGGAACGACGCTCATGGCGCCCACGAGCGTGGTGACGATCTTGAAGAGGGTGAGAAGGCCCGACTCCGGCATGACGGCCAGGAGGCTATGCGAACTCGGGCCGAGCGCAAACGAGCGAAGGAAGGGCGGAATTTCGGCCCGCCTGCGCGTTTGCGAGCGTCCGCGGGGAGCGGCTCAGGCCGATTTTCGGCTTATCCGAGCACCTGTTTGGCGATGGTCGAAAGCTGCATATTCGTGGTACCCTCATAGATTTTGCCGATTTTGGCGTCGCGGTAGAGCTTCTCGACCGGGTACTCGCGAGTGAAGCCGACGCCGCCGAACAGGTCGATGGCGGTGGAGGCGGCCTCTTCGGCGACCTCTGAGGCGAACAGCTTGGCCATGGCCGCCTCGGTCACGAAGGGAGCGCCCTGATCTTTGAGGCGGGCGGCGTTGTAGACGAGGAGGCGGGCGGCCTCGATCTTCGTGCGCAGGCGCGCGAGCTCGAACTGGACCGCTTGGAAGTCTTTGATGGGCCGGCCGAACTGGCTGCGCTCGGCGACGTAGCGCTTCGCGTGATCGAAGGCGGCCTGAGCGAGGCCGAGCATCTGGGCTCCGATGCCGATGCGCCCTTCGTTCAGGGTTTCGATCGCGATCTTGTAGCCGAGGCCCAATGGCCCGAGCACGTTTGCCTCCGGGACGAAGGCTTTATCAAAGAGGAGAGGGCAGGTGCTCGAGGCGACGATGCCGAGTTTGTCTTCCTTCGGACCGACCTCAAAACCGGGGGTCGTGCGTTCGACGAGGAAGGCTGTGATGCCTTTGTAGCCGGCAGAAGGGTCGACGGTCGCGAACACGATGAACAGCGAGCTTTCGCCGGCGCTCGTGATCCAGAGCTTCTCGCCGCTCAGCTCGTAGCCGCCCTCGACCTTGGTCGCGCGCGTCTTCAGGGCGAAGGCGTCGCTCCCGCTCGACGCTTCGCTGAGCGCGTAACTACCGACCCATTCGCTCGCGAGCTTCGGCAGGTAGCGGGCCTTTTGTTCGTCGTTGCCCGCGCGGAGCAGCGTATTGATGACGAGGGTGTTCTGAACGTCGAGCAGCACACTGACGCTCGGGTCGACTTCGGCGAGCGCCTCGACCGCCAAGATCGCGGAGAAGAATGAAGAGCCGCTGCCGCCGTACTCCTCGGGGATCTCGGTCCCCATGATGCCGAGCTCGAAGAGCTTTTGGATGAGCTCGGGTCGGATCTTCTTCTCCTCCTCCATGGTGCGCACCAGGGGGGCGACGTGCGTCTGAGCGAACTCGAGGACCGAACTCTGGAGCAGGAGCTCCTCTTCACTGAGTCTCGTGAGGGGCGGGCGATCGGAGGTCATTGCCTCATCATGACGCCTCTTCTGCCGAGGGAGTAAGGGAGGCCCCCGCGGCTCGAGAAAATTGCTCCGAGCGGCGCTCTCTCGCGCCTCTCGGCGGGCCGCGTCCGGGCTGACAATGGCCCTTTGGGGCGGATGGTGGTAAGGGCCTGGCCCTCCCATGGCAGGAAATAGCTTTGGAAAAGCCTTCGTCGTGACGACGGCGGGCGAATCGCACGGACCGGGCAACGTGGTGATCGTCGACGGCTGCCCGCCCGGAATTTCGCTCACGGTCGAGGACCTGATGGTCGACCTCGAGCGGCGTCGGCCGGGCCAGAGCAAGCTCGTGACCCAGAGGGCCGAGTCGGACACCCCGGAGATCCTCTCTGGCGTCTTCGAAGGCAAGACGACAGGCACGAGCATCGCGATCCTCGTGCGCAACGAAGATCAGAAGAGCCGCGACTACGCTAGCATCAAAGATCGCTACCGTCCCGGCCACGCCGACTACACCTTCGACGCCAAGTACGGCTTCCGAGACTACCGGGGCGGCGGGCGTTCGAGCGCACGCGAGACTGTGGCGCGGGTGGCCGCGGGAGTCATCGCGAAGAAGATTTTGGCCGAGGCCTTCGGAGGAGAGGTCCTCTGTTACACGAAGCAGGTCGGACCGATCATCGCTGAGGTCGATCCGGGCTCGGTGACCCTCGAGCAGATCGAGAAGCTCCCGAGCGGTGAGCCAAACGCTGTGCGCTGTCCCGATCCTGTTGCGGCCGAAAAGATGGCGCTCTTGATCGCCGAAGTGCGCAAAGATCAGGACTCGATCGGCGGCGTCGCCGAAGTGGTCGCGAGGAATATCCCGCCGGGCCTCGGCGAGCCCGCCTTCGACAAACTCAAGGCCGACCTCGGCAAAGCGCTGTTCAGTTTACCGGCGGTGCTCGGCGTCGAGTACGGCATTGGCTTCGGGGCGGCGACGCTCCGGGGCAGCCAGAACAATGATATTTTCGTGATGAGCGGCGAAGGCGAAGCGCGAAAGGTCGTGACGGAGACGAACCGCCACGGCGGGTTGCTCGGGGGCATCTCCTCGGGCATGCCGATCGTCTTCCGCGCCGCGATCAAGCCGACCAGCAGCTTGCCCCGCGAGCAGCGCACCGTGACCCAGTCGGGCGAAGAGACGACCATCTCGACCAGAGGGCGTCATGATCCCTGTCTCTTGCCGCGCTTCGCGCCGATGGCCGAAGCGATGTTCGCGATCGTGCTCGTGGATCATTATCTCCGCCACCGCGGACAGCTCGGCCTCGGGCGCGTTTAGCCGAGGGGAGGGGCGCGTTTGGTTGCGGACGAAGAGCGACTGCGAGGGGCGCTCCGGGTCGCGAGCGCGCTCGGCGAAGCGCACCTCGGTGCTGACTATTTCACGCGCCTCGTCTTGCCCTTGCTCGAGCGATGGGCGCGCCTCGCGGCGCGGAGCGCAGAGGAAGGTTCCGAAGCGCTCGGAGCCCCGCTCTGGATTTCTCTGAGCGGACTGCCCGGCACAGGAAAGTCGACGTTCGCGCGCCTGGTCACGGCGCTCTCCGGGCCCCTCTTCGGGCTCAAGAGCGCGAGTATTTCGCTCGATGACGTCTATCTGACCCAGGCGGAGCGGGCCGAGCTCGCTCGGACCGTTCATCCGCTCCTCGCCTCACGAGGTGTTCCGGGAACCCACGATCTCGAGCTTCTGGAACGAACCTTGACCCGCCTTGAGAGCGCCGCGCCGGAAGATGAGACGCCCGTCCCGCGCTTCGACAAACTGGCGGATGAGCGCGTGCCTGTGCAGGATTGGCCGATCGTGCGCGGACGTCCCGACCTCATCCTTTGTGATGGCTGGTTCTTTGGGACGGAGCCGGGGCCCCTCCAGTCTCTCGTGACTCCGGTGAACGCTCGCGAGGCCGCGGAGGATCCGGATGGTCACTTTCGCGCCTATGTACATGACGCTCTCGCTCGTTATCAGAAGCTCTTCGCGAGGAGCGACGAGCACGTGCATATCGAGGCGCCGAGCTTCGAAGCGAGCGTTGCGTTTCGTATCGAACAGGGGCGCCGGGAGCTGGAGCGGCGCGGTCGCGATCCGAGCGAGCTCGAGCCGGAGCGAGTGAGGTATTTTCTCGATCTGTTCGAGCGGGTGAGCAGTTGGCAGCGGAGGAAGCGCCCGGAGTGGATCGTCGAGCTCGACGCTGAGCACCGGATCGTTGCGGTTCGTCCTCCTCGGTCAGGATGAGTCTTCGTCGCCTTCGCTCAGGTGAGTCTTCGCTGGGAGCAGAGCGAAGCGGGAGGCGGTGGGCTCAGAGGAAGGCTCGGCTGGGCTGAGTCTTTTGTGATGGACCGGGGCCCAAAAACGATGTCGTGGGGGCGGATGCATTATGGGTGAAAACTTAAAGCGCCACGGGAATGAGGAATCCTCGAGGAAAGATGAGCCGTGAGCGCGCGGAGATGATGCCGCGCTGATTCGGTCCGCTTCGCTTCGGGCCTTTTCTTAGGCTCCGTCTCCGGTCATGGATCGGGGACCCATGAAGTGGAGCTTTCTTCCCGGTCTTTTCGGTTGGGCCTGTGCGCTGGCTGTCGCTTGTGGCGGCTCGGGGGCGGCAGACGATGGGAGCGGGGGAGCGCCTGCGAGCGCCGGTGGGATGAATCCGGGCAGCGGCGGAGTGAGCGAGCCAGGCGGGGGCTCTTCTTCGGGAGGGAGCGCGGGCGGCGGGGCCAGCGACGGCGGCAGCTCGAGCGGCGGACAGAGCGGCGGACAGAGCGCGAGCGGCGGTGGGATGAATCCGGGCAGCGGCGGGCGTGCCGCGGGCGGGGCGGGCGCGGAGCCGGGTGTGGGCGGAATGTTAGGGACGGGCGGCGGAGAGCCGATCGATCTTGGGCCTCATTTGAACGCGATCCAATGGGCAGACACGGATGGCAATCCCATTCAGGCCCACGGCGGCGGGATGATCGAGGTCGATGGCTACTATTACTGGTTCGGTGAGAACCGGAATCCGGACGGGACGTTCCTCGCGGTCTCCGTCTACAGGTCGCGCGATCTCCGAAGCTGGGAGTTTCGGAACGACGCGCTCAAGATGACGAGCGATCCGGACCTGCGTCCGGCCAACGTGGAGCGTCCTAAGGTCGTCTACAACGCGCAGACCAAGAAGTACGTGATGTGGATGCACTGGGAGAACGGCAAGGACTACGGCGAAGCGCGCGCCGCTGTCGCCAGCTCCGACACCGTCGACGGCGACTACACGTACCACGGCAGCAAGCGCCCCTATCGGGACCGTGGGGTGACCGATCACGGAAAGCCCGGCTACATGTCCCGAGACTGCACGCTGTTCGTCGACGATGACGGTCAGGGGTACTTCCTCTCGACGGCGAACGAGAACTACGATCTCCATCTTTACCTGCTCACGCCCGACTATCTCGAGGTCGACACTCTCGCGGCTCAGCTCTTCGTCGGCGGACATCGAGAAGCTCCCGCGCTCTTCAAGCGCGGGGACACGTACTTCCTCGTGACTTCCGGCTCGACGGGCTGGAACCCGAATCAGGCAAAATACGCGACGAGCACGAGCCTCACGAGCGGCTGGTCCGAGCTTGTGAACGTCGGAGACGGCACGACCTTCTACTCGCAGTCGACCTATGTCCTGCCAGTGACGGGCTCGAAGGGGACGAGCTATTTGTACATGGGCGATCGCTGGGCAGGAGCCTACGGCGGGCGGGTGAATGACTCGTCTTACGTCTGGCTGCCGATCGAGTTCCCGTCGAACAAGACGATGAGTCTGTCCTGGGCGAACACCCTCGAGATCGACGTGCCATCGGGGACGATCACGGGAAAGACGAACAACTNCCGCTTGATCAATGACAAGAGCGGGCTCGCGGTGGATGTCGCGGGCGGCTCGACNGAAAACGGGGGCGACCTCGTGCAGACGGGGCCGGGCAGCTCAGCGAGTCAGGAGTGGAGCTTCAACTACAACGGCGCCGGCTATTTTCGGCTGACGAACAAGAAGAGTGGCCTGGTGGTCGACGTCCCCGACGAGTCCACCGCAGACGGCATTGAACTCGGGCAATGGGAGAGTAACGGCGGCGACCATCAGGCCTGGTTGATCCAAGATCAGGGCCGCGGGCTCTATAAGATCAGGAACAAAAAGAGCGGGAAGTACGTGAGCGTCGTCGGCGCTTCCACTGAAGCGGGCGCAGCTCTCGAACAACGCTCAGCGACGGACGGACCCGAGCAGTTGTTCCGGATCGAGATCTATCGCTGAAGGGCGAACAGCGACACTCGAAATGGAGACGGTCGCAAGAGCGCCGGGCGTTGAGCAGACCTCATTCAACGCGCTGGGAGCTTGCGCTCGTCTGGCGAGGAGGGCGGGCGGGAGCTTCGCGGTGGCATTTGGTTTCTATTCCTCGAAGGGGTTCGCGAAGCGCGGGTCTGTCACGAAGCTCTCATCTGTGAGTGAGTGCAGAAATGCGATAATCTGGTCGCGCTCCTCTCGAGAGAGCTCGAACGGACGGATGAGCGGGTCGAGCATTGGACTCGTTGAACCGCGCCCGGCATACGGTCCGGTCTGGATCTCGCGTCCGCCGGCCGCGTAGTGCTCCAGGACTTCCTCGAGCGTCGCGATGCTTCCGTCGTGCATATAGGGGGCGGTGAGCGCGATGTTTCGGAGAGTCGGCGCTTTGAAGCGCCCCATGTCGCTCGGATCGAGGGTCACCGAGTGAACGCCGGTATTAGGAGCGGGGTAGGCACCTTTGCCGTCGAGATTGTAGAGGCCTGTGTTGTGAAACGGGGCATCGAAGAAAGGCTTGTCGCGATAATGGACGTGGTCACTCAGGTTGAATCCGACGTGGCAATGGAAACACTCGAACTTCTCCGAATGAAAGAGGCGGTATCCTTCGAGTGCGGCCGCGCTGAGCGCGTTCGGGTCGTCTCCTCGAATCCAGCGGTCATAGGGGGCGTCCGAGGAGATCAGCGTTCGTTGGAAAGCGGCGAGCGCCCGCGTGACTTGGTCGAGCGTTGGCCGGCGCGACGCTCGTGGGTATGCTCTGTGAAAGAGCTCCTGATAGAGCTCGATGGCTCCGAGTTTTTCCTCGAGGTCGCGTGCTTCGCGTATGCCCAGTTCGACGGGCGATTCGCCGAAGAGCGGCACGATCGCCTGGCGTTCGAGCGTGAGGAAGAGCGGGTTCGCCCAAGTCAGCGTCGCCGCATACCCGACGTTGGCGAGGCTCATGGAGTTTCGGTCGGTGAGCTCGCCGGTCGATCCGACGCTCACGGAGAGACCGTCAGTGAAGGCGCGCTCTTGATGGTGACAGCTCGCACATGAGAGGGTCTCGTTTTCGCTGAGTCGGACGTCGTAGAAGAGGTGCCTTCCGAGTTCGACCTTTTCGACCGTCGTGGGGTTGTCTAACGGCTCCGGTGGAAGCGGAAGCCCCTTCGGCAAGTTCCACTCGTACGGATGGCCATCCGGCTCTTGCCCGTCGGCTCCAGCGACTCCGCCCTCTCCGACTCCGCCGTCTCCGGACCGGGCACCCCCGCTTTCCTTTCCGAGTGAGCCACCGCTCGAAGTGCCTCCGCTCGCATTGAACCCTCCGCCCGAGGCGTCTTCGGTCGAGGGGTTCTCACAGGCGAGCAATGAGAGCGAGGACGCTCCCAAGAGCCAGCAGAGATGCAGGACATCCAGCGAGCGGAGTGTCCTGCCCTTGTTCGAACGTCCGGGGGCGCCTCGCCTCATTGTGCTTCGACGCGAAAGGTTGTTTGGCTCTCCTTCGGCGCGCCCGTCATCGAGTCGACGCCAATCTTCGGAAAGAGGGTCTCGCACGGCATCTGCATCTGCATTGAATGACATTGCGCGTCGACGCTCATGTCGACGTCGCTCATGAGGGCGCTGACATCGAGCACGATCGCGTCATTGTCTGGGTCGAAAGAGTCGAGGCGGATCTCGTTTCGATTTTGGTACGAGCAATCCACCGCTGGGGGTGCCCCGTGCTGAGGTGAGCTTTCACCGCCCGCTCCGCCCTCGCCCATGGGACGATTGTCACAGCCAGTGCTGCCTAGATGGAACACGCCTCGGCCTGGCTTTTCGTCCTCGGCCGGCGCCTTCGTCGCGATGAGTTCGGCTCGGATGAACTTGTAGCCGAAGAGCCAGCCCCAGCTCATTCCGCCTGCTTGGAGCGGATCGGGGAGCGTGGCTGGGTCTGCGTGGTTCAGGGCCTTGGGTACGGAGGTTGAGAAGATCACGCCGGTGTAGCTTCCGGCGGGCACGCGGCCCGTGATGCTCGTGTTCATTGATTTGTTCCCGTTCTTGCATCCGCCGCTCGCGTCCTCGAAGTCGAGCAATGCAACTGTCGGAGCCTGCCAAGGGCTGCGCTCGTCGAACTTCACCGGGACTTCGTCGCCCGACGGCGTGAGGAGGCGCAGCTCGGATACATAGAGACGAAGGTCCTGAGGCGTGACCTCTACCTCGCTCGAGCCTTGCTTCTTGTATTTCTTTCCGCAGGAAAACGCATCGTCCCCGAGCTTCGCGCGGAACTCGATCGTCACAGGCTCGGAGTCGTCCGAACCACCGTCACCGCCAGTTGCGCGCCCACCTGACGAGGCGCCTCCCGAACCCTTCCCGCCCGAACCCTGTCCGCCACTCGCTTTGCCTCCGCTCGCCTTGCCGCCGGTGGCGCCGTCTTCGGGAGCCGGATCCCCGTTGCAGGCAGCGATGGCGAGAGCGGGGAGGGCAGCGACCACGACGAGGCGTGTGAGGCGTCTTGACATGGCGAGCGCCTATCACCTGGGAGGTGCACCGGGAATGCGACAATTTGTCGCGTTTCGGGGGCAGCCGCGGAGCCCATCTTTCGCAACCGGCTCGCGGTTCGTGGCGCTCACGTGACGAGCTGCGCCAGTTCGTCGAGCATGCGGCTCGCGTGCGCGAGGCCATGATCGAAGGGAGTAGCGCTGGAGCGGCGGGTGATCGAGCCGTCCGGAGACAGCGAGTAGCGTTCTTTTTGAGCGCTGATGAAGGGGACCAGCCGTTCGGGGGAGAGGGGCGTGTCGGCGCGCAGGTGGAGCGTTGCGGTCGACTTCGTTGCGTTCATGCCGAGCGCCATCAGGCGGCGCAGGGACACCTTGAGCCGCATGAGTTCGAGCAGAGCTAGGCCGGAGCGGGGCACGGCGCCAAAGCGGTCGGTCATCTCGAGCCCGATGCGGTCGATCTCCTCTTCGTCGGGCGCTCCAGCGAGGCGTTTGTAGAGGCTCAGGCGCACGCCGACGTCGGAGATGTAATCGTCGGGCAAGAGCGCCTCGACGTCGACGGAGAGTTCCGGATCGACCTCGGGAGGCTTGCCGTGGCCGGAGAGCTCGCTCGAGGCCTGTTCGAGCATCTCCGAGAAGAGCTCGAAGCCGACGCTCTCGAGGACACCGCTCTGATCGGCGCCAAGCAAGTCGCCGGCTCCGCGCATTTCCATGTCGAGGGTCGCGATCTGGAAGCCCGCTCCGAGCTCGGTGTGTTTGGTGAGAGCCTCGAGGCGCAGATTGGCTTCGTGAGAGAGTTCACTCGGGGGCGGCACCAAGAGATAACAGTAGGCGCGCTCGCTGCCGCGGCCGACGCGGCCGCGGATTTGGTAAAGCTGAGCGAGACCGAAGTTGTCGGCGCGCTCGATGAAGATCGTGTTCGCCCGCGGGATATCGAGGCCGCTCTCGATGATGGCGGTAGCGGCCAGGATGTCCGCGTTGCCGTCGACGAACTCCAGCATGGTCTTTTCCAGCTCTCGGTCGCTCATTTGGCCGTGAGCGACGCGAATGCGCGCGTCGGGCACGAGCTCGTGGAGCTCGGAGGCGCGGGCGTAGAGCTCCTCGATGCGGTTGTGGACGTAATAGACCTGTCCCCCGCGGCCAAGCTCCCTCTCGATGGCGGTCTTGATGACCGTCGGGTCGCGCCCGGCGACGAAGGTTCGGATCGCGCGCCGCGTCTCGGGAGGTGTCCGGATCACGGACATGTCTCGAAGACCGCCGATGGCGAGGCTCAGGGTGCGCGGAATGGGCGTGGCGCTCAGGGTGAGCACGTCGACGCTCTTGCGCAGATCTTTGATGCGCTCCTTGTGGGCGACGCCGAAGCGCTGCTCTTCGTCGATGACGAGCAGGCCAAGCCGTTTGAAATGAACGTCGGAGGAGAGAAGACGATGCGTGCCAATGACGATGTCGATCGCGCCTGATTTCAGGCCTGCGAGGATGCGGGTCGTTTCCTTAGCGGTCGTGAAGCGGCTGAGGGCGGCGACCTGAACTCCGAGGTGTCCG
>NASX01000121.1 GCA_002085155.1 Sorangiineae bacterium NIC37A_2
AAAGAAACGAATACGTCCAAATTCAAGCTAGAAAAGGAGGATATGGATTCTTTGATATGTATTCTTTCCAAAGCAAAGGTTAAAAAATTATTCCCAGGGAAAACAGGAACATTTATTTTGTTTGCTGAATTTGTTTACATTGATAATTCGGTGTCCAAAGTTACAATTCAGACCAACTCGTTACGTAATTACACACTCAATAAGGATTATTGGATTAAAGATTTCGAGCATCAAAAATGGATAGTAGGATTTAAAAGTAAGATGAAAAATAATTAAGATGAATTCAACGTCAGGGTTTTTCAGGTGTTAACTCGGAGTTGTAGCTCGACTGCTCCACGGGTACTTACAATGTCAGGTACTCCTTCAATAGGACTTCACCCTTTTATTCTCCATGCACAAATGTATTTACGCTCAATAGGGGTGAGACCCATGTTATATTCTCATTATATCTATCAATATTAAACTATGATGATTAAAATAATGTTGCTGATTTCTTTTATATTGTTGGGCTGTAAAAGTATATCACAAAATCAGAAAGCAGAACAAGCTCATACTCAAAATCCAAACACTAAAAGTAGTGAAATGTTAACCTCAGAGGAAGCCGAATTATTGAACTCTCTTTTACAGAACTCACGGGGTACGTTTGATTTTCACGGGAAAAAGGTAGCTTTCATAACCGGGCCTGCCGGGAATCGCTTTTTATCAAAATCTGGTTTTTTTGCTAAAATTGGAGAATCCGGCCAAATTGACCACCCCCTGCCGGTTTTAGCTGACCAGTGTTGGCCGGTTTAAACTGACCACCCTCTACCGGGGCAAATTGACCACCTCGGAAGTAGAAATTGAGATCATGCTGTAACGGAGCGCTATTAGCGATTAAGTTCCCTCAAAACTTAGTCAGTGAATGGCAAATAATCCGATAAGCATGGCAAAGATCAGACACATTCTTCGGCTGCATAGCCAGGGAAGAAACAAGCTTCAGATCGCCGAACAAACAGGCGTATCGCGCAACACGCTTAAAAAATACCTGAAAGAGTTTATCGACAGCGGACTTTCATTCAGCGAGATAAATACGCTCAGTGACAAGGACTTGGAGGACCTATTCGTAAAGCCTCACGACAAGCCGCTCAGCGGCAAGCTGCAGACTTTGTTTGAGTTGTTCCCCGAAGTAGACAAAGCGCTTAAAAGGAAAGGTACGACCCAATTGATGCTTTGGGAAGCGTACCGGCAAAAACATGCGGACGGCGTAGGTCGCAGCCAGTTCAATTACTATTATCATCAATGGAAGGCGCAGCATAACCCGACTATGCGTATTGACCATAAGGCAGGCGATAAGCTTTACGTAGACTTCGCCGGAGAAAAACTCAGCATTACCGATATTACCACGGGGGAAATCAGAGCGGTAGAGGTATTCGTGGCAATCCTGGGCGCAAGCCAGCTCACGTATGTTGAGGCGGTGATGAGCCAGCAGAAGGAGGATTTTATCGGTGCCTGCCGGTCTGCACTTCATTTCTACGGAGGCGTTCCTGCGGCTATTGTTCCCGATAATCTGCGGGCTGCGGTGAGCAAGAGCAGCAAGTATGAGCCGGTGATCAACGAGGATTATGCTGCCTTCGCCGAGCATTACGGTACGGCGATCCTTCCTGCCAGAGCCTACCGTCCCAGAGATAAGGCGCTTGTAGAGAACGCGGTCAAGATCATCTATACGCGGATATACAGCAAGATCAAAGATAAGGTGTTCCTGAGTCTGGAAGACCTCAATGCAGCCATCCGGGAGGCGCTGGCAGAACATAACAATGCACACCTGAAGGGAAGAGCCTACAGCAGGCAACAGCAGTTCGACGATGTAGAGCGTTCAGCGCTGATGCCTTTACCCGAGCTTGATTACGAGCTCAAGAAGCAGGCTTCGGCAACGGTGATGAAGAACGGCCATGTATCCCTGGGCTGCGACAAGCACTATTACAGCGTGCCCTACCGCTTTATCGGCAAAAAGGTGAAGATCCTCTACTCACATCACAGCGTGGAAGTGTATTACAAGTATGAACGCATTGCCCTGCATAAGCGCACCAAAAGCGCCCATCATTACACGACAGATAAAGACCATATGGCTTCCAGCCACCGTTTTGTCAGCGAATGGACACCGGAGAAGTTTCTGTCCTGGGCTCAGAACATACATGAAGACGTAAGGCTCTATATTCTTAAAGTGCTGGATCGCAAGCAGCATCCCGAGCAGGCCTATAAGTCCTGCGTGGGCATCCTCAGCTTTGCAAAGAAGGTAGGCAATGAACGGCTCATAAAAGCCTGTCAAAGAGCGCTGGGTTACGGCAACCACAGCTATAAGACTATCGAGCGTATTCTTCAAAAAGGCATAGACCAGCAGCAGGACGAAGACGGCGGGCAGTTGCCAATGCCGCTGCACGACAATATCAGAGGACAAAATTATTATCAGTAAACATGAACCTAAAAAACAAA
>NASX01000122.1 GCA_002085155.1 Sorangiineae bacterium NIC37A_2
TACTCTGACACTGGCAGCGGCCCCGCCGACTACGAGGCGAGCGTCTTTACTGTCGTTCCGTACCTGCTCGCAAATGGAGTGCGGCTGGCTCGCCTCGCTTACGAGGGAACGAGCGAAGTCCCCGAGGTCACCCCGGGAACAGGAGCGGGCCAAGTCAACGCGAGCGTCTCGCAGGTGCACGTCTTCTTCGAGCTCGGGGACCATCTCGGGTCGACGAGCGTCGTGCTCGACAAAGCAACGAGCGAGCTCGTCGAACGCTCGAGCTTCCAAGGCTACGGCGCGACCGAGAGCGACTACCGCCCCGGCCGCTGGAATGCGTTCCGGGAAGACTACCGCTTCACCGGGAAGGAAGAGGACGCGGAAGTCGGGCTGACCTACTTCGGGAAGCGGTATCTGAATGCGTACCTGGGAAGGTGGATTTCAGCGGATCCGCTCGAAATTGCTAGCGGCGGAGCGTCCGGGGAACGCAATGCATATTCTTATGTGAGTGGGAAAGTTCTCAAAAACACAGATCCACTAGGTCTCTGCGGAGAAGAGTGTGGCGCGAGCGGTCAGGGAAACGCAGGCGCTGCAGAACCCGATCCTCAAAGTATCTCAAATGAGGCAGAAGGGCCTCAACAAAAGGCGGCGAGGGAAGCCGAGGAGCGACGCTCCTATAATGAAGGCTTCTTGAGTGGCCTGGAAGCGGCGAACGCCGTGATCGGAGAGAACGCCAGCTACAACGACGTACACCGACAAATTGCGACTGATGAAGGCAAACAGGCGGCAATCAACGATTGCGGCGACGCCTGCAAGAAACATCAGGCGCAATTCGATGCGGGGCGGCGCGACGGACTCTTGATCGCGGTCGGGATCGTGTTGGGGGCCTCTCTGTATGCAGGTAAAGCAGTTCAGGGTGGCCGAGGAGCGAGCAAGGCAAAGTCGGAGCCACCGCCTAGAGCCAAACCGAGCGCTGGCAAGGCCGGGGAGAGCTCGGGACCCGAAAGGGCGCCTTCGTCGTCAGTTGGCAATGGCAACGACCAGAGTCCGAAAGGCAGGGGAGCCAACCATCAGAAAGCTATTGAGGATGCCGTAGGACCCCACAGTACATTCAAGCGTGATCCCGCCACCGACAAGGTAACGGGTCACGCCGAGTGGCAACCAAACCCACGTAGTCCCTCAGGGTTCGAGCAAACCCAGCCCGTCGATACGCAATATGCGAACCCGCACACCCACTACAATCGAGTCACCGGCCAGCAGGTGCCGACGCCACACGCTCATGACAAGAACGCACCGGGCGGAGTGCGACCGGCGGATCCTACGGAACTACCACCATAGAGGCTAGATGACGATACAAACCCGCTCCCACAAAGTTGGCATCGTGGTCGACAGGAACTTCGGTGACCGCATCCAGCAACTTGCCCGTCTTTTTCATGTCTGGGTGGTGGAGTCTCCGAGCAACACGCCAGTTATTCAGAAAGTCTGGGAGGCTCAGAGCAGGGTACCCGATCTCGATATTCTTGGGCCTGGAGTCACTTCCTTTGGTGCCAGTAGCGGCGAAACTGCTGAAGACATGTGCGCTCGGATTGCCAGCGAGGTTCAAGTTCATCATGGAGAGTTTGGACACGACCCACCATGGGCTGAGATTGAGATCCATGGAGTCCAGCTAGACGATCGACTTGGGGAGGTCTTTCGCGCGCTGGGAACAACAGAATTTGAAGCTTTCCCAGAAGGGTTCATATGTCGCCGCCGGTCGAATGTGATCTGAAATGGGAGCACGACGAAGAGGGACCCTTGGCGCGCGCAGCGCGCCAAGGAGTGCAGATGGACTTGTTTGCGGGGGGCCTCAAGACTCGAGACACTCCGGGTCGGGCTCTGAGTGCTGACTCGAAAGGACAATGACGATGATCTTATTCGATGAAAATAGAGCTTCTAGGTTCGGTCCGAGGACCGTTCGGTCCGCAGTGGCGTCGGGCGTGGTCGCGTAGGGACGGGGCATGATCGACGGGTTCGCTTCAAAGGAAATGGATGCTCAGGACGGCAGTCTTGCCGCCCGGGATTCCATGTCTTTGGGGCGGCCGGATTCGTGGATCGCTTCGTCCGGTGGGCTCGAGCTGTCGCTTTCCGTTATTTCGAGCGAAGGGGAGAGCGATCGAAATCGGGACCTGGCCGGTGTCGTGGCTGCCGAAGAGCTTGGGTTGGCGCTTGAAGCGACCTGGAAGCGGCCCAGTTTCGGCGATGCGCTTCAGTTCGCGATCGAGCAGGGGTTTGGAGGGACATCTTCGAGCAGGTCGGGCGAGGAGCGCAGGACATCCGAAGGGCAGACCTTAGAGGCCGAGGGAGTCGAAGCCGACCGAGGGCGAGCGCGTCCCGCGCTCACGAAGAGCCAATGTGAGGCTCTCTGCGAAGCGCTCCAGCTCGGCTACCTTTGGGTCCCGTGGCGAC
>NASX01000062.1 GCA_002085155.1 Sorangiineae bacterium NIC37A_2
GCTGAGCGGGCGCGCGCGGCGCCCTTCACCAATCTGAGTCGTCGGTCTTCCCCCAATCGCGCGCCGGTGCGGGTGCGGGGGTGCTGGGGGCGGGAGCCGGCGAGGAAGGCTCAGGCGTCGAAGGCGTCGACGGAGCGGGCGTCGACGGAGCGGGCGTCGTCGTGCTCGGGGCCTTCGGGGCGGGCGCGGAGGAGGCGCAGTTCGCCCCGGCGCCGGACAGGATCGGGAAGATGTTGCTCTCGAGGATATCTGGGTAGAGAGGCGGAGGCGGCGGGAGCTGTTGGCCCACGATGCTTGCGAGGAAGGCGCTCACCTTGCCGTCGAAGACCGCGTTGCCGCTCGAGCCCGTGAGAGCAAAGCCGGTGATGGCTCGTTCGCCGCCGACGCTGACGCGCACGCGAGCGGTCAGACCCTTCAAGGTGTCACAGGGGATGGCATCGACCGGCTGCTTGAAGCGGGAGTTGAACCAGGCGGCGATCTTCTGCTTGTAGAGATCGACGGCGCGCGCCTTGAGTGGATCCGTTTCGGTGCCGTCGATGGAGCCGTCCGCGGCGCCTTCGGTGTTGAGCTGAGGCTGATCGGGCTGTTCTTGGTCCTCGAGCTTGACCGGAGCTTCTTTGACGATCTCGTCGTCTTTGGTCGGAGCGGGGTGATCTTTGTCGGCGAGCTTCGACTTCGGGAGCTCTGCGGGGTTCTCTTCGGCTTGGGCTGAAGGCGCGCTTCGTTCTTCCAGGCGGCGCACCGGAGTCGGCGTCGCCTTCTTCCACATGTCGGGCAGCTTCGGCTGCGTCGTCTGCTTCGATCCGAGCTTGAGTAGAGGCAGCTCGTCGACGACCGGCTTGACGTTGATCGGGATCGCGATCGGCGCGATTTCTTTCTTCTCCTCGATCTTCGAATCACCCGCCCAGGTGAGCGTGATGAAGAACAGGACCTCAACGCACAAGCCAGCAAGGAGAGCGAGCCCGAGCTCGTTCTTAGAGAAGGTCCCTGCCCGAGTGTTCGCTACCACCCTACGGCCTCCCTATCACTTCGGAGCGGCTTTGGTGTCAGACTCGTCGGGCTCCGGCTCAAGCTCGGGCTGAACGAGAAGGTTCAGGGAGTCGACACCGTTTGAGCGCGCCGCAGCGACAACCTCGGCGACGACGCCATAACGCGCGTCCTTGTCGGCGCGGATGTAGAGCTCGCGCTCCGTCTGCACTCGCTGGCTCTCGCGGAGCGCTGCGCCAACATCAGCGGTCACGTCGCGCTCACCAAAGAGGATCTGGCCCTCTTTGGTGATGCTGACGAGGAGTTTTGAGTCTTTGACCGGAGTCTCTGCCGCGTTCACCTCGGGCAGATCGATCCGGAGGCCGCTCGTGAGGAGCGGGGCCGTCACCATGAATACGACGAGCAAAACGAGCATGACGTCGACGAGCGGCGTCACGTTGATCTCCGCGAAGCCGCCGCGTCCTCGTTTTTTACCGACGCTCGCGCCCATTTTCCTCAGAGCTCCGGGCTACGGTGAACGCCAGCGTGCATGCCCGCGCGAGCGCGCCCATGCATCTCATCGGCGTAGAGCTGCGCGACCCAAACGTCGGAAGAAGCCTGGAGTTCTTCGCCGAGCTCACCGATGCGGCGGTCCACGAAGTTGTAAGCGATCATCGCCGGGATAGCGGCGACGAGACCGAAAGCCGTCGCGATCAGCGCTTCACCGATCGCCGGAGCGACGACGGGGAGCGACGCGCTCTTCTCAACGCCGATGCGCAAGAAGGCGTCCATGATGCCCCAGACGGTACCGAACAGACCGATGAACGGAGAAGCCGACGCGATACTCGAGAGGGTCGGCATCAGCGCGGAGGCGCGCTGTTCTTCTTCAGCTTGAGCGCGGTGAGCGATCGCCGAGAGAAGATCTTGAGTCAGAGCAGGATCGGCCAGCCGTCGATTCAAGGCGAGCACGACGCGGGCGCCCGGTGCGTTCTTGTTGCGGTCAGCGAGCGCGACCAAGTCGGCGCCCGTCGCGCAGGAGACCGAGGCGCTTTCAAAGGCGCGATGAGCGGCGCGAAGACGCGAAAGTTGAAGCGCTTTGGCGACCCAGATCACCCAGACCAACGTCGAGGCGGCGATGAGCAACAAAAGCACGACAAGCACCACACCCGACGACCCCAGCATGAGGTCGATCGGGTTCAGTGCTTTCGCTGAGTGAGCCGCCTCGGTTGCGACGGTCGGAATGGACACGGGTACGGGAGATTCTGCGGGGTTCATTCCGGCCTATTCAGAGACGATTACTTCTCGGCAACGTTGATGTCGACGGTGCGGTCGAGGGCCCAAGAGGCTTCGTCGGTGCCGCGAGCGTCGAGCTCACCGCGCGAGGTGGTCGTGATCTGAGCTTGGGGGAGGCCTTCGGCGATGATCGCCTTGGCGACGTTGCCGGCGCGCTTCTCACCGAGCTGCATGTTGTACTCAGCCTCACCGCGCGGATCGGCGTGACCGACGAGGTGCATCGTCTCGCCCTTGAGCGGGCCCGTCGCGAAGCAGTCAGCGAGCTTCTTCAGCGTCGCCTTCGCGGAAGGAGTGACCTGAGCGGAGTTATAGGCGAAGTACGCCTCGGTCTCACTAATGCCACATGCTTGCTTGATGCGGTCGGAGATGTTGACCTCGGACTTCTTCGGGTCATCCGTAGCTTTGGACTCCGGCGCGGGAGGCGCGGGAGCAGGTTCAGCCGGCGCCGGCGGGGGTGTCTCGGGTTCGGCAGGCTGGGCACCGCAGGCGGCGATACCGGTCGACAGGAGAACGATGGCGAGGGCTTTGTTCATACGGAACTTCACCTACAGCAGGTTCGTTGTTCCCCGCAAGGGGGGAGCGGAACCGGCACGGGAGACGGAAGCCGCGAAAGCTCTCAGGGGGAGCGGTGTTTTCTGGGGCACCTCACGAACCGCCCCGTACCGCATGTGAGTTCAGTCGGAGCGAACTTCAGGCCGTGAGTTGGATGTCCAAGGGGCTTCGAGTGGGACCTCGGAATCGGCCCCCCACGTGGGGCCTTAGAGAACGCTCCGTCGAGTCAGCCTGGAAGCGCTCGGCGCAGCTCGCTTGCAGCTTCGCGCGTCGCGGGGTCCTCGGCGTGGTCCTCGAGGCGACGCAGCCTCTGACGGAACAAAGGCAACTTCCGGGGCGGATCGACCTGGATCAGCTCCTTGAGAACGGCGATGGCCTGGCGCGCCAGGCTCTCGTCGAGGTGCTCGAGGAGCTGGAGCTGGGCCTCTTGTTCCGCGGGAATTTCGAAGCCGGCCCGCAAATAGTTGTCCGCGGCGCGGGTGATCGCGCTGCGTCCTTCGCTCGCCATGTATTGGCTCAGAAGGCGCCGTCGCGTCTGCTCCGTCTCGTCGATCGTCGTCTCACGGCGCTGCACGATGCGGGCTTCGCGGGGCCGGCGAGGCGTCTCGGCGAAGGTGTCCTCGGAGCGGGCCTCTGCGCTCGGCGCTGGCGGCGGGAGGGTCGTTGTCTTCGGCCGCGCGGAGGCGGCCTTCATGCGTCGGGAAGGTTTCTCGAGGCGGGGCGAGCCGGGGCGCCTCGCGGCGATCAGGACCGGCGCCGGGGCCGGCCCGGTTTTCGCTTCGGGCTTCTTCTTCCGCTTACGGCCACTGTTTCGGTTGGGCTGTGTCTGCATGAGTGCTCTGGTGTTCCGGATCGGCCTGACCTCGATCTTCTCATCGAGTCAGGACCAATACTTCCGTGTCCTCTGGTGATCCTTGGAGGCGCGGTCTCTCGCCTCGCGTCAGGGAGGTAGCCCCCGTTTTCAGAACGCCCCTTCGCGTTCCTAGGAAAGCAGGGCGGGCGACCGAACCGGCGCCCCTACCTCGACCTAAAGAGCGACTTAGCACGTCCCGATTTTTCGGTGCACGAAAATCGGCCTCAGAGAGGTGCTTTTTTGTGAACCGGGGCCGTATCGCTCTATGAAGGCGCTCGTGAACTGGCAAAAAGGCGCGATCTCTGCGAAGCGTGATACGCGTAGCGTTCGAGATCTTTCGGGGCCGATCGCGACCGCCGTGCTTGTGATGGTCGGAGGTCTGGGCTTCGGCTGCGCGCGGGGCGCCGTCTCTTCAGCGGAAACCCCGGAGAGCACCCCGGAAGCGGGAGAGGCAAAAGCGGCCGGCCCTTCGCTCTTCGAGGAGCCTGCCTCTGAGCTCGTGGTGCCCGGGCAGGGTGTGAGTCTTCTATTTCCGGCGGCAGCCGCGTTTGGTCCCGAGCAGCGTGTAGGATCTTGGAGCACCTTGCGGCATGAAGGATCCGGAAGCGTCCTTTACGTCGCGCATCGGCCGGCCCGGCGGACGGTCAAGCCGGATGAATGTGCTGACCAGGCGCGCGCCTCACTGCGGCTCCTCCGTGAGGAGAGGATTGAGATTGCTGAGCCTCAGACCTTCCGAACCCCCGAGTACTTCGGGACACTCGAGCTGCGCGGCGGGCCCGACGGTTCGGTGGAGGTCATCGTGCACGCAGCAGGCCTCTCGCGCTGCCTTTCTCTTGTATTTGTCGATCCCGAGGGCAAAAACATCGCGTACCTGGGCCTGGTCGCCACCGAGTTCTTCCCTTCCGTTCGAGCGCTCGGGATCGCGGAGCGCGCAACGAAGAGTCGCCCGTGAGGGCCCGGCCTCAAAGACGAACCAAGAAGAATGGGCGCACGCGTGAGAGCCGGGGATCGAAAAAGAAAGGCTGCTTTTGAGGCGGGGGCAGCCCGAAAGGGCCTCTTGTGACCGAGGGGGCGGGAGTGTTAGACCGCTAGATACTCTAGCTTTCGAGCGCGAGCCGACGAGAGCTACTGATGACCTGAGAGCCCCGTTCTACTGAGAGAAGAAGCGAGGAGAGCTTGGAGAGAATATGCGAAACCTGAGAGTAGGATTGATTGCCTTGAGTGCATGGTGGGCCTTGGGCCTTGGCTGTTCGACGAGCAGCGGCCCCGAGCTCAAAGGTCGAACCATCATGGGTCGAGTGATCGCGGCGAGCGGGAAGCCTGTCGGCGGCGTGAAGGTCTTGCTCGGCAAGAGCATCGTCGAATCCGACGAGAAGGGCCTTTACTCCCTCGAAACCGACAGCAAGGGCGGGGTCGTGCGCTTCGAAAAGTCGGGATTTTTGCCCGGACTTGAGCGCGTCCAAGTCGAGAAGAACTTCAGCGTCGGGCTCGATGTGGTGCTTCTGCCTCAGGGGCCCCGTCTGTCGGTCGATGTCGACAAGGGCGGCGAGGCGCTCGGTCCTCGCGGGGCGCTCGTCAGGATTCCAAAGAACTCTCTGGTCAATCCTGATGGCGAGCGCGTGAAAGGCGCGGTCGACGTCTATCTGACCCCGATCGATCCGAAGCGGAGCGCGGAGCTCCGCGCCGCTCCCGGTGACTTTGTGACGGAAGAGGATGATCGCCCGCGTCAGCTCGAGTCCTTCGGCATGCTCGACGTCACGATCATGAAGAACGACGAGAAGCTGAACGTCGCCAAGGGTGAGACGCTCGAGATCAAGATTCCGCTGCCGACGGGCACGAAAGATCCCGAGGAAGAGATGCCCCTTTATAGCTTCGATGAGGAGCGCGGGATCTGGGTTCTCGAAGGCGCCGCGCAGCTTTCAGAGGAGGGTGACGGCTATGTGGGCGCTGTACCCCATCTCTCCGCCTGGAACGTGGATCGCCCCTACGAGGCGACCTGCGTGAGTGGTCGCGTCGTGGACAAAGACGGCAACCCTGTGCCCGGCGCGCGCGTGCGCGGCGTCGGAATTTCCTACGCTGGCGATTCTCAGACCCAAACGAACGCCCAAGGCGAATTTGCGATCGCGGTGCGTCAAGACTCCGAGGTCCAGATCATCGCCGAACATCCGCTCGGAGGCGGACGGAGCCGCGAGATCGAGACGGGCGACGCTGAGACGGAGGTCCCGCCGAGCGTGGGAGATGAAGGCTGCGTCGACGAGGGTGAGTGGGTGATTGAAGAAGGAACCTACGTCGACCGTGGCGGCGAGACGACTGTCTGCTCGGAGCTAGGCGGCCAGGAGATTCTTGATGGCTGTATGTATGAGTTCGTCCAGCGCATCGGCGAATGTGGCGCGACCTTCAAGGGCGCCTGCGTGATTCGAATCAGCGAAGAAGGCAATAGCGTCATCGAATACGAGGACGGCTCGCGCATGGAGACCAACGCAGAAGCGGGCACTACGGCTCTCTACGGGGCCGGCGGCCGTTTCTGTTACGAAGTGATGATAGAGAGCGAAGGTGCTTTCTATTCCTACGTCTTCGAAGACGGCACTGAGTACAACATGGGCGCAGACCAGAGCGACGAGTTCATCCTGATCTGCCCGAATGGTGAGCAGTACAAGATGTCGAACGACGAGAGCGCGGCGATCTCCGCCTGCACGAGCGGGCAGCCGGACACGAGTGATGAAGAGGGTGGTGGCGATCCTGTGAGCTGCACCATCGAGCTTCCGGACACGGGTGCGGGCGGTGACGGTGACGATGACCCAGTAGAAGAGGACCCGGCGGACGAAGATCCGGCTGATGAGGACCCCGACGGGACCGGCGGAAGCAGCTCGAGTGATGACGATCCGACCGAGAGGACCCCGGAGGGTACGACCTGCACCGGCGATCCGGATTGCACCGGAGCGGACCAGATCTGCTGCCCGATCGTGGACGGCTACTCGTTCTGTTACACCCAAGCGAACTGCGACCTGGTCCTTGGGAGGTAATCGGCACAAGGAGCCATCGGGAAGCGACGGCTCGAGTCGCTTCCCGGTCGCGCGCCCCTCGGGAGGGTTCCCCGAGCTCCGGGAAATCGCTGCCCGCCCTCCGCGCCCTCGCGGGGGGTTTTGCTTTTGAGGGACCGCTTGCTCCGGAGGGTCCCTCTCGCCCGAAGAAAAAAAGGTGGCCGGCCGGGCTTAGCGTTCGGCCAATTGCTGCATCTTCTGGATCGCGGAGGCATTGGGCAGGCCTACGGCGACCACGGCGCGCCCTTCGCGGGAGAAGATGCGTTCGGCGACGTCTCGCACGTCCTGCCTTGTCACAGAGAGGAGCTCGCCCAGCCGTTCATCGGCGGACTCAGCGGTGCCTGTGAGCAGAGCGAAGGCAGCGTGATCGGAGACCTCGCCGGGGTCGTCGAGAACAGCTTCCAGCTGCCAGCGGGCGCGCTTGAGGGCTCGCTCGAACTCGAGCTCGGTCGGGCCATGAGCGGCGATGTCCGAGGTGATCGCGAGGATCTTCTCGAGGACACGCGGGGCGCGCTCATGAGCCGTGTCGGCGATGATTTCGAAGACGCCGCCGTCTTCGAACGCTTCATTCGCTCCGACGACGTCATAACAGAGCCCGCCCTCGTCACAGAGCCCGTGATAAAGGCGCGTCGAGAGCCCGTCGTCGAGCACGCGCAACAGCATCTCGGTCGCACGATCGGCCGGATCGCGATAGCCGGGGCTTCGGTGAGCCACGTAGACGCGCGTCTGACTCGAGCCGGCGTGTTTTGCTGAAGCGAAGGCGGGTCCTTTCGGCGGCGCGATCGGCGGGCCGCTGATCAAGGTACCAGCGGGCAGGTCAGAGAAGTACTTCTCGACGGACGCGAGCACCCGAGTCGGCTCGAGGGGGCCAGCGACCGCGACCACGAGCCCTTCGCCGACGTAGGTGCGCGCGTGGTGCGCCCGGAGGTCGGCGTCGGTGAAGCTATTGACGGTCTCGAGAGTACCCCCAAGCGGGGCTCCGAGGGGGTGGTCCGGGAAGCTGAGCTTGCGGCCGAGGCTCGTCGCGGAGATGACCTGGCCCTTTTCGTCGAGCTCGTCGAGCAGCTCTTCGCGGATGATGCCGCGCTCGAGCTCGATGTCCGCAAGGAGCGGGCTCTTGATGACCTCGGAGAGGAGCGCCAAGGTCGGCTCGAAGCTCTCGCGGGGGACGGCGATCGTGAGTGTTCCGTGATCGGAGGCGGTACTGGCGTTGAGAGTGCCGCCGAGATCTTCGAAGGCGCTGGCCAGGGTGTGCGCGGAGGGGTGGAGCTCCGTGCCCCGGAACAACATGTGTTCGAGGAAATGGCTGATGCCCGAAGTTCTCGCGTCCTCGAAGCGACTTCCGGTGCGCAAGTACACCGAAATCACCACGCGCCGCACCGCGGGCATGTAGAGCGCCGTCCCTTGGACGCGGGACGGCAGGGTCAGTTTTTCTCGGAGGAGTTCGTCAGCCAAAGGTGTTTTCTAGCCCGCGTTGTCGGGCTTCGTCGTCGCCGAGGCGCTGGGCGCGTAGCGGTCGTCATAGGTCGCGCCGCCCGCCTTCTCGATGAGCTCCGCGACGTAGTCCGCGAGCACCTGATCTGCCTTGCGACGGCGGAGGATCGGGAGGATCTCGTCCCGCTCCTTCTCGAACTTCTCGCGGGTGTAGGGCTCCTTCTCCTTGAGCTGGAGGAGCGCTAAGCCGTCTTTGAGCTGGACCGGGGTCTTGGTGATCTCGCCGGGTTCTTTCATGTCGAAGACGAGCTGGGCCGGGGACTCGGTCCCGCTCACACCTTCGACAGGGCTGTCTTCGATCGAGAAGGGTGCGGTCACGTCCGTCTTCGGGCGGGACTCGTCGGTGAGGGCGAGCGCGACGCTGCCGAGGCGGCCGCTCGAGAGGACCGTGCCGAGAACCTTTTCGGTCGCTGCCTCGAGGGTCGTCTCGGGGGATACAGCTGCGATCACGGCGTCGGCGAACTTCCGCGCCTCCTCGGTGCCGAGGGCGCGGGAGGTCAGTTCATAGCTGACGAAGGCGCGAGCGAGGGCCTGGGCGTTCTCCGCGGTGACGCGGTCTTCGAGCCAGAGGACGTGAAAGCCGCGGGGCGTGCGCACGACGTCCGTCAGCTCGCCGGGCTTCTCAAGCTTACCAGCGGCGGTCAGGAGCTCTTCGGAGCCGGCTCCGTAGCGAGCATCGAGACAACCCAGGCGCCCGCCGAGAGCGGCGCTGTCCGCTTCGCTCTCCTTGCGGATGAGGGTCTCGCGCGTCGAAGCATCCTTGAGTCGGGGCAGAAGCGAGCGGAGCTTCTTCTCGACAGCTTCGTCGCTCTCGGTGCCGCCGGTCTTGAGCGCGAACTCTTGGACAACGGGGCATCCGGGCTGGTAGCGGGCAGAGGCGGCCTTGGTGGCCTCTTCGACCTCTTTCTCGTGGGTCGAGACGAAGCTCTTGATGTCAGCTTCGCTCGGGAAGCGCACGTAACGCTGGAACCACTCGCGATGGATCGTGAGCACGCGAGCGACGGCCTTCGATTGGGTACGTTCGAGGGAGAGGAAAGCTTCCTCTTCCGAGACGCGCACAGGCTCGGTGATGAGCTCACGGACGCGCTCCGCGGTCGCCTCTCGGATCTGCATCTCCTTGAAGTGATTCGGGCTTCGGCCGGTCGTGCGCCTGACCACACGCTCATAGCGCGCGTAGTCGAACACGCCATTCTGTAGGACAGGCAGGGCCCGCAGGCCGATCGTACCGGGTGCGCAGGTCCGCTCATCGTCGAGGCAAAGCGCGAGGCTCATGGCGAGCCGCTCGCGGCCCTCTGCGGGCAACGAAACGCGGGCACGGCCCGAGAGCAGATCTTCGTCGACCGCCTTCTCACTCGCAGAGATTCCGAGGGCTTTGGCTTCGCGGAGCAGAACCTCACGTTCGATGAGTCCACGGGCGACCTGTCGCTTCAGGTCGAGCTGCTGGACGGCGCGATCGTTCAGTCCGACCGAAACGACGAGTCCGTAGGCTGCGGTGTACTCTTTTGGATCGATGCACGAGCTGCCCACACGCGCTGCGCATTCTGAGCCAAACGTAGTACCGCCGCCCTGCATACCGCCGATGGCGAAAGCAACGATGATGGCGACTACGATCGCCCCGAGGACGAGCTGACCGAGAAAGCTATCGCGGAGGGAACGCATGGGGGGGCGCCCATACCACGGGATCTGGGGCTCGTCCGCGGCTCGGCGGCCGCCAGAGTCAACGTAGCGAAATAATTAACTATTTTCCTCAAGCTCGGCGCTGGTGCGGGGCAGGGCGAGGGCCTTTTGGATGGCCCCCGGGATGGCCTCGGGGCTCGGCAGCGGTTTTTCGAGGGAAACCTCACAGACGGTGTCGAGAGCGACCCCGGCGTTGTTCATGTCGGGGATCGAGACCTCTTGGGCGCCTTTGCGCTCGTAGCCGAGAGCCAGGAACGCTTGCCCGAGTCTCTCGGCGAAGGCGCGACATTCGTCGAGGCTTTGGCCCGGAAAATGGAGCATCTGTGCGCGCACCGTCACGTGAATCGTGAGCGGATCGGGAGAAACGGAAATCCCGGAGTCGAGGATCAAGTTGTCACGGACGCGCTCTGCCAGCAGGACCTCCTGAGCGCGAGTGCCGTACATCTGGTAGCCAGCGCTCCGGATGAGGCGCTTCAGCTCGTCGAGTGCGAGCGGTCCGTTCGTTCTTTCACTCATCCTGACTCTCTCCCCAATATCGCGCACCTAGGAGGGGGGCGCTAGAACGTGATGCAAAAATGAAACAGCGCGCCAGCTGGTGCGAGGGGGTGCGCCTTTTTTGATCTGTGCCAAATCCCCCGGGAGCGTCTTTGACTATGTGGTCGATTTTCGGGGACGCGGCGGGTCTTTCCTGTGGTGGTGCGGCCCGAGGAGGTAGGCGGCCGCGCGAGGCTCAGGTATAAAGGAGAGCGTGACACAGCGGCGCAGCCTCGGAGGAGCCCGACGTGAGGCGACGGAACGCGTCGTCCTGCGAGGGTGCGGCGTCGACGAGGAGGCTTGGACTCTGAACGTCAGCCGCGGCGGACTTCGCGTCGTGGTCGAGGGGGCGCTTTTTGTCGGGTCCCAATATTCGGTTGCGTTTCCTGACGGGCGCGAGCGGCCGGTGAAGGTCGTGTGGCTCCGCGAGGAGGCGGACGGCCAAATTGCAGGACTTCAGTTCCTCGACGGCCCCGTGATTGATGTTCCGGGAGGTCTCGACTGAGATGCGCGCGTGAGCGCGCGCTCCGCACGTGAGATTCTCGGACCGAGGGGCCCCTTCGCCGCTCGGCTGCGGGGCTACGAGCCTCGTCCGGGACAGCTCGACGTCGCCGACGCGGTCGAAGCTCTGCTCGACAACGAAGGTACGCTGCTCTGCGAAGCAGGGACCGGGATCGGAAAGACCTTTGCCTATCTCGTTCCCGCCCTGCTCTCGGGACGCACCACGATCATCTCGACCGCGACAAAGAACCTCCAGGATCAGATCGCCGAACGCGATCTCCCTCTGGTCCAAGAGGCGCTCGGAACGGACGTCCCCGTCGCGGTCATGAAAGGGCTCGGCAATTACCTGTGCCGGCGGCGTTACCGAGAGTTCACTCAGAGCGCCGAGGCTGGAAGGCCGATCTATGCGCGCGATCTCGACAATATTCGCGCCTGGCTCAAGCGGACCGAGACCGGCGACCTGACCGAGCTCCCCTTCGTCTCGGAGCAGTCGCGGGTGCTCGCGGAGATCTCGTCTTCGAGCGACACGCGCATCGGTCCGCGCTGCGCTCACTACAATGAGTGTTTTGTGACGCAGATGCGCGCGGAGGCCGAGGCCGCCCGCATCATTGTCGTAAACCACCATCTGTTCTTCGCGGATCTCGCCTTGCGTGGGCCGCATCCGGGCCGCGTCTTGCCTGACTATGATTCGGTCATTTTCGACGAAGCGCACCAGATAGAAGACATCGCGGCGCTCTTCTTCGGCGCGCGTCTCTCGCTCTCCATGATCCTGCGCTTGCTCGCTGAGCTCCGCCGCGCCCTCGGCCGAGTGCCGACGCTCGGGGCCGAGAAGGGGATCATCGGCACGATGGGATTCGTTGAAACTTGTGAGGAGACCGCGCAGAAGTTCTTCGCATCGCTCGAGGAGCCGGGGGCGCGTGTCCCCGCGCCGCGCACTTTCGGGCCGGGAGATCTCGAGGGACTCATGAAATCCGCGGACCCGCTCCGGCGCGTGCTTCGAGATCTTCGGGACAGCCTTCGGGGGACCCTCGTGCGCATTGATGAAGCGGAGCTCAGCGAACCCCTCGAACAAGGGGCGCGTCGGCTCGAGTCTTACGAAGAGGAGCTCGCTGCGATGGGGACGGGGACGGAGGGGCGCGTCGTTTGGTACGACGTGGCCGCGAAGGCCCTCGTCTCGACGCCCGTCGATCTGAGCTACATCTTACGCGATCGGTTGTTCGATCAGATCCCCGCGGTCGGGCTCTTGAGCGCAACGCTCGCGACAGGTGGGCGGGACAAGTCCTCTGGCTTCGACTTCGTGAAGAGGCGCCTCGGGGTGCCGAAGGCGGCCTTTGTTCGCGAGCTGCGAGTCGAGTCACCCTTCGACTATGAGAAGAACTGTCTCCTCTACTTGCCGACAGACCTGCCCGCGGTGAATGAGCCAGAGTTCCCGCGAGCCGCCGCCGCGCGAGCTGTTGAGCTGATCGACGCCTCGGAGGGCGGAGCGTTTTTCCTGACGACCTCGATCCAAGCGGCGCAAACCTTCGCGCGCGCTCTGCGCCAGAGCGGAGTGAAGTATCCGATCTACGCCCAAGGGGAGCGGCCGAAAGATGCGCTCATTGCCGCGTTCCGGGCGGCAGAAAACGCGGTGCTGGTCGCTACCATGAGCTTTTGGGAAGGGGTGGATGTGCCTGGGCGAGCGCTACGGCTCGTCATATTGGACAAGCTGCCGTTTTCGGTGCCGACCGATCCGGTGATTCAAGCGCGCAGTCGCGCCATCGAAGCGCGCGGCGGTTCGCCCTTCGTCGAGCTCAGCTTGCCCGAGGCAGCGATCACTTTGAAACAGGGCTTTGGGCGGCTCATCCGCACCGAGACCGATCGCGGTGTCGTCGCCATCTTCGACAGTCGGATTGTGACGCGCAGTTACGGTAAGCAGCTCCTGCGGGCCCTTCCGGAGGCCCCTCGCACCTCTTCGCTCGACGAGGCGCGCGCGCGAGCGCGCGCGCACGCGCTCATGGGACGCTCATAGAGAGCGCATGATGTGCCCCGCCGTCCGGAGGCGGAGCACGTGGCGGGGACGAGGCGCGTGAGCGTCCGGGGGCCGCGGCGAAGACCTACTTCGCCGAAGCTCCGCTCGGGGCGAGCTCGACGCGTACTCGGCTGCGGAGACTGCGCTCGGGCTCATTTCCGGGCTCAAGATCCGTCGTCACTTCGAGGCGAGCCCCGCGCAAGAGCTCAATGACGCGCGCGAGCGGACTATTTTTCACAGGCGCCTCCGGCCAAACTGGGCGATACCTTGAGCCGCGGAGCGGATCTTTGAGGCCTTCAGGGGCGAGCTCGAGGGGGGCGCCTTCGGGGCTCACGGGAGTGTAACCGAGGAGCTCGCGGCTCTTTTCAAAGTACGCGCCTCCGCTGAGGCCCGGGTAAGCAGCGAGCAAGAGCGCTGCTTTCGGATCGGAGAGTCCCTGTTCGTAGCGCGCGGCTTCAAGGAGCCAGGCGAGGGCGAGAAAGAGCCCGCTCTTTGAGGGTGAGGGGAGGAGATCGACGTTCAGCTCGCCGCCGAGATGTTTGCTCTCGGCTCCTGTGCGCGTCAGGTCTGTCGAGGTCGCCTCGGAAGGAGAATCACCGCGTTCGAGGAGCTTTTCGAGGGTTTCGCTCGAGAGGGCGACGTGGAGCTGTTTGTCGGTGAGCGCGTAATAGAGAGCGAGATCGTGCGTCTTGATCTGCACGATCGTCGTTTTCCCGACCTTCGCGAACTCTCCCCATTCGACCGCGCCCGGTGCCGCATCGAAAGCGAGCTTGCGCAGGGTGGCGAGGAAGATGGTGGCCCCGCCGGCGCTCTTGAGGTCGAGGGTCAGATACAGGGGAAGGTCGCCGAGCCGCTCGAGATCGCCTTTATGCTCGGGAGCTGGCGCGCCGGGCGGACGCGGAACCTCCGGAGCCTCCAGGGCCAAACGGAGAATCTCAGGACCATCCTTCAGGCCGACCTCGATGAACTCACCGAGCCAATCGAGGTTGAGATTCAGGCCGAGCATGCCCTGACTTTGCGAGGTCAGAGCACGCCGGAGCGGAGAGGTGGGACCGATCGCGAGACTGGCGCCGACGCCGCTCGGAGGGATCTTTCGACGGGTCGCGCCGCCGCCGCTCCAGCGTTCAATGTCCTCGTAGGATCCCGCTTGCGAGACGGGCAGGACGCGCAAATGGAACTCGAGGGAACTGTCCCGAGTCGCGGCGCGCAGAGCGATCGGGTCGATGCGGGTACCCCAGATCGCCTCATAGTCCCGGGCGAGCTGCTCGTAGGCGCTCTTTTCCGAAGCGGTGACGCGCTCGATCGGTGGGAGATCGAGGAGGGAGCTCAGGCGAGCGGGGGTACCGAAGGCCGAGCGGGGCGCACGTCCCGGCGTGACCTCGAGCTTCTCTCCGGTGACGTGGGTCCGATACTCGGCGCCGAGCCAGGGAGCCTTCAAGAGCTCTTCTGCGGTTGTCGGAGCCCGGCCGAAGACACCTCGATACAAGAGCTCGCCGTAGGAGACGCGGAGGAGATCTGCGTGAGCCAAATGGCGTCGAGCGTCGAGGATCCGCTGCGCTGGCGACATGCTGCGCGCAATGAAGCGGTCACCCGCGAAGAAGAGGAGCTCTCCTTCGACGTCCGCGTCGCGGGCGAGCATGTAAGAGAAATCGGGTTCCGCAGCGAGGCTCGGGCTCTTCTTGGTCCAGGTGTCCAAGGTGAGCTCAAGAGCGCGGCGGCTGTTGGAGATGGCGACGAGCTCAGCCCCATCGACGATCCCGTGAGCCATGTGCTGGCGCACGCAGCCATCAGCGCTTTGATAGATCTCGATGTCGTAGTTGCCGTAACGGGCTGTCCCTCGAGTGAGCTCGACCTCGAGGGCTGAGCGCGGAGCCTCGAGCGCCGTGAGGAAGAGCGGGCGGCTGTTCACTCGGAGCACGAGGGTCAAATCCGAGCCCGTTCGGAGGAACGGATCGCTGCCGATCAGGGCGATTTCGCTGATCAGCTCCGGGCCGAAAATCCGGGTCCACTCGCTCGCGACAATCCCGAGCTCGGTGCGGTAGCCGAGCGAGAGGTCGAGCAGCTTCCCGCTCGGAGAGAGGGCGGAGCGCGCGGGAGCGCCGAAAGTGTCTGCGTGGTCGATGAATCGCTCGAGGCTCGAGTAGTCCTTCGCGCGCAGGTAGTAGAAATCTGCGGGCACGAACGCCGCCATGGGTTCGGGGGTCGCCCGCGCGGGCAGCTTCTTGAGCATCTCGGCCCAGGGGTGCGTCGCGAGGCGCGGTCCTTCGATGTCTTTGACGCGGATCGTCGCGGGCTCTTTGGCGCGAGCGCGTCGGAGGACGACCTGGGTCTGCAGGGCGTCTTCGAGGGAGTCATAACCGCTCGCTGCGCGCATGAGCTCGGCGCCGAAGTCGTCGGGCAGCTCGCGCGGCGCGACTTGTCCCGGAGCGGCTGCTTGAGATCCCAAGAGCCAGGCGACGGGATCTCCGTCCTCGCTGGAGAAGCTGAGTGCTTTGAGATATTCGGCCTCGAGGCTCGAGGATTTCGGGGTTTCGCTGCTCGGGTTCAGCTGAAAACGAATGCGCTGTCCGGGGACGACTTGGCCGCGACTCTTCTGTGCGGGCAAGTAGATATCGGCGAGCAGGGGACCCGGGGAGGGCGGAGTTTTTTCGCGCCGCCGGACCCAGATGCGAAAACCGTCTCCATCGCTGGGCGCGCCCGGCGCGGGCCCCTGATCGATGACAGCGAGGAGGCCTTCCGTTCCTTCGCCTTGCACATGGATGTGCCCTTGGTCCCAACGGTGCCGCGCGCCTTCCGGAAGCTCGTCGTCGCGGACCACAAAGAGCCAAGTCTCGACTCCGCGCTCGACCGAGTACTGAGTCGCCGCGAGCTCCCGCACCTCTTTCGCGTCGATCGGCTCGAGAGCGCCGTGGGGTGGTGACGGAAACTCCGGGGCCTTCGGAGCTGAGGCGGGAGCGGGCTCAGGCTGAGCAGCAGCGGGAGGTTCGGCAGGCTGGCGAGGGCCGCAGCCGAGGGCGAGCGCCGAGCAGAAAGTCAGGAGGAGCGGAGCCGAAGAGGAGCGCGGTCGCATAGACGCGCGAGCATGCCTGAGAAGACTCGAAGGGAAAATCGGCGGACTTGGGCGAGCCTCCGCGCGGGGAGGAGTGAGCTGCCGGGTGAAGCCCTCGGAGCGCGGCGCGTGCGTCGGAGATGGTGCACTTCCTGGGAGCCAGGCACCGCGCGACTCGTGAGGGTGGCTCCATTTCGAGCTCGGCTGTAGAAGCCTGTCCCATGGGCCTTCCCCGGTCGGGCCCTTCTCTCGCGTCCTCGTTCGCATCACGCCCCGTCGCGGTCATGAACCAACCCTCTCTCTCCGACGTGCGCTCCGCGCTCCATCGCATCTGGATCGGAGAGGAAGAGGCGCAGTTGCGCCGAGAAGACGAAAAGAAAGCCCTCGAGCTGACGGCGCTGCTCGAGGAGATCGCGCGCCGCGTGCCCGCAAACGACAAAAAGCCGTTCACGCTCCTCGATGTCGCGGCGGGCAAGTCGTACGTCGGGCTGTTAGCGGCGGAGCTCTTGCTCGGGGAGCGCGCGAGCGCTCAGGTGATTTCCCTTGAGCGGGATCCGCGGCGGGTCGAGCTCAGTCGGGTCGCCGGAGCGCGCGTGCGTACCGGAGCGCGTCTCGAGTTCATCGAGGGCGAGGTCGGACGGGTTGAGCTCTGGCCACAAGAGGTAGCGCTCGCGGTCGGGCTCCACGCCTGCGGTAGTGCGTCCGATGAGGTGATTGAGAGCGCCATTCAGGCGCGAGCGCGGGCGCTGCTCCTCGTGCCCTGTTGTACATCGAGGGCGGCCTGGGCACTGCCGCGTGCGACGAGGCTGGCGGAGGAGCTCGGCATCCCACGGGCTGCCCCGGTGCGGCGGCGTTTTCTTCAGTCGGTCGTGGATGCCGAGCGGACGCTTCGCCTCGAAGCGGCGGGTTATCGAGTTGAGGTGGTCGAGTTTGTGGCGCCCCGGGTGACGCCGCACAACGTGCTGTATCGGGCGATTTTGACGCACGACGCGGGGCGCTCGGAGCGCGCCCGAGCTGAGCTCTTGCGCCTTCGGGGACCTTCGGGAGCGACGGTGCGCACGACGGAAGGCGGGCAAGAGTGAGCTCGGGACCCTCGCCCGCGCGCCTCTGACGCGCGGGCAAGAGGGCACGCTCACCCCTGGCCTTCTGTCATTTTTCGTGCCCCCGCGGGACGGCGAGGGCACGGATCACGGTCACTTGCTGCCGCCGGCGTTTCTGCTGGGAGTGCTGCTTGTGGCCTTCGCAGGAGCGCTCTTCTTGGTGGCTTTTGCGGGAGCCTTGGGCGGCGCTTTCGCCGGTGCTTTGGGGGTGGCCTTTGAGGGGGGCTTGGGGGAGGCCTTCGCGGGAGCGCTCTTCTTGGCGGTCTTTGCTGCCTTCGCAGGAGCGCTCTTCTTGGTGGCTTTTGCGGGAGCCTTGGGCGGGGCTTTCGCCGGTGCCTTGGGGGTGGCCTTTGAGGGGGGCTTGGGGGAGGCCTTTGAGGGAGGCTTGGGTGCTGCCTTCGCAGGAGCGCTCTTCTTGGCGGTCTTTGCTGCCTTCGCGGGAGGGCTCTTCTTGGTGGCTTTTGCGGGAGCCTTGGGCGGAGCTTTTGCCGGTGCCTTGGGCGTGGCCTTTGAAGGCGGCTTGGGGGAGGCCTTCGCGGGAGCGCTCTTCTTGGCGGTCTTTGCTGCCTTCGCAGGAGGGCTCTTCTTGGTGGCCTTTGAGGGAGGCTTAGGTGCTGCCTTCGCGGGAGGGCTCTTCTTGGTGGCTTTTGCGGGCGCCTTGGGCGGAGCTTTTGCCGGTGCCTTGGGGGTAGCCTTTGAAGGCGGCTTGGGGGAGGCCTTCGCGGGAGCGCTCTTCTTGGCGGTCTTTGCTGCCTTCGCAGGAGCGGCCTTCTTGGTGGCCTTTGCGGGAGGCTTGGGTGCTGCCTTGGCGGGAGCGCTCTTCTTCTCAGCTTTGGCGGGGGCCTTCGCCGGAGCTTTGGCAGGGGGCTTGGGGGTGGCCTTCGCGGGGGGCTTGGGCGTTGCCTTGGCGGGAGCGCTCTTCTTCTCAGCCTTCGCGGGAGCCTTCGCCGGAGCTTTGGCAGGAGGCTTGGGGGTAGCCTTCGCGGGGGGCTTGGGCGTTGCTTTCGCTGGAGCCTTGGTCTCCTCGGCGGGGGCCTTGGCTTTCGCGGGCGTCGCCTGAGCAGGAGACTTGTCAGCTTTTGATGAGGTGGCGTCTCGGGCCTTCGGTTTTGCTGCTTTCGGTTCCTTCACGGCGACGGGCTTCACGCTCGAGATCGGATCTTTGAGATCCAGATCGGCCGCGGAGGTCTCGATGTCGTCGTCCTCGTCGAAGGCCTCGTCCTCGTCGTCAAGGTCCTCATCATCGTCGTCGAAGTCGTCCTCATCGTCGTCCGGGGCCGGACGTGCCTTGGCCTTTGCGGTGCCCTTCGGCTGCAAGTCGTCTGCGTTGGGTCGCGCCTTGCGAACGGGCTTCGGCTCGTCGGCGGCGTCTTTGTCGTCTTCTTCGGGACCCTGAGTATGCTCGGGTCGACCGAGATTTCCGCCCTTTCGCGCCTCGAGGGTGCTCTCGACAACCTCAACGAGCTTCGTGAACTGGAAAGGCTTATCGAGATATGCGTCAGCTCCGTAGAGCGGAGAGGTCATCTCATTGAGGGTCTCGCCGATCCCGGTGAGCATGATGACTCCGGTATGAGCCAAGGAGACCGCCTCACGCACCTTCTTACAGACTTCCCACCCGCTCATGCCGGGCATCATCACATCCAAGATGACCAAGTCGGGGAGCTCTCGGTAAGCAAGCTCCCATGCCTCATCTCCATCGGCGGCTTCGATGACGCGGTAGCCGCGTCCTTTCAGGTGACTCGCAACAAGCGTTAGTGTGCTGGGTTCGTCGTCTGCGATGAGGATGAGAGGCATCTCTGTTTGCGCCATCGTATGGGGTGCTCCGGGCTGGCAAGGTTTTGTGAGGTGAGTGAGTCGAGGGCTAGCCTCACTGCGCATTCTGCGCCCAAGATAGGAGGTTCGGTCAAGATCCGAGCGCGCGAGGATCTTCTTTCAGAGCGAGTGCCTCGCGGGCTTTGTGGTACGCTGTGTCCAGGACGCTCGGACTTTCTTCCAGACGATGACCGAAGCATCGAGCCAAACCGCTCTTTTGAGCGTCATCCGCGCTGGTCGGCGTCGACTGGTGCTGCGCCGTGCGCTTCATGAACTGGACACGCGCCTCGCTCCTCTTTGCCCACTTCTGGCGCTTGGAGGGGGCGCACTGATCCTTTCGCAACAAGTGCTCCTCGGTCGTCTGGTGATCGGCCTGGGGCTCGCCGCGGGGCTCATCACCATTGGGCTCTCACTCCGTCGAGCTCGTCTTTCGGAGGCGCTCTCCGCCGCTCTGGATGAATCTTTCCGTGGGCGTGGTGCGCTCGGAAGTGCCGTTTGGTACCTCGAAAAGGGCCCGCGCCCCCTCGACCCCTTTCAGGCGCTCGTCGTCGCAGAAGCGAGCGCGGCTCTGTCGAACTTTGATCTGAAGGAGGCGCTGCCGCTCGGATTTCGAATCCGTCACGGAGCGACGCTGCTCAGCGCCCTTTGTCTGATCGCTCTCGCGAGTGTGTCCGTCGAAGTTCCATCGTCGTCTTTGGCGCGGCTTACGCCCGAGTGGGCCCAGGTGGGCGCGCCGCGCCTCCCGGACCAGGTCTTTGGTGCGAGCGAGGAAGCTCCCCTGGCCCCTGAAGCGCTCCTCCTCGAGGCCCGGGAGCTCGAGAAGTTCCTGGAATCGGCCTCACCGGATGAGGGATTCGAGCGGCTCGCATCCCTCGAAAGGCGGCTCGCCGACGCTGAGCTCGATCGGCAGAGGCTCATCGAGGAGCTCGTGGATCGGGGGAACAAGCTCGCGGGGAAGGGGCCCCTCGAGCGGCTCGCTGCCTCTCTGCAGAAAGGTGATCTGGAGGATGCTCGGAAAGCTCTCGAGGCTCTGGCCGAGCGTCTCAGCGATCCGAAACAAACCATCTCGAAGGAGGAGCTCGCCGCGCTGCGCAGAGCGATCGAACGAGCTCAGGCCGAGGTCCCGGAGGCTACGGGGCAACCCGAAGCGGGTTCCGGCGCGAGCCCGGCGAGCGCGGAGCCTTCCTCCCGAGAGACCGGCGAGGCCCAGGAGAAGGACGGCGAGAGCGGAGCTCAGCGGGAGCAGAACGCGAAGCAAGGGCGCAAGCTCGAACGGCTCGGGGGCCGAGGGAGCGAGAAGAGCCAGGCGCGCCGAGAGCTCTCGGAGCTGGATCGACAGCTCGCCGAGGCGATGCGGGAGCTTCAGCAAGATAGGGAGAGCGCCGCTCGGAAGTTTGCGGAGGCGAGCGAGACGATGGGCAAGCTGGCTCAGCGTGAGCTCACAGACGATCAGAAGCGAGAGCTTCTCGAAGCGCTCCGGAAGATGAAAGAGAAACTCCAGGACAAGAGCCGTCCGAAGGAGGAGCAGCAGGCCCTCGACGAGTTTCGTAAGCGGGCGCGCGGTCAGGGGGATGAGTCCTCTGAAGAGGAAGGTCGTCAAGGACAGGGAGAAGAGCAGGCCTCACTCACTGTGAGCCTGGAGGTCGCTCCGGAGAGTGCTTTGGGCCAGGGGAGCGAGGGCGGGCCCGGCGAGCGGAGCGCCGAAGGGAACAAGAGCGGCTCCGGGACGCAGCCCGGCAAAGAACACTCCCCCGAGCTCGAAGGAGCGGCGACCGCGGCCCTGCCGACCCAGGGGGGCGATCGCGTGTCCGTCGCCCCATCCCAAGAAGAAGGCGGAGATCAGGCCCGCGCTGTGGCGGGGGCGGCCCGGCGGGGCTTCACGAGCGCGGAGTATCGAGCCCTCTTTCAAGAGTACGACAGCGCGAGGGAGGAAGCCCTCGAGAGAGACCGAGTCCCGAGCGGCTACCGGACTCGGGTCCTTCGTTACTTCGAGCTGATTCGGCCCCAGGCACCGG
>NASX01000123.1 GCA_002085155.1 Sorangiineae bacterium NIC37A_2
CCCGCCCCGACCTCGCTCTCGATGGAGAGCACGCCCTGATGGCGGTTCACGATATGCTTCACAATGGCAAGGCCAAGCCCGGTACCGCCACGCGCCCGGCTTTCAGCCACATCGACGCGGTAGAATCGCTCTGTCAGCCGCGGCAGATATTCTTTGGCGATCCCCGGCCCATAGTCGCGCACGGTGAGGCGAAGCATGGGCTTTCCGCTTCTTTCCGCCCGACCGAGAATAATGTCGATCCGCTTGCCAGAGTGGCCGTAGCGCAGTGCATTGTCGGCAAGGTTCTGCACGACCTGCGTCAGTTCATCCCGGTCGCCCAGAACAAGGGGAAGAGAAGGCTCCGTATCAATGGTGAGTGCTACACCATGTTCCGTGAGCAGGGGGCCAAGGGCATCCGCCACATCCCCCACCACATCAAGCAGGTTCACAGCGTCCGAAGGCCGGACATGCTCGCGCAGCTCAATGCGAGAGAGGGAGAGGAGGTCGTCAATCAGGCGGCGCATCCGGTTGGCCTGATCGGCCATGATTTCCAGAAACTTTTCGCGCGCTTCGGCGTCATCACGGGCGTGACCGCGCAGCGTATCGATGAAGCCTGACAGAGAGGCTAGCGGTGTTTTCAGTTCATGGCTTGCAAAGGCCACAAAATCCGCCCGCATAGCCTCGACGCGGTGCGCCTCTGTCACATCGCGCAGCAGCGCAAGAGTGACCGGGAATGCGCCCGCCTCCCCGCTCTCCACACGCGCGACATAGGCGCTGTAATGACGCTGGACAGGCACGGGGATCGAATATTCGATGGTGCGCTGGATACCATCCTTCGTGACCGCCTCAATGGCAGCGATAAGGGGCGCGCTGCGCAGCACCGTTGCGACATGGCGGCCCGGTGCGGCCTTGCCGACAAGTGCTTCAGCCGCTTCATTTGCAAGAACAACACGGCCCGCCTCATCGAAAACGATCAAGGGGTCAGGCAGCCTGTTCACGAGGGCGAGCGCCCTGCGGCCATTGGCATCGCTCATGCCTGTCTTTTCGGCTGCACGCAGGCGGATCGGCATTGTTTCGCCGACAACCATCAGCCGCGTTGCGGAAATGCCCGCGAGCAACAGAAAAGAGCAGAAAGCGACAACCGGGTGAAGCGCGCCAAAAAGGGCGAGCAGCAGAAAGATAACAGCAGCGGATACCACAAAGGTGCGGGTGCCGGTCCATCTGAAACCGAAATCCCGCAACCAAAGCCTTATCCGCTCTGACAAACTGCCGCCGCCTGCCGCCATCTTCGCCCGTTCAGACTCCGAAATCCCAGCTCATGCCCTCTTCGTAGCATTTGAGCACGGACTTCGCGATGACGATACGGTGCACCTCATCCGGGCCGTCGGCGAGGCGGAGCGTGCGCGCGCCCTGAAACATGCCGGCAAGCGGCGTGTCACCTGAGACACCCAGCGCCCCATGCACCTGGATCGCACGGTCCACCACCCGCTCAAAGGCGGCGGGGACAAATATCTTGATCGCCGAAATATCGACGCGGGCAGACGCGCCTTCCTCCATGCGATGCGCGCAATGAATGGTCATCAGGCGGGCCGCCTGAATATCCATATAGCTGTCCGCGATGAAGCCCTGGATGAATTGCTTGGTTGCCAGCTTGCCGCCATGCACCTCACGGCTCATGGCACGCTTGCACATCATGTCGAAGGCGCGCCACATCTGGCCGATCGAGTTCATGCAATGAAAGACCCGGCCTTCGCCGAGCCTGTCCTGTGCTGCCTGATGGCCGCTGCCGGTGCGGCCAAGCTGGTTTTCAAGCGGTACACGGACATTTTCATATTTGATCTCGCAATGATCGCCATGCGTATGGCCCCAGACAGGCACAGAGCGGATGATATTCACGCCGGGCGTGTTCATCGGCACGATGATCTGGGTCATCTTGTCTTTCACGCCGCCCTTTCCGTCTTCCTGTTCGGTCCGGCACATAACAATGGCGATGTCGGCGCGGCGGCCATTGGAGGTGAACCATTTATGGCCATTGATGACCCAGTGGTCGCCATCCTTCACCGCGCGCGTCTGGATCGCGTAAGGATCAGAACCCGGCTGGTCCGGCTCTGTCATGGAGAAACAGCTTTCGATTTCGCCTGCGACAAGCGGCTCCAGCCATTTCTTTTTCTGCTCCGGAGTGCCGTATTTCAGAAGGATTTTTTGATTGCCGGAATTGGGGGCCACCACACCAAAAAGCCGCGCCGAGAATGGCGACCACGCCATGATTTCGTTCATATAGGCGTGGCGCAGAAAGCCGATACCCATGCCGCCATATTCTTCCGGCAGATGCGGTGCCCAGAGACCTTCCTCCTTCACCTTCGCCTTGATCTTCTCACGGACGGCATCGGCCTCTTCCCCGCCCCTGTAAAGAATCGGCTCGGCGGGG
>NASX01000124.1 GCA_002085155.1 Sorangiineae bacterium NIC37A_2
TTTCGATCGCGCTCTGCTTCGCTCGAAACAACGGAAAGCGACAGCTCGAGCCCGCCGGGCGAAGCGATCCACGAACCCGGCTGCCCCAAGGGCATGGAATACCGGCCGGCAAGACCGCCGTCCCGAGTCTCCATTTCCCTTGAAGCGAAACCGTCGATCACCCTTCCTCCTTACGCGACCACGTCGAGCGCAACCGCAGACCAAACGGTCCCTCGACCAAACCAAACACCTCTATTTTCTGTCGATTGTTTCATTCCTTCTGTCTCCGTTCAGGAGAGCGCTTGGCAGGCACCAAGCAGCGATATCTCGGGTAACTTCTGTTGGTCTTTTGAGGGCTCTTCAACAAGCGCGATGACTAATTTGGAGAACAACACTTAGGCTTCCGTTCCGGTTCGTGTTCGAGGCCTATAGCTTCGGCAGATCTCTCGCCGAGCATCGTTTCCCTCGAAGGACCAACTTGGCCTGTCCAGTCAGGCGCCCCTCACGCTGCTCCTGAAACCAGGCTGATAGAGAATCAAAATTTCTACCCGCGGTGCAAGCTTCGATGGACACCTCGGTTCCGCCGTAGGCAGTATCGTGGCCATTGTTCACAGACACGACTAACCAACGCCCCCCGCGCGGCAACCAAGGGCAGGCCCCACTACTAGCCCGATCCACCAGTGCGCCAAATACTCCGCAGATCTCCTCGGCAACCGTGTGAGAGATCGAGAGCTCCGTGTCCAAGGAAATTTCCCCAGCAATCGAGACTTCTACCGCTCGGAGAAAAAACTGACGCGAGCGTTCGATCACCCAATAGCCCCGCCAAGAGCCCCACTTCTCCGAGCTGGAAACCTGACAGACCGAAGGAACGCTGTCCTCTATCGGCTGAACGCTCGAACGGTACCTAAGCATGAACGCACCAACTCCGTGTTGTTGCGAGCGTGGCTTCTCAACCCTTCGCAACGCTGTGGCGTCCGGTCCGCACGCAGCCGGTACGTTTGGACTCGGTCTGCAACACCCAAAGGTCCCCAGTGCCAATGTTCCTCCCAATACAAGCTGGAAGGCTGTGGAGCTACGGCCGCTCATACATCTCCTCAGGCACGTCAGAAGAACGGCTATTCCACTTCCACTGACCGGAACGAACCATCTCTCCCACCCTGAGTGTGGATGAGGTCCACACCAGGTCGCCTTTCCGCGCGGGAGCAGCAGAATTCGACTCGACCCTTACACGGTGGACCACTGTCTCAGTGTAGTCCTTGTGCACGTTGTGAATGCTGGATAACTCTCGGAAACCATCCAGAGCGCTCATGATATCCTGACCGTGAACCTGTGCATCATACCCTGCAGTGGCACCCTTTACGGGATCACCCAACGTCACAGGATGGGAATGGGCGTAGTCCGTCATGATCGCGTTACGCGGAACAGCAGTCTCGTGCGGTGGTTCGGCACTGCCCTGGGTACCCGCACGCGGTGCTGTGAAATAGTATCTCCCCCCCTGCTGATACGTCGCGGATGAGTACTCGACGCCATCCCGTTCGGAAAGATGGGCAAGCTCCATGTTTCTGAACGTTTGCGCCTGCTCCAGAGTGTTGTAGCCGCCTGCTGGCGGCATGTGCGCCTTCTGCTGCGTCACACCAGAAATCATCTCCCTGATATCCTTGCTGGCCAATCCGACGCCCAGAGTGCCCACAGCAACCGCGACTCCCAGAAGTCGCCTAAAAAACCCTGAGCCACCTTCACTCGCAACCTTTCCATCCGGATCTCCGGACACCCCAACATACACTTCGCGATTGTAACTGATGTCCTCGTGACCAGTGTCTGACAGCGCCTCTTGAGCTGATGCAGCCCTCATCTGCCCTTCGTCGCTGGAGGCCGCCTCCTCCTCGAGCTCCAACGGATCCACATTCTTCAGAATGCTTCCGCTCACATACGCATAAACATTCAGGTCAGCTTCGCCCGGCGCGTGAATGGCCAGCGGGTCCGCCGAAATCCACCTTCCCAGGTACGCGTTCAGGTATCGCTTCCCGAAGTATGTGAGTCCGACTTCCGCGTCCTCTTCCTTCCCTGTGAAGCGATAGTCCTCCCGGAACGCGTTCCAGCGTCCGGGGCGGTAGTCGCTCTCGGTCGCGCCATAGCCTTGGAACGTCGAGCGTTCGACGATCTCGCTCGTCGCTTTATCGAGCACGACGCTCGTCGAGCCAAGGTGGTCCCCGAGCTCGAAGAAGACGTGCACCTGAGAAACGCTCGCGTTGACTTGGCCCGCGCCGGTGCCAGTCGCGACCTCGGGAACTTCGCTCGTTCCCTCATAAGCGAGGCGAGCCAGCCGCACTCCATTTGCGAGCAGGTACGGAACGACAGTAAAGACGCTCGCCTCGTAGTCGGCGGGGCCGCTGCCAGTGTCAGAGTA
>NASX01000063.1 GCA_002085155.1 Sorangiineae bacterium NIC37A_2
CCTGAGTGTAGCCGGGGAGAACCTTCCCGTCGTAGAGGCGGAGCTTCTGGATCAGCTCGAGGTTGTGCTTCTTCGGCTCTTCGAGGCGCGTCAGAACGGCCCACATCGCGGCGACCTCGAGGGTGTGCGGGGCGACGTGTTTTCCGCGCACTTTGCGCTGATCGAAGTCTTTTTCGTAGATCTTCTTCTCGTCGGAGAGGCGTGTGATGTAGGGGATGTCGATCTTGATGGTTCGGTCGCGGAGCGCCTCCATGAACTCGTTGTTCAACAGGCGCTTGTATTCGGCCTCGTTTGTGTGGCCGATGATGACCTCGTCGATGTCCGTCTGGGCGAACTTCTTTGGCTTGATGCGGTGTTCCTGAGACGCGCCGAGCAGGTCATAGAGGAACGCGACATCGAGCTTCAGAACTTCGACGAACTCGACCACGCCACGGTTGGCGATATTGAACTCGCCGTCGAAGTTGAATGCGCGGGGATCCGAGTCCGAGCCGTACTCGGCGATCTTGCGGTAGTTGATGTCGCCGGTGAGCTCGGTGGAGTCTTGGTTCTTCTCGTCTTTCGGCTGGAATGTGCCGATACCGACGCGGTCTTTTTCGCTCAGGAGCAAGCGACGAACCCGGATGTGGTTGTCGATGACCTTCTGCCAGTTGCCCTCGTATTTCGAGAGGAGCTCCTTGAAGATGAAGCGGCTGGCGGGGTCGAGCTCTCCTTCGACGCGCACCTGGAATGTATCGCTCGAGAGGCCGAGCCTCTTGATCGCCTGGTCGCGCCACTCGATGGGGATCAGGCGCAGAGGCTCTTCGTGCATGGGGGAGTCGAAGACGTCGACATCCTTGCCGGCGAGGCCGGTCGACGCCAGGTTCGTCCAGCGGAACGTGTACAGAGCTCCTTCGGGCGTCGCTGAGTAGCGCTCGACACCCGTCTTCAAGAGGCGAGCGATGGTCGATTTGCTCGAGCCGACCGGGCCGTGCAGAAGGATGACGCGCTTTTCGGGGCCGTAGCCGTTTGCCGCTGCTTTCAGCACGTTCACGAGCCGCATGAGCGGGATGTCGAGGCCATAGACAGCGTCTTTTCCGCCGCCGAGAGGATCGGAGAAGAAGCCGTAGCGAACAATTTTCTTCTTGTTGTCGACGTACTCTTCGCTGCCGTGCGAAAGCACCATGTCGTACATGCGCTGGAAGGCATTGCGCGTGACCTCCGGACGCTGTTTTACGATCTGGAGGTACTGCTCGAAGGAGCCCTCCCACGCGAGGTCTCGGTATCGATCGTAGTCCTGCATAGCCGCGATCGTCGCGACCATGCTTCCGCTGTTTGATGATGCTGCCACGAGGTTGTCCTTCAGCTCGCGGGGGCCACTTCTTCCGCCACCCGCTTCTCTGAGGCTACCATAGCGCGAGCGCGCGCGGAAACACGGGGGCCATGTCGTGCTGCGCTCCGAGCTCGCGCAGCGCATGCGCATTTCTTGGCGACCTACATGGTCCCCTAGGAGCGAGCCTACTTCTTCGAGCAGGCGTTCGGCGTGCTCTCGAGGATGGCGCTGAGTTGCCCTTGGATCGGACCGGGCACGGACTTCTCGCGCAGAGGTTGAAGTCGCTTCTCGAGGTCCGAGGGAGCGAGCCTAGCGAGCGCGCGCGCCGCAGCGAGGCCGAGTGTGACGTCGCCTTCCGTCGTTGGGCGAGAGAGCACAAGAGCGTGTGTCGTGAGCTCATCGATGGCGCTCGTCTCACACAAGCGACCGAGAGCTTCGGCGGCGTCGCCGCGCAGCTGAGCGGGACCTTTCTTTTCGAGAGCGCTCCTGAGCTCGGCGCGGGCTCTCGGCCCGCCGCTCTTGGCGAGCGCGCGCACGAGTGCGCGCGCGAGGCTGAGCTCTTCTTTGTTCTTGCGGAGGCGCGAGGCGAGCGCTTCTTCGGCGCGATCTTTGTCCGCCTCGGGCAACGCTGCGCTGAGCGTGCCGTAGGTGATCGCCGCTTCCGCGCGCACCTCGAGCCACTCGTCGCGATCGAGCAGCTCGAGGACGCGAGCCTCGGCGGCGCGAGCCTTCCTTGGGTCGACCTCTCTCAAGAAGAGGAGCGCGCCGGTGCGGACGACGCGAGAAGGAGAAGAGAGGGCGCTCTCGGTGCCGGCGAGGAAGCGAGCTCTCGTCTCGGGAGAGAGCGGCCTTTCGGTGAGGAGCTCGAGGAGGCGGGTTTGGTAGGCGAAGAGGTGAACCGGCTGCCAGTCGGCGTCGGCTTGGCCGGCGAGGCGCCCTTCGATGCGAGAGCGGAGCTTCGGATCGAGCTCGGTGTCGAGCTCGAGGAGGAGCTCGAGGAGGACGTATTCTCCTTCGAAGCCGGAAGCGAGCTCCGTGAGGAAGGGAGCGAGAGAGAAGCCGAGCTTTTTCCGATGGGCTCCGGCGGCGCGCAGGAGCTCGCGGCGAGTGGCGACTTTTTGGCGCGAGTCCTTGAGGAGCTCCTCGATTTCCTCGGGGTGTTCCGCGTTCGCCACTGCGGTGCGGAGCGCGGCCCGGATCGTGCGGCGCACCTCGAGTTCTTCCTCGCGGCGCTTCGGATTCTTCGTCTTGCTGCGGGCTGTTTCGCCGAGGCTCCGAGCGAGCGGGAGCAGCGCTTTGTCGGGGGCTGCCTGGGCCATCACGCGGGCGAAACTCGCCGCGCGCGGGCCCTTTTTCGGAGAGAACTCGCCCGCTGCGGCTTCGAAGACACGCTCAGCGTCGTAGGCGTCGAGCTCATTGTCCGCTCGTTCGCGCTCCACCTCAGAGCCGAGGGCGGCGATGGTCACGAGGGGCCCGAGGGCGAGCTCGCCGGGCGTATCCAAGAGGATCTCGATGGCCCGGGCGCGCCCGGCGCTGTCGAGCGAGGGAAACTCGTCTTGGATCGCGCGCGCGGCGGCGGCGAGATCTGTCGTGAGAGCTTTTTGGTAGAGGGCAGGCTCCTGTCCCGAGAGCTCTCGGACCCACGTCTCCGGGCTACCGTAAGAACGATCCGCACGCGAAAAGGAGACCTTTCGGACGGGGGCCCCCGCGGCTCCGGTGGTCAGAAGAGCACAGGCGGGCGTTTCGCTTCCTTCTTCGGGGGCCAAGAGCGCGGACAAGGGCAGCTCGTAGACCCTCGGGCTCGTCGACGCGGGAACTTTGAGCGTATGCGTCTTTGAGCCGAGGAGAAGCAGGAGCGCGGTGTCCGGGCCCGGGGCGAGCTCGAGGCGCAGCTTGCTTCCAGCTTCGGGCGCGAAGCTGAGGGTGGCCCAGGGAATTTCTCCTGTGCCTTGTCCGTAGATCCAAGATTGGGCTTCGCTCGTCGAACCGGCGAGAGGAGCGATGGGGCTCGGGAGTTCGGAGGAGGCGGGGGAGAGCTCGAGGGGCTCTGCGGCGTTCAGCTCGGCGTCGTCCAGGAGCGAGAGGCGGGCACGGACGAAGGCGCGCTTCGTCTCGTCGAAGCGGCGCACGTCGACGAGCAGCTCGCGTCCGTTCGGATCGTCGCAAGCGCGCACACTCCGGGCGACGATCAGCTTTCCATCAGGGAGCGCTCGCAGGGACTCGTCCTTGCCGAGCGGACCTTGGAGCAGGGCGGTCGGGAGAGGCTCGGCAGCGGCGGCTGAGCTCGCGGCTCCCGTCGAGTCCACGGCGGGGGGAGCGATGAGGAGCTCGAAGGGTCCACCCTCGCGCGCGACCAAACGCAGCAGCTGGAGCTCGCCGGCCTTGAGCGGCTTTCGTTCGAGGTGCTCAGGAGCGAGGCCTTCGGGGAGCGCGACCTTGAGCGGGGAGGCGGGCTCAGTGCACGCACCGCGCGGGGGACAGGCCCAGAAACGGACTTCCGAAGGACCGAAGGCTCCGCGTACAGCCAGGCTCTGCCGGGACGCAGGGAGCTCAAGAGACGGCGCGCGAGGTTTCGCCGCTTGAGCAGAGGCGCTCGAGCTCCATGCTCCGCTGAAGAGCACGATCAAAAGGGCGAAGCCGCTCCGAGGGCGGAGGCTCGTGCGGCGGAGAGCGGTCAGAATGTCGCGCCAGCTTGAAGTGTCAGGGCCCATTGTTTCATTTCACCGGCTAAGTCGGCGTCCCCGTCGGGGCTACCGAGGTCGAGGCCGAGCTGGGCTCCGACGACGAGGATTTCGTACTTGTAGCTGACGCCGAGGTTCAGTCGATGCCTTTGGAGGGAGACGGCATCGAAGAAGCGATTGTTATAAAAATCATTGGAGCCTAGAGCGCTCTTCTCCGGGGTCAGGTCCACGACGCCCGAGCTGCCGAAGGTCCAGAGGTACTGGTAGCCGAGCCACGGCGTGAGCTCTCCGGTCTTCGCAATCGAGAAGGGTTTGGAGAAGGTGGCCTCAGCGCCAGCGACCGTGAGCTGGACCTGACTTGCGCCGGTGACGGTGCGGACGGAGCCCGTCACCGCGACATCGGGGAAATAGCCGAGAACTCCCTCCCGAAAGCCCTCGAGAGCAGCGAAGCGGAGATCGGCTCCACCGGTGATCAGGCTTGTGTCGCCGAGGAGTCCGAGGGTGCCTCCGAGCTCGAGGCCGAATCCGAAGCCCTTGCGGAGGCGAAGCGCGTAGAGGGGGAGCGCGGAAGCGGGGTGTACGTTCTCAGCTGCGTCGCGCCCGGTCGCCGCATCGGGGGAGCCGCGGGTGCCCCGCTGGATAGCGTCGGAGCTCGAGTCGATGCCCGTGATCGTCAGCTCGGCGAGGATCTCGAAGCCGGCGTAACCGGTTGTCTTGGCCGGGTAGGCGCCGTTCGGAGCGATCGCCATCCCGTACTGGTGCATCAGCTTCTTGAAGGCGACCTGGTCCGGCGCGCAGAAGGCCCCATTTCCCGTGGCACCCGGATCCTGACAGCTCGCGGTCTCCGGCGTGACGAGGCGCTCGAGAGCAAAGTCCATCGAGGCGCCGAGCGCGTCAGTGCCGAGGGTGAGCGTGAATACGCCGAGGGCTCGGGCGAGTCGCTGATCCCGGAAACGCCCGCGGGGAAGGAGCGAGGCGAAAGCTTTTCTCGGGCGACACAGCATTCAAGCTCCCTTGGTCGGGCAAGGCTACGTGGGGGATGGCGAGGCCGTCAACACGCGGAAAATGGCTGGAGAGGCGGAGATCTCCAGCATTTTGAGCGCAAACTTTCATGCGGCGGACCGAGAGCTGTGCCCGGCTCCTTGCTCGTGCGACTCGGGACTGGGCTTGTAATCTTCGCTAAGAGAGGCCCTCCATGAATGTGCCTGGAAGCGCTCGATTGCGCGCGCCTCGACGGGAGGTGCCTTTTCACGTCGTGCTCGTCGAGCCCGAAATTCCGCCGAACACCGGGAACGCAGCGCGCCTTTGTGCGGCCACCGGTTGTCGGCTGCATCTGGTGCATCCGCTCGGCTTCTCGACGGACGACAAAGCGGTGCGCCGCGCAGGGCTCGACTACTGGCACTTGGTCGATTGGACCTCTCACGAGAGCTTCGCAGCATTTGAGGCGGCGCGCGCCGGACAGGGGCGACGCTTCCTCTTTACGGGCAAGTCCTCGCGGAGTTTCTTGGACGTAAAGTACGAGCTTGGAGACTATCTCGTCTTCGGCAAAGAGAGCGTCGGCTTGCCCGATGCATTGGTCGACGCTTATCCCGAAGAAACGGTGGCGATTCCGACGCTCGGCGCTGTGCGCAGCTTGAACCTGGCGAACGCGGTTGCGCTCGGCGTCTACGAGGCGCTTCGGCAGACGGGTTGCCTCGACCATGCCGAGCTCGGCTGACGCGAGGAGCTTCGGGACTATTTCAGTCCGACCGCGCGCTTGACCGTGTCCATCTGCGCGCTGGCGACTTCGCGCGCCTTGGCGGCGCCTTTGGCCAAGATGCGCTCGACCTCGCCCGGGTCCTTGAGCAGCTCTTCGCGGCGCGCTCGCGCCGGATCGAAGGTCTCGTGGAACAGCTCGAGCAGGCGTTTCTTGTAAACGCCGTAGCCTTCCCCGCCGCGCTCGAAACTCTCAGTCCACTTCGCCATCTCCTCCACAGGGGCGAGGGCCTTGAGCAGACAATAAACAGCGCTGCCTTCCGTGGGCTTCGGATCGGCGATGCCCGCCGAGTCCGTCTTGATGCCCATGATGGCTTTTTGGATCACTTTGTCCGGAGCGAAGAGGTCGATGGTGTTGTTGTAGCTCTTGCTCATCTTCTGTCCGTCGACGCCAAGCAGCGTGGCCATCTCGGGCTGGATGAGCGCGTCGGGGACCCGGAAGATGCCGGGTTTTCCGTTCTTCTCTCCGTTCGGATCGGCGGGATCGTAGCCGGGACAATAGAGCTGATTGAAGCTGATCGCCCAGTCGCGGGCGAACTCGACGTGTTGCCTCTGGTCTTTTCCGACCGGCACCAGATCGGCCGCGTAGAGCAGGATATCCGCCGCCATCAGCACCGGATAGGAGAAGAGCCCGAAGTTTGGCTTGAGCCCTTTTTGGATCTTGTCCTTGTAGGAGTGGGCGCGCTCGAGGTGACTCAAGGGGATCTGACTGCCCAAGATCCAGAACAGCTCACTGTGCTCTGGGACATCTGACTGGCGAAACAGGGTCGCCCGATCGGGGTCGAGGCCGAGGGCGAGGTAAGCGACGGCGGCCTCGAGGGTGTATTCGCGGAGCAACTTCGGGTCTTGGACCGATGTGAGCGAATGGAGATTGGCGATGAAGTAGAAGGCGTCGCCCTTCTCCTGCAATTGCACGAACTGTCGGATCGCGCCGAAGTAGTTCCCGAGGTGGAGTCGGCCGGAGGACTGGACGCCAGAGAGGATTTTCATGCGGGGCCGGAGACTACACGAGGGGGCCCGCGAGGCGAAAAGCTCGCCCGGGTTCGCTCACTTCTTCAAGAAACGGCCAAAAAGCCCGCCTTTTCCGGACTCGGGGGGCGTATTGCTCAGGCGGGAGGGCCTCTGGGAGCTGGAGCGGGCGCTGTCAGGTCCGCTCGGGCCCGTGCGCCGGCGCATCTCGTACAGCCGGAGCTCGCGTTGTGCCTCGACGTGATGGGGGCGGAGCTCGACGATCGTGCGGTAGTCCCGGACCGCCTGGGCCTGGCGTCCGAGCTTCTTGTTGAGCTGGGCCCGGTACCAGAGCGCCTTGACGTTGTTGTTGTCCATTTCGACCGCCCGATCGAGCAGCGAGAGCGCATAGGTGCTGTCGCTGTTCTGCAGGCTCAGCAGATGAGCGTAGAGGGCGACGTGGTCGGCTTGTGTGCTGTCGCCCTCGAAGGCGCGTTTGGCCTCTTCGAGGGCGCGCGGATAGTCCTTCTTTTTGAAGAGGACCTCTGCTCGCTGAAAGGCGCTCACCGCCTCGAGGATCTGGGTGACCTTGCGCTGCTCGGAGTCGGGAGCTTCGTTGAGGCGCCGGTCGTAGTCGGCCCTGCGGGACGCGTCGGTGAGGACCTGATGCGCTTCGCTCATGCGCGCGAAAATCTGGGTCACGGCCGAGCGATAGGACTGGAGCTCGTCGGGGAGTTTGTCCGGGTGCCAGCGCTTGGCGAGGCGGAAAAACTCGGCGCGGACCGTGTTGGGGTCCGCGTTCAAGGGCACACCCAGCACGTCATAGTAGGTTGCCGGAGGATTCTCGGTCAGAGCTTCGATCTCGCGCCGGAACTCATCGAGCTGTTTGGCATCGACGCGTTCGGGAGCGGGCGTCACCGTCGGCCAAGAGGTCGGCAAGCTACTCATCTTGTCCCGCGGCGCTGGCACGTTGCGCGTGGCGACGTCGGTCGGCGGCGGCATCAGACTGCTCGGGGACTCGGGAGGTTCGCGCAGGCCGACCGGCTCGCGCGCGTCGTTGATCCCCTCCAGCTGCCGAGACAGGAGCAGGGCCACGGCGACCCGTCGCACCATCTCCGGAGTCCCGACCCCACACTCCGTCAAGAACTCGAGGGGCTGCGGCCGAGCCCGAAGTAGGTTGACGAGGCTCAGCTCGTTCGGCTTGAGGTGGTAGCGCGCAACCGGCGCTTCGACGCGCATCTTGAGGGGAAACGTCTGGATTTTCGCGGCGATTTGGGCCACGCGGGCCGCGGGCAGGTGGTCCACCAGGGCGCGCCAGATGAGCGGCAAAGGTTTCACCCGCCACTGACCCTCGGGCCCGTAACCAGCGAGGAAATTCTCCCCGAAGAACCCGAAGTCCGTGTCCGGGGGGAGGTCACAGAGCGCGAGCACTTGGCGCTGGAGCTGCTCACGGACCGCGATGTAGAGGCCGGCGTCGTCGATCAGGCCGCGCTGCTTCAGGAGTTGTCCGTGGGTGAGGCCGAGGGCAGCACACTCCGCCTGGGTACTCTCGGCGAGCTCACGGCGAACCAGGCCGAGGTCGGCGAGCACTTGGCTCAGGAAGATGTTCGTGGAGGTCAGCCGCGCCTTCGCCGGAGCGCCGCGGACGAACATGAGCGCATTCTTCTCTCCGTTTTTACTCTGGAGGACGAGCGTTCCATCGTACTGACGATCGAAAGCGTGGATCAAAAACTCAGGCAGAGGGGTCGTTTCGAGGACCCCGCGCGCCAGAGCGACGGGCGGCTGAGACAAGGTCTATGTAGGATACCCAAGTTCTTCAGGTACGTCAGGCTTCCAAGGGGGGACTCGCGAGGCGTCTTCGGCTGGGGGTGAGGTCACTCGAGCTGGCGAGGCCTCGGGTGTCTTTCCCTTTGCCCATGAAAGATTTTCGATCGCGGCGCTTCTAGCGGATTTCCATGGGCGAGCGCCGATGGTAGCTTGGTTTTCGTGAGCGGAGTTCCGGTTGATCTCAGGGTGGGGGGGCAGACGTACCGCGTCGTCTCCTCCGCACGTGCCGAGGAACTCGAGAGGCTGGCGGAGCGCGTCGATGACGCGGTGCGTGCCGTGATTCCCCGAGGCCGGCAGGCTTCTGACCAGTCTTTTGTGCTGGCTGCGATGCGCCTCGCCCACGAGCTCGAGGAAAAGGAGCGGGAGCTCGCGAAACTCGAGGAGCGCTATAGAGAAAAGCTCAGGGAGCTCCTCGCCGGAGTCGATCAGGCTCTCACTCTCGTCGGCGTGCGACCGGAAGGAGATGCTACGCTCCCTGCCGCGGAGCCGGAGGCGGAACAGGCGCCGGCGGAAGTCTATGCGCTTCGGAAGAGTGGGCGTTCGAGCGCGCGCTACGAGCGCTGAGAAGAATGTGAGAAGCGCGGCCTTCGTCGTCTTCGCGCTGTCGCTCCTCGGCGCTTTGCATGCTCTCGCAGAGGAGGCGCGACCGACCGCGCCGGGGCGCTCGGTTTTGCCGCCCCCCGACGTCGATTCGTTTCGCGTGCGCGCGCCGAGCCCGCAATGGGACGTCGGCGTGGTCCTGGGCGGCGGGGCGATCGAGCGCCAGGACAGCGGCTTCGGAGGCGAGTTCCTCGGGGCACTGGAGCTCGATGTGGTCGGCCTTCGGGAGCGGTTTCGCGAGGTCGGGCTCGGCGGGCGGCTGCGCGTCGGGACCCTCGGGTTCAAGGATTTCCGGGCCTCTCTCGCGCCCCTTCTGACCCTGCCGCTCAGCGATCCTGTTGCGCTCGACCTGTCCTTCGGGCCGCTCCTCGCCACGAGCGGGCAGGGGCCTCTTGTCGGGTTCGAGGGGAGCCTCGGCGTGGGGCTTCGCAGCGTGAACCTCAAGGGTCACTATGCGCATGTTCACACGCTCGTCTTCGGCTACAGCCAGACGTTTGCGCTCGGTGATATGCCGCCGAGCGAAGAAACGATCGCGATTTGGGCGGGCCTCCGCGTCGACGGGATGTGGTTCGTGCTCCCGTTCGGAGTGATCTTCTGAGCCGGTAAACTTAGAATCCGGGGCAGCCGCGACAGGAGTCCTGTCCCGGGTACAAGCGGCAATCCACGGCGTAGTCGACCCCGTTGAGACGCGCGCAAGGATGATACGTGATCTCCGCGTCCGCATCTTCGGGGCAACGGCGGAGGCAACCTTCGCAGACTTCCACGGGATAGAGCCACTCCCCGGACTGGATCGGGGTGCCGCCCAAAGTCCGACCGTTCAGCGTGATATGGACGATATAGCTGCCTACGTCGCTGATCGCCCCTCTCGGAATGAGCTCCACGAACACACCGACCTGCCCTGGGTCATCATCTCCGGGGTGCACGGTGGCGGACACGGGAACCCGGAAGGAGGTCCCTCCGGATCCAGAGAGGGGCTCGATGGTGATGTCGGCGCTCTCGACCTGAATGCGGTTGGTCTCGGTGCGGAGTCGAGCACCGTTACCGACCGGGTAAAGCTGGTTCCCGACGAGGAGCGGAGCGTAGTAGTCCGAGCGAATCAGCAGGTCGACGGTGCCGCCCGGCAAGAACGCGCTGTCACCGCTTGGATCAGCGATGCACTCGGAGCCGAGCGGGTCGATGTACATGACCGCTTCGATGTACAAGCTTGAGCGGTTCTCGGCGCAACCACCTACGAGGCCGAGTCCGCCGAGGAGCAGAGAGCCGGCCAGAACCGTGGGCAAAGAGACGCCAAGACGCATGGTATCTAGGAGTTTAGCGACTCTGCCCGGGGCTTACCAATTTTCCGAAATGTGAGGGGCCCGCGGGCCAGTTTTTCAGCTGTGAGCCCCATCGGCGAGCTTCGGGGAGCTTGCCGCGAGCTCGGTGAGCTCGATTGGTTCCACGCGGACGTCCCCAGCGCCGTGGGCGAAGATGAAGTTGATCTTGGTGCCGGCGCGCTTCTTGTCCCGGCCGAGGAGGGGCACGGAGGCCTCGAGCAGCTCCTTATCGAACTTGTGAGGCAGACCGAGGCGGGCCAGCAGCGCGACCACGCGGTCTCGGAGCGCAGGCGGAGTGCGCCCGAGGAGAACTCCGAGCCGGAGGGCCGCCACCAGCCCGAGGCTGACCGCTTCTCCGTGAGTAAACCGGGAGTAGCCGCCGGCGGACTCCATCGCGTGACCGAGGGTGTGGCCGAGGTTCAAGGTTGCCCGCAGCCCGCTCTCGCGCGGGTCGAGCCCGACGACGCGGGCCTTGACGCGCACTGAGCGGCGAACGACCTCAATCAAAGTTGCTTCGTCCCGGGCCTTGACCAAGTCGGCGCGCTCCTCGAGGAGCGTGAGCAGATCAGGGTCTCCGATCAGAGCTGTCTTGACGACCTCACTCAGCGCCCCGATGTACGCTCGCTCGCTCTCGGTGCGGAGCGCGGTGACGTCGCAGAGGACGCTCGAAGGTTGCCAGAAAGCTCCGACCGCGTTCTTCGCGAGCCCAAAATCCACGGCTGTTTTCCCGCCCACCGATGCGTCCACCATCGACAGGAGCGTCGTCGGAATGCCGACCCAGCGCACCCCGCGCACCCAGGTCGCGGCGGCGAAGCCCGTCATGTCCGTGACGACGCCGCCTCCGAGTCCGACGAAGAGCCCCTTTCGATCGAGCTCCGCTTCGTAGGCGGCGTTCCAGATCGCCTCCATGCTCTGGACCGTCTTGTATTCTTCGCCTGGCTTGAGCCTGACGATTTTCACGGAGGGGCCGTGGCCCTCGAGCGCGCGCCGCGCGCCTTCTTCGTAGAGAGGCCCGACGTTCTCGTCCGTCACGAGCACGATTCCCGTCGCGCTCTTCACCTGCGCGCCGAGGCGCTCACCGATCAAGCCGGCGCCGACCTCGACTTGATAGGAGTCGAGGCCGGAAGCGACGGCGATGGTCTTCCGCGCGAGCACTTTCAGTGCGAGCTCAACGAGCTCCGCCGGATTTTTTCCATCTGTCGAGAGGGTTGCGTGACACTCCGCGTAGGCGGAAGCGCGGGCCTCAAGCAGCTCAAGGACGCGCGCTTTCGGGTCGGGGGCGGCGAGGAGCGGCCGAATGCTGGCGTCGCCGCGGGTCCGGCGCAGGATTTCGTCAGGGCTCGCGGTGAGGCAAAGGACGGTTCCGGCGTCGAGCACGCGGAGCCGGAGCTCGCGATCGAGGAGAGCTCCTCCGCCGAGGCTGAACACCACGGGGCCGCGGCTCTCGTCGATGAGGCGAAGGAGGGTGGCTTTCTCACGAGACCGGAAGGTGCTCTCCCCGAGCTCCGCGAAGACCTGGGCGATGGGTTTGCCGAAGTCGGCCGCCAGGCGCGCGTCCAGATCGACGAAAGTGGCGCTGAGCCGCTCGGCGAGCCGCCGCCCGATGGTGCTCTTCCCCGTTCCCATGAAGCCAGTGAGGAAGACGAGGTCGCTCTGGGGATCGCTCATGGGCGGCTTCTATAGCGCAAAGTTCGCCTTCCCCGAGCCCCGCTCTGCTCCGTCTGGGCAAAGGGCCGAAGAACAAGGGCGGAGCTGCGCGCTCGACGCGGCCCCTGGCCCGTGGGACGAAGAGGGTGTGATCATCGAGCGAGCGGATGGCGTTGAGCTCAGGATCTGGGCCAAGCCGCGCGGGTCGCGGACGCGCGTGACAGGGATTCGAAAGGGGCCCGATGGGCTCGATCTTCTCGAGGTGGCGCTCGGTGCGCCCCCGGTCGACGGAGCCGCGAACGCGGAGCTCCTCGAGTTTCTGGCGCGCCAGCTCAAAGTCCCCAAGCGCTCCGTAGTCCTTTCGCGAGGCGCGAGCTCCCGCGAAAAGGTGGTTCAGATCCTGGGCGTCGATCGGAACCAGGTGGTAGCCTCGTTGGGCCTATGAGCCTCAAGTTCACCAAGTACCAGGGCATCGGAAACGACTTCTTGGTTGTGTTCGCGGAACACCCGGAGGCCCTCACGCCCGCCGACGCGGTCCGGCTCTGTGATCGCCACTACGGCGTCGGCGGGGATGGTGTGCTGATCGTGAGCCCCGGCCAGGACGGCGCGCGCGCGCGTATGACCGTCTTGAACGCCGATGGCTCGCGCCCGGAGATGTGCGGCAATGGACTGCGCTGCGTCGCGCTCGCGATCGTCCATGACAGCGATCCGCGCGCCGCGGGCTTTGTGGTCGAGACGGACGCGGGGCCCCGTACGACTTCGGTCGTCGTTGATACGGAAAATCCCGACGTGGGGATGGTGCGCACGGGCATGGGGCAGGGGCGCCTCGCAGACAGCTTCGAGATCGATTTCGAGGGGGAAAAGTATCTGTTTCGCATGGTCTCGATGGGCAATCCCCACGCTATCTGCTTCAGAGACGCGATCTCGGACGAAAAACTCGATCGCCTCGGGCCGCTCGTGAGCGGAAGATTCCCCGCGGGCACGAACGTCGAAATCGTGACCCAAAGGGGCCCGCTGGCTCTCGACGTCCATGTTTGGGAGCGCGGTGTGGGCCGGACGCTCGCCTGCGGCACGGGCGCGGTGGGTTCGGTCGTCGTGGCGGCAGACCAGGGACTTGTTCCTTTCGACGAAGAGGTCACGGTGCAGCTCCCCGGTGGGAAGGTCATGGTCCGGGTGGATCGAGATTTCATCACGGAGCTGACCGGCCCAGCGGCGCGTGTTTTTTCGGGGACGACGGAGCTCGCCGAGCTCCAACGGGCGCCCGCCCAGTAAGACGCCCGCTCGGGCGCGCGCTCTCCGTCCGAGCAAGCGCCCACTTTTGAGCGGGCGCGGTCCCCTTCTGGCCAAAAACTCGCCCAGCGAGACGCGCTCATGATAGCGAACGGATGGAGCCGACGGTTCGGCGTTCCTTTCGTTTTCCCATGAGTTCTTCTTCGGGTTCCGCGCCCGCGCGCTTTCGCTTCGATCTCGACGATGTCGATTCGGCTGAGGCGGACCTCGACCTGGTCGTGCGCCATATCGAGAGGCCGCGCTTCACCCCGCCGCCCGCGTTCTCGAGCTCCGTGAGTGATGTGCGCCCCGAGCTCGATTCGGAACCGGAGCTTCATTTCGGTGCGCCGGGGACGCGCGGCGCGGCCCCGGCCCCGGCGGACGCCGAATATGATGCCGAAGGCGACGAGCCCCCCATCGATCTGCCGACTGACCTCGGAGAGGAGCAGCCCCTCGCCCCCGACGCGCGTCGTCGTCCCCGAGAGCTGCTCAATTCGGTCCGCGCGGCTCTTCGTCGCGGGGCGCCCCCGCGGCCATCTTTACCTCGCAGCGCCTCGGAGCCGGTCCGCCTGGGCCGGAGGGCCTCGGACGTAGTTCCTCCTCCTCGCGCCCCGCGAGCTTCTGGTGGGGGTCATCGCCGCCTCCTTGGTCCTCTCGCGGCGCTCGCTGCGCTCGGCCTCGCCTATCTCGTCTCGACGAGCTCCCTGGTGGCGCTCGCGCCCCGTCTCGCAAAGACGGCGCCCCGCGTCCCTGACCTTGGAACTCTCGGTTCCACCGAAAAATCAGCGCCGACCCCCAGTTCGACGGGGCCGAGCTCTCCGGTCGCTGCCGCTCCGGCTGTCCCGGAAAAAGAGCGCGCACCGGTCGTGGAGACGGGTCCGATGCCGGAAGGACTCTCTTATCCCGGCAAAGGACTCATTGAGGTGGTGACCAGCGAGCGGGAGCTGATCTATGTGGACAGCATCTTTCTCGGACGCGGCCCGCTCCGGCGAGTCCCGGTCCTACCCGGTGACCATGCCATCCAGATTCGCAGCGGCGGTACAGAGCGAAGCATCCAGGCGACCGTCCAAGTCGCCCAGACGACCCGCGTCCATTTTGAAGCCGACCCTCACTTCGTCCGACCCGATGGTTCTCCCGCGAGCCTCGAAGAGCTCGACTAGAATTCTCGGGACCGCGGGCCTGCTCCTTGGGGCTCTGTTCGCGCTGGGGTGCAAGAGCGCGGAGAAGGCGCCGGCGGAGACGGAACCGAAACCCACGCCCACAGTCGAGGCGGGTCCGTCCGAGATCAGGATTGCCGGTTCGGAGCAGAAACATCTGCTCGCCGAGCGCGCGAGCGACTGCAGCATCATCAAACAGGGCTTCGTCGTCGACCTTGCAGCGCTCGAGCCCCGGACCGCGCGAGGCCGGAGCGATGAGGGAGCGGAAGTTGTCACACGAGCCGGGCGCGCGCTCCGTCGTTTGAAGGAGACCGCTGAGTTCGAGTTCTGGCTGCCGGAGGCCATGCCTCGGGTCGGCGCGACGCTGCTCGTTTCGAACGCCGGCTCCGATCGGATCGCCTTGAGCGTGGACGGCTCGCGGATGGGGGCTGTGAAGGTGCCGGATGGCCCACCGCGCGCGGTCCAGATCCGGACGGTCCCGATGGCGCTCAGCCGCGGTCGCCACACGCTCAGCGTGTCTCTCAGCCGAAAGAAGGGCGCGCCGCCCGGCGTTGAGATCGGCTGGGTTCGCCTGGCGGCGGAGGACCTCGGCGGCGCCAGTGAAGAGCCCCTCGGCGCGAACGAGATCGAGGATGAGCTGACCTTCGGAGAGGCGCGGCGCCAGGCATTTGTGCTTCGTGAGGGGATGGCCCTGCGCTGTCCTGTTTGGATCGCCGATCCAAAGGCGCGCATCACGACCGAAGCGGCCATGTGGGGCAGCGGGGATGGTGGGGTCCAGATGATTTTGCGGCGGGACGGCGAGTCTGCCCGCTTGCTCGCGGAGCGCACCTTCGAGCGCGGCGACAAACCGGGTTGGACCCCGATCGACTCCGGGGCGCTCGGCGTTTCCGGTGAGTTCGTCGAGATCGAGCTCCGCGCGATTCGAGCCGGAAAAGGCTCGCGCCTCGCGCTCTCCCGCCCGATGGTCGAGGCGGAACCGGTGGCGGAAGCGGTGGCGAAACGCGCGGCCCGGGCTTTCGTCTTCGTTCTCGGGGGGCTCTCGTCACTCCACGAGCCGGTGAGCGCGGCAGCGAACGGGCTGCCGGTGATGAGTGAACTCGCTGGTGAGGCGGTTTCTTATCCGAGCTACCGGACGACGACGACAAGCGCCCGAGGGGTGCTCGCATCGCTGATGACAGGCGCACCTCCTTGGATCCATCGCCTCATCGAGAACGAAGACCGCCTCGATCAGACGCTCTCCACTCTCGCCGAGCAGCTCAGCGCCGCGTCCGGCCGAGCGGCCTTCTTCACGGCGGTCCCGACCACGTTCAGCGCCTTCGGCCTCGGGCGCGGCTTCGAACGGACCGAAGAGGTCTCGCCGACCGAAGATCGGCCAGCGGACGAACCACTGACCCTCTTTTCGAAGTGGCTCTCGGAGCGCTCCAGTCAGAAGGGCCCGCTTTTTGCCGTCGTCCACTTGCGTGGCGCTCATCCGCCCTTCGACATTTCCCGCGAAGCGGCTCAGCTCCTGCCTCCCCCCGAGTACGGCGGAGAACTCGAGCCGCGCCGCGCCGCGATCCAACTCGCCCACATCCGCGCGCGGCGCCATCGCGGCGACCGGGTGATGCCAGAGGATGATTGGGCCCGGCTGCTGGCGATGTCGAACGCCGCCCTGCGCGACCACAACCGCGCCTTGCGCGAGACGTTCGCCGCGCTCCGTCGGCAGGGTCTCTGGGACGACAGCCTGATCGTGCTGATGGGCGACGTGGGCTCAGGGCTGCGGCCGAACATCCCCTTCTCGGAGGAGGCTCCCCTCGATCCCGAGTACCTCTCGGTCCCCCTCCTCATCAAATACCCACAGTCCGAGTTCGGTGGCACGCAGGTCAAAGGCCTCTACGGCCCCGAAGACGTTCACGCGACGATCGCGGCTCTCCTCGGACAGAAGCCGAGTGACGACGGCCTCGTGCTTCTCCCGAGCGCCCGTCCCGATCTGCTCGCCCGCAGCCGAGCGCACGTGGCGGTGCGGCGGGGGCGTTATGCGACGATCCTCGGCCCCTACCGGCTCACCGGCGAAGAGGGCAAAGAGCCGCGCCTTTGTCGCCGTGACTGGGATCCGGCCTGCAGCCAGCCGCGAGAAAAGGTGGACCCGCTGGCGGCCACGTTGCTCTGGAATTGGACCCGGAGCGCTCTGGCCCGTGGGGACGGGCGGCCTCGTCCTCGCTCCCTCGAACCCCTCGAGACCCGGGTCCAAAATGCGCTCTTCGTCTGGGGCGCTGGGCCGATCTAGGCGCTCGAGATCGGGTCAGACGCCGCGTCCGCCCCCGAAGAGCTCGAGGTGCATGCGGCCGGAGTAACGGACGCGCGCCCGGAGCGCGAGCTCAGCGACGCGCGGACCGCGCTCCTTGAGATCGCTGGCGTCGCGGGCTTCGGGCATGAAGAGCACTTTGTGAGTCGGGAGGGAGAGCGAGCGGACGAGCCCGAGCGCCTCCTCGGCGTCCGCTTCGTCCCGGACAACGAACTTGAAGTAGGCGCCATCGAGCTCGGCGAAGCGGCCGAGGGCATCGGGCCTTACGGCGCGTTCCCTCGGCTCACCGGAGTTTTTGAGCTTCGGGCTCACGTTCCACTGATTCACGCGGGCCTCGAGCTCGGGACGGGGTTTGACCGTGCCGTTCGTCTCGATCTCGATGAACTCCAAGAGACCACCGGTCTCTTGTCGCGCGCGGTCGAGCGTCGCGAAGAAAATCGCGAGTTGTTTCTGCTGGATGAGAGGTTCGCCGCCGGTAACGATGAGCCGTCCGGGGCTCTCCCGCAGCACCCAAGCGACGAGCTCGTCCTGGATGACCTCCGAGAGCTCCTCGTCGTAGGAGTAGTTTTCGAAGTCCCAGGTGTAGGGCGTATCGCAGAACGTACACGTCAGATTGCAGCGGCCGAGGCGCAGAAAAGCGGCGGGTTGGCCTTGAGAGACGCCCTCGCCCTGCAGGGAAACAAAACGCTCACTGACGAGCAAAGTCTGTTCAGGGGCGGGCGTCATGGGCGGGACTTTCGGAGAGCGAGGATGACACAAGCGGGCGCGATTGGCTCGCCCGCGCGCGATGCACTATAAGCGCCCCCTCTCATGACCGAAGATAAACGCAGAGGCCTCGACAAGAGCCGCACTCGACCCGTCACCATCGAACCCGGCTTCCACACCATGAGCGAGGGCTCTGTCCTCTATCGCGCCGGAAATACGCGCGTCCTCTGCACCGCTTCGATCGAAGACAGTGTGCCCGACTGGCTCAAGGGCCGCGGTAAGGGCTGGATCACCGCCGAGTACCAGATGCACCCTCGCTCGAACCCCACGCGCCGCGAGAAACGCGACGGGCGAAAAGGGCAGGTCAGTGGTCGCACCAAAGAGATCGAGCGCCTGATCGGACGAAGCCTGCGCGCCGCCGTCGATCTCTCCCTGCTCGGCGAGCGTTCGATCACCGTCGACTGTGACGTGCTCGAAGCAGACGGCGGGACTCGCACGGCCTCGGTCACCGGAGGCTTCGTCGCGCTGGCCCTCGCGGCCCACAAGCTGATCGAGCGTGGCTCTCTGAAGCGCAGTTTTCTGGTCGACCAGGTGGCGGCGGTGAGCGTCGGTCACGTCGACGGCGAATATTGTCTCGACCTCTGTTACGCCGAGGACTCGACGGCGCGCGTCGATCTGAACGTTGTAGCTACGGCGCGTGGCGAAATCGTCGAGCTTCAGGGCACCGCCGAAGGGCGCGCCGTGCCGCGCAGCGACATGGACAACATGGTCGACCTCGGCCTCCGCGGCATCCAAGAGCTCACCAAGCTCCAGACCACCGTCCTCGAAGCTGTCGGCATCGACCTCAGCACCCTCATCCTCAAGGACGACTGAATCCCCTGCGGCTCAGCTCCGCGCAGCCTTCCCCTGCACTCCCCGCCTGCCGCTCTGCTCCTCGCGTCGCAGGGCGCCCGTCAAGCGAACTGTCCCTACACGCAAGCGACCCCTCAAAACGAGGCAGGGCGAGAGCGCGTCCTCGGGGCTCCCCCCCGCGAGCCGCGGGGGCGCGGGGCGAAGGGGAGCACGGGGCGAAGGGGCGATGGCGCGAAGGGGCGATGGCGCGAGGGGGCGAGGGGGCGAAGGGGCGAAGGGGAGCACGGGGCGAAGGGGAGCACGGGGCGAAGGGGAGCACGCGCCCCCTGCGACAAAGTGACGCAGCGCATCGGGCCCGAAGATCCGCTAGGGGAGAGCCGTCCGATGCGAACGATAGTGCTGCGAAACGCCTACTTTCTGGGAGTCATGGGCGTAGCCTCTTGGGGCTGCGCGGTGTCCACTGACGTCGTCGACCTGGGGCCCTTCCCCTCGGAGAGCGGTGAGCTTGAGCTCGACTTTGCAAACACCTCGTTCCGCCGAGGAGACAACGAGGTCACGGTGTGCGTTACCGAGCGGCGGAGCGGCGAGCCGGCGCTCGGGCTCGAGCTCGAGGTGGTCCCGTTCATGCCTTCGATGGGGCATGGGAGCTCGGGACCGAGCCCCTCGAAGGCTCTGGGGGACGGTTGTTATGAGTTTCAGGGGGTCGTCTTCAACATGCCGGGGACCTGGGAGCTGCGCACCGAAATCAGCGGAGCTTTCGAGGATAGCGCGACGCTGACGCTCTCCGTGCGATGACCCTGAAACGTGTCGCGAGCCTCGGAGCGCTTCTAGCTGGACTAGGACACGCCGACCCAGCTCGGGCGCAGGCCTGCTGCTCGGCGGCAGCGCCGATTGCTCCGGGCCGTCTCGCACTCCACGAAAGAGCGCTGGTCGGCGTTCAGCTCGGGGGAAGCGTGGGGCTCGGCTCCTTCGACGGACGCTCGCGCTTCTACGGAAATGACGGGGACGCCTATCAGATCGACACCCAGACGACGTTGCTCGGGACTGTGCGCGTTGTGCCTCGCCTGCAGGTTGGCTTGAGCGCGCCGCTCTGGCTCTCCTTTCGCGGAGCGGATGGGGTGAGCGAAGTGGGCGGTGGTCTGGGAGACTTGGGCTTCGTCGTCCGTTACGATCTCTTGCGCAACCGAGAGTATCGGCGCTGGCCCGGGATCGGACTTCTCGCCAGTGTGAGCGCTCCTACGGGACGCGCGCCAGAAGTGAGTGAGACTGCGCTCGGCAGCGATGTGACGGGGATCGGCGCGTTTCAGGCGAGCCTCGGCCTTTGGCTCGAACGGAGCTTTGGTCCGTGGCTCGTGACGGCGGCTGGCTGGGTCGCTTTCCGCCCCGCCCGTCAGGTGGGGCCGGTTGAATTGGCGCTCGCTCCGGAAGGTAGTGTGCTGCTCGCCTTGGGGCATTCCTTCTCAGAAGCGCTCGGCCTCTCCCTTTCAGGAACGTATAGCTTCGAGGGAGATGCCCAGGTCGACGGAGCGGTTGTGACAAGCAGCGCACGCCGGAAGCTGCGTTTGAGCTTCTCGGGATCTCAAGCCCTCCATGACGAGGCCCGGGTTCTGTTCGGAGTGTTCCTCGACCCACCGCTCCGCGGCCTCGGTCAGAACCATATTCCCCAAGCGGGAGTCCATGGAGCTTTCCTTTGGAGTTTTTTGTGATGAATTCCTTGAGATTCGAGCCCTTTCGCCGTGTGCTTCGCGCGAGCCAGCACT
>NASX01000016.1 GCA_002085155.1 Sorangiineae bacterium NIC37A_2
GGCCGCGCGGGCCCACCAGTCTCGGAGCCGCTCTGCTCCGCAGCGACATCCCCAACCCCAAAACCAACAAGCCGTCTGTCTATCGCTAAGCGCTGTATAACTATCCATTCGACTGCGCGCCGTGTTGGGGAGGGGAGGGGGGAAAGGCGGCGGGCAAGAAGAGTTTGGGGGGCCGTGGCTCGAGTGTCGAGGGCTGAAAAGAGCCAGAAATCGTTGGCGGGTGGGAATGAGGCGAGGAGGCGAGGGCTGGCGGGGACTTAGGAAGGCGCGTTTTTTGCGAGGGGCTCGCCGCAAAGCGCTCTGTGTTAGGCAGCAAAGAGAGCGTGGGGGTATCCAGGTGGCGGGCAGGGGTGCACGGGGCGGCGGACGAAAGGCTGTTCTGCCTAATGTGCGGTGAAAAGCAGCGAGGGGTGGGGGCACGGGGCTTGCTCACGGGCCGCTGTGGTTCCGGGCGAGCGCGAGAGCGAATTGAACACGCCGCGAGCGATTTTTGAGGCGATCGAAGAGCAGGTGCGGATGCGCCGGGGGAGTCCTCGGACGGCCGAGGCCTACGTGGCTTGGGCGAGGCGATTCATCGAAGCGTCGGGCAGGAAGCACCCTCGCGCTCTCGAGCCCTCGGACGTGGTCGCCTTCTTGTCGGGCCTTGCCACGAAAGAGCAGGTGAGCGCCTCGACACAGAACCAAGCTCTCGCTGCGCTCCTCTTTCTCTACAAGGACGTGCTCGGTCGGCCTCTCGACTTCCTCCATGGCATCGTTCACGCACAACGACCCAAGCGCCTTCCCGTGGTGCTTTCCCGCGATGAGGTCCGAGCTCTCTTTGCCCAGCTCGAGGATCCGTGGCTCCTGATGGCGAAGTTGCTCTACGGTGCTGGGCTTCGCCTGATGGAGTGCGCAACCCTGCGGATCAAAGATCTCGATTTCGCTCGTCATCAGCTCACCGTTCGGCGCGGCAAGGGGGCAAAGGACCGTGTCACCTTACTCCCCGCTTCCCTCGAATCTGCGCTGCGAGATCATGTTGAAAGCCGGCGCGTGGAGCACGAGCGCGACCTCGCACGCGGGCTCGGGGCCGTGGATGTTCCGTTCGCACTAGGACGCAAGTTTCCGAACGCTCCTTGCGAATTCCGGTGGCAGTGGGTTTTCCCAGCGTCCCGCTGTTACACGAACAGCTCGACGGGGAAGGTACTCCGTCATCATCTTCACGAAACTGGGCTCCAACGAGCCGTTCGACAGGCTGGCCTCGTCGCAAACATCGAAAAGCCTGTGAGCTGCCACACGCTTCGGCACTCCTTCGCCACTCACCTCCTCGAGTCGGGCACCGATCTGCGAACGATTCAGAAGCTCTTGGGACACCACGACGTGCGCACAACGATGATCTACACCCACGTCTTGAACGCTGGCCCCTTCGGCGTCCTGAGCCCCCTCGACGCACTGCTCGGGAAAGATTGACCGAACACTGCGGGGTCGCCTGCGCATTTTCCTCGATCATCTGCGCTCCCCCGCGCATGATCACAAAACTGTCTGGTACCGCTCCCTTCCCGAGAACCTTCCTCCTCCTCTTCAATGCCTCCTCACCCTGCGCCTTCTCCTTACTCCTCGGCGCCTTCGCCTCCCGCAGTGACCCTCTCCGCATCCTCGCGTCCTTCGGCGAACCCTGCGCCTTCGCCTCCCGGCACGACCCGCTCGGCTCGTTCGGACTCGTCGCCTCCCGCAGCGAACCTTTCGGCTTCCTTCCTCCACGCACCCGCGCTGACGCCCTTCCACCACACTTCCCGTCCTGCCCTTTCACCCGGCACCTCTCCCACTGGACCCACTCGCTCCCCTCGTGAGCGTTCACATTTCCGGCTTGCCTTCGCGGTGCTTCCTCTCGCGGCAGCCTTGGCTTGTTCGGGGGCGAATGAGCCGGGGGAGGACGCAGGGAGCGGAGGGACGAGCGGGCAGGGAGCTGGGGGCGTTACGGGGAGCGGCGGGCAGGGAGCCTCGGGAGGCGCGGCAGCGGGCGGGAGCGGCGGCTCTACGGGCTCGGGCGGCGGCCAGGCGGCGAGCGGCGGGGCGGACGCGAGCGGGGGACAGACGAGCTCGGGCGGCCAGGCGAGCTCTGGAGGGCAGGGGAGCGGCTCAGGCGGCGCCGAGACGGGCTCGGGCGGGGCCGGGGGAGGCACGAGCGGGGGCGCGGGGAGCGGGGGCCAGGGGAGCGGGGGCCAGGGGAGCGGGGGCGGACCGGGCGGGGAGCCGGGGTCTTTGGCGGAGATGTATCCCTGTGATGGGGAGATGAGCGGGTATGACGCGGTTGTTACGGGGGCGGGGAATAGCTGGAGCGTGAGCGGGGGAGGGACGCACGGGAGTTTGCTCGAGGCGATGCGCGCGGCGCTTGGCTCGGGGGGCGCGAGCGCAAACTCAAAGCGCAAGGTTCTCCTCGCGAGCGACGGGACGGTTCCGGCGAATGAGCAGCTTCGCGTGTTCAGCAACACGGTGCTCAACGTCTGTGCGACGATCACGGTCGTCGACCCGACGGGCGGCTCGGACCGGAGTCCGATCTACGCGCGGAGCGCTTCGAATATCGACATTCCTCACCTCACCATCCGCGGCAACGCTCAGTACGGCGCCTTCTTCCGGGAGACGGAGAACGTTCACATTGGCGTCGCGGATATTCGCCTGAGCGGCGGGCTCGGCATTCGCATCGACAACAATCCGAGCGGAAGCGACTGGGCCAATAGCGCCAGTAACGCCGCGCGGCGCTCGGGTTTCCGGCTCGATGACGTCTACGTCGAGAACGTCTCCCACGGGGTCGAGTTCTACGGCATCAAGGACATCACGATCGGGCGCGTCGTCGCGCGCAGCGCGACCCAGGCCGGGCTCATGCTCAATAACTCCGTGAACGTCGAGGTCGATCTCGTCGACGGCAAAGGCGTCTCACCGAACGCCGGTTACGCGGTCTTCCGCATGGCGAACGACAACGGCAAGGACTGGGACTCAGGGAATCACCCGATGAGCATTCACGTCAAGAAGGTCATCGCGCGGGAGTCCGGCGGCCAAAACGGCCAGGGCATCTTCTGTCTCACGGACAGCGGCGGCGTCACCATCGACGAGGTCGACCTCGAGAACACCGCTTCGAACGCCGTCTGGCTCGAATGGTGTACCAATGTCCGTATCGGAACCTCCACCGCCCAGAGCCGCATCGTCAACTCCGGGAACTTCATGGTCTCCTACGGAACCGACACGCGCCGCTCGAATCAGCTCGTCTTCGAGAACATCACGCTCACCGGCACGAACATCAACTTCAACCACGACTGTCCCCCGAGCATTCAGTGGATCAACGTCACGCGCAACGGCGCGGCGGTCACCCAGTGTCAGTAGCGGCGACTGCGACCTCACTGGCGCTCCGCAGCTCCCTCTCCCGCGTGACCGCCCTCAGGTAGCTTGACTCGCCTCACGGTCGCGGCTCGACTCAAAGGCGCCCCCTTCGCGAGTCTTCGAGAGAGCCCTTCGTCCATGCAGCGGTACACCGTCTTCGACAGCGCGCTCGGCCCGATCGGACTCGTCTGGACCGAACGGGGCGTTGTGAGCCTCCTCCTCCCCGAGCGGACGCGGAGGGCCACCGAAGCCGAACTCCGCGCCCGTCATCCCAGCGCCGAGCTCGCCGAACCGTCCGTCCCGATTCGCCGGGCCATCGACAAGATCCAGAAGCTCCTTCGCGGCGAGAAGGTTTCGCTCGCCAGCGTCCCCGTCGATCTGAGCGGCGTGAGCGAATTCTATTGCTCCGTCTACGAGCTCGCGCGCCAGATCCCGCCCGGCGAGACGCGCAGCTACGGCGAGATCGCTCGCGCTCTCGGGAAACTCGGCGCGGCCCGCGCCGTCGGCCAAGCCCTCGGACGAAACCCCGTCGCGATCATCGTCCCCTGTCACCGCGTCCTCGCGAGCGGCGGCGGCATCGGCGGTTTCTCAGCGCCAGGTGGCACCGCCACGAAGACGCGCTTGCTCGCCATCGAACAGGGAGCCCTCGGCGCAACCAGCGCGAAGGCCGCCCCACGAAGCTCAGCCAACCAAGCGAAGCCTGCCCCGGCGAAGGCGGCCGCAGCGAAGACCTCCCTCTCCAAAGCTCGCGTCGTCCACGAACGGCGCCGCGAAACGACACGCCAGGCCCTCCACGAGGACTTCGACGAGGGCTCTCGTTACCTCCACTCCCTCGAGCCGAAGTTTCGCTCGGTCATCGAGCGGGCAGGACCGATGCGCCTCGGGCGCGGACAGACGGACGTCTTCCTCGCCCTCGCCAAGGCCATCACTTATCAACAGCTGAGCGGAAAAGCGGCGGGCAGTATCTGGGCCCGGGTTCTCGAGCTCGATGGAAAGAAGCTGCGTCCGGATTTCGTCGCCGAAGCTCAGCTCTCGCTCCTTCGGGGGGCAGGGCTCTCGGAGGCCAAAGCGCGCTCGCTCCAAGATCTTGCTCAGCGGGTCGTCGCCGGGGAAATCCCCAAGCGGCGCGCGCTCCTCGGCATGACCGACGAGGAGATCATCGAGCGACTCACGGTCGTCCGCGGCGTCGGTCGCTGGACCGTGGAGATGTTTCTTATTTTTGATCTCGGACGCCCGGACGTTCTCTCTTCGACCGACTACGGCGTGCGAAAAGGATACAGCTTGATCTTCGGAACTTCAGACCTTCCCACTCCCCGCGAGCTCGAACGACACGGCGAGCGCTGGGCCCCTTATCGATCGACGGCGACTTGGTACTTCTGGCGTGCTCTCGAGCAGGTCGACTGACCCCATGCCGCGCGTCTCTTCCTTCTTTCGCCCGGTGCTCAGCGCAGTCCGGGCCAACATCGTCCCCGGCCTCTTTCTCCAGGCTTTCGCCCTCGCGATCGTGCTCGCTTACGAGTTCAGCGGGAGCGTCCGCGAAGCTCTCGATTTCGTCGGGCGCGTCAAAGTCGAAGGCGGCTTCGTCTACTCGATCCTCGCGACCTCTTTCTTCGGCGGCCTCGTCCCTTACGTCGTCCTCACGCTCGCCCGGCGCATTCCACCCGAGCGTCGGCTCAAGGACTTCGCCTTTTATCTCCTGTTCTGGGGTTACAAGGGCTTCGAGGTCGATCTCCTCTATCTCTCACAGGCCGCCTGGTTCGGGGACGAGCGCGACTTCATCACGATCTTCTCGAAGACCCTCGTCGACCAGCTCGCTTACGGACCGCTCCTCGCCGTCCCGACGCAGACGGTCTTCTTCCTCTGGAAGGACTCGGGCTATTCGTTCGCGGGCGTGCGCGAAGCGCTCCGGAAGGAGAGCCTCTGGGCTCGGCTGATCGTCGTGATGGCCTCGAACTGGTTCGTTTGGATCCCGGCGGTCGCCATCATCTATTCGCTCCCGGTTCCGCTCCAGCTCCCGCTCTCGAACCTCGTCCTGACCTTCTGGACGCTGATTTTGACCTTCGTGAGTCGAAGCGAGACGGAGAAGTAGAACCTTCGTGGTCATCCCGCGCCGGGGTACGCAGTGTTTGCGCCGAATAATGCGCTCGGTTTTCTTGGCTTTCCTTGGTGGGGGGGAGGAGCGGCGTTAGGATTTGCCCATGACGGAGCGGAGGACAGATAACGCGGCGACGATTGTCGCGGCTCTCGGCATGAAGGAACACCCGGAGGGCGGGTACTACGTCGAGACCTTTCGTGATGCGCCGGCGAAGGGCCGGGGCCAATCGACAGCGATCTATTATCTGCTCGAACACGGCCAGCGCTCTCATTGGCACCGCATCGACGCGGTCGAGGTCTGGCACTACTACCGCGGCGCGCCCCTCGAGATCTTGGTCTGGACCGAGGGCAGCGAGGTCCGACGCCATATCCTCGGCCCGGATGTCCTCTGCGGTGAGCGGCCCCAGCTCGTGATTCCGCCCCTCGCTTGGCAAACGGCGCGGCCCGTCGAGACCCCCGGATGTGAGAACTTCTCGCTCGTCGGTTGCACAGTGGCGCCCGCCTTCGAGTTCTCGGGCTTCGAGCTGGCGCCCCCCGATTTCGCACCGGAGGCGGGGACTCTCGACTGAGTGTGAGCGTGCTCAAGGTGAGGCGGCGCCCGCGGAAGCGCACCTGACGTACGCGGGAGCACGCCAGCCCGGTCTCGGGCGACGGGCCCCTTCGCGCTGTCCCGCTCGGCCTCGCCTATACAGGCGACGACGTGGCGTGGGCCGCCTGGAGGCTCTATGAGCCCGGCAATTCTTTCGCTCAGCCTTACGTTCTCGCCGGCGAGCTCTCGCGCGACGGAAAACATCTGCTCTGGGCGTTCTCCCGCGTGCCCGTCGCGCCCTTTGCGCTGGACGGAGGGCTCGCTGTAACCCCCGACGGCAGCACAGCGGTCATTCTCTGGGGGCACCTCTCCTCCGCTGTCTCTCCAAACGCTCATGCTCGATTGGCCGTGGTTAAAGACCACGTGCTCTGGGAAGGCACCGTTCACGACTTCGGGACGACGTCTGCCTGCCGCGTGAGCGCGCCGCTGATCTCCGCGAGCGGAACCCAGGTCCTCGCCTCCGCTCAATGCCCAGATGGTCGCGCTTTCCTGTGATCTCCGCGAGCGGAACCCAGGTCCTCGCCTCCGCTCAATGCCCAGATGGTCGCGCTCTCCTGTTCGGCGCGAGCTGGATTCTGCGACTCCCGGGCAAAGCTATCGGTCTCCCTGCCTTTGCCCTCGACGCATCCGGCACGATCGGCCTCGTCGCCTGGCCCACCATCTCGGGAACCCACGCCACGTATAGCATCGAGACGATCAAGCTTACCTGGTGAGCGCCTGCCGCTCCCGCTCGTGAGAACCGAGACACGAGAGGACAAATCCGACCGCCGGTACGATGGGCCGCTCTCATGCTACGAGGCGGGCATGGCGCTCAGGCGGAGTGTGGTGCTTGTCCCGCTTTGGGCGGCGGCCTGTGGCGCGCGCTCTGAGTTGCTGTTCGAGGAGGCACCGGTCGCCTCGGGCGGAGCGAGCGGAGGGGGCGCGTCGAGCTCCGGACGATCGGGGGGCGCGCCCGGAAGGGGCTCGGGCGAAAGCCCTGGCCGCGGGGGCTCCGAGCCGACCCTCCTCGTCGATGAAACTTTCCCTGAGCCGGCGGCGGCTCCTGAAGTTGCTCTCGCGATGGCGCCTTCTGGCGAAGCGGCGGTCTTCTTTTTCAAGAGCCGCGAGGACTCCGTCGGTCACGCTCGTTGGTCCGGGGTGAGCTGGGAGCCGGCTCCTTCTGGAACACAAGGAGGCATCGAGAGAGTGAGGCGCGCGTGGATCGCGGAGGACGGCGCGCGCGCATGGGNGAGTTATGTGGCGAAGAAGGGCAGTCCTTCCTATCCGCTCAGCTCGGAGGTCTTCGTCGGGGGGCTTCCCCAGGGTTTTTCGATGTCCTTCCAGGCGTTCCGGCTCCCCCGCACGTCGGCAAGCTTCGACGCTCCTCCCGAAGACGTCGCCGTCGGACCCGAGGGAGACACCGCAGCCGCCTTCCTCAGCCACAGCCGAAAGCAGTACGTTTTCCGGAACACCACCGCGAGCGGAGTCGTAGCTGGCTTTCTTTCTCCGCTCGCTGCCGGAAAAGAAAGAGCTGGCGTGCTAATCGGATTTCCGAACGGGATCTACTGGGAAGAAGCGCGCCACTTCGGCCGTACCTCACTGATCACCTTCTCTGATTTCATTGAAGAGACTTCGGTCGGTTGGTTCGGACAAGACGCGATGGTCGCGATCGGTCTGACCTACACGAAGCACGACGTCGGTTGGGGCGCTTGGAGGATCGCCGCTCCTCCCGATCGGGAAGACGTTAGTCTCATTCGCGTCGCCCGCCTCGAGGCCGATCGAGCTCCTCAGTTCTTCGAGCTTGCCATCGGCGTCACCGACTTCGCAGAGGGCGGAGGCATCGCTATCGGTGATGACGAGAGCTTCGGGGTCGTCCTCTGGGCTCAGCGTTTCCCCCATAAATCTCAAGTCCGCTTCGCGGTCATCCAGGACGGCCTCCTCTTCGAGAAGGCCTCCTTCGATCTCCCGACGGAAGCCTCCTGCCGCGTGAGCTCACCCATGTTCGCCCAGAGAGCGCTTCGTTTCCTCGCTTCCGCTCACTGCTCGGACGGGAGCGCTTACCTGTTTGGTATGGACTGGTTTTGGCCCCTTCCGGGCAAAGTTGCGAGCCTCCCCGCCGTCGCCATCAACGAAGACGGCTCGATCGGTCTCGCCCTTTGGACGGAAGAAGACGGGCAGAACGGGGACTATCTCATTCAGACGCGCACCCTGGTTTGGTGATTCATCGACGCGTCAAATCCCGGACCGGCCGCGGGCGGCGGTGAGCCTCTCGTGAGGATCACGGGACGGGCGGTTCGTCTCGTGCTACGAGGCGGCCATGGCCATGCGGTGGAGGGGGCTTACGGTGTCACTTTTTGTGGTGGCTTGTGGAGCGCGGTCGAGTTTGCTGCTCGAGGATGGTCCGATCACCGCTGACGGAGATTCGGGTTCGGGCGCCTCGAAACCGGCCGGGGGCGGCGGCGCACCGGGAAGCGGCGCGTCGGCGAGCGTCGGAGCTGCGTCAGGCGTAGGGGGGGCAGCGGGCGGAGGAGGGAGGCCCGGGAGCGGGGGCGCACTTGCCGCGGGCGGAAGTGGATTGGGCGGAGGACCCTTTTCCACTGGGGGAAGGATCGATTTCGAGGATTACGAGCCCACCGTTACAGCCATCACTTATCCCGAGAGAGCCGCCTCGCCGGCGCTCGCCCTCGCGATATCGCCGAGCGGCGAAGCTGCGGTTGTCTTCTTCACCACCGAGAAGGGCCACGTGGGCCAGGCGCGGTGGCTCGGGGCGAGTTGGGAACCGGGTCTCGACGGAACCGACGATAGGGTCAGGACCGTAACGAACGCCTGGCTCTCGGAGGACGGATATCGTTCGTGGGTCAGCTATGAGTTTGCTCGCGGAAGCTCCCCCTATCCGCTCGGATCGGAGATCTTCTCTGGGGGGCTCCCCTTCGGAGTCACGACGTCGATCGAGGAGTTCCAGCTTCCGTACCGGCAGGTGAGCTTCGAGAAGCCTCCTCTCGAGGTTGTCCTCGATCGCTCCGGGGACACAGGCGCGGCGTTCCTCGACACAAGCCGCTTTCAATACATGGTCCGGGACTGGAGCGTCCCGGGGTCGGACTCTTCATATGTCCTTCCCCATGTCATGGCTGCCCTCGAGGACTGCCCGAGCGCGCTCATCTCGCTGCGCGACCAGGTCCTCTGGGAGGATGCACGTTACGATGGGACCGGGATTACCCTTTCCCACATCCCCGTCGACGGCGCCTTCATGAGCAGACTCCCGCGCCATACCTTTGTCCCTTTCGGGCTCTCCTATTCGGCCAGTAGCAGCGTCTGGGGCGCCTGGAGGGTCGTCCCGCCCGCCAGCGACTCCTCCGAAGCGTTCATTCGATTCGGATTGCTCCGGACCGGCGGGGACCACCTGATCTGGGAGTTTCCGACGATACGCTCTCCTCGATTCATCGAAGGAGGAGGCCTCACAGTGAGTCGGGACGGAGAGGTCGCAGCGACCACTTGGGGGTACCGCTTGGCGAACGCATCGGCCGTCCGACTCGCATGGATCAAAAACTGGGTTTCGAACGAAGGGATCACCGTCCCCTTGGAGACGCCGTCCCTCTGCCGCGTGAGCGCACCTGCTCTCTCCGCAAGCGGTCACCGCCTCATCGCCTCCGCTCACTGCTCCGACGGACGCGCGTATCTGCTCGCTCCCAATTGGCAGCTCAGCCTGAGCGACTGGGCCGCCGATCTCCCGAAGATCGCTCTCAGCGATTCCGGCAACCAAGGGTTCGTCGCCTGGACCGAGTGGGTTCCAGGAGACTCGCGCTATCGCATCGAGACGCGCGTGCTCGTTTGGTAAGGCCGACTCGGTCAGCCAAAACGAAACCTAGAGCGCGCCCGCACTTGCAGGCGACACAAAAAGCTTGGTCTCACGACACTGACCATTCATGGCTTTGCGGTGGAGGGCAATCGCTGTGTCGCTCTGGGCGGTCGCCTGCGGCGCTCGGTCGGGTTTGATTGTCGACGACAACTCGACGTTTTTTCCGGAGGGCCCCTCTGACCTCGGCGCGGGCGCCTCGAATCCTGGACAATCGGGAGGCGGAGGCGCGCCAGGCGCGGGGGCAGCTCCGAGCATCGGAGGCGCGCCAGGCGTCGGGGCGGCACCGGGTGTCGGGGCGGCACCGGACGTCGGTGGGGGTCCAAAAAGCGGCGGCCTGAGCGCCGGGGGGAGCGGAGCCAGTGAGCCGTGGACTCCGAGCCCCACGGGCGGAGGACCAACCTTCGGCGACCACGAGCCCGAGGTCGTCGAACAGGGAACTTACCCTGAGCGCGCCCTGCTCCCCGACCTCGCGCTCGCGATGACCCGGAGCGGCGAAGCCGCCGTTCTCTTCTTCACGTCTGAGAGCGCTCACATTGGCCAAGGTCGTTGGTTCGGAGAAGAGTGGAAACCGGAACACGAAGGAACGGAGGTGGGCGTGCACGGGGTAAAGCGCGCCTGGATCCGAGAGGACGGGCTCCTTTCTTGGGTCAGTTATGCGGTGGAGAGCGGGACTCCTCCGCTCAGCTCTGAAGTTTTCTCGGGAGGTCTTCCGATGGGCTTTTCGACGTCCTTTGAAGAGTTCCGACTTCCGCTTGGTCCCGGGAATTTCGAGGCGCCGCCTTCGGACATCATCCTCGGCCCGAGCGGAAACGCGGTCGCCGCTGAGCTGAGCTCGCGCCAGTTTCAGTACACGGTCGACGACGTCAGCGCTTTGGGAGACGACCATGGTGCGCCTTGTGCTCTCGCCGCAGGCGAGACCGGCGTCAGCTCTCTCTATTCCGTCGGCGACCAGCTCCTCTGGGATGACGCGCGTTACGACGGCGACCTCTTCCTCCACCCGACTCGAGTCGATGGCGCTGCCCAGGGCGAACCTGATCGCGTCTTTCTCCCGGTTGGCCTCGCTTACACGGACGACGATGTCGCCTGGGGCGCGTGGAAAGTCGTCGAACCAGGCAATACCGCCACCTTCCCCTATCTCAGAGCCGGCGAACTCTCGCCCGATGGCGATCACGAGCTCTGGGACTTGTACGTGGTGTCCGCGGCACCTTTTGCGTACGGGGGAGGGCTCGCGGTAACGCCTGACGGCAATACCGCGGTCGTCCTCTGGGGCTATCTCCCGAGCACGCAGGCCTCGCCAGCGGGCTCTCATGCCCGGATGGCGTGGATCAAAGACAACCTGCTCATCGAGGGCACCACCCACGATTTCCTTACGACCTCCTCCTGCCGCATTGGTCCCCCATCACTCGCTGGCAGCGGGGAACAGGTCATCGCTTCAGCTCACTGCTCGGACGGCAGCGGCTTCCTGTTTGGGCTCGACTGGCTCGTGCGACTCCCGGGGAAGGTCGCGGGCCTCCCGGCTGTCGCTATCGACGAATCCGGCGCGGTCGCGCTCGCCGCCTGGACCGAGCGCGACGCCTCAGAGCGCTATCGTATCCACACACGAACTCTCCGTTGGTAAGCCCGGGGCGATGCTCCTCTGGTCAGGCCGGGTAGGATGAGCTCCGCGTGAGAATCGTGCGACGAAAAGCGCCGTCCCACGACACTATCGATTCATGGTGTTGCGGTGGAGGGGGCTCGCGGTGTTGCTCTTAGCGGCGGCTTGTGGAGCTCGCTCAGAATTGCTGCTCGATGATGAGCCGACTTTTTCCCCGACGGACCCTCTGACCTCGGCTCAGGCGCCTCAAAACCCGGACGATCGGGGGGCGGAAGCTCGCCGGGCGCCGGAGGGGCACCTGGAGTCGGCGCAGGGCCCAGTAGCGGCGGCGGCATGAGCGTCGGCGGAAGCGGCACGGGAGGTGAGCCGGAGGTTCCGTTGGGCTCCGGAGGAGCGCCTGACCTCAGCGACAACGAACCAAAAATCGCGCGCGCGGAGTATCCGGTGCCCGCCAGCTCACGCTGCTCGCGCTCGGCGACGACAAGGTCGTCTGGGAGAAGGCGTGCTTCGACGGCACTAACGTGAGCCCTCCCGCCTCCGTCTTGGTGGACGGCGCTGAGCCGAGCGGGCTCGCGCACCACACCTTCGCTCCTCTCGGGCTGGCCTATGGCAGCGGCGACATCGCCTGGGGCGCGTGACGAGTCGTCCCACCCATGGACGAGTCCACCCCAGGATTCCTGGGGCTATGAACTCTCGAACGAGTCGCAGGGCCGACTCGCCTGGATCAAGGATGGAGTCACGAGCGAAGGGCCCACCTTCCTCTTCGACTCACCGTCCCTCTGTCGCATGAGCGCACCTGTCCTCTCCGCCAGCGGCCATCGTGTCCTCGGCTCGGTTCGTTGTTCGGACGGCACCGCGTACTTGTTCGGTGAAACCTGGGCCTGGAGAGGTCCCGGTGCGATCGCCGACCTTCCCGCTGTCGCTCTGAACGAATCCGGCTCCCTCGGACTCGCCGCTTGGACGGAAGGCAGTGGCCAGGGCGGGGCACTATCTCATTCGGACGGCGGAGCTCGTTTGGTGAAGTCCCAGCTCCCACGAGCTGTGAAGTCCCAGTCCCACGAGCGTGCGCCACTCGGCGAGTCGGACACGCTCGGACTGCGTCGGTCACCCTTGAGCGCCCGGAAACCTAAGGCGCGGACCCAGAGGGCGTTCGTGCGCCCGATCGTTACTCCTCCGGCGAAGGCTCCGCCGCGGGAGGCGGAGCGGGCGCGGGAGGCGCTTCTTCCTCGTCATGGGGAGTCGCCGGCGACGCGGCAGGCGCGGTAGCCCGGGGCGCAGCTGAGCGCACGGCGGTCTGTTTCGGAGCTTTCGCCTTCGCTGCGATCGCCTTGTCGAGCTCTTCTTTCAGCTCGGCGAGCTCAGCGTCCTTCTTGTCGAGCTCGGAGCGAAGAGAAGCGAGCTCGCTCGTTTCTTGTTCGGTGTCTTTGATCTCCTGATCGACGCGCCGCCGTTCTCCATCGACCCACAGGCGCAGACCGAGATCGCTCTTCGCGAGCTGACCTTCGACGAAGCTCAAGATCTCCTTCCGCCTCTCCGGAGAGCTCTCACCTCCGTAGTAGGTCTTCATGACCTCTTCGCGAATGTTCGCGCGGGTGCGCGCCTCGGCGGAGGTCCCGGAGAAATAGCCGATTGCGCCGCCGGCCGCCGCGAAGGCGAGGAGCAGGAGCGTTCCCCGAATGATGAGTCCGCGGCCGGTCGCTTGAGCGATCTTTGAGAGCTCCGTGTTCACTTCGCGCAGGCGCGTCTCGAGGAGCATCTGGAGCCCGTCGAAGCCCATGTTGATGAGCGGGGGGCTCACGCGCATCTCGGAGTCAGAACCCGGAGCGTGACTCGGGCGCGGCGGAGAGAGGGAAGTTTTCTCCGGAGGGTGTGGCGGATTGTGGCTCGGGCGCGGTGGCGGATTGTGAGAGGAGGTCCTGGGCGCAACTTTTGGTGTGCCGAGCGAGGGCGTCGGTTCCTCTTCTTCTGGTTCGAGGAGCTCTCCTTCAAGGCTCTCCGGTGGACGATCGTCGTCGAGGAGCGTCACACGCCTTGTGCTCAACGCTTCGACGTCCGCTGCACTCCCGAGGGGGTCCGTCGGCCGAAGCTCCCTCACATCCGATTGACCAAACTCGCCCGTCCCCGTCTGATTCGCCGCGACCCGTCCCTTGGATTCCATCGTCATCCCCGTCCCCGCTGACGCCTAGTTGTCCCTCCTACTCTACCAAAGTCCTCGCCTTTCCGCCTCTGGCTCAGCTCAAAAATACGCGGCGCTCACGGGCGCACCCGAAACGCTTCGGCCGCGGAGCGGGAACGCGGGTCGAAGTGCCCGAGACTCCTCGAACAAACACATAGGGCTGTTTCTCTCCCCGTCTCACGGCGAAAACTTGTGACGCGGCCCCCGAGGATGGTAGCGATGTGAGGGGGCGCCACCGAAGGAGCCCTATTTCCAGGGGAACATCATGACATTACGTACAGCAGCCTTCGCCGCGGCCCTCCTCGCTTTGGGACCGGCAACGGCCCACGCACAGGCCCGCAATACCTTCTCAGCGCCCACCGGCGAGCTCGGAGCCAACCTGAGCACCGATCCGACCCAAATCTCCCGCATGCACGGGGAGCTCTCCTTCTATACAGGCAGCCAGGGAAACGTGACGGGGAACGCTCTCGTGCTCCAGGTCGGCGGCGGTGTGAAGGTCACACGGAACCTCGAGATCGCCGGCGGGGTCACCGGGCACGGATTCATCCAGTCCCAGAACGGGGTCACGACCGACCGGTTCGCTTTTGGCAACCTCTTGCTCGGGGTGAACTACGTTCGCGCCATCAACCCCCAGTTTCGTTTCAAGGTCGGCGGCTTCCTCGGCTTCGGTCCCTGGAACTACCAAAACAATCAGTCCACAACCGAAGGCTTCGTTCAGAACATCACCGGTCTCGCCACGCACGCGTTTCAGGACCTCTGGTACCACACGCCAAACCTCGTCCACCTGGTCGTCCCCGCGCGCCTCGAGTACGACGTCACGTCCTCTTTCGTCCTAACGGGCGACGCTCAAGCAGATCTCGGCATCGGTCTCGGCAACAGTAGCACTGGTTTTCTCTTCATCTTCGCGCCAGGCGCCGCCTACTGGGCCAGCGACAGCTTCTCCCTCGGTTTGCGCCTCCCGCTCCAGTTCCAGAGCTTCGGCGGCGACGGCACGCAGGTCTCCCTCGAGCCCTACGCGCGCTTCGAGCTCGGCGAAACGGGCTTCCTGTCCACGCGCTTCACCTTGAACCTCGACGACCCCTACGGTTTCTCCTTCGACACTGGGAAAGTCTGGGGCCTTCACGTCGCTCTCGGCGGGCACTTCTAACGGTTCACATCCCGCGCCCTCCGCCAGAGCGCGCGACAGGGCGCCTGAGTCCGCCCGCCGCGGCACTTCGACCTTACGCCCCAGCGCGATCCACTTCGACCGGCTCCTCTCCGAGTCCGGCCGAAAACATTTTGTGTGCGGCGCTCTTGAGAGAGCACCCCGTGCTTCATCCGCTGCGCCGGTGAGCCTCGTGAGAGCGTCCCTCGTCGCGAGCGAACGGTCGACGAACCAAACGATGAACGGCGCGGCGAGGGCAAGGCCCAGGGCGACGGACGCGACCGACTCGAGGCCGATCAGGCGGCCGCGGAGCCGCGTGGCACGCTCACAGGCCCAGCCAAGCCGCTGTGTCCACCCGGCCGAGGACAAGGTCAGCTGTGATGTCGCCGCCGTACATGTCGCCGAGGGGCATGTCGCTAAGGTTCTTGAGATCTGCTGAAATTCGAATCTGAGTCGGCTCTGTCCCAGGGCAGGTAAAGACGAGCGTATCCGTGCCTTCCTCTTCCTTGAGCAGTTCAGCCTCCTTCAGAACGCATTCGAGCGCCCGACTCCCAGAATGCAGCGCGACTACCTCGCCTGGCTTCCGTTGGTCCCTCACCCGACCAGAAAACTGGACCGTCACCTCGTAACCGCCAGGCGCAGGTTTCGAAGTCACTTTCTGAACGAGGAGCTTCGAGTCGAGCGCGACCCGCGTCATGAGAGCGCCTGGGCGCTTCTTTGTCGTCTCCCGTAATCCGGTCAGCAGGCGGGTCGGCACCCGACTCAGATCGAGGCTCGTCGCCAGAAAGCCTTTTTCTAGCGGCGTCTTCAGGAGAACGAGGAAATTGTGCACTACCGGACTCCCCAATCCGCCACCCTCGACCCGGACTTCGAAGTCGACCGGGGCAGCATCGGGCCACGTCGTCAGGGAGAGACTCGATTGGATGGCGTTGATTTCGTCTTGAGACAGCTTCTCTCTCGAATAGAGGCTCGCCGCGATCGGCCCACGAACTCCTGTCGACAGGTCCTCCGGTCCGAAGAACAACTTGCTTTCCTGCTCCTCTTGAGAATTCTCTCCCCGCCGAGCGGAGCTCGACGGAATGTCCTGCGCGCTCTCGTCACACCCGAGCGCGACCATAGCGAGGCAGGCGATGAATGCGGCTCGATAGAGCTTCACGGCGCTTTCTCCTGTGCCTTCGGAACGCCCGCCTGCTCGAGCAGAGAATTCTTATCGGCTTCACGCGGAGTTGCTGGTTCCTTCGGATCGGGACCAGGAAGCATCACCTCGATTGTGACGTCCTCGTCCCCGGAAAGAGAGTAGGACTCTGCGAGCGAAGCGCCGGCACTGCTCTTGATCGATGACTTGATGCGAATCTTGAGGGCCTCTCCTAAGGATGGGCATTCCAGCAGCAACCCTTTGAGCGCTGGCCCTGGCATTCCCTCGAAGTTCCAGCTTGGTTTGCAAGCTATAGTCTCCGCCGCCTCTGACTCAACTTCAACGACGTTACGAAGCGCCATTGGAGCGTCGGACAAGCTCCCAAACTCCACTTCTTCACTCAATGTGATCCCCAAGAGGTCATTGCCTTTCTCTCGAGGCGGAGCTCCGCTCGTCTTCCCATCATCATCTTCAACCACTCGCGTCGCGTAAACTGAAACTACTATCGGTCGCGACACCGGTGAGTAAACGACTGGCGGACCAACATGGCCCGCGCCACCGAATTCCTTCGGCATCTTGGCCGCGTCGAGCACAACCGCTTCCCAGGAGCCGGAGGGTTCACCTTCTCGTTCGAATGCGATCTGGTTCGGAGCCCCCTCCGGAGTCGTCCATTTCCCTGGAACGACTTTTCCCGACGGCCATTCCACGACACTCGCAAGCTTCACCGCAACTTCTCGCAGCTCTTCGTCGGGAACGGTACGCTTACTCAGATCGAATGAAGGGGAGGGCCACGAAATAATGGGCTTATCATTATAGTTCGTCACAAGCCCCGGCCCTGGTGCTCCCACACTGATAAACGTGCTCGGTTCAGTATGGAATGGCGCGACCTCATTCTTCGACTCACACCCAAGAAGTAGCAAACCTAACGCAGCCAAAAGGCAAGAGCGGCTACCGCTCCACGGAGCCTTCTTTGTTACGCCAGAAAAAGAGTCAGTTCTCATAAGCTCTCCCGATATCTTGCCTAAGGGTGAAACCCTGGGGCACGTACGCCATGTTCTGTTGAACGAGAGGAATCAGTCCGTTGAAAGGAGTGGACGGCGACCACCTCTGCCAAGCGCTCGTGGGATCGGCCGCAATATTCTGCGGCCCACAGGTAATCCCGTTCGGACCACGAATGCGGTCGATATTCTGGTAAGAGGTCGCCGTGTATTCCGGCAGCGATCGATGGTTGAGACTATTGCAGAGTGAGTTGGTGTTATTGTACTGCATATCCATGATCGAGTGGGCGCAAAGCATTGTCTGATGCGCGCAGCCAGAAACTGGTTCGGCGTACTCATCGGGGAGACCGAGAAGCGCGTGACCGAACTCGTGCGCGAGAACGCGAGCCGGGCCGTACCAAGCGTCAATTTCGGCCGCACCACCGCTCTTGAGACGGGTGACGTCTTCCCCGCATAAGTAAACCTTGCCGTTCTGAGCGTAGGAGCGACTACACGAGGAACTGAGACAGACGTCACACGAGCCACCTTGAGGTCCATCGCACCCGAATTGAGGTTCGGTGTGACACAGATCGTTTCTATAGAACACGTAGGAGGTGATGATGCGCGTACCCTCGGTCGCGCCGTAGAGCCGCCAGGCGGCGCTCTTAAATCCGTACGTGATCCCAACAAACTCGGTCGCACTGGGGAAACCGGGAATTCCGACGCGCAGATTATTGATGATTTGACTCTCCCGATGCGCGTGAGCCGTGAGGTGAATGACAGCCGCGGGAGCACCAGGCTCGGAGGCGATGCTCACAAACCGTTCGCTGGTGCAATTATCCGTGGAACGGATGAACACAGGAACGTTAGTTCCAAAGTATCGACGCTGATGATAATCAGTCGCGTTCGGCAAAGCGCCGCAGCGGAGCCAGACTGAAAATTTGCCGGCGTTAGGGCTTGTCGGATTCTCGAGCCACGCTTCGATCGTCACGCCTTCTGACGTCGTTCGCACAGGCAAACGAAGGTTCACCACCGTTCCACCAGGATTGAGTAGAATCATGCCTCTATCGAAGGGCTGGAAAAGAGGCGGCGACGTGTCACCGATCGTGGAGCTGAAGTTCGCGCGGAGCGTCGTCATGACGACTCCACGCGCCTCGCTTTCTACTCCTATCGTAGTCGGCGACGGCCCCGAGACGAATCGGAAGCTTATCCCAGGGTTCATCATCGATCGATTCCCCGATTGAGCAACATCAATGAACGCCGGCAAGGCCCCGTTTGGGTATGTGCCACCCGTGACGGTAGTCCACGATCCAGGCCAACCCATCGTAATGAAGTCCCCGGTATCCCCAGGGAAGAGCCCGCCGGTCATCGTGATTCGTCCCGAACGAGCGTAAGGGGACGAGAAGAAGTACAATCGACGATCCTGCGACGCAGCATACCGCCTGTTCGCTTCCGGCGCCGTCGGCGAGCGGTCCAGCGTTCGTCCTCCGTCCTGCATCCATTCTTTGAACGAATCGAAGCTGACCGGCATCGCCAGCGGCTGATTTTTATTTGACCCGAGCTCGCATTCGGCCCACGGGTCAGTACGTCCGAGTCGAAGAATTCTCGCGCCCCTGACGGCGCGCTCACGGCGGGACCCTCGAACTCTACCCCGTCGCGCTGGTGAGCCTTGTGAGAGCGTCCCTCGTCGCGAGCGAGCGGTCGACGAACCAGACGACGACAGGGGCGGCCAGGGCGAGGCCGAGGGCGACGTAAGCGACGTAGTCGAGGCCGATCAGGCGGCCGCGGGGATCGGCGGCGAGGAAGGCGGAGCTCATGAAGGCGCCGGCGGCGGAGGCGAAATGTTGGACCGCGGACTGAGCCGACATGAAGCGGGCGCGGGCGGCGGGTTCAGGGACGCGCGTCGACAGCGTCTGGAGCGGGACCATGCGCGAGCTTCCCGAGACCATGAACACCGAGAAGACGAACAAGATCGGTAGCGATTGGCTCGGGTGGATGAAGCCGAAGACCAGGGCGAAGGCGTGAAGGAGCGTACCGAAGGCGAAGACGCTCACGGCTCCGAAGCGGTCGACGGCCCGTCCCACAAGACGCACAGCGATGAAACTCGCGATACCTCCGACGAGGTAGAGGGTACCGAGGAGCTCGCGGGGATAACCGAGGTTGAACTCGACGAAGGTCGCGATGTTCGGGACGATCGAGAACACTCCGAGCATCACGATGCCCATGCCGCCGAGACAGAGGAGAGAGCTCGGTGAGAGGAGAGAACCGCCTCGGCCTGTTTTTTCTCGAGGGCGCTCTAAATGAGCGCGGAGCTCGGGCAACATGACGCGCGCGGCGAGCGTCACGAGGAGTCCGAGAGCCGCGACCGCAAAAAAGGGCGCGCGGAAGTTGAAGAGACGCGAGAGCTCGAGGCCCGCGGGCACACCGAGCACGGACGCGACGGCGAACGAGCTCCCGACGACGCCGAGGGCTTTGCCGCGGCGCTCCGTGGGGACCGTATCGGTCACGATGGCCAAGGCGACGGAGGTAGCGGGCCCTCCGAACACTCCCGCGAGCACACGAGCGGCGAGGAGCGACGCGAGATTGAAGGCGAAGCCGCCGAGGGCTGTCGCGAGGGCGAGCCCGGTCATGAGCCAGGTGAAGACTTTTCGGCGCTCGAAGCGGTCGAGGAAGAACGAGCCAGCGACGCCCGAGAGAGCCGCCGCGAGGGTATAGGTCCCGCCCACTGCACCCATCATCGACGTTGGCACACCGAGCTCCCGAGCAAAGTCAGGACCCAGCGGCATCACCATCATGAAGTCGAGGATGTTCACGAACTGCACAGCAGCCACGATCAAGACGATGGAACGCTCGCGCGAAGAAAGGTTCGGCTGGGTCATAGGGGTCGGCGCGCCGGGAACACCCGGGGCTCGGGGGAGGCACACTTCAGCATGACTCAGGCGTGAGCGCCCATGCCTCGGGGCACGCGGAAATCATTTTTCCCTCGGAGCGAACAGTTTCCGCGCCTCGCCAGTTCGGCGAAACTCCTTGCGCCCGGGGGCCGAGAGGGAAGAATAAACCGTGGCCACCGAAATCGAGCGGAAGTTCCTCGTCGCAAAGGAAAACCTCGCGCGCATCCAGCCGGAGCGCAGCGTGCACATGCGGCAGGGGTACCTCTCCCGCGCACCGGGCCGCACCGTCCGCGTCCGCATCGAAGACGATCGGGCGTTTTTGACCATCAAGGGCCGCGCCTCGGGCCTCGCTCGACCGGAGTTCGAGTACGAAATCCCGCTCGCGGACGCGAGCGCGCTCCTCGAAATGGCGGACGGGCCTCTCGTCGAAAAGGTTCGCCATTACGTTCCTTTCGGGGGGCTCGTCTGGGAGGTGGACGAGTTTTTTGGGGACAACGAAGGGCTCGTCGTCGCGGAGGTCGAGCTCTCCTGCGAGGACCAAGCGTTCGAAAAGCCCGATTTTGTAGGCGCTGAGGTCACCAGCGATCCGCGTTATTTGAACTCGCGGCTCGCGGTCGAGCCCTATTCGACTTGGTCGAAGGCCTAACGGACGAAAGGACGCAGCGGCCCCTCGACGGGCCGAACCAAAAACGTTCCCGCGTCCGCCTGACTCCCACCGCGCGCGCTCCCTGATGTTCACGCGGAGCGCGCGCTCTGACGTTACCGCCTCCGCCACGCGGTGCGCGCGCTCTCTGAAAAACGTTACCGCGTCCGCCGCACTCGCACCGCCCGCGCAAGAGCGCTGTCGGCGGCGCGCGTGTACTCCTGGAACTTCGGGTAACTCTCGACCTGAATGCGCCCGGCTTCGGTCACGACCCGCCGCTTCAGACGAACCGTCGAGGGTCCCGTCGCTCCGCTCGTATAGGCGTCTTCGATCTTGAAGAAGGAGCCCTTTTCTCCGAAAGCACCGGAGGTCGGATAGACCTCGGCGATGTAACCCGGGGGCAAGGTGACCCTGAGATCGAGGCCCTGTTCGACACGCTCTGCGATCAACAGAGGTGTCTTCCGTTCCGCGAGGGAGGTGAGCTGGGACAGGCGGGGCATGAACGGAGGACCGAGCAGCAGGACACCACCGGCCATGGTCCCGAAATGGGGAACTTCGACTTCGACCTCGAGGATGAGCGGCTCGTCGAGAGCGTCCTTCTTCTTCACTTCGTGGCGCACGAGACGCGCGCCGCTCAGGTGTTGAGCGAGGAGTTGACTCTCGATGATGCCTGGGAGCTGATTCTCGGGGATCTCGGCGAGCCCCGCACGAAGGCTCGCGCCATACTTCCCTTCGAAGACAATTTCGAGGTGCAGCTCAGCGTCGCCGTTCTCTTTCAGCTCACCGGTGCCGCGGTAGGTGATGCTGTCGTCGATGCCCCCGAGGGGAATGGTGGCCTTTCCGAGCTGCCCACCGCCGAGGACATAGGCGTTTTGACCGCGCACGTGGGACGGAATCGTCCCGAAGGGCGCGTAGCGGTTGTCCATCGTCAGGTATTCGACGTCCTTGCCCGAGCCGACGCGCAGCAGCGGGAACAAGGGACGCTCGAACTCGCTGATCGGCCCCCGCGGAGGCGAGGCAATCCGACTCTCCGCCATCACCCAAGCTACAGGAATGCCGAGAGCTTCACACAAGATCTCAAACCCGTTTTCGCGGCGGCCGTTCCGACTCACAACGACCTGACGACCGTCCTCGGTGGAACCCTCCTGCACGTTGTCCAGGATCCAGTGATACAGCTTCCGCGCTCGTTCGAGAGGCCGCTTTTCAGACACGCCTTCGACGATGCGCTCGGCGATCCTCTTCACCCGCGGGTCGACCGGCGTGAGGGTGACTGCGCTCGCGCGCAGCGCGTCGAGACGCTCCGCAAACTCGAGACCCCAAGCTACGGTCACCCGCGGTAGGAATTCCGCCGTCGGAGGGCTATTGGGCTCAGAGACGTAAGCGGGGCTCCGATCGACCCGGAACCTCCGCACCACAAAGGGTCCCGCCTCGGTCACGACGGGCTCCGGCGCGCCACCGGTCGCCTCCACGATGAGCGACTTGGCCTTCGGCGCGATCACCACGAACTCACTGCGCGCGTAGGCGATGCCTTCTTCGCGGAAGTTCCAGGTCGGACCCATGTAGCTGCTGCCGTCACCCCGACCCCAGTTCGAGAAGATGCGCTCCTGCTCGACGTAATCGCCGACCTCGAGGTGCGGCATGGTTTGAGTCGGTTTCCCGCGGACGCTCTCGGGCTCGAGAATGCGCCCGTCTTTCTTCAGGACCCGCAGCTTCAACGTCAGCCCCCCCACGTCCATCTCAGCGAACTGGCGAATGGCCTCTTCGCTCTGGATGCGGACGATTTCGTGCTCGAGGAACTGGGACGAACCATCGGAGCGAACGAGCACAGCTCCGTAGTCGAGGACGCGCGCAGCAGTGCCGGCGAGCTCGGTGCCCTCGCGCTCGAACTCGGCGATGACCGCCTTGCCATCGAGGCGATAGGGCTCGAGAGCCGTCACGCCTTCCGCGAGATCGATCGCACTTTCGAGGAGGCTCGGATCGCCGCCCGCCTGGATTGCGGAGACGACCGCGCGCGCGAGCGCGCTCTTCTGACCCCGAGCGAGCTCGGCGTCCGCCAGCGCGAGGCGCGCGTGGATGTCCCGAGGCTCTCTCTCGACGGCGCGCTCGAGGCGCTGCCAAACCACACTTTCGTCACCGGAGCGCTCCAGGAGCGCGTCGATCCGATCTTGGATGTCTTTGCGTTCGGGACGCCTGCTCAACAGGCGCTTCAGCTCACTCTTGGCGGTCTCGTAGTCGCGGCGGGAAAGGGCGCGCGAGAAGAGCACTTCCGTATCTGGGTCGGCCTTCTTGAGACGTTCGAGCAGCTCTTCGACCTTCTGATGATCGCCGCGCGCCTCCGCGACATCGATGGCGTACGTGAGCGCGTCGGGTTCCGTCGGGAACTTCTCGAGGATGCGCTGGACGGTGGCTTCGAACTCCGGGCCCCAGCCGAGCTCTTCGTAGAAGGCGGCCAACGTGAACTCGAGAGTGAGGACTTCGGGGAACTCCCTCGCCTGCTGTTCGAGCTTCGGGAGCGCGTGGACCTTTCCTTTCTGGTCTCCGAGCCAGAGCGCTGTCGCGTATCGGGGATACCAGAGGCCGCGGTCCCGCTGCTCTGCACGCACATAGAGCTCATGCATCAGATCGCGGGTCTGGGACTCGTCGAAGATCGGATCGCTCTCGACAAACCCGGCCGCCGTCATGAGAACTCCGCCGGTCGCCTTCTCAGGATCGCGCACCAGGGGCTCGAACAGGACGGACGCGGCGTCCGGCGATCCTTCAAAATCGAGCAGGCTCGCGACGATGAAGCGCTCCGCCGGGCTCATCTCCTTTTCTTCCTGGAGCCCTTCCACGTAAGCCATGAGGTCATTCGGGTTCGGAAGGACCCGCGGCGGGACGCCGACGAATCCCGGCGCGAGAGCCGACGAGCGCACCGGGAGCGCTCGCCCATCCGGACGAACCACACGCAGCGAAGTGCTCCCGGAGGAGAGCTTCCAGAGCACCCGGTGTTTGCCCGGACCGAGCTCCACGCGCACCCCAAAATCCGGCCAAACGCCGAACTTCCGCGGATCGCGATCGAGCACGAGGTGGTCATCGATCCAAACGCGGAAAGCGCCGCTCGCCGCGATGATCAAATCTTCGGTCTTCTCGAGCTCGATATAGGACTGAGCGTAGAAGATCCCTTCTCGCACGGGCGCATCGAGATCTGCATCACAACCCCGAACCTTCGCGTCGTAACGGCGCGGCGAATCCTCAGGTCTCAGGTCGTCGTGAAAGCGCACCGGCCAGGGTCCCGGCTTTTCAGCTTCGAAGGACTCCAGCAGGTCGGCGGAGCGACCTTTCCCGAAGGGACCAGCGAACTGAACCGTCGACACGCAGCCGAGCAGATCGCGGACGCGCGCGACCCGATCCTGGACGCGGCTTCGCACCTGATGGCGGGCTGTCATTTCGACGAGCGTCCCGTAAGCGCGAAAACCGATGTTCCCGGGCCGCTCGAGCCAGTCTGAGAACTGCTTCTTGTGGGCCTCGTCGAATCCTTCGAGGTGTCCCGAGAGCTCGTAGGCCTTCTGCGCCGAGTACCAGGCGCGCAGACGACCGAGCGCCGCTCCTTCTTCGTTCGGATCCCGCTCAGCTTCCGCCGCGAGCACCTCGAGGAAACTCTCGGCGGCGCGGCGGGGACGGCCGTGGAACATATCGTCGAGACCGCGCGCGAAGGCGGCGTGAGCTCCTTTGATCTGAAGCTCGTCGAGGCGAGCCCGAGCGCGCTTCGCCTGAGCCGCGTCTCCGCCGGGGCTCAAGAGCTCTGAGATGAGCCATTCGCTGAGCACGTCCGGGTCCTTCGAGGAGCTCGCTTGTTTGCGCTGCTCGCCCATCGGATCGGCGGGCGATTTCGGCTGACCCTGGCATCCCTGACCAGAAGCGAGCACGAGGGCCAGAAGGGGCGCGAGGTAACGGCGTCTCATTGCTTGGTCTCCTTCATGGGCTCGAGCAAAAGAGGCGTGTCGAGCGCGCGATCCGCCGCCGCACAGAAGGCTCGGAAATCGGCGTATTGTTCCGGAGTCACACGATCGACAAACAAGTAGAGAGAGCTCTTCACGGTGATGGTGCGTCCGGTCTTCTCGTAGCTGATTTCGTAGCTGCCGAAGGGGGTCTTCTTCGACACGTTCTCAGGCGCGCTCTGCACCTGCATCCCTTCCGGAATCGTCACGGTGATCGACTCCTCTCGGTTCGAAAAATCCGTGATGCGCACGTCGTGCTTCCGCGTCGAACGCGACGCGTACGTCGAGGCGAGATGCGACGGGACGGTCACGTTCACCCGGAGCAGGCTCCCCTCTTCTCGCGCAAAGTTCGGGACTATTGCGTGGAAGGAGACGCGAGGGGGAGCCTCGATGTCCGAGAGGTCACCGGTCGTGATCGAGTCAGAGTCGAGCTGGATCCCGGGGAACTCGCCGGCCATGTCCTCGGAAAGACGCGTCACCCGCGTCCCCTTCGCTTCATAACGACTCCGCCAAGAAGACGCCCGGTTCCCCCTCACTTCGTAGGAGACGTTGATCTCGCCGCGCCCGTTGCGTTGTAGGTTCACGCGGGTCTCGCGCTTCGTCACGTTGTCCTCGGGTTTGAGCCTCGGAATTTCGACGAGACGGACCTTGCCGTTTTGCATGATGAGCGCGAGCGCTCCCTGATCCATCGCGGGCAACTCCCGCATCCCGGTGTACTCGGCGGTTCCGTCCAGATAGAGGTCGAGCTCGGGAACGTAAGCGATCGCGTGATCGAAGGGAGCCAGGCTCGCGAGCTTCGTCGGGAAGTCTCCGCGCAGCCGCGTCCTCACGACGACGAAGTTCGCGTCAATCCCGAGCTCGCGAAGCAGCGTCACGATGACCGTGGCTTTGTCCTTACAATCGCCCCAGCCGCGCGCGACCGTCTGCACACAGCGGCGCGGCTTGAACCCGTAGATTCCGAACTCGAGCGCGACGTAGCGCGTGTTCTTCACGACCCAGCCGTAGACCGCGCGGACCTTCTCTTCGGTCGTCTTGGCGTCTTTGGTGATCTCGCGCGCGAGCTTCTTCGTCTCGTTGTCGAGATCGAACTGGTCGCGGATGAGCCCCCAATAGAAGCGCCCGAGCGCGTCCCAGTTCTCGAAGGTCGAGGCGTGAATGAAGCCGAGGGTCTCCGCCCAAGGCGGCATATAAGGCTCGGGGTTCATCGCCTTCAGGTTGTCCGCGAAGAAGCGATAGACCTTCGAGTCCGCCGTCTCCTTCACCTCCTGTTTCAGCTTCAGGCCGCGCTGATCGAAGTAGATCTGACGGCTCTTCGGCATCACCAGCACGTACTCGGCGTTCGCGACGGGCTCGTCGTTCTGGAGATAAGCGATGTCCCCGAAATAGTCGGCGAACTCGTTCCGCAGGGTGACGTCTTCGATCTGATACCGAAGCTCGACAACGTCGCCCGGCTCGAGGCGCGGGAACTGGACGTAGAAGGTCCGCGCCGAGGTGTACATGGCGATCGAAGGATCGTCCGCCGCGCCTTCCCCGCTCTCGATCGCCTCATCCGTCGTTCCGTCCGCTCGATAAACCCAAGCGCCCCGGAGCTGCACGACCTGAGAGTCGGCCTGGTACTGGAAGGCGTATTGGCGCGAGAAGGCGGCGGCCGCGTCCGTGAGGGGCTGGAAGGCGACCTGGCGGAACTGACGCGAGAGGCCGCTCGGGTAAACCGTCGAGACCGTCAGATCCCGGAGCGTCCGGCGCGAGTGCCCGTCGGCCTTGGCAAAACGGTACTTCAAGAACTCGCTCGCCGGCATCGCGTACTTTTCGTCCGGCGGAGCGGGAGGGGGAGCCATGTGTTCGACGTACTCCCTGGTTTGTGCGTCCTGCGGCCGGAGCCTCAGGATCTCTTTGAGCAGGGCGAGCTGCTCCTGTTGCGCTTTGTCGCGTCCCTTGTAGTCGGCGAGCTGGCCGAGGACGGCGGCGTCCTCCGGAGCGAGCTCCCGAGCCCGCTCGAGCTCCGCGTAGGAGCGCTCGTGGGCGCCGAGCTGACGATGGGTCTCGGCGGCGATCCTGTGAACGATCACATCATCGGGAGCCACCGCCTCGAGACGGTTCAAGAAGTGTTCGACAGTCGACTTGTCCTTGCGCCGGAGGGCGAGGTCGATGCGCGCGCGCAGGGTACCAAAGTCGTCGAAGCGCCCCGCCGCCAGGCTCTCTTCGATGGCTCGCGCCGCTTCGGTGCGGCCGAGGCGCCCAAGGCTACTCGCGACGAGCTCCTTGAGCTCACTCGCGTGAGGCCGGCGAACCAAGGCTTTCTCAAGGGTCTCGAGGGCCGTTCGATAGAGCCCCGCGTGACTCAAGAGATCGACGCGCCCTGAAATCGCCTGCAGGTTGTCCGGGTCGAGGGCGAGCACCCGATCATAAAGAACAAACGCTTCTCGCGGGTTCGGACCGCTGCGGAGGAAAGACGCCTCGGCGAGCAGGAGCATGACCTCTTCCCGAGAACCGGCCGCCGCGCCTATGGCCTTGGCTTTCTCCAGGTGGACGCGAGCGGTGTTTCGGTCTTCGGAGAGCGTGGCCGCGAGCAAGAGCCTCACAATGGTCGGTTCGAGGGCCGCCGCCCGCTCGGCGAGACTGCGCGCTTCGTGGATCGTCGGATCGTCGCCGCCGCTCAGAAGCAGGTACTTCGCCGCGTTCTCGAGGTCCGCGGCCTTCGCCTTCGGATCGTCTTTGATACGTTGAACTTCATCGAGGGGCCCTGGCGCGACACCTCGGATCGGAGCGCTCGCCTTTGCGGGTTTCGCCGCCTCCTCCTCCGCGCTCAAAGCGACGTCCGCCCGCACCGTGACGCCCGGGAGGACACGTCCGTCCGTGTGACCGAGCCGAAGGCTGAGCCGCGGCGCGCGCTCGTTCGCGCAAAGTTTCACCGTGAGCCGGTTCCATCCGGGCTTCACCTTCACGCCGACCGAGCGGCGATCGAAATCGAACCCTCGATAGGAGTCGTCCGAGAGAACACTCTCTCCGTTCCAATAGACTCGATAAGCCCCGCCCGCGCCCACGAAGAGCGCAGCGTTCGCCGGCGGCTTTTCGACGGAGACGAAGGTCGTCAAATAGGAGCAGCCGTAGTTCCCGGGGCGCAGGACACTCCCGAGGTTCACGCTCCCCTGCCAAAAGACCTCGGGCAGCGTTCGGTAGCGAATCGGCCGCTCTTTCCCCGAGTAGGCCCGTCCGGGCACGATCGGCAGAAGCAGCTCATCTTCGGGACCGTAGGCCGTGTCGAAGCCGGCCTTGCCTTCGTTATCGAAGGGCCCGAGCAAGAGCCAATCGGTCATGTACCCGATCTCGCCGAACATCTCCCGGGCGCGCTTCACGTCGCCGCGCCGGAGCCGAGCAAACGCGCTCAGGGTATTTGCATAAACGCGCTCCAGGGCGGGGCGCGCCGTATTGTTACCCGCGAGCCGGAGCGCCGACTCGACCGCCGCCGGATCGACCTCATCCCAATGTGCCCACATCTCGCGCAACAGGACCACACCCTCGAGACCCCGCGCCTTCTCGAAGGCGAGGAGCTCATCGGTCAGGGCCTCTTCGGGCGTTCGCAGGGGCGACTTGGCCACGCGACCAGCCGCCGCTTTTTTCGTGACCTGAGCGGCGCCTTCGGCGCCACTTGCGGAAGTCGACGCAAAGAGCGCGGCGAAGAGCGCGAGCCCGCCAATTCCGGCCGAAAGAAAGTTTCGCTTCACTTGGGACTCCCTCACGCGGGCAGGCCCTGGCGCTGACTCCACCGCGGCGTCGCCTCCAGAGCTCGAAGATTCAAGACACATAGCGCGCCCCTCGGGCCCGCCAAAGGGGGAAAGAATGCGAGAAGCGCCACACAAGCGAAGCGCGAGGTCACCGGCACGGTCCGTCACATGGGCCCTTACGTTGTGGGACGGACAGCCGTTTCGCCTGGAGGTTCCCCCGAAAGCTCTGACTCCCGCCCCATGGAGAGTGCGAGCGACTCGGGACGACCCACTCAAGTCAAGGCTTGCTGGAACGAGACCCCTCATACTAAAACGGAGCTCCGTGAGACGTCTCGACCTCACCGGAGGCAACATATGGCGAACCCGCAGATGGTGATGTACGAAGAGGAGTTCACGTTGATCCAAGAGGTCGTCGACCGATTGGTTCGAGACGCGAACGCCAAGGTCGTTTTCATCGTCGACAAGAACGGACAGCTGATCGCCGCGAGCGGCGAGGTAGCTGAAATCGATACGACCTCCCTTGCTTCGCTCACCGCTGGCAACATTGCCGCCACGGGCGGCATCGCGAAACTCCTGCGGGAGAACGAGTTCGCGACCCAGTTCCACGAGGGCGAGAGCCAAAACATCCACATTCAGCTCGTCGGAAACCGCGTCATTCTCGTGGTGATTTTCGATGCCAAGTCGAGCCTCGGCCTCGTGCGTCTCCGGGTTCGAAAGGCCACGGACGAACTGAATAAGATCTTCGAGGATCTCCTCAATAAAGCGCGCGAACCTGGCAACAGTGATTCACCCTTTGGTGAGATCACTGATGAAGACATTGACAGCCTCTTCAACGACTAAGGGAGCTCGGTACCGTGCCTTTCGTTAACTTCATGGCCCGGGAGATCAACTGCAAGATCGTTTACTACGGTCCGGGTCTCTGCGGGAAAACGACGAACCTCCAGTACATCTACGAGCGGACCAACCCGGACGCCCGCGGCAAGATGATCAGCCTGGCGACGGAGACCGAGCGCACGCTCTTCTTCGACTTCCTCCCCCTCGCTCTCGGTGAGATCCGCGGTTTCAAGACCCGGTTTCACCTCTACACCGTCCCCGGCCAGGTCTTCTACGACGCGAGCCGCAAGCTCATCCTCAAGGGCGTCGATGGCGTGATCTTCGTCGCTGACAGCCAGTTCGAGCGCCTCGAGGCGAACCTCGAGAGTATGGACAACCTGCGCGAGAACCTCGCCGAGCAGGGCTACGATCTCGACAAGATCCCCTTCGTGATCCAGTACAATAAGCGCGACCTGCCGAACGTCGTCGACGTCGCTGAGCTGCGCGCGGAGCTGAACCCGCGGGGCGTTCCCGATTTCGAGGCCAATGCGCGGACGGGCGAAGGTGTCTTCGAGACGCTCAAGGCCGTCAGCAAGCTCGTCCTCACCGAGCTCCGGAAGAGCCACAGCACCTAAAGTAGCCTCCGATGAGGCGCGCCCCGCGAGACCTGGAGCCCGACGAAGAGCGAGAAGGGGAAGACGCGCCGCGCGAAGCGCGAGGCGGGCGCGGCGGAGCTGTGCGCGGCTCCGCGGGGCGTGGATCTAGCGGACGCGACTCCGGAGGGCGCGGAACCGGCGGACGCGGCTCGAGCGGGCGAGACGCCGGCGGGCGCGAGGGGAAGAAAGAGAAAGAACCGCTCACCGAGGCCGGGCTCGCCGAAGCGGCGCTCAATTATCTGAACAGGTACGACGCTTCTTTCCAGGGACTTCGGCGCGTCCTCTTGCGCAAGATCGCGCGCGATGGAGATCGGGCGAAGCTCACGGAAAAAGAAGTCGACGAGCTCCTTCTGCGCCTCGAAGGGTCGCGGGTGATCGACGATCAGAGGTACGCCGAGAACCTTACGGCCAATCTGCGCAGCCGGGGCGCCTCCTCGCGCAAGATCGCCATGAAGCTCCGGGAGCGCGGCATCCAAGCAAGCGACGCCGACAAAGCGCGTGAGACCGATCGCGTGAGCGATCTCGAAGCCGCACGCACCTACGCCCGAAAACGTCGCCTCGCCTCTCGGTACAACCTCGAAGACCCCGCCGAGCGCCAGAAAGCGCTCGCGGCCCTCGCGCGCCAAGGGTTCTCCTTCGAGGTCGCGGTGCGAGCGCTTGCGCCAGTGGAAGAGGAGTGACCCGGGCGCAACGAGCAACGCATCCGCAACGAGCAACGCATCCGCGATGCAGCGTCGCGACGAGCGACGAGCGCGACCTCCAATGGCCGCACCAGGGAGACGCTCCCGCAACGACAAGCGCCGCCGGCAGCGGCCGCACGACGGAGACGCTCGCGTAAGACAAATGCGACCCGCAACGGCCGCCTGACGGAGACGAGCTCGTAGGGACTAGGCTTTTCCGCCCGATTTCGGCGCGGCGTCCTTGAGCTCTTGTTCGACGCGCGCCCTGATGCGAGCCGAGGCCTCGAGCTCCTTCTTCCGGGTCTCGATGGCCCGCGCGCGCTCGCGAGCGATCTTGTCGAAGAGCACTCGATCCTCGGTCTTGGTCACCTGAGGCACCTCAGCGGAGATGCGCTCATAGACGGAGAGGGCTTTGTCGAGATCTCCTCGAGCCTCAAAGACTGCTGCTTGGCGCGCGAGAGCCGCGAGGCGCGCTCGCCCCTCGGGCGGACTCACACGGACCGCGAGCTCTGACGAGCGCAGCGCTTCGTCCAGCTCACCGAGGGCAAGTGAGCATTCGGTGAGTCGGAGCAGCGGGGTCGGCGACCTCGGATCGAGGGCAGAAGCTTCTTGGTACGATGCGCAGGCGCCACGCAGGTCCCGCGCCATCATCTGCGCGTCGCCTCGAGCCACGAGCGGCAGGGCAGGGGAGCCGGCAGGACTCTTTTTGGGCGCGGCCTTCTTCGCCGCAGCTGCTGAGCCCTCGGAGGCTCCTTTGGAGCCTTCTTCGGCGAGAGCCGGCTGCGCGAGGAGGGCCCCAAGGGCCACCTGGGGAAGAATGCGTCGAACCCAAGGCGCCGTCATGATCGGGCAGGGTACCTTCCGCCGACCAGCGCGACCAGAAGAGCCGCATCGAACCTCCCCCATACGCCCCCCAAACGTCGCCCCGCACGGCACTCCCCACAGGCCCCCAGACGGCGCCCCTACGCCGCCCCACATAGCGCCCCCACAGCGCCCACCCGGCGTCCACCCACACGGCGCCCACGTGGCGCACCCCCACAGGGCTGCCCACCCGCGCCCGCACCGTGCCCTCGTTGCACGCGAGACGCGCATCGCCCCCGCCTGTTTCCTTCTCGAGGAGACGCTTTCAAGGAAACTCGGGCTATCGTCCGGCCGATGACGGTCCTTGGGATGGCGAATTCAATGAGTGCTCCTTCGGTCCTCCGAGCGGCTCTCCTGCTCGCGCTCCTCGCCCCGACTGCCTGCAAGAAGGACGCGCCTCCGCCTGAGAAATCTGAGCCGCCTGCCGCGCCCGCCGAGGTCGCCCCCGCGCCTCCGCCCGCGCCCCGCGAGTGGTTCGTCGGGCGCTTCGAAGGCGAAATCCCCTTGGTCGAGCTGCCTTTCGCCCCCGAACGCCTCCCGAAAAAGCAGCGAGAAGAAGGCTCTCGGCCCGTCCCCCGCGGTCACGCGCGCCTCTCCGTGACCATCGACGAAAACCGCCGCGTTCAGGTTGAACTCACCGCCCCCTTTCTCCAGAAGGCCGAGACCACCCTCGACGGGGACGAGATCCGCACCCGCTTCGTCCCGACTCCCGAGCTCCTCGGCTCCGGCACAATCGTGCTCGAACGCAAAGGTGATTCTTTCGTCGGAAAACTCGCGCTGCTCGACCCGACGCGCACGATGCCCCTCTCGGGAACCATCGACGAGGACACACTCACAAAAACCTCCGCTCCATGAACGCGCCGTTGTTTCGGCGCTGCTGGGGCTTTTCGCTCCTCCTTTTCGCTCTCTGCTGCGAGAGCGCCGAAAGTTTCGAGCCGGATCCAGAACCCCTCCGCCTCTGCTCCTGGAATCTCGAGCGGCTCGGCAGCAGCGGGAAAGACTTCAGGACCATCGCCGCCCTCCTCGACGAACACTGCGACGGGGCTGTGCTGCTCGAGGTTCTCCGGGAAAACGACGGCGCGCCCGGCTTTGACCAGGTGCTCGAAGAGCTCAGCGACGACTGGCTCGGGGTCCGCACGGAAGAGCCGCGCCCGGAGAGGGCGAGCTACGCCGAATACGTCGCCGTCGTTTGGCGTCAGGGCTCCCTCGAGCCCTGCCCGGGCGATGCCGAGCTCTCGTACGCGCCCGATCCTGACGATCGCTTCCAGCGCGAACCCGCCTTCGGTTGCTTTCAAACCCCGACCGGCTTCGACTTCCTGCTCGGCGGCTACCACGCGGAGTGGGACGAGGACATGAGCGTGATTGAAGAGGAGGTCCGCTTCCTCGATGAAGCCGTTCGTGAGGCACGCCGCGCCTGGCCGGACGAAGATGATGTGCTCCTGTTCGGAGATTTCAATCTCATCCCCGAGCGCCTCGCCCCTCTCACCCACCTCACACTATTCGCAAAAGGCGAAGGCTCCACCCTGAGCGCCTCCGGCGCCCGCTCCAGAAACCTCTACGACAATCTCCTCGTCGCTTCCCTCTCCGACACCCCCGAGCTCGTCGATCCCGCCGAACCCCTCGATCTCCGCGACGAAGCCGGCGGCCCCAGCGACTATGTTCGGCTCGTGAGTGACCACTTGCCGCTTCGCGTCCTGCTCCACGCAACTCTCCCCGACGACGATTAGTCTGGTCGATCTCCTCCGCACTCAGCGAGAAGTCGCATCACCCCCCCGCCTTCATCCCCAAAACACCCTCGCTCCCCAGACTCTCCGCAGACAAAGAAGTCCCGTCACGCCCAACCGCTCCTTTCCTGACGACGATTGAGTCTCCGTCCCTCCGTCCCCATTGCACGATCCGTTTCCGCCCCGAGTCCCCGTTCTTTTCTGGCCCCGGTCCATCACATCCGACTCAGCCCACCCGAGCCTTCTCCTCAGCCCACCGCCTCCCGCTTCGCTCCAGCGCCGCCGTCGCGTCCGCCTTCCCATTCTGCCCTCAGAAACACCGAGCGGCTTCCAGCCTTGAAACAACTCACGGCGAAGTCTGGCCCGCCGCGCTTTGGGCCCCTAGATTTTTTCCGCGCGTCTTTTTGAGATGCGCTATGGAGGGCGCCGTGAGCGTTCAAGAAGCCCTCGAAATGCAGAAGCGGCGGATCCGGCAGGCGCTCGAGCGATCGGCTCGAGCGCCGGGCGCCGCGCGACTGCTCGCTGTGTCGAAGAAGCAATCGGTGGAGGCCATACGTGAAGCGTACGCGGCGGGCCAGCGCGACTTTGGAGAAAACTATGCGCAGGAGCTCGTGCAGAAGGCGGAAGAGCTCCGGGACCTTCCCGAGCTTCGATTGCACATGATCGGCCACCTCCAGTCGAACAAAGCGAAGCTCGTCGTCCAAACGGCCCATTCAATCCAGAGCGTCGACTCGATCTCGCTGGCGAAGGAGCTCAACAAACATGCTCGCGACAAGCGCCCCGGGCACCTTCCGAAACTCGAGGTCTTGATCGAAGTGAACATCGGCCGCGAACCCCAAAAACACGGCGCTCTGCCCGAGGATGTGCCGGCGCTCGTGGCGGCGATCCGTGAGCTTCCGCATCTCACGCTCAAGGGGCTCATGTGCATCCCGCCCGCCGCTGACAGCGCCGAGGAGAGTCGCCCCTTTTTCCGCGCCATAGCTGAGCTTCGCGCCGAGCTCGGGGGAGAGGCGGCGCTCCCGGAGCTCTCGATGGGCATGAGTCAGGACGCGGAGGTCGCGGTCGAAGAAGGGGCCACCTGGGTCCGGATCGGCACAGCCATCTTTGGCGCCCGCCCTGCCTGAGAGAGCAACAAAAAAGCCGAGACGTCGCTCCGTCCAATTGACCCGGCCTCTGGGGATCGCTCTCGTGGGCGACCCGCTCGCGCCGAGCGAGCCGAGCGGCGTCCCATCGAGCCCCCTCGGCGGCGATGGGCGCCTGCGCGAAGTTCCGCTAAGAATTCCCGCGTGAAGCGCGCGAGCGGAACCAGCCAGGGGGGGCCTTCTCTCCTCGAGCATGCCGCCACGCGCCGCGGCGATCTCCCGAGTCCTCTCGCCGATCGGCTGCGGCCGCGCACCCTCGATGAGGTCGTTGGCCAGAAACACCTGCTCGGACCTGACTCGTTCCTCCGCCGCATCATCGCCGGCGATAGGCTCGTCAGCTTGATCCTGTGGGGTCCGCCGGGCGTCGGCAAGACGACGATCGCCGAGGTGATCGCCCATACGACGTCGCGCAGCTTCGTCAAAATGAGCGCGGTGCTCGGCAGCATCGCAGAGCTCCGCGAGATCGTGAGTCGCGCCGAGGAAGATCGGAAGTTCCGCGGCAAGGGGACGATCCTCTTCGTCGACGAGATCCACCGCTTCAACCGCGCCCAACAGGACGCCTTCCTGCCGCACATGGAGAGCGGCACCATCACGCTGATCGGCGCGACCACGGAGAACCCCTCCTTCTCGGTGAACCGCGCCGTGCTCAGCCGAGCCAAGGTGCTCGTGCTCGAAGCGCTCAGCGACGACGATTTGAAGGGCCTCCTCTCTCGGGCGGTGCGCGATCCTCGCACCAAAGTCCACCCGGGACGCAGTTTCACCGAGGAAGCCCTCGGCGTCCTCGCGCGCGCCGCCGAAGGCGACGCGCGCCGCGCCTTGAGCCTCCTCGAGAACGTTCTTTCGTTCCTCGAGACCGAACCGAACGCGCCCGAAGTCGTCGGCCAGGACGAGCTTCGGAGCATGGCGGAAGGGGAGCTCCTCAAGGGCGGCGCGCTCCCTTACGACAAAAAGGGCGATCAACATTACGGCGCCGCTTCGGCCTTCATCAAGAGCATGCGCGGGAGCGATCCCGACGCCGCGATTTATTACATGCTCCGCATGCTCGACGCGGGAGAAGATCCCGCGTTCATTTTGCGCCGGCTCGTCATCTTCGCGAGCGAGGACGTCGGAAACGCCGATCCTCGCGCGCTCCCGCTCGCTGAAAGCGCCGAGAGCGCCTATCGCCGGCTCGGCATGCCCGAGGGCATCTATCCGATGGCCCACGCTTGTCTCTATCTCGCCTCCTGCCCGAAGAGCGGCAGCGTCAAACAGGCGATCGCTCGCGCCCGCGCCGCCATCGAAGAGAAGGGACCTTTGCCGATCCCGACCAAGCTCCTGAACGCTCCGACGGCGCTGCTTCGCGAGCTCGGTCACGGCAAGAACTACCGCTACGCTCACGACTACGCGGAAGGCTTCGTGCCGGCTGAGACCTACTTGCCTGAAGCGCTCGTTGGACGCCGCTTCTACGAGCCCACCAAACATGGCTTCGAGAGCCACATCGCCGAGCGCCTCGCCCGCATTCGCGCGAGCACCCCGGGCTCCGCCGACAGAGACGGGCCCGAGGAGTAACGCGGTGCGCGTCAGTTCGCGCCCGGGCGCGCGAGCTGACGGAGGACGAAGGGCAAGATGCCCCCGTGGCGGTAATAGCTGACTTCGGTCGGCGTATCGATGCGGCAGCGGACGGAGAAGATGCGATCACCGCTCGCGTCCGCGACGCGCACCGTCAAGATCTGACCCGGCTCCACTCCGTCGGCGATGCCGAGAATGTCGAATCGCTCGAAGCCCGTCAGGCCAAGTGTCAGGCGCGACTCCCCCGGCAAGAACTCGAGGGGCAAAACGCCCATTCCGACGAGATTACTGCGGTGAATGCGCTCGAAGCTCTCGGCGATCACCGCCCGAACCCCGAGCAGCAGCGTGCCCTTCGCAGCCCAGTCGCGGGAGCTTCCCGTGCCGTACTCCTTGCCCGCGATGACCACGAGCGGAACTCCTTCGCTCCGATAGCGCTCGGCCACATCGAAGATCGTCTCGACAGGGCCGAGAGCGCCGTCCTGTCCAATGTGGCGCGAGAAGCTGCCCTCCGTGTCCGGAACGAGCAGGTTCTTCAGCCGGACGTTGCCGAAGGTTCCTCTCACCATCACTTCATGGTGCCCGCGCCGCGTCCCGTATTGGTTAAAGTCGCGAGGTTCAACGCCGCGCTCGCGCAGGTACCGTCCGGCGGCGCTGTCGACCTTGATGTTCCCGGCGGGGGAGATGTGATCGGTGGTGATCGAATCGCCGACGAGAACAAGGCAGCGCGCCCCGGAGATATTCGGCGGGAAACTCGGCGTTTCGCGAGATAGAGCCTCGAAGAAGGGAGCCTTCGCGATGTAGGTCGAGCTCGCCTCCCATGCGAAACGATCCCCCTCGGGGACCTCTGTGGTCTGCCAAGCGGCCGGACCCGTGAACACGTCGCGGTACTTCTCCTCGAAGGCGTCGAGCGTGACGCTCGCGCGCACAGCCTGGCTCACCTCTTCGGGCGTCGGCCAGACGTCGCGCAGGTACACGGGCTGACCGGAGCTGCCGATGCCCAGAGGCTCGCTTTGAAGATCGATGTTCACGGTCCCCGCGAGCGCGTAGGCGACGACGAGCGGCGGCGAAGCGAGGTAGTTCGCGCGCACATCCGGCGAGATCCGGCCTTCGAAATTTCGGTTGCCCGAGAGGACCGAGACTCCGACCAGGTTCCCCGACTGAATCGCGCGGCTGATCGGCTCCTCGAGAGGACCCGAGTTCCCGATACAGGTCGTGCAGCCGTAGCCTACGAGATGGAAGCGAAGGGCCGCGAGATCGTCGAGGACGTCCGCCCGCCGCAGGTACTCGGTAACGACCTGAGACCCGGGCGCCAAAGAGGTCTTCACCCAAGGTTTCACTTGAAGCCCGAGGGCTCGCGCCTTCTTGGCGAGAAGACCCGCGGCGAGCATCACCGAGGGGTTACTCGTGTTCGTACAACTCGTGATCGCCGCAATCACAACGTCCCCGTGCCCGAGCGTGAACTTCGACTCTCGATCAGCGCTCGGTCCGAGATACGCGCCCTCGAGGTTCACGGGGATCCGCTTCTCAACCTCCGCGCGCGCTTCCTTCGAGAGGGACTCCGCTGTGCCGCCCTCGGCCCAAGCCGCCTCCTGTTCCTCGACCGCGACGGAGGCGAGCAGGGAGCGGCGCCAGGCCTTTTTCATGTCCGTGAGCGCGACCCGATCCTGGGGACGTTTCGGCCCTGCGAGTGAGGGAACCACCGTGCTGAGATCGAGGTGCAGCGTGTCCTTGAAGCGCGGGCGTGGGCTGTTATCAGTCCGGAACAGGCCCTGCTCTTTGTAATAGGTCTCGACGAGACGAACCTGAGCTTCGCTGCGCCCCGTCAGCCTGAGGTAGGCGAGAGTCTCCTGATCGACAGGGAAGTAGCCGATCGTCGCGCCGTATTCCGGCGCCATGTTCGCGATGGTCGCGCGGTCGGCCGCGGGCAACGAACTCAGGCCGCTTCCGAAGAACTCGACGAACTTCCCGACGACCCCCTTCTTCCGGAGCATCTCGGTAATCGTCAAAACGAGGTCGGTCGCTGTCACACCGGGAGCCAGTTTTCCCTCGAGCTCGAACCCGACCACCTCGGGAATCAGCATCGAAACAGGCTGGCCGAGCATCGCCGCTTCCGCCTCGATGCCTCCTACGCCCCAGCCAACAACACCGAGCCCGTTCACCATCGTGGTGTGCGAATCGGTCCCGACGAGCGTATCTGGATACACAAACAGCTCACCGTCCCGTTGTCGCCGGAACGCAACGGAGGCGAGATACTCGATGTTCACCTGGTGCACGATACCCGTGCCGGGAGGCACGACGCGCAGATTGCTGAAGGCACGCTGACCCCATTTGAGGAAACGATAGCGCTCACCGTTCCGCTCGAACTCGCGCCGCACGTTCTCTTCGAAGGAGCGGAGAAGCCCGAAGGAGTCGACCTGGACGGAGTGGTCGATCACCAGATCGACCTGTTCGAGGGGATTGATGCGCTTCGCATCGCCGCCCATCTCAACGATGCCGTCTCGCATCGAAGCGAGATCGACCAAACAGGGAACGCCTGTAAAGTCCTGAAGAAGGACGCGGGCAGGGACGAAGGGTATCTCGCTTTCCCCGACGTTTTTCGCGTCATATCCGGCAAGGCGCTCGATATGCGCCTGGGTGACGTTCAGTCCGTCTTCTTGGCGCAGGAGGTTCTCGAGCAGAATTCGAATCGAGCAGGGGAGCGTGTCGATGTCCCCGAGGTTTTTCAGTCTGTCGAGTCGGAAGTAGCTGAACGTTTCGCCGCCGACTTCGAGCTTCGCCTTCGCGCCAAATGAATCGATGCTTGCCATGATTGACCTCGATGGTGAGAGCTTTCTTTCACCCCCATTCATTCCACACGGAGTACGGGGAGTCGAGCGATCGAGCCCCTCTCCTTTCTCCGCCGAAACCGAGGATACACCGACCCCCACGCGATCCCGCGAGGAAAGTGGGGAAAGGTTGTGTGTAATGTGCGCTCTGTACGCGGAAGCTCAGGGAGAGAGCTCGCCGGGGAGCGGGATGAACTCGACCTCGTCCCCCGGAACAAGCGGGAATTCCCGGCGACGCCACTGCTCCTTGGCGGCGGCGATGCGCGCCTCAGAGCTCGAGACGAAGTTCCAGTCGATGAAGCGAGGAGCATCGAGGGCGTCACCGCCGATCAGCACCAGACGCGCTCCTGTTTCGCTCTCCACGCTGACCTCAGCGCCGCCCTTCACAATGACCAGATGGCCTGGCTCGATGGTCCGTCCGTCGATCACGAAGCTGCCCTCGATGCTGTACAAAGCGCGCTCTTCTGCGAAGGGCACCCCGAAGACTCCGCCGGGCTTGAGCTCGATGTCGAGGTAAAGGATCTCGGACAGAGTCGTGACCGCCGAACGGGCGCCGCCAAACTGGCCCACCACGACGCGCACCTTGAGGCCTTCGCGCTCGACGACGGGCAGCGCCGAGCTGTCATAGTGGTCGAATTTTGGCTCGCATTCCTCCTCCTCGAGGGGCAACGCGACCCAGAGCTGGAGCCCGTGGAGGCGCATCGGGCCCGCACCGGGAACCGGGCGTTCCGAGTGCACAATGCCTCGTCCGGCAGTCATCCAGTTCACCTCAGCGGGGCGAATCACCTGCGCGAAGCCGAGACTGTCGCGATGAAAGACTTCGCCTTCGAAGAGGTAAGTCACGGTGGCGAGACCGATGTGCGGATGGGGTCGAACATTGATCCCTTCGCCGGGACCGAAATCATTCGGACCCATGTGATCGAAGAACACAAACGGTCCGACGTTACGCACCCGGGGGGTCGGAAACAGCCGACGCACCGTAAACGTGTCGACCGGGCGCGGCCGGGGCTCGATGATGGCCTCGATCGGGCTCACTACGCGGTCCTCCGAGTCCAGCGACGCGTCATCAGGTCGTCTCATCGCTCTCCCACATTGCCCCTCCTCCGCCATCTTGTGAAGCAAGATCCGCTCGAGAGGGGCGCAAAGGTCCTTTCCGACACGAGCACCAAACAAACGAACGAACGGCTCGACCGCGATCTGCGTCAAGCCATAGAACACCGAGTAGAGCTGCATCGGCGCACGCGCCCCGACCATGAGCCTGTCCATCGCCGAGTAGGCGAGCCTAGCGCGGAGACGAGGACGAAACCCGAAGCTGCTCCATCCAATCCGAAGGCAATGTCGGGCTGGACATCGAGCGTTATGACGAGCTCCTTCAACGCGTCAAACTCGAAGCGAGCCGGAAAAACGAGATGTACTTGGTAGCGACACCACGATCCAGAGTCCCCTGCGCGTGCGCTCCGTCCCCATCGCCGACAAGCCAGTACCCTTCGCTCCCATAGCCGAAGGTCATCTCAAAGTTCTTGTTCAGGCGAATTCCCGCACCAACCGTGAGCGTGACGAGATGTGTCGTAGCGTCGTCGCGCCTCCGCTTCCCCAAGAGTGAGCGACGGGGCGAGGAGCACGCCGACTGCGATCCTCAGACAAGGACCCCCGTACCCCACCGACCGATGATACGCGGAACTGCGCTCGGGCAGGATCGACCTCGGTGCATTCCCACATAACGGAGCTCTCGTTCTCAAGCCGCCAAGCCAAATGGCTGTCAGCGAAGTTGACCGCCTCTCTCGTTATGCCCCTTCATTCGCGATAGCAGCCGCCCCTCCGGCGCCACCTTCGCCGAGCGGCTGAAAGGAGGAGTTCGATTGACCGCAGCCTTGGGATCCATCAGTGTAGGTCACGCAGAACCGCTGCGCCATGGAGCGACGAGTCAGGTCGACTCGAAGTCCAGGGATGGACCAGCTCGCGTACCCAAGTGCTCTTGCTATCTCGTCAATGTCGCAGGTCACGCCGGTGGCATCGAATGTTCGCGCGTCGCCCTCGATGCCAGTGAGCGGGACTCCACTTTGACAGGCTGGAAAGGTGAGCATGTAGCGTGCCGACATTTTCGCGATCGTCACCTCCGTCGCGAAAGCATTTGATCCCCGATTCCGAGTATGGGGACCCAGGCGACCGTCACCATAGAATACCTCGCCCCCACTCCACCAATAGACCCCTTCGATAGGTGTCGGCTCAGGCGGCTTATCCCCCTCCGTTCGGCCGCAGCCCGATACCACCAACGAGGCGAGAGACGGCGCCAAGCAAGCTCTTCGGAACATGCTCATGCTGCACTCTTACCTCCTATGTATCCATCTGCATGCGCGCCATGGCCTAGGGATCGACGAGCGGCGCGTCGACGATGAGATAATACGTATAGTCCTTCCCGCGCATCTCGGCTTTGAAATGCAGGTCCGTGCCGTTCAACTCAAATCGGTAGATCCAAGCCTGCGGAATCCCCACGTCCTCGCCTCCGTCGAATGACTGTCCGCAGCGAAGCGGCTCGCCATCGTAGCCGTTTTCGACGTAGCAATCGTAGCCAGCGAGGTAGTAGCGCCCGTCCTTCATTTCGTGAACGGTCCCGCTGATCCTGATGGAGCGAATGCTTCTCGAGTCTGGATCACACGCTTCGCCGGTTTCATCGAGTGCGGCGCACTGCCGCATGAGAGCAGCATCGGACTCGTTATCGAACCGCCACGCCCGAACGCTATCCGAGAAGTTGGCAAGCTTCGGATCAAGTCGACCGTTCGAGGCTCCACCTCCACCTCCGCTGCCCTCTCCTTCGAACGGAACGAAGACACCCGTCGCCTGAGCGCAGCCGACGGAACCATCAACTGAGGTTCCACACTCACGGTTTGCCAAAGATCGCCGCTTCAGGTCGATGTGAAGCGCCGTATAGAACCGCTCGGTGTAGCCGAGAGCTTTGGCTGCCTCTGTCGGCGCGCATTGTTCGCGATGAGCCGTGAAGACCTCCGAAAAATCCTCGTTGAGCGTGAGGGGTATCTCGTTGGTGCAGGCAGGAACGTCTAGGAAGTAGCGGTTCTCCCTTCGGATGATGGAGCTCGAGTGAGTTAGGTTGCTCCCTCCCGTGAGCCTCGTCGGCAGACCTCCGGGAGAGTCATCCCTGAAAGCTACCTGTGCACCAAATCTCCAATAATTCCCGTCAGCTCTCTGCTGATCATCTCCCTGGTCGAGCAACCCGCAGCCCGTCAAGCTCAGCGCATACAAACAACTCCATGACGCCTGAAGGGTGCGGTCTCTATTCACCGAAGGGCTCACTCAAAGAAACTTGTGTAAAAGGCATAACGCCGGGTAGATTTTTCAACGTCACGTCCCAGTAGGTCGGCTCGTTCAACGTCAGAGTCGCTTCGGCCTCAGGGTGGTCGCAGGGCTGAAGGGTCTGCGTCCAGCCGGTAGGTGCGTCAGCGTCATCATTCCCGTCCAGAGTCTCAGCGAAGAGCATCACGACTCCAGGAAGATAACCGGAGTCAACCAACGCTTGCGACGGCGGAACGTCGACTGGCTGCGGGTTGAACCATTCCCACTTGAAGGGAGCCGCGCCGACGAGTCCGTTCCCCTGGTAGGTCGGGGCATAGTTGAGTGTGACAATGACGTTTGCGTCCAGGAAGGAACACCGTGGATCCGGAACTTCCTCCGGAGTATGGCCCGCGCAGGTATTGATGCCGAATCCAGTCTGCGGATCCATCACCGTCGAGCTGCGACAAACTATCGCGTCTCCAAATGGGCAACCGTCACAGCAGTCCGAGTGCTCGTTGGCCACCGCGCCGCATTCGCACGCGACCTTCAGGTCCCCCTTGCTGAGCTTCGTACCGGGTTCCATGGCCTGTCGCGCATCATTCGAGGAACAAAGCGGCGATTCCGTCACCTCACACCCCAGCACGAGAGCGCACCCCACAAGCACCTTCATCCCTTGGCTGAACTTCATCGTATTTATCCCCTACTCAGAAAAATTGGCCATGATTTTGTTGCGTTCTCGCGAGAAGGCGCGACGAATCTCGGGGTCGCGAAAATGCCCCTCGGCTTGATCGAGGACCTTCAAGACCTCCTCCCGGGCCGAAACTCGAACGAATGCGGCGCTCGGCCCCTCGGAAGAACCCTCCGCCATTTCGCGACTCACAGAGTCCGTACCAAGCTCCTCGTTCGGGTCTTTTTCGTTCGCGGTCGGCGCTAACGAAGAACGATCGACCAGTCGCTCGGAAGCAGAGCCAGCTCGGGCCGCCGGGACCTCGGGGGGCGAACTCGGAGACGCTGCCGCGCCAAAGTCGGACCGAGGCTTGACGTATGTGGCCAAAAGGAACGACACGAGCCCGAGAACGCCCACGCCGAGCCCCAACAAGACGTGCGTTCTCTTCATAGAGAGGGACATCCCGGCGGAAGGTTGACGGTGAGCAGCATCGTGTCCCGAGCCACGGATCGGAACTCGTCGATGACCTCGAGCCCGACGGTATAGACTCCCGACCTTCTAAAGGGGAAAGTCCTCTCTTCTCCGCTTCCGATCGACGCTCCGTTCGCGGTCCACAGGTAATGTGCGAGGTTGTTCTCCGGATCGCTACTTGCGCTTCCGTCGAGCTCGACATCGAGTACGCAGCTCCCTGTCGCCTTCGTAACGACCCGATCGGGCCCGGCATTGGCCGTCGGCGGGCTGTTGGTGAGAGGCGCGTCCGCCGTGGCCGAAAGGCCGATCGTGGTCAAGCGGCCAGCGACCATGCCCGTGAAAAACCCGGTAAGCGCTATCGAACCCCCATTTTCCGCATCAAACGTAAAGATCGTTCCGGCCGGCTGAAGCGGGACCGTGTAGCGCTTATCCGTTTCGACCCACGCCACGAATTCGAGCGACGGCGGCAGGAGGACGAACGGTAGATGGCTACCGCCCAGGGCGAACTCGAGCGTCCGATTGTTCGTCGCCTTGATTCGCGTCACGTTCACCCCCGCGACCGAAAAGGCGCCGAACCACAAGTGAAGCGTCGTGAGCGAATAGCGACATACCGTCTCTTGATCGGGAGTGCAGCCTTCGTCGATCGCCTTGATCTCGAAGTTTGCGAACGTCACGGGGACGTTCGCTTCGTCGCCATTGATGCCCACAGCGGCCGCGCCGGTGTGAGTTACCCCGACGTAATCCGGCCGTGGCAGTGAGCTCACCGGCGCGGGCGGATTCGTCACCTGACCGACGCTCAGATTGTCGAGGTAGTGAGCTGAAGCGCCGGATGGGAGATTGAGCGCGATCGAGAACGTCAGATCGGAATACCCAGAGGAATTGAGGAGGGTCCGAACTCCGCCATCGAGCGTAAACTCGATCTTGTTGAACTGATCGGGCGTAAGACCGAGGAGCTCCTTTTGTCCGACGAACGAATTATAAAGACCGAGAGAAGGCGCGCTCACATAGAGCTGCACCGCGCCCCACCAGCCGGGGTTCGGCTGGGCCGAGGGCACCCAAAGATCGAAAGAGACCTTTTCGGAGACCGGCGCCAGACTCGTCATCGGAACGCTGGCCACCACCGTGTATCCATTCGGAGTCACCTGAAGCGAAGTGTTGCCTTGTGAACGGGTGGAGAATGAATGACTAATGGTTCCGCCGGAGACGGACCAATCCGAGTTCGGTTCGAAGCCGAGGACGCGCGGCAGATCATCGGGGCCGATCGTCGTGATTCCAGGGATCGCCGACGAGACTTGAACGTTGTCGAGCAAATAGGGGTCAGCAACACCCGCTGGCACGTTCAACGCGAACTTGATCGAGATATCGTAGGCGTTCGCAGAGAGAGACCCCCGAAGTTCCTCGGAGAGCGCAAAGGAGAGCTGACTGAAGGCTCCTCGAGGAAGCGCACCGAGATCGATCTGACCTACGTAGCGTTCATTCACTCCTTGCGACGGAGAACTCACGTACGCCTGAATCGCTCCCGTCCACCACGGGTCGGGCTGCGTGGATGGAACCAGGAGATCGATCGAAACATGGTCCGCGACGGGGCCAAGCGGACCCAGAAGACGACTCTGGACCGTCGTAAAACCATTCGTCGCGATGGCGAGAGCGCTATTTCCTTGCGTTCGGGAAGTGCTCGAGCTCAGCGTCGCTCCAGACGGCGACGACCAATCGGCCGGGTCTTCACAGCCGAGAGTTCGAACTGCGTCTTCTTGTGTCGCGTGGCTATGCAGGGCGAAGAAGCCCCCTCCCGCAATCCCGAGAAGGGCTGTCAGTGGCCACGAACGCCACGGGCGCGCCCAGGAAGTGAGCGGCAGGAGCTCCTCTCCGTTGTGGTCGGTTCGTCTACCCCGGAGCAAACTCACAATGTCCCAACGCATGCTTCGTCTTCTACCCCGATGGGGGGGGGGGGCATGCAAACGAAAAGTGCCGGGCGCTCGAAGTTCGGCCGAGCGTTCAGTCGTTACAAACTCATTCGCCGATTTCCGGTGCGCGTTCGTCGTGTTGGGCCCGTCCTCCAAATGTCATCGAACGCCCCGCTCTCTCTCCTATCACCACTATCAAGTTGCCTTCTGCACTGAAGCCCCGGGTCTGGTCTCGCCGAGACTTCAATCTCACAACGTGTTCCAATCGAAGGCCGGTGCCGCCCCCCACCTCCCGCCCGTCAAGGCCGAGTCTTCGGGTGAGCTCGGTGCGAGCTTCGGCGGGCCCAGCCGCGAGGACGACAGTTCGTTCACCTTATGCGCGCCAGAAACGTGCGCTTTCTGCGCCGCAGGACTACCTTACCCTCATCATGCAGCGGGCTAGCTTCGCCGTAGATCGAGACGCGCCCAAGGCGCCTCCGCAGCGCCTGTGGGACGTACTCAGTCCCGAGGAACGAACCCAGATCCTATCGGCATTGCCCTCCGAGCTCCCTCGCGCCGCGCCCCCTGAGGGCGATCGACACCGGATTCCCAAAGAACGCGCCTTCTCGGCGCTGGATGAGTACTTCCGCCGCATCAAGCGCAGCGTCTACCTCGGCTCGGAGCTACCCATCTACTACCCCGACGAGCCGGTCTTCGCGCCCGACCTCATCGCCGTACTCGACACCTCCACCCATGAGAGACCGGCCTGGGTTGTCAGTCATGAAGGACGAGGGCTCGACTTCGTCCTCGAGATCCACGTCTCGGGGAGCGCCCAGAAGGACTTCGAAGCGAACGTCATTCGGTACGCAAACCTCGGGATCCCCGAGTATTTCGCGTTCGATGCAGGACGCGGCAGACTCCTCGGCTGGCGCTTGCTCGAGCCCGGCGCTGGAAAGTACACGCCTATTCTGCCCCAGGAAGGTCGCTGGACTTCGAACGTGCTCGGGCTCGACTTGGCCCTCGAGAGGGACGGTCTTCGCTTCTATCACGGCTCGGCTCCTCTCCCTCACGCGCGTGAGCTGATCGGACGCTTGTCGAGCATGGTGGACGACGCCCTCCGCCGCGCAGAGGAGGAAGCTCGCCGCGCAGAGGAGGAAGCTCGCCGCGCAGAAGAGGAAGCTCGCCGCGCAGAAGAGGAAGCCCGCCGCGCAGCACGGCTGGCGGCTCGCCTGCGCGAGCTTGGGTTCGACCCCGACGACACCGAATAGCCGATCGACGCGGGCGAGCTTCAGTCCGTCTCGATGGCCGCGACGTAGGGCAGATTGCGGAAACGCTGCGCCCAATCAAGGCCATACCCGACCACAAACTCGTCGCCGAGCTGGAAGCCGACGTAGTCGGCGCGCACCTTCTGTTCCTCGGTCGGCTTCTCAAACAGCGCACAGACGCGCAGGGACGCGGGGCTTCGCGCCAGGAGACTCTGGACCAGGTAGGCGATGGTCAGGCCCGTATCGATGATGTCCTCGACGAGCAGGACGTGTTTCCCTTCGATGGGGTTGGTCAGGTCGTGGGTGATCTGGACATGGCCCGAGGACTGAGTCGCGTCGCCGTAGCTCTGGACCCCGAGAAACTCGACGGCCACGGGGCCCGAGATGGCCCGGGCCAAATCGGCCGCAAAGATGAACGATCCCTTGAGGATACAGAGCAGAGTGATCTCCTCGTCGCTTCCGAGGTCCGCCCGGATCTGACGGCCCAGCTCCGCCACCCGCTCCCGAATTCGTTCCTCGCTGAAGAGAACGGTCATGCGCTTTCCATCGGAGGGGTGGCTCATCGCCCCGAGGCTATGAGATCCCTTGAGCTTCGAGAAGTCTTCTTTCAGCGCACCACCACCCGCACCGATGCGACGCGTCCGTCTGTCTCGAAAGTCAAAGAGCCTTGGCGGTCGGTGCGAAAGATCTGCGTGCCCATTCCTTCGAGCCGCTCGAGCACATCGCGCTTCGGATGGCCGAAAGAGTTCCGCGCGCCCACGGAGATGAACGCGAGCTCGGGCTGGACCCGAGCGAGGAGCTCCCTGGAGCTCGACGTATCGCTGCCGTGATGGCCCACCTTGAGGAGCGTCGAGCGCAGACGATCGGGAGCAGCCGCGACCAAAGAAGCCTCTCCGGGAAGCTCAATATCCCCGGTCAGAAGCGCGCTGTGGGCCCCGTAGTCGATCCGAACGACGAGAGAGGCGTCATTGCGCCCGAGGTCGAGAGCGGCGCCGCAGGGGGCGAGAACGCTCACGCGGGCCCCGAAGTCGTGATCGCTGCCGCAGAGCTCGGCGGCGCCGCGGACGCGCACTCCGCGCTGTCTCGCCAGCGCCAAGAGGCGCGCGAGCTCCCGAGAGTGTTCGGTAGGCTGCGCTGTGTGCCAAAGCTCGCGCACCGGTACCGCTTCGAGCACTCCGAACAAGCCGAGCATATGGTCACGGTCCGGATGTGAAAGGATCATGAGATCGAGCTCACGCACTCGATGGGCCCGAATCCAAGGCAGAAGGACTCGCTCGGCCACGTCGGGCTTTCCCCCGGGATATCCACCGCCATCCACGAGGGCGACTTTCCCATCGGGAAACTCGAGCCAGAGCGCGTCCCCCTGACCGATATCGAGGGCTGTCACGCGCAGGAGCCCGGGGCTCGCCCCTCCCGCCTCTGCCGACGGCAGGTACCGAAACAAGCCGATCCCGAGCGTGAGCATGGCGCCCAAGACCCGCGCCTTTACGTGCGACAGGCGCGCAAACACCCCGAGCGAAACGAGCCCCAGCGCCACGAAGAACACCATGTCCCAGGCGTCCGGCAGGCCGACCCCAAATTTCAGCTCCTCCACTCCCGCGCTCCATTTCGCCACCCAGGCCACGAGCAAGAGCGCCGACGATCCGACCCAGGCCAAACCGCGCTCGAGGTCTGGCAGCGGCGCGCTCACCGCATGCAAGAGACAAGCGGGCAGCGCAAAGAGCTCACCGACCGGCGCCGCGAGCAGATTCGCGAGCAGCGCCGCCAAGGTCAGTTTGTCGTTCATGAGCGCGATGGCCGGGGCGCAGCCGAGGGAGGCGCTCACCGTCGCGACGAGGTTCTCGATGATGAATCGAAGGGGCTGTTTGGTCAGGAATCGCCCGCGCATGAGGGCGCGCGTGAGGGGCTGACCGAGGGCCAACAAACCCAAGGTCGAGAGCGCCGACAGCAGGAACGAGAGGTCACCGCCGAGCAAAGGATCTGCCGCAAGTCCCCATAAAATCGACAGCCCCAGCGCCGAGCCGCCCCGCACACGAAAGCCGAGGGCCCGAGCGCCCAGCACCGCGCTGAGCATGCAGGCGGCGCGGAAGGCGGACCCGCTCGCCCCAGAGAAATCCTCGTAGAGCCAGGAGAGAGGGATTCCGAGCGCGCTCGAAAAGCGCGTCACATCGAGGCGCCGGGCGAGGCGCGGGACCCGAACCAAGAGCATCCGGAGCAGGTTCGTCAGGGTCAGGATCGCGACGACGAGATGTGTTCCGCTGACGGCAAGGACATGCATCAATCCACTCGCGGCGAAGGCGATCCGATCTTCGTCTTCCAGGTCGGTCTCCCCGAGGACCAGCGCCTTCGCGAGCGGGACAGCGCCAGGATCAAAAGTCGCGACAATCCGCTCGCGCACCAGCGCTCGCGACCAGTCGACGGCTCGCCGGAGCGAGCGTCCCGCGATCCGTTCGTCGAGAGCCACGAGACCTCCCGAGAGAATCACTCCGCGCCGCGCAGCTCCGCTCGGGTCGTCGGAGATCTTCTCATTGCGAAATAGCTCGAGAGGCGCGAGCTGAAACACGCCGACGAGCTCGTCTCCGCGCCCGAGACCCATCGGCTCACTCCCCACTCGAACCAGAAGAGGCCCTTCGACCTTCAGCCTGTCGCACTCGAGGGGTCCCGCCTCTCCGACCCAGCTCTCGCGCACTTCGCTGTCTCCGCGAAAGCCACGACTCGTCCTCTGGACCGGGGAGGTCACGATCCGGATGCGCCCCGCGCAGCGCTCTGGCCCCGAAAACTCGCCGCGCACCGCCGCCGAGGTCCGCTCATACTCTTCAATGGCTCCCCCCGCTCGCGCCGCACAGAACCAGAAAAGAAACCCCGCCCCCAGCGCGAGCGGCACGCGCGCCCTCGGCTCCGCGCTCGCACAGGCCCACGACAGCCACAGGAGCCCCACGGCGATCGCCGCTCCGGGCGCGCTCCGGAGCTGACTTCCGGCGAGCGCAACGCCCGCGAGCGTCAGAAGCGGGCTCAGCAGAAAAGGCGCCGAATCGAGGAGCGCTCGCTCGCGCATACCCGCGCGTCCAGCAAGACTCGCGCCCGCATTCACTCCGCAAAAGTGCAGCCTTTTTTCCCCGAAGAACGTCCCCAGCGACCCTGGCCGCCGCTCGGCTCGCCATCTCTCGCCAGGCTTGCAAGAATGAACCAGCTCTGTGGTGAACCCAACCGATCTCCGGCAGTCCAAAAAAGTGCGCGCCGACGCGCTCCTTCTCGAGGCAGGGCTCGCCGACTCACGCACCAAAGCGCAGGCGCTCATCCTAGCCGGCGACGTGTTCGCGGGCGAAGAGCGCGTCGAAAAGCCGGGTTCGCTGCTCCGGCGCGGAACCGAGCTCCGGGTCCGCGCGGGGGCCCGTTACGTCTCCCGCGGCGGCCTCAAGCTCGAAGGCGCCCTCGCGGATTTTGGGTTCGATCCTCAGGGCCTCGTTTGCGCGGACATCGGCGCTTCAACCGGCGGTTTCACAGACTGCCTCCTGCAAGCGGGCGCGGCGCGCGTGTATGCGGTGGACGTCGGACACGGTCAGCTCGCTTCCAAGCTGCGCACCGACGAGCGCGTGGTGGTGCTCGAGCGCACCAATGCTCGCTCTCTCACGGCGGAGACGGTCGGCGGCGGCGTCGATCTCTCGGTCGTCGACGCTTCTTTCATCGGACTCGAGAAGCTGCTTCCGGCGCTGTTTGCGATCCTTCGCCCGGGCGGCTTCCTCCTCGCGCTCATCAAACCTCAGTTTGAGGTCGGCCGCGAAGAAGCGAAGAAAGCTCGCGGCGTAATCCGCGACGAAGAGCTCCGAGCCAGCACCGTGCGCGAGGTCCTCGACCAGATCGAGCGGGCGGGGCTGGTCGTCCATAAAGACGCTCCCTGCCGCGTCCCAGGGCCCAAAGGAAACGTCGAACACTTCGTGCTCGCGGAGCGCCCGAGCGGCGATGCATCGGCACGAGCTCCCGCCTCCAGCGACGCTCCGGTAGCTCGGCAGAGAAACGAGCCATGAGTCCCGCGATCCTTCTCTTCTCGACCCTGCTCGCGCTGCCTTCGGCGCTGACGGACCCAGCGCCAACCTACAAAAAGCCTCTCCCGGAGCCCGCCGTACTCGCCCGAGGCACCGCCAACCGCTACGCGAACCTTTCGCCCGCCGCCTGCAAAAAACAGCTCGCGGCGCGCAAGGTCGCCATCGAGTTCGTCGGCGCCGCCCCCGGCATCGCCAATCCGGTCCGCATCGTCGGCCCCATCGGCGGCATCCAGTTTCACACGGGTCCGAAGAAGTCGCCCTTCGGCATGGCCGATTGTCGCCTCGTCTTGACCTGGCTCGATCTCATCCCGCTGCTCCGCGACCACAAAGTCGCCAGCATTCGCATCGACAACTTCTACCGAAAAGGGGCGCGCCTTCCGGCCCGCAAGTCCAAGAAGAGCCAACACGCCTACGCCTTGGCTACGGACCTGACGTCTTTGACCCTCGACGACGGCACCCTGCTCGACGTCGAAAAGGACTTCCACGGCCAGCTTGGCCAGGAGGTCTGTGGTCCTACGGCGGTCGTCCAAAACAACGATCCGCAAGGCGTCCTCCTCCGCAATCTCGTCTGCGATATCGGCCGAACCGGCGCCTTTCACCACATCCTGACGCCCAACGCCAACCTCGCTCACCGGAATCACCTTCATCTCGACATCGCGCGAGACTGCACCTGGTTCTCGGTGAAGTAACGGCAATCGGACTTCCCAGCTCTCCGCGCCGGGCCCGATTCGCGGGGGGCCCACCTGCGGCCGAAACAACGCCATCTCGGCCACTATTTCTCGCGTCTCACCTCTCGGTTTCGAGATGACTTTGGAGTTTGTGCCGACACACTTTCGAAACGCTCACAGTTGTTGCGCATTCTTCGCGCATGCGCGATTGCGGATGGAGATCCACTCCGCGCCTCATTTTTGAACGCGAACGCTCACAGATGCGCTATGGTCGAGAGAGACGCGCGCTCGGGCGCGTCGGGAGAACGCTCATGGCCTGGCGACAACGAGTGGTCATCATTGGCGGCGGGTTCGCGGGGGTCGCCGCCGCAAAAGCGCTCAAGAATGAGCGCGTCGACGTTCTCTTGCTCGATCGCCAAAATCACCATCTCTTTCAGCCGCTCCTCTACCAAGTCGCCACCTGCGCCCTCTCCGCGGCCGAGATCGCCTTCCCGATCCGGCATATCTTCGCGCGCCAGCCGAACACCGAGGTCGTATTCACCGAGGTCACCGGCATCAACCTGAAGGCTCGCTCCGTCGAGACGACCTCAGGACCCATCGACTACCATTTTCTCATCATCGCCGCCGGCGCCGAGACGAACTTCTACGGGCATAAGGACTGGGCAGAGGCGGCGCCGGGCCTGAAAACTCTCGACGAAGCTCTCGAGATCCGCCGCAAGGTCTTGCTCGCTCTCGAGCTCGCGGAACAGGAGACGGACCCCGCCCGCAGACGCGAGCTTCTCACGTTCTGCGTCATCGGCGGCGGCCCGACGGGCGTCGAGCTCGCAGGAGCGCTCATCGAACTCTCCCGCGGCCTGGTGCGCCGCGACTACCGGCACATCGATCCCAGCGAAATCTCCGTGCGCCTGATCGAAGGGGGTCCGGCGGTTTTGAGGACGATGACCGAGTCGATGCAAGTGAGCGCGCGGCGTCAGCTCGAGTCCCTCGGTGTGATCGTACACACGGGCTCGCGTGTGGTCTCCATCACCTCCGACTCCCTCGGTCTCATCGATCAGGACGGCACGCCCCAGACCATTCCTGCTGCAACGATCCTGTGGGCCGCCGGAGTCCGAGCGGTTCCGCTCACCGCGACCCTCGGAGTTCCTCTCGATCCGGGCGGTCGCGTGCCCGTAACGCCTTCTTTGAACATTCCCGGCTACGACGAGGTCTTTTGCGCTGGAGACGTCGCGGCCTGTGTCGACGCAAAGGGAGTGAATGTCCCGGGGGTCGCGCCTGCGGCAATGCAGATGGGGAAATTTGCGGCACAGCAGATTGTGCGGCGGCTCCAAGGCATGGAGGTGCGCCCCTTCGTCTACCGAGACAAAGGAAGCCTCGCCACGATCGGCAAGCGCCGCGCCGTCGCCCAGTTTCGCCACTCTCGCTTCTCAGGAGTCATCGCTTGGTACCTGTGGCTCGTTGTCCACATCATGTTCCTGATCGGCTTTAGGAACCGACTCATCGTCCTCACCCAGTGGGTCTGGCAATACGTTACGAGTCGCGGCGGCGCGCGCATCATCACGGGTATCTCACGAGGACATCTCGAGTGGCCCGCGCAGCCGAGGCGCCTCGGTCGCATTCCGCGGCGAGGCGGGGCGCCCGAGCCGAGCGAAGCCGAACCCCGCGTGGTCCAAGCTACGGCGAGCGGCGGCCCAGGCGGGTGAAGGCTCGAACGGGCTCCTAGGTCCGCGCGGGATCTTCCTCGGCACTCGACCTCGTGCTTCATTGGTTCGGTGAGGATCGGGTTCGGGGGAACGCGGGTGGGAGTGTGGCTTGTGGCCCTCTTGGGGATCTTCCTCGCGGCGCAAGCAGCCCAGGCAGGGGAATTCCGCGCACCACGACTCCGCGGTGGAAGCCTCTTCGGCGTAACGTTCGGGACCGCAGAGGGGCACCAGCAAACGAGGCCAGACTCCGGCTACCAAATCGAACCCCTCCCTCTCATCGTGGTCGGGGGAACCTTCGGGGTTCAGATCGATGAAAGGTGGTCGGTTTCGCTGCGCGGGACATCAGGCTTTTTCCCCTTTCGAGCGCACTTAGCGGCCTCTGTCGTCGGCGAGTACAACCTGACGAGGGATTGGTCCGCTGGCTTGGGAGCGGGTGCGGCGCATATGAGTGAGTCCCATCTCAACTTTTGCTTCAACACTTCTGGAGCCTGTCCGAGAGGTGGTCCCTTCGTTTGGACCGGCATCACATTCCCCGCCTTCATCACATACACATTTCCCACCGAGCGGCGGCGCAGGTTTGGGATCACGGTTGAGATGGCGCCAGGCTTCGATCCGTTACGGCCCAGAGAGACAAGCGTACGGGGCACGCTCAACATGAGTGTCGTTTGGAGATGAGCGCCGCAGAGCGTGTCCGAGGCTTTCGGTCCCAGAGCGCAGGACCCCGATGGTCGTCGAGTTGGGCCATGCGGAGCGGCTTCCCGGCACAAAGCGGCTCACGGCGACGTTCGTCCACCTTGCGTGAACATTGAGTGAAGTCTGTTCGTGTCGTCGCGTCGGTCGCAAGTAGGAGCGAAGCGGTAGGCGTGGGGCTCAGGGGAAGGCTCGGGTGGGCTCAACTGGAGGTGATGGACCGGGGCCAAAAAAATAGCCGGGAGCGCTCTAACAATCACTCTCGGCGAGGAGCGCTCGGGCGAGCAGGGAGACGTGGCGGGTGAAGTCCCGTTCGAAGTCTCTGCGCATCGAGGCGAGCTCGGGTCGATGTAAAACGGCGCGCACCTCCGGGGAGGGATGGCCAAAGGACCAAGCGCCGACGAGAGCGGTCAGTGAGAGATGTAAGAGCTCCTCGTATCTCCGCGGCGGAAGCAGGGGCGCGGTTTCGTAGAGGAGAGCGGCGACACGGCGAAAAAACTCGACGGCGTCGCGCTTGAAGTCGAAGACAGTCTGGGCCTCGACGTTGTGTTCGAGGACCGTCGGAAGAATCGCCGAGAGGCGGCCGAGGAAGGGGCGCGCGGCGAAGCTCTTGGCGAGCATCGCGGCCAACTTGTCCAAGAAGGCGTGACGCGCGGCGTCGTTCACAAGGGGAACGCGCTCGTGACACCTGAGAGTTTCCTCAAAGTCGACGAGCCACCCGGTCCACTCTCTCCGCAAGAGCTCGAGGAGGATCGCTTCGCGGCTCTCGAAGTAACGGTAGAGATTCGACTTCGCCATCCCGACGCGGCGCGCGAGATCGTTCAGACTGAGCTCACGTTCGGTCTCGCTCTCGAGCAGGAGGGCTTGAGCCGCTTCGAGGATCTCCTCGCGGCGCTCGCCTTTCTGCTCATCGCTTCGGGCGCGTTTGAAACTATCCTTCTCGTCCGTCACAAACTTCCTTGACAAGAGACCGCTGGTCTCTCATTCAAGAGACCACTGGTCACCAAACAGTGTGCCTGGGTTTTCGCCCCAGGGCACGTCCGAATTTTCTGGAAGGAGAAACAACATGGCCCAACCGCTCATGTGTGACAAGAGATTGTTATCATTGGATTTATCCGGAAGGACCTACGTCGTGACAGGGGGCGCGTCGGGGATCGGACGCGTCACTGTCGAGCAGCTCGCCCGCCAGGGGGCCACCGTCGTCGTCGGGGTGCGCAATGGGGCGGCCGGGCAGAAGGCGGCTGATCAGATTCGCCGGGAGGTGCCCGGAGCAAAGATCGAGATCTTGCACCTCGACTTGGCGAGTCTCGATTCGGTCGAGCAGTTCGCCGAGCAGTTCCTCGCGACTCACAGCGAGCTCCACGGGCTCGTGAACAACGCGGGAGTGATGAACACGCCGCGCGGACAAACCAAGGACGGCTTCGAGCTTCAGTTCGGCACGAACCACCTCGGTCACTTTTATCTCACAGAGCTCCTCCTCGATGTGCTGCAAAAGACCGAGGGCGCACGCATCATCTGTCTCTCGAGCTGCTATCACGACAAGGCCATGGGCCGGGAAGGGAAGATCGATTTCGACGACCTTCATTTCACGCGCCGGAAGTACGACGGCTGGACCGCTTACGCTCAGTCGAAGCTCGCCAACTTACTCCACGCCAAAGAGCTCGCGCGCCGTCTCGAGGGCACCGGAGTCACCGCCGTCAGCGTGCATCCGGGCTGGGTCCGGACGAACCTGATTCGGCATTCGGCGCCTGTTTTCCTGCAAAACGCGCTGGCAGGCGTTCTCAAGCTCGCCGGGCTCATCGAGCCCTGGGAAGGGGCTCAGACGACGCTCTATGCGCTCCTCTCTCCTGAGGTTCCGAAACATAGTGGGGCCTTCTTCAGTCAGACGGGCATGTACCGAGATCGCTCGAAGAACGCAGGCGGCTGGCCGATGAGCTCGCCGAACCCTCACGCGCACGATGATGAGCTCGCCCGGCGTCTCTACGACGAAAGCGCGCGCATCATCGCCGAGGCCAGGCAGAAGCGGCGCGCGGCTTGATCGAAAGGTGGCACCGAACGGGCTCAAGGGGCGCGGCATGATCGAAAGGGAGCACCGAGCGGACTCAAGGCGCGCGGCTTCACCCACGGACGGGCTCAAGGGGCGCTGAACGCTCACTGACGCGCGATCGAGAGGGGCGCCCCGCACGCCGGGCCAAATGGGGCCAGACAGACGCGGCGGTGGAAAGGCTGCGCGACGCTTCATCAGAGGCGCGCGCCCCCTTGGGGGGCGCGCGCTCGAGCTCAAAATGCCATCACCCAAAGATCGTAGAGCGCATGGGTCCAAACGGCGGGAGCTAAACCGCGCAGCTCGTAGATGACGGTGAAGACGAGGCCGCAGGCGGCGCGGAAACAGAAGATCTTCAAGTCGAAGTCTTCGCCAAAGGCTCCGTAATGGTGCCAGGCACTAAAAGCGATCGCGGCGACGAGCGCCCACACGATCCGCACAAGCATGCGCTTCATGCCGCGGGCGATGTTGAACAGGAAGATCAAAAGCGCGGCGCCTCCTCCGTAGAGCAGCGCACGGAAGGTGAGCTCTTCGTAGAAGCCAGCTCCAAGACTCATGATGACGCCTGTGAAGCGCGTCCCGGCGTCGAGGGCTTCACTCGCCTGTTCGACGGAGTAGGAGAGGGCGGGCGCCACGCGGAGGAGGCCCACGGCGTCGTCCTGGGCCGTGACCCAGGAGAACAAACGCGCCGCGGCCAGGCCCGCTAGGATGCGCATGGCGACGGCGTAGAGGATCCCCTCCGTGCCCATCCAAGCGAACCGGTGCCAGGAGATGTGCTTGCCCCGTCCCATCATCAGGAGCGGCACCACGTAAGCGGCTCCGAGCGAGACGGTCAAAAGCGCGTAGATGGGCATTGAATGGTCCACGAGGGCCTGGAGCTCCTGCGTGACCCAGTCGGCGGCGTTCCGATATGGGAGAAAGACGACCCCGAGGTGGTACCCGATGAAGACGGGCATGGTCAGGGCCAGGTCGGTCCAAGGTCCCGATCGGTCGAGGTTTTCCTCGGTGGCGGCCGCAGCGGTCATCGGCAGAGACCGTACCGGCTGCGCCCGTTTCTAGGCCAATTTTCAGCTTTATTGGCGGAACAGGAGCCGGCCGAGCCTGGCCGGGCGGAACTTCACGCTGCGGCGCGCCTGCCGTGGCGCGCGCTCCTCACGCTGCGCCAGGCGTCAGGTGGTAGACGAGCCAGAAGACGACGGTGACCCAGAGAAGCACGATACCGACCATCGGACCGTCGCTGAGCATGATTTGGGTCGGGCTCTCCGCCTTCGGCCGGAAGCGCACGAGGTAGAGGAATCTCCAGTTCGCGGCGGCGACAAACAGGCTCGTGAGCCAGAGATGATCGGCTTGGAAGAACTCGCGCGTGCGCGGGTCCAGCGTGTACACCAAGTAAAGGACGAAGGTCAGGCCGCCGCTCAGAACCACGGCCACGTTCAGACCTCGTTTCGAATAGCCTTCGAGGGCCGCTCGCTGCTTCTTGGCGCCTCCCGCTTCCGCGGTCGTCAGCTCATGGCGCCGCTTCCCGAAGCCCAAAAAGAGCGCCAGCGTCGCGGTGCAGGCGTAGAGGTACCAGGAGATTTCGATGCCCGTGGCGAGACCACCGCCGACCACGCGAAGCACAAAGCCGGCCGAGATACAGCCCACGTCGAGATAGGCGACGTGCTTCAGGCGACCCGTGTAGGCGAGGTTCAAAATGAAATAGGCCGCGGCGACCGCGCCAAAGCCAAAGTCGATGGCAAAAGCAGAGCCGACGGCGAGGACGATGAGCACCGCCGCGAACACCTTCGCCACCCCGAGGGGCACGCGCCCTGACGGAATGGGCCGGAGGCGCTTGATGGGATGTTCGCGATCCGCCGTGACGTCGGCGATGTCGTTGATCGTGTAGATCGCGCCCGCCAAAAAGCAGAAGACGAGGAAGGCCAGCCCAGCGTTCGTGAGCAGGCGGGCTTCGAAGATGTGCTTGGCAAAGACGACCGGCGCCAGCACGAACACGTTCTTCACCCATTGGTGCGGGCGGATGGTGCGGATCAAGCCGAGCGCGACAGTGCCAGGCGAGGGCGGTCCAGCAGGAGCAGGGGGCACCGCAGGCCAGCTGACCTGGCTCGGGATATCGCCCGGCTCGCTCAACCCTCGAATGGATGGCGCCTCCGGTGCGCTTTGTCCCTCCTCTGCGCGGCTTTCCTTCAACGCCATCGGGCCCCGCTTTTAGCAGCCGCGCTTTCCTACATCCACTTATTTACCATTGCCCCGGACCAATTCCTCTCGCGAGCTCCCGCCAGCTTCGCTAACCAGGAGTGACGTGACACCCCTAGAACGCCGCGCGCGTCATGCGGATCTCGCCGCACAGCTTCGCGAGCACGATCACCTCTATTACGACCTCGACGAGCCGACCATCTCGGACGAAGAGTACGATCGCCTCTACCGCGAGCTCGTCGACCTCGAGAAGCAGTACCCTGAGCTCATCACACCCGATTCGCCGACGCAGCGGATCGGCGCGACTCCCCGCACTGAGCTCAAGGCGGCGCCCCACGTGGCGCCGATGACCTCCCTCGACAATACCTACAGCCGGCAGGAGCTCGCTCAGTTCTTAGAGCGAGTGGCTCGGGGTCTCCCAGAGGGGTCGCGCCCTGTTTTTTCCATCGAACCGAAGCTCGACGGCGCCAGCATTGAGCTTCTTTATCGCGGGGGTCGCTTCGTTCAAGGCATCACGCGCGGTGATGGTGTGGTCGGAGAGGACGTCACCGACAACGTTCGGACGATCCGGAATCTGCCGCTCACGATTCCCTATCAAAATGATTTGACGCTCCGCGCGGAGGTCGTCGTCTTCCGTCGCGACTTGATCGCTCTCAACGAAGAGCGAGCCCTCGCTGGAGAGCCCCTCTTCGCCAATACGCGCAACCTCGCGTCCGGCTCGCTGCGCCTGCTCGACCCGCGCCAAGTCGCGCGCCGCAGGCTCCGGGTCATGGTTTGGCAGGTGCTCGAGCGGGATTTCGCGGAAGATCACGCCTCATCGCTCGCCAAGTTGCGCGAGCTGCGCATCCCGACCCACGGCGTCCTCGAGCTCGGCACCAATGTCGACGAGGTCATGCACGCGATCGACGCCATCGAGGCGATGAAGGCGACGCTCGAGTATGAGCTCGACGGCGCCGTAGTTAAGGTGAACACCTACAAAGAGCAAGACATCCTGGGGCGCACGGCGAAGTTCCCCCGCTGGGCCATCGCTTATAAGTTCAAGGCCGACCGAGCCTACACGCGCGTGCTCGGCATCAGCGTCCAGGTCGGGCGCACCGGCGTCCTCACGCCCGTCGCCGATCTCGAGCCCGTTCAGCTCGCTGGAACCACTGTCTCGCGCGCCTCGCTCCACAACGAAGATCAGGTCGCGCGCCTCGATGTTCGGATCGGCGATCTCGTCGGCGTCGAAAAAGCTGGCGAGATCATCCCTCAGATCATGGACGTGAAGTTCGAGGAGCGACCCTATGGGACCGAGCCTTTTGTGCTTCCGCGCAGCTGTCCTCGCTGCGGCTCACCTGCGGAAAAACCAGAGGGCGAGGTCCAGATCCGCTGCACCAACGTGGAGTGTCCGGCGCGCGTCGAGGGGAGCATCCTCTATTTTTCGCGGCGCTTCGCGATGGATATCGACCATCTCGGCGCCGAGCTGATCCAGAAGCTCTGTTCCCTCGGCCTCGTCAGGAGCATCCCCGATCTCTACACGCTCACGCTCGACGATCTCCTGAAGATCGAGCGCATGGCGGAGAAGGGTTCGACCAACGTGCTCCGCTCCATCGAGGCGAGCCGCTCACGCACCTTCGACCGACTCCTCATTGGGCTCGGCATCGAGCACATCGGCCAAGTCATCGCCAAGCAGCTCGCGCGCAAGGTCCGCTCGATTGACGAACTGCTCGCGCTGCATCCCGAATCCCTCACGAGTGAGCTGCTCGGCGTGCCCGGCATCGGACCGAAGATGGTCCAGTCCCTCGCGACGTACTTGGCCGACCCGAAAAACCGCCAGAATCTCGAACGTTTTCGAGAACTTCACGTTTCGGTGCCCTTCGAGGAGACCGCCCCGGCTCGCGCGACAGAAGGCCCTCTCCTCGGGAAGTCTTTCTGCGTCACGGGCGTACTCAGCAGATCGCGGGATGAGATCCACCGGGAGATCGAGGCGGCCGGCGGCGACGTCCACACGACCGTGAAGAAGGGCACGACTTATCTCGTCGCAGGAGAGAAGGTCGGCAAGTCAAAGCTCACCAGCGCCGAGAAACACGGCACCCTCGTCATCGATGAGGCGCGGCTCCGCGAGCTCATCGAAGGCTCTGAAGAGGCGGCGGGATAGGACTCTTGGGGAAAATTTCTTCTCCGCGGTTTCTTCTCATCGGCGCTGTCACCGGGGCAGCGCTCTTCGCAGCCACCTTCGGGCTCGCTCTTTTTCTCGCGCGCGAGCCTGACCCTTGTACGGACGGGCTCGAGCTTTTCGGGGAGCGCTGCTGCGCGCCGGGTCAATCCCTCGTCGGAGGGCGCTGCTGGGGGCTTCCGAAGAGCTGTCCGGATGGCATGGCCCTTCTGGGCGGGGAGGCGCCGGGCTGCGTCGCGCGCTCTTGGGCGATCTCTTACACGGGGGGGCAAGTCGTGATCGCTCCGACCGATTGGGACAGCGAGCAGGTCGAGCGGGAGACCTTCTCGGTGGCTCCCTTCCGCTTAGACAGCCACGAGGTCACTTGGCATCGCTACTTCGGATGTCCTGAGGGCAACTGTGCGGCGCTCGAGGGCCGCGAGCCGGGGGCGCCAGTGACCCGAGTGACCGCGGCGGAGGCGGAGCGCTTCTGTCGCTCAGCTGGAGGGCGCCTGCCGTCGCCAGAGGAGTGGATGTTCGCCAGCATGGGAGAGCAGGCTCGCCGTTACCCCTGGGGCGCCCACGGGCTCACCTGCCGGCGCGCCGCTTATGGTCTCGAGCGGGGGCCCTGTGGGACGACGCTCAGCTCCCCTGAGCTCGCCGGCGCGCGGTCTCTCGGTCGCTCCCCGGAAGGAGCCGAGGACTTGGTGGGCAATGTCCGGGAGCTCACGCGCGACGCTTCGGGACGGATTTTCCTGGTCGGAGGGTCCTTTCGTTCGCGCTTCCCGGCAGAGGTGAAAAGCTGGGCTCGGGTGCCCCATAGCGGGGCGCCCCAGGATGACGTTGGCTTTCGTTGCGCTTACGAGGTCGAGTGACGAAGCGTCATGGCCCGCTGCGCCTCTCATCACAAGACCCCATGTTCTGACGAAGCCCAGTGCGAAGCTATGGGGCGCCGTTTCGACTTTTCTGACAAGGGGCAAGGAAAAGCTCGCCTGTGCTATCGTGGCGCCCGTCATGTCGGTCACGCCGAGCGAGCTCCGCGCGAATATCTATCGTCTCATCGATACCGTGATCGAAACGGGCGTCCCGCTCCGCATCCTGCGCGGCGACACGGTGCTCGAGCTCTCTCTGCTCGAGCCGCCTTCGCGGCTCGCTCGGCTTCCGATCCGGAACCTCTTTGATTGTGACCCGGACGAGCTCATCACCCGGCCCCAGGGAGAGCCGGATCACCCGTGAAAACCCCGCTACACCTCGATACCCACGTCATCGCTTGGCTGTACGCGGGGCGCGTCGACCAGTTCAGCGCGCGCAGCCGCGCGCTGCTTGAGGAGCGACCCTTGTTCATTTCGCCCGCTGTCGAGCTGGAGCTGGGTGTTCTTTATGACCAAGGCATCTTGCGCGTTCCGGCCGGCGAGATTGTTCAAGATCTCGCCGATCGCATTCAGCTCACCGTCTCGACCGCTTCCTTCTCCCGTGTCACGAACAAGGCGCTTGAGTTTTCTTGGGCGACGGATGTTTTCGATCGCTTGATCTGCGCGGAGGCAGAGCTCGCTGAGGCGAACCTCCTCACAAAAGACGCGGGCATTCACGCCCATTTTTCGAGGGCTTTTTGGTGATGATTTGTGCAATCCTGTTGATTGGAACTGAGCTGGTTCGCGGCGAGCTGCGCGACGCAAACGGCCACTGGCTCGCTGGAAAGCTCGCGGAGCTCGGCCACGAGGTCCGCGAGCTGCGCACCATCGACGATGACATGGATCGCATCGTGGAGACGCTCAAAGAGCTCGGGGCTCATCACGACTTCCTTTTCGTCACCGGCGGCCTCGGACCGACCTCCGATGACCTCACCGCGGCCGCCGCCGCTCGCGCCCAAGGGCGCGAGCTCGCGCTTGACACCCGTTCCCTCGAGCGCGTCCGCGCCGCTTTTCAGAACTCCGGTGTGCCCATGCACCCGATGAACGAAAAGCAGGCCGTCTTCCCCGAAGGCGCCACCGTTCTCGACAACGACCTCGGCACCGCTCCCGGCTTCGCCTGCAAGATCGGCCGCGCGAGCGCGTTTTTTACGCCCGGCGTTCCCCGGGAAATGCAGCACATCTTCGAAGAGCGGATCGTCCCTTCGCTCCCGAAGCCGAACGCTCCTCTCGTCGTCGAGCGGGTCACTGTCTTCGGCCTCCCCGAGAGCACCGTCGCCGGCCGCGTCGAGAGCGTCGAACGCGAGTTCCCCGTGACCCTGGGCTATCGCGCCGGCTCTCATGAAATCGAAGTCAAGGTCCAAGGGCAGGCGACCCCCGGCGAGCCCATCGAGGTCGTCCGGGCTCAGGCCGTCGCCGCTCGAAATCGCGTCATCGAGCTCCTCGGTGACGCCATTTTCGTAGAAGGGCGCGTCGCGCTCCCCGAATACTTCGGAAACAGCTTCAAGGAACGAAACATCTCGGTTGGCTTCGCTGAATCCTGCACGGGAGGCCTCGTGAGCCACCTTGTGACCACGGTCGCCGGCTGCAGCACCTGCTTCTTCGGCAGCGTCGTGAGCTACGACAACAGCGTCAAACAAGGGGTGCTCGGCGTTCCCGCCGAGATCCTGGAGCGCCACGGAGCCGTGAGCGAAGAATGTGCTGTGGCGATGGCGCGCGGCGCCGTCCGCGCGCTCGGGGTGGACGTCGGTATCTCCATCACGGGCATCGCCGGCCCCTCCGGAGGCAGTCCGGAGAAGCCGGTCGGGCTCGTGCATTTTGCGGCGACGAGCGGGGACATCGTCCTCACGCGGCGCCACGAGTTTCGCGGCGATCGCGCTCAAATCCAGAGGCGGGCTGCGACTCGTGCGCTCGTGCTCGGTCTCGAGCTGCTTCGGGAGCTCTCCCGTTAGGCCTGGACCGTCTTTCCGAAGGGCGTCGGTGAAGCTCCGTAGCCGACCTTCGAGAAGCCGATCTTGTCGCCGACCGCGTCGATCTGAACCAAACTGCCCGGCGGGTACTCTCCGCGAAGCACCGCTTCGGCCAGCGGGTTCTCAATGGAGCGCTGGATCGCTCGCTTGAGCGGGCGCGCTCCGAACTGAGGATCGAAGCCGATCTGAGCGATCGCGTCTTTTGCAGCTTCCGTCGCGCGGAGGGTCAGGCCGCGGCCTTCGAGACGTTTCGCCAGGCGAGCCAGCTGGACGTCGACGATTCCGCGAATCTGTTCCCGGCCGAGCCGCCGGTAGACGATCGTCTCGTCGAGACGATTGATGAACTCGGGGCGGAGGTGCGCTCGGAGAGCTTCCATGGCCGCTTCGTCGAGGCGCTTCTGCTTCTCTTCCTCCGAGAGATCTCGGCGCTCTTCGATCTGAGCGAGCTCGAGCGAGCCAAGGTTACTCGTGAGGATGACGACCGTGTTCTTGAAGTCCACGGTGCGACCCTGACCATCGGTCAGGCGACCGTCGTCGAGGAGCTGGAGCAGGACGTTGAACACGTCCGGATGCGCCTTTTCGATCTCGTCGAAGAGCACAACCGAGAAGGGACGCCTGCGCACCGGCTCGGTGAGCTGGCCACCTTCGTCGTACCCCACGTATCCGGGCGGAGCCCCGATCAAGCGAGAAACGGCGTGTTTTTCCATGTACTCGCTCATGTCGATGCGGATCAGGGCCCGCTCGTCATCGAACAGGAACTGGGCCAGGGCGCGAGCCGTCTCCGTCTTTCCGACGCCGGTCGGTCCCAGAAAGAGGAACGATCCGATGGGTCGGCTCTCGTCGCCGAGCCCCGCACGACTTCGCCGCACGGCGTTCGAAACGGCTTCGAGGGCGTCGTCTTGACCGAGGACGCGAGAGCGCAAGTTCTCCTCCATGTGGAGGAGTTTCTCCATTTCGCTCTGGAGCATTTTGCTCACAGGAATTCCTGTCCACTTGCTGACGATCTGTGCGACGTCTTCGTCGGTGACCTCTTCCTTGAGGAAGGAGCCGTCTTTCTGAAGACGAGCCAGGTCCTCGCGGAGCGCGGCCAGAGCCTTTTCGGCCTCAGGAATCGAGCCATATTGCAGCTCGGCGGCCTTACCGAGATCGCCCCGGCGCTGCGCTTGTTCTTGCTGCAGGCGGAGGTCTTCGACGGTGCGCTTCTTCTCCTGAATCGCCGTGATGACCTCTTTTTCTTTCAGCCACTGGGCCTTCTTGGCGTCGCGCTCAGCCGTCTTTTCGGCGATGAGCGTCTTCAGCTCACCGAGCCGAGCCTCGCTCGCGGGAGTCTTCTCGCGCTTCTGCGCTTGTTCTTCGACCTGCAGTTTGACGAGCTCGCGCTCGATCTGATCGATCTCGAAGGGCATCGAGTCGATCTCCATCTTGATCTTGCTCGCAGCTTCGTCGATGAGATCGATGGCCTTATCGGGCAAGAAACGCTCGGTAATGTAGCGAGTCGAGAGCTGAACCGCGGCCACCAGAGCGGCATCCTGGATGCGGATACCGTGGTGCACCTCGTAGCGCTCTTTCAGACCGCGCAGAATCGCGATCGCGTCTTCGGGAGACGGCTGGTCCACGATGACCGGCTGGAACCGGCGCTCGAGAGCCGCGTCTTTTTCGATATGCTTGCGGTACTCGTCGAGCGTCGTCGCACCGATCGCGCGCACTTCACCGCGCGCCAGCGCAGGTTTGAGCATGTTCGCGGCGTCCATCGCGCCTTCGGCCGCGCCGGCGCCCACGAGCGTGTGAAGCTCATCGATGAACAGGATGATTTGTCCGCTGGAGGCTTCGACCTCTTTCAGCACGGCCTTCAGGCGGTCCTCGAACTCACCGCGGAACTTCGAACCAGCCACCATACTGGCCAGGTCGAGCGCCAAAAGTCGCTTCTCTTTCAAGGACTCGGGGACGTCCCCCTGGGCGATGCGGTGCGCCAGACCTTCGGCAATGGCCGTCTTTCCGACGCCCGGCTCACCGATGAGCACAGGGTTGTTCTTCGTGCGCCGGGAGAGGACCTGCATCACGCGGCGAATCTCTTCGTCGCGGCCAATCACTGGATCGATCTTCCCCTGGCGAGCCAACTTCGTCAGGTCGCGGGTGTACTTCTCGAGGGCTTGGAACTTCCCTTCGGGGTCTTTGTCCGTGACTCGCTGACTTCCGCGGGCTTTCGCGAGCGCCTCGAGCAGGCGGTCATGAGTCAGCTTCTGGTCTGCGAGGAAGCGGGCGAGCTTCTCTTTCTCCTTCGTCGCGGCCAGGAGGAAGTGTTCCGTAGAGACGTAGTCGTCTTTCAGCGCCTTCGCCTGTTCCTCTGCGAGCGCCAAAAACGGCAGCATTCGGCGCCCCAAGCGGGGTTCGTCGCCCCCTTGGACCCGAGGCAGCTTGTTCAGCTCGGCGGTCAGCGCCGTGCGCAGGCGGTCACCGTGAGCCCCAGCCAGCTCGACGAGCGGGCGAGCCACGCCGTCTTCTTGCTCCAAGATGGCGAGCAAGAGGTGTTCAGGGACGACCTCCGGGTGTCCCTCGCGCGCCGCGTGGGTCAGGGCCGCCTGAACGGCTTGTTGGCTCTTGGTGGTCAGTCTATCGAAATTCATCTCTCTCCTCCGGGTCGTCTGCCAACCTAAGTCCATCACTTCTCCCCGCAAGGCCGACCCTCGTATCGCCGAAGCAAAAGGCGCGCCGATTTCGGCGCGCCGCCGGCTGTCCGAAAAATGCCGCGAATTTTGCGCCGTTTTTGTGCTAGTGCGCTCGAGATGACTACATGGGCGCACCTCAAAATTTTTCGCCTGCTCCTTCTCTCAGGCCTCCTCAGCGCACAGCTTGCGTGTTCGAAGTCCCAGACGAAGAGCGGCGGTGAGGTCCAAACTTCCGCGCCCCGTCGTCACGAGCTTCTCACAGTTGGCAGTGAGGCGCCGCTCTTTCAAACCACCGCTCACAATGGCACCCCGATCGAGCTCGAGAAGCTCCGGGGAAAAGTCGTTGTTCTCTACTTCTATCCGAAGGACGGAACCCCTGGTTGCACAGCCGAAGCTCAGGGCTTCGCTGCCGAGTACGAATCCCTTGAAAATCAGGGCGCCGTTGTCCTCGGAGTCTCCACGGACGACAGCGATTCGCACCGCAAATTCGCCGAGGAGCACGGCCTTCCGTTCTATCTGATTCCGGATACGGACCGGGCTTTGGCCGAAGCCTACGGCGTCGGGAGCACGTTCGGGATGACCTCCCGCGTCACCTACATCATCGACCGCGCCGGCAAGATTGCCCGCGTCTATCCGAACGTTCAGCCCAAGGAGCACGCCAAAGAAATCCTCCGAGCGCTCGCCGAGCTCTGAGCTCGCCCCGCAGTTTCATCCTGGACAGAGCGCGTTTGTCCATCGAAGGAAGCCTTGAGCGCTCGCCTCTTCAACAGGCGACACAAGCGCAGTCCGAGGACTCTTCGATCGTGGGCGCGTCGCATTCAAGCCGGCAGTCAGGAGACTGCGCGCTTTTTGGCGGACAAGGGTTCTCCATGTCTCGCCAGCTCGTGTCGCAAACGCACCACATCGACCAGGGAACACCGGTCTCTTCCGGTCGATCGAAGCATTTATGCTCCATGCTCGGGTAACGACAGTCGCTCGCTTCGACCGTCAACGTCGGATCACAAACGCAACTGTCCGGGACGTCCCGCTGGCAATGGATGTCCGACGCGCTGCACGATTCAAAGCCCCCCTCGCAGCCGCAGCTCTCGCTCGTGCAATCGAGCGCTGTCTCATCGCAGCTTTCGACAGCCTCCAATCCACCGCTGCTCGGGTCACCTCCGGCACCCCCTGACCGCGGATTTACGGCTGTCCCGCCAGAACCCGCGCTTGTCCCTCCTGAAGAGAACTCGGCGCCCCCTGAGCTAGGATTCGCCCCTCCCGCTGCCACGCCGCCCGTCTCAGAGTCGTCATCAGAAGCCGCGTGGCCCCCGCACCCAAGCACCAGCACAAAAGCTCCAACCCACAGGTTCCCCCACGCCTTCATCCGAGGAGCCTATCCGATTCGGATGACGAGAGCTCCCTGGGTGCGCGCGAGCGCGCAGGACGGCGGAGAATCGCTGGGTTCCGTCTTTGGCCCAGGGGCCGAACCTCGCCGCGCCCGCGCTCGCGCGCTGACGAGCTCTCTCGAGGCGGTGGACCCTATCGAAGGCTCGTCCGCGGTCACGCGGGTGTGATGGACCGGGGCCCTCAAATATCGAGGTTTTGCACGTTCAGTGCGTTGTCCTCGATGAACTTGCGGCGGGGTTCGACCTGGTCACCCATGAGGACGCTGAAGATCTCCTCAGCGCGGATCGGGTCTTTCACCTCAACGCGCAGGAGCGTCCGCCCATCGGGGTTCATGGTCGTTTCCCAGAGCTGGTCCGCGTTCATTTCGCCGAGACCTTTGTAACGACTCACGCTGAGTCCCTTCCGACCGCGCTCGTAGATGTACCTGTCGAGAGCTTCAGCGTCCGCGATGGTCACGGGTTGGCTCTTTTCGCTCGCCACCTGGTAAGGCGCAGGTCCAATCGAGCGAATGTCATCTTCGATCGAGAGGAGCTCGTGATACTCGCCCGTTTCGGTGATTTCCTGGGTCAAACGGCCCGGTTTTGAGCTCGCGCCAGGGCGGAACTTCGCGACCAAGTGAGGTCCGTCGGCTTCGTCCGTCGCCACGCGCACTGAGAGGGGCTGAAGATCGGGGTAACGCTCGATGAGAGCCTTTTCGATCGCCGAGCGGGCTTCTTCGAGCTTGTCCGTCGAACTGAAGGTCTCGCTGGTCACGTGAGCGGCGCGAATCGCTGCCAACACGATGCGACTGTCGCAGCGGCGATCGATGCGTCGGGCGTGCTCTTCGACGGTCCGGAGCTTCGTCGCCAGGTGGTAAAGAGGCATGCCAGCGATTTCGGTGCCGCTGCTGCTCTTCAAGCTCAGGCCTTCGATCCCGCTCTCGATCAGGTAGCGGTTCAGCGCCGGCTGGTCCTTGATATAAAGGATTTTCTTGCCTTTTCGGACGCCGAACAGCGGAGGCTGGGCGATGAAGAGGTGACCCCGTTCGATCAACTCGGGCATCTGACGATAGAAGAACGTGAGGAGCAGCGTCCGAATGTGGCTACCGTCGACGTCAGCATCGGTCATCAGAATCACTTTGTGATAACGGAGCTTCGAGATCTCGAAGTTCCCGTCATCGGTGATTCCGCAGCCAAGGGCTGAAATGAGCGTCGCGACGGCCTCCGAGGAGAGCATGCGGTCGAGGCGCGCCCGCTCCACGTTCAGAATCTTGCCGCGAAGCGGCAAAATCGCCTGAAAACGACGGTTCCGCCCCTGCTTCGCGGAGCCGCCTGCCGAGTCACCCTCGACGATGTAGAGCTCACTCTCCGCTGGGTCTTTGCTCTGACAGTCGGCGAGCTTTCCGGAGAGGCTCGTCGTATCCATCACACCCTTACGCACGACCTCGCGGGCCCTACGCGCGGCCTCGCGAGCTTTCGCGGCGACGATCGCCTTATCGAGAATCTTCCGCGCAGTTTGCGGATGTTCCTCGAAGTAGCGCGTCACTTGGTCGAAAACCGCTGTCTCGACGATACCTTTGACTTCGCTTGAAACGAGCTTGCTCTTGGTCTGAGAGTCGAAGCTCGCGTCAGGGTGTTTCACGTGGATGACGCAGATGACCCCTTCGCGACAGTCGTCGCCGGAGAGGCCCGACTTCACGTCCTTGAACAGGTTATTGTCCTGACCGTAAGCGTTCAGAGCGCGCGTCAGAGCGGCTTTGAGACCCGTCAAATGGGTCCCGCCGTCCTTGTTACTGACGTTGTTCGTGTAACAGAAAATCTGTTCCACGTAGGCGCTGGACCACTGGATCGCAAGATCGACGACGATATCTGCGCGGTCGTCTCCGGTCGGGACCGAGGTCGTAAACGCGATCACGTCGTCATGGATCGCCTCTTTTTTCGTCGCGATGTGCGCGACGAACTCGCGAATGCCGCCTTCATAGTGGAAGTCCTCGTGACGTCCTTCCTCGCGCTCGTCGGCGAGGTGAATCTTGAGGCCCGAGTTCAAAAACGCGATCTCGCGCAGGCGATTCGAGAGCGTCTCGTAGTTGTACTCGGTGATCGTGAAGATCTCCGGGTCCGGCTTAAAGGTGATCTTGGTGCCGGTTTTTTCGGTCGCTTCGCCGCGGGTCAGGGGACCCTGGGGAACGCCGCGCACGTAGGTCTGATGATGAACGTAACCTTCGCGCCTGATCTCGAGCTTCAGCCATTCGCTCACCGCGTTCACGGCGCTCACGCCGACGCCATGGAGCCCGGCGGACACCTTGTAGCTCGAATGGTCGAATTTTCCGCCCGCGTGGAGCACGGTCATCACGACCTCGGCGGCGCTCACGCCTTTTTCGTGCATGCCGACCGGAATTCCACGGCCGTCGTCCACCACGCTCACCGAACCATCACGGTTTACGGTGACGCGGATCGTCGTGCAATGGCCCGCGAGGTGCTCGTCGACGGAGTTATCGACGACTTCCCAGACGAGGTGGTGCAGAGCGGAACCGTCGTGAACATCACCGATATACATTCCCGGACGCTTCCGGACAGCCTCGAGACCTTCGAGGACCGTGATGTTCTTTTCGCCGTACGCTTCGCTCGGCTTGGCCTCAGTCGACTCTGAAAGTTTGTCGGTCACGGCTTCTTTTCTGGCGCCAAATTGGCCTTTTCCCTTACCAAATCAGCGACCTTTCGACAAGCGAAAGGCCCCTTTGCTGCGGGGTCTCTGAGCCCAGAAAAACCGCTCGAATCGCGGCTTCGAATCGCGCCTCAAAGGGGACTGATTCGGCCCAATTCGACCCGAAAGTCCGCGCGCGCACGAGATGCGCTCTCGAGGATTCGACCAGCGTCGGCGAAGAGCTCCGGACGCGTTGTGGTCACGAAAACCTGATTTCGTTCGTGGCCGAGAAAGCGAAAAACAGCCTCGGTCCGCTCTCTGTCGAGCTCGCTCGAGACATCGTCGAGCAGGAGAATCGGACAGGTCAAAGAGCTTTCCCGGATCAGCTCCAGCTCCGCTAGCTTCAAGCTGAGCGCGAGCATGCGCTGCTGTCCTTGGGAGCCGTAAGCGCGGGCGGGGCGACCGTCCAGGCTCACGATGAGCTCATCGCGTTCAGGCCCATAGGTCGTCATTTTCCGCCGCTGATCGATGGCCCGGCTTTCTTCGAGCCTGCGCCGGAAATCCTCGACGTTCGTTGTTCCTCCGGGACGGAAGAAGATCGACATGGAGAGATCTTCGCGGGCCAGGCGCGTAAAAATGGCGCTAAATCGGCCTTCGAGCGCGATCACAGCTTGTTCTCGCGCTCCGGAGAGCAAAGCTCCATTTTCGGCCATCACTGCCTCAAAAGCTTCGAGCTCGCGGCTCTTCGGCCTTTGTTCGAGGACGAACAGGCGCTTTTTCGCTGCTTCGTCAAAGGCGCGTTTGGCGTCGATGGCGCCCGGTTGCCTGTGCAGGATGATGCGATCGAGCAGGCGCCTCCGGAGTTGGGCCGCGCCGGTGATGAGCAAAAGGTCGCCCGGATGGAACGCGACGACCGGCGTACTTTGGACGTAGAGGAGGCGCTCCTTCGGTCGCGCGCCGTTTTTCAGGAAAGAGCGGCCCCGCTGTGAAATCTGAGCTTCGAGGGTCCAGGGGAGCCCTCCGCGCTCGAAACTGCCCTTCAATCTAGCCTGAAGTGCGTCTGTTTGAATGACCTCGCTGAGCTTGGTCGTGCGGAAAGAACGCGTCGTACAGAGCAGGTAGATGGCCTCAATCAGGCTCGTCTTACCCTGTCCGTTTTCGCCGAAGATAACGTTCAGCCCGGAAGCAAACTGAAGCGAACCTGCTTCCAGGTTCCGAAAACCCACCGTGCCCAGGCGGGCCAAGCAGAGCTCGACGGCCGCGCTCATGGATCGCTCGGCCGCGCTCCATCAGATGCGCATGGGCATCACGACGGCCAGATAGTCCTGGTTCTCGCGGCTCCCACCGGGACGAATCACCGCCGGATCGAGCTCACCGGTGATACCGATGATCACCTCGTCATCCACGATCGCTCCGAGCACCTCGAGCAGATACCGAGCGTTCAAGCCGATCGTGATCGGGCTGCCGACGTAGTCGACAGGCACCTCGTCGAAGCCTTCTCCCGCCTCAGGGCTCTCGCTTTCGACGCGCAGCTGGTTCTTGTTCAGGGTGAGCTTTACGCCGCCAGTACGGTCGCTCGCGGCGAGAGAGACGGCCTTGAGCGCCTCAGAGAACGAGAGCCGGGGAGCGCGCACAGCGACGCTCGACTGGGCCGGGATGACCTGTCCGTAGGGGGGGAACTGAGCGTCGACGAGCTTGACGCTGAAGTGGAAACCGCCGACCTCGAAGAAGACGTTCGGTCCGCTCTGGAGAATGCGAATGCGGGCGGGTTCGTTCTTTCCCTCAGGATCCGAGCTCTTGCCCGAATCGCTCAAAGCTTCGTCGCAGAGTCGCTTCAGCTCGAGCACACCCTTGAGCGGGATGAGCATCGTGGCTTTGCCGGAGAGCTCGGGAGCGCGCACCTCCATTTTCGACAGACGATGTCCGTCGGTCGTGACCATGCGCGCGCGGTTGTCCTCGAGCTCGAAGAGAGCGCTCGAGAGGTGCATCCGCGTTTCGTCAGAAGAAATCGAGAAGTAGGTCGTCGCGATCAGGCGCGCCATCGAAGCGACGTCGATCTCGACCCAACCATCGCCCTCCGGCGCGGGCAGGCGCGGGAACTCGTCTCCAGGCAGCCCGAACAGCGTATAGCGACGCGCGCTCGTCAGGGAGCGGATGGTGATGTTCGAGCCATCGCCGACCTCAATGCCGATCTGACCTTCGGGCATCATCCGCACGCGGTCGAAGAAATCTTTCGCAGGGACAGCGATGCTCCCTGGCTTTTCGACCTTTGCGGGAACGCTACCGCTGACAGCTACAACGAGATCCGTTGCTGACAGATCGAGGCTATCGGGCGTCGCTCGCAGGAGCACGTTCCCGAGCACAGGCATGGTGCTTTTCTTGTCTGCGACGCCCTGACAACGGCCCAGGACGCGCAAAAGGTCCTTCTTACTGACAGCAGCATGCATGAGTCCGGACCCGCTTCGTAGCGAGAGACGAAAGCCTTCGCTAGCCCGAAGCGCCGCGTTCTCGAACTCTGAGTCAGAGTGGCGAAGTTTCCCTGGATCGAGGTCCAAACAGAGACTTCCGAGGGGGGCGCTCAGATTTCCACAATCCGGCTCTCCGATCAGAAGAGCTCCCGCTGTTCTCCTCTCAGAGAGAGATAGAAATAAATTTAACCGTAGTCGTCGTAGGGGGTGTGGAGACTGGGGATATGTTCGTAAATTACGGAAATTGTTCTTGTTTCTACCAATGACCCTCGGGTCAACTCCGGGAGAAAGATCGAGGGACGAACCTGTGGAGTTCTTCCATCCCCATCCCGTACCGGTGTTTCCCCCAGAGTCACGGGAGGGGATACCCACAGATTATCCCGAGGAGCGGGAGGTCTGATTTTGGGGGGGATCGAGCAGGAGCGCGATGCGCGCCAGGGCATCCACGAGGTCCTTTTTCGTGGCCTCGTAGGTCCGCGGGCCAACGAGCTCCGACTCTTTGGCCTTCTCGAGGAGCTGGAGCTCATTCAAAAGGACGTTCCGGGCCTCTTCGGCCTGGGCTCGTTCCTCGTCGCTCAGAACGCGCCCTGGGGTCTTGTCGGCGGAGCGTCGCTTCAGCCCCCATAGCCCGCCCAGGGCGACCAGGATGGCCGCGAAAACGGCGTACCAGCGTTCGGGTCCCGTGACCGGGAGTCCCCCAAGCTCGATGGTGACGTCTCCGATCTCCCGGCCGGCCGAGCCAAGGGACTTTCGAGCGAAGAGGACCGGGGCGCCGGAGGGTCCGACGTCGGAACCGGTGAAGTCGAAGCCCGGTACCGTCATCGTCAAATTTTTCGTTTTCTCGGTGATGACTCGGAGGTCGGCCGTGTGAGGCAAAGAGCCAATACGAAAGACCTCTCGCTCCTCGTTTCGGCTCGGAATTTGGAAGGTCAAAGTCAGGTCAGTTTGGCCGGGGCCGAAGGTCCCTTCGAGATAGGCTCGCCGGCCGTCTTCATCGACCCGGAAACGCTGAGGAGCCTTGCTCGGCGTGAAACCCGTGGCGCGCTCGGGAAGGACAATGAAGACGTCCTTCGGAACCCAGGCGGCCCGGCTCATGTTGAAGATGCGATAGAGCACCTCGAAGTGAAACGCGCTTTCGCGCAGCTGCACGTAGATGATGTTCCGCATGCCCACGAACGTGTCTTCGATGTTCGTGACACCGGGATAGACGTGGACCTGAGCTCGGAGACCGTTTTTCTCCGGCATTCGGAAGGATTTGGTGTGAAAAACCGCGCCAAAATAGTCGGCGACGATCGCGTAACTCGAGTGCAAACCTGTCTTCAGGTTCGGGAAAATGACGCGGCCGTCAGGTCCACTCGTCGCTCGGTGGACAGTCTCTTGTCGTCCTTCCGCTACGGTCTCGAAGGTCACCACGAGCTCGACGACGACCTCTGCGACCGGTTGATTGAGCCCGTTGAGAGTCTCGACGATCAGAGTTCCGGTCGGGGAATCGTCTTCGAGGAGCTCGTCTTCGGGAGGAGGAGTCTGGTGAAAACTCGAGGGCCCGACGCCGGCGTGAGGATTTTGTGAGTGGGGGTTCGCGGGCGCCTTTTGAGGCGCGGCGTCCGGGGCAGGGGTCCCTTCCGGAGCTTGAGCCAGGAGATTTCCTGCGAGAGTCGTGAGCAGCAGACCCGCTGCAAGGGGACGGAGGAATCGGTGCTTCACGAAGGTGTTCCTCCGGAATTTTCGGGCTCTGCGGGGGCCGATTTTGGCTCAGAAACGCCTTTTTCTGCGGTTTCTTCCTGCTGTGCCGGTTCGGCCACACTCGGGTTCACGCGAGAAGCCAAGGTGATCTCCGGGGCGCTCACGCGGTCGGCCGGGCTGTCGTTTCCTTGCATCTCGACGCTTTCGGGGCCCTGCGCACCCGTCGAAGCGTCAACTTCCTGCTTTTTGTCCTTGGACTGGGCGGCGCTCTCCTCGAGCCAAGCCAGAGCCTTCTCCCGCCCAGCGGCGAGAGATTCATCTGCCAGAGCGATGTAAGCTTTGGCCCTGGCGCGGTAATCTTCGAGGGCCACACGGTAGTCTTCCTCGGAGATTTTCCCGACCTCGCGCTCGTACTCGAGGTCCTTCAGAGCGCGCAAAATCGCGACCTTCTGCTCCTCGGCCAAGGTCGGCATCGCGAAAGAAAGAGCCTCTTCAAAGCTCATTTTCTTCTTGTCCTGGCCGACCTCGAGGCTCGACCAGACGAAGAAGATCGCGACAAGCAACGCGAGAGCCGCCAGGAACAAAAAGACCGGAGGGGTCCCGAGAGTCGCGCGAATGAGGAGGATGGCCCCCAAGAGGAGGCCGGAGACAACGAGAACCTTCATCTGGAGATCGAGGTCCCTTCAGGGGCAAGTCGAGACAGGCTCACGCTCTTGGTCATGGGCGGCTGAGCCACGCTGATCGCCAGATAGAAGGACAAGAGCAGGCTCGCGGTGGCTCCTACCATGGCGCGGACATATGCCCAGCTCTTGACTTTTTCCTCACGAACATCAGGCCAAAGGGAGACCGACGTGCCCGCGATGAGCACCAAAAGACCAATCCAAATCCAGCCGACGAAGGGGTTCACGTGGATGGAGAAGGTGGCGCGGCGGGTCTTCGGGTCGGCCACGGCGAGCACCGTGTAGAGGTCGTCGCGGAAGCCACGCAAAATCCCGACCTCGCTCGTGGTTTGGGGAGGAGATTGGTAGATGAATTTGGCCGGGCTCAAGGTGCCCATCGGGCGGCCGTCCTTCTTCACCTCGAGGTCAGCGAACAGCATCCGGCGCCCCGCCACGCTGTTCTCTTCGGGGCTACAGCCAGCGCCACCGGGACACATGCGCGTTCCGCGGTAGGTCAGCTCATAGTCGAACACCTTCATCGACTCGCCGGGGTTCAGGCTGACTTCTTCGGTGATCGACCAAGCGGTTCCGACGAAGCCGAGGAACATGGCGGTGATGCCGAGGTGCACCACGTAGCCGCCGTAACGACGCCGGCTCTTCTGGACCAGGCGGAAGAGAGCCACAAAAACCCCCTCGGGTTCACCCTTCTTGACGGCGGAGGAGCGACGCGCCGAAACGCCGCGGTAAAACTCCTGAACGACGACGGCGACGTTGAAGGCGGCCAGCGCCACAGTCACGCCGGGATAAAAGGAGCTCAGCTTGCCGTAGACCTGGGCGGCGAAGCCGGGATCGACCGTTGCACCTTCGACGATGGGCGGGAAACCCCACTTCGGGCCGAGGATAGCGTGGACAATGATGGTCGCGACGGTGACACCGCCGGGGAAAGCGAAGGCTCGAGCGAGCGAATCGGAGCTCGATTTTCGCCAGCCGAAGAGGGGCGCGAGACCCATCAGTGCGAAAATTCCGAGCCCGATCGGGGCCATCCACTTGTTGTAGAAGGGCGGGCCCACGGTCACCGTCCGGTCGAAAAGTGCCTCGGAAATGAGCGGGAAGGTGGTCGCGACGAGGACAAAGGTCATGCCACCGAGCAAAGCCCAGTTGTTGATGACGAACATGGCCTCGCGGCTGAAGAGCGACTCGATCTCAGCTTTGGCTCGGAGCAGCGGCAGGCGCCAAACAATGAGCCCCGCCGACACCGCGATCGCAAGGCCCATGAAGTAGACGAAGTAGGGGCCGATGTCGCTCTTGGCGAAGGAGTGGACGCTCGCGATGAGCCCGGAGCGGGTGAGGAACGTGCCGAAGATGGTGAGCACGAAGGTCAGGCAGATGAGCACCACGTTCCAGACTTTGAACATCCCACGCCGCTCTTGGATGATGGTCGAGTGGACGTAGGCGGCGGAGGTAAACCAGGGGAGACAGGCCGCGTTCTCGACCGGATCCCAGGCCCAGAATCCGCCCCAGCCGAGCTCCTCATACGCCCAAATCATGCCGAGGACGTTGCCGATGCTGAGGAACAAAAAGGCCACGAGCATCCACTTTCGCACCGCGACGATCCACTCGCTCTCGAGGCGCCCGGTGATGAGCGCGGCCATGGCGAAGCCGAAGGGAACCGCGCAGCCGACGAAGCCGAGATAGAGCATCGGCGGATGGATGATCATCCAGTAGTTTTGCAGGAGCGGGTTCAGCCCTGACCCGTCCATGGGCGCGCCTGCGATGTTCTGTTCGAAGGCGTTCGCCGCGAACATCATGAGGATGCAGAAAAATGCGATCACGCTCATCAAGGTCGCGATCACGATCGGCTGCAGCTCAAGGTATTTTCCGCGCATCCAGCGCACGCAGGCGGCCGTGTAACCGCCGAGCAAAAACGTCCACCAGAGCAGCGACCCGTCCTGTCCGCCCCACAGCGCGGTGAGCAGATAGGTATCCGTCATGCTCCGGTCGCTGTAGCGGGAGACGTAGCGGATCCTAAAATCGTGACTCAAAAAGGCATAGGCGAGCAAGAGGACCGCGCACAAAATCAGCGCGCTCGTTCCGTAAGCTCCGAGCCGAGCGGCCTCGAGTCGCCGCGGTTCACCAGCCGTCGCGCGCACGGAGAGCGCGAAGGTGTACGCCGCGAGGACCAGAATGCCGAAAATGAGCAGGGTCCCAAAACCCGGAAGGGAGAGCCACATGGTGCCGAGACTGTACTCGCGCGGAGCGGCCAGGCCACCAGGCACACCTTCTCCCTCCCTGGGCGTGCCGAAGGGACCGCCCGCTGGCCGCCCAAAAAAGCTGGCTCCCCGGTCGCTGGGGGCCTTCCCCGGACGAAAAGTGAGCCACTTTCTCGCTCTCTTGGCCCCGGTCCATCACACCCGCGGGGGCCCGGACGAGCCTTCGCCTGAGCCCGACTCCGCCAGCTGCACCCATCGTCGCCTCCGCGCTCGACACTCCTTCCTCACCAGAGGCTCAAGAATCCGGGGGTGCTCTCCCGGCGCGGCTGCGCCGCGCCTCCGCGCCCTCATGGATGGGGCGTCACCGACACCAGCGTTATCTCGTCCTTACCAGGCCCGTAGTACCAGAAGACGCGATACGCTCCTGGTGTCTTGTTTTCGGCGTAGGCCTCAAAGACGGGTTCGCCGGTGGGACCACTCAGTGAGTCATATTTGTGCGTATTGAGGCCCGGGTGGCGTGGGTCATTTGCCAGAAGCCTGATGCACTTGGAGACTGCCTTGTAGCGTTTTTGAAGAGCCGCATCGTTTTTGAGTGCGTCGAGTTGTCCCTCGAACTCTTCTGAGGGGATCAAGGTGAATGGCATCGTCGCCGATCATTCCTCGTCGTCGGGAAGTGATGACAGGTCCAGCGGCTTTCGTGGCTTTGTCGGGTCGGGTGCGGCCAAACCACGTTGTACGGAGGCGAGCGCTTCTTTGTTCTGCCAGAGCCACAGTTCACGAGCAGGGACTTCCCCCATCGGCGTGAGAGTAATGGAACCGTCTTGATGGTAGACAGCTTTGTAACTCACCACGCCTTCGGCTTTGCCAATCGTGATGCGGCCACGGTCGTCAGGGGTGAGCCTCTTTTCCTGAGCGGTTGACGGGTGTTTGGAACGCTGGCCAAGGTCCATGGTGGGTATACCCATTATGGGCCCCTGTCGAGCTGCGTGCAACTCCGGAGCCTACGAGCAGTCACCCACAAATGCCGCTTGCGTCTCGGCACACTCCGCCGAAGCAAGTGCGCCCGTCAGGACACTGATCCTTCGGACCACATTCGGGCAAACAGCCCGTGTGCACCGTCAAACACTGATCGACAGGCCCACACTCGACGCATTCCGTCGCGGCGACGAAGCCCTCCTCGCAAGGTTCAGAGCAGCCGATCTTCGTGCACCCAAAGACGACCCCATCGTCGCACCCGCAGGTGTTACAGCTGTAAGGATCGGGGACCTTTCCAAAACCGCTCGGGTAGGTGACTCCGGCGACCAAACAGGCCGCTTCGGTGCGCGGGACATCACAAGCCTGCTCACAGGCTCGCATCGTCGAGAACCTGTTTTCGTTTCCGCCGCAGCCCCCGTAGACGGCCGGCTCACAGCGGCCCGTCTTGGCGTTGTGAAAATAGACAGGGATCGCCCCGTCACAGGGCCCATCGTCGAAGGGGAGCTCGCAGACCGCCGGACCTCCGCCGAGCCCGCCCATGCCACCTTCTCCCGCGCTCCCCGGCGAACCCGCTTCACCGCCCGAACCAGCGCCCCCAGAGCCATTTCGGCCTCCCGAACCGGACCTCCCGCCGGAAGCGGCGCCCCCGGAGCTCGGCTTGCCCCCGGTACCCTTGCCGCCAGAGCCGGGGGTGCCTCCTGTTTCGCTGTCGTCATCGATGTCCCCGTCCCCGTCGGACCCATTACAGGCCAGGGGCGCCAGGCTCACGGCGAGCGCGACACCTGCACCGAGGCCCAAGCGAACAAACAGCTGCTTCCCTGAGAATTTCATAGTCCCCTGACTCAGCGGGTTTCGTGCCTTTTGTGAGCGAACACAATCTTGTGGAGCTTCGTGGGTTTCGCTCAAGAACCCCTCGCGCTGAACCAACCCCCACGAAGCAAATTTGGCACAGCCCCGCGACAGAAGTGTCGCTGTCGCAGGCTTAAGAGACGGCGAGGGAACGAACGACTCTTCCCTCCCGCCTCTCCCAGGTCGCTCGCTCCGTCGTCCTCGCCTTTTCCCCAATCGGGTCGACCGATACACCCCCAAAGAAGGAGAGTCGCGAGGGAAACAGAGACTCCTTCTCTCAGTTTCGACTCCGCGCCAGCGATTCGTCGCCCTCGGGCCGGAGGGGCCGGATCGAAGGAGCGCTGCGCCGAGCCGAGCCTTCTCCCCCGTCTCCGCGCCGGCGGACCAGCGCAGCCAGAGGCACTCGTTCGGGTTCGAGAGGACGCAGGCGGCCAGATGCGCCTCTTGGCATACCTGGCACAGATCGCGGACCGGAAAGTCCGGCTCGACTGACCGACGGGTCAGGCCCCGACGGTCGTCCCGAGATTTTCGCCGCGGAGGACGGCGCGAATGTTCCCGGGGGCCATCTGGAAGACGCGGATGGGCAGGCCGTTATCGCGGCAGAGAGCGACCGCCGTCGCATCCATGACCTTGAGTCGATCGGTCAAGAAGCGGTCGTAGCTCACCTGGGGCAGAAGGACGGCGTCCTGATGTTGGACGGGGTCTTTATCGAAGATGCCGGCGACTTTTGTCGCCTTGAACAAGGCGTCTGCGCGGATTTCCATCGCGCGCAGGCTCGCGGCGGTGTCCGTCGAGAAGTAGGGATTGCCCGTGCCGGCGGCGAAAATCACGACGTAACCGCGGGCGAGGTGGCGCATGGCGCGGCGACGAATGTAGGGCTCGGCGACGGAGCGGACCTCGATAGCGGTCATGACGCGGGTCGGGACTTCGCAGCGCTCGAGGGCATCCTGCAGGGCGAGGGCGTTGATGACGGTGGCGAGCATGCCCATGTAATCGCTCTGGGCGCGGTCCATGCCTTGGCTCGCGCCTTTGAGGCCGCGGAAAATATTGCCGCCGCCGACCACGAGGCCGATTTCGACGCCGGTCTTGCGCACATCGGCGATCTCTTCTGCAGTGCTCCGCAGCGTCTCGGGCTCGATGCCGCTGCCCCCTGCGGCCAGAGCCTCCCCGCTCAACTTGAGCAATACGCGCTTGTATTTCAGTGTCTCTTTGCCCTGCGCCTCAGTGTCCACGAGTTTAGGCCATAGCTTGGTGCGCCCAAGCCCGCAACGATTCAAGATGCTTACCTGGCGAGACCGTCCCGCGCAGTTCGTGTATGACTCACCTCTCATGAGAGGCAGCGCGACGAACCCGGGTTCTGGCGGCGAGAGGGTCGTCCGCGCTCGGTCCTCCGCGGCCGTCTTCTGCGTCGGAGTTGCCTTCGCGCTCTGCGGCTGCAAGTGGTTCTCCGGAGACGCCGAGCCGGAGGCGACCCGTGACCCGATCACCGGGCTGACCCCGGCGGAAGACCGAGAGGTCCTGGCGAAAGTCGGGGAAAAGACGATCACTCTCGGGGACTACGCCCGGACCGTGGCGCGCATGGATGAATTTGAGCGCCTCCGGTACCAGACCCCGGAGCGCCAGGCGGAGCTGCTCGACGAGCTCATCAATACGGAGCTTTTGGCCCAGGAAGCGGAGCGCCGCGGGCTCGACAAGAGCCCGGAGTATCAGGCGAAGCTTTTCTTGGCGCTCCGCGATGAGCGGCTCGAGGAGCTCCGAGCGTCCCTCCCGCCCCTCGAGTCCTTTTCGGACGCGGAAGTCGGCGCCTACTACGAGGCTCACAAATCTGAGTTTGAGGAGCCCGAACGGCGGCGCCCCCTCGTCATCGTGACCGGCGGTCGAGCCCAGGCTGAAACGGTGCTGCGCCGGGCGAAGGGCGCGAGCGGTTCCGAATGGGGCAAGCTCGCGAAGGAATTCAGCCTCGATCGGCGGGGACTCGTTTCCGACGAAGCCTCTGAACTGGCCGGAGATCTCGGTTTTGTCTCCGCGCCCGGTGTCGAGCGGGGCGAAAATCCCGAGGTTCCCGAGCCGGTTCGGACGGCGGTTTTCCAGCTCCAGGCCCTCGGCGATGTGGCCCCGGAGGTGGTCGAGGCAAACGGACGCTTTTATGTGGTTCGGCTCGGGGGAACGAGCCCGGCGCGCCTTCGCTCGAGGCAGGAGGCGGACCGGACGATTCGAGTTGAGCTCCGGCGCCGCCTCTTCCGAGAGAAAGAGAAGGCGCTGCTCGAAGAGCTGCGCAAGAAATACCCTGCGACCGTCGATCGGGCCGCTCTCGAGAGAGCTCTCGAGCGCGCGAGCGATCCGGCGGCCCCTTCGACGAAACAGCCATGACCGAGCTCAGCGCCCCTTCGCTCGAGCACAGGGCTCCGGAGCCGGATTCTTGGGTTTGGCAACTCCAGAACACCCTCCGCACGGCGCGGGAGCTCGACCACGCTCTGAGCCTCACGCCCGCCGAACGAGCCGCCGCCGAGCGAGCGGAACAAGAAGGGTTTCCCCTCGCGGTCACGCCCCATTACCTCTCCCTCGTCGACCGCTCGGATCCGAACTGTCCGATCCGGAGGCAGGTGGTCCCGGCCCCGGCGGAAGGCAATCCCGGGCGAGGTGACCTGCGCGATCCCCTCGGCGAAGAGGCCCATGAAGTCGCCCCGGACCTAGTCCAGCGTTACCCGGACCGGGCTCTCTTGCTCGTCTCGGATCGCTGCGCCGTTTACTGCCGCTTTTGTACGCGCAGTCGCATGGTCGGGGCTGGGGGAGGACCCCGCTCGGTCCAGCGCCTCGGGCCCGCCCTCGACTACCTGCGGGCGCACCCGGAGGTTCGTGATGTAATTGTGAGCGGAGGTGACCCGCTCACCATGAAGACCGAGCGGCTGACGGCGATCCTGCGGGCGCTCCGGGACATCCCCAGCGTCGAGACGATCCGCCTCGCGACGCGGGTTCCGGTCGCTTTACCCCAGCGTATCACCCTCGAGCTCGTCCAGGCCCTGCGGGAGTTCCACCCGATCTGGATCATGACCCACTTCAACCACCCGCGGGAGCTCTGCCCCGCCTCCCGCGCGGCGCTCGCGCGCCTTTCGGACCATGGGTTCCCGGTCATGAACCAGGCCGTGCTCCTGCGCGGTGTGAACGACGATCCGGCGACGCTCACCGAGCTCTTCCGCGGGCTCGTTCGGGAGCGGGTGCGTCCTTATTATTTGCTCCAGATGGACCCGGTGCGCGGGACGAGTCACCTCAGGACCTCGGTCCAAAAGGGTATCGACATCATGGAGGCGCTCCAGGGTCGCCTGAGCGGGATCGCCCTTCCGAAGCTCATCATGGATACCCCGGGGGGGTTCGGAAAAATCCCCCTCGGACCGGATTACGTGCTCGAACGAGGCGGCGGCCGGACCAAAGTCCGGACGCCGCGCGGTGTGATCGTCGAGTACTTCGATCCCGAGGAGTGAGCGCGGGCGAGATCTTTGAGGAGAGACCTTCTCGGCACAAGATTCTTTGAACAATGAGCGTTTGTTCTCGCCGCGCGCGCTTTCTGGTTGTGAGCAAAAAGTTAGTGCTGGGCGGCGCGCTCACGGTCGCCGTCATGGGGTGTCATGGGGCCCCCTCGGCCCCCCTGCTCCCTTCCTCGAGCGAGACCTCGAAGCGGGTCGAAGATCCGGCGGCGATCTTGAAGGCGGGGCAGGCGGCGCTCGCGGCGAGCGACTATCCGGCGGCGGAGGTCCGTTTTCGCCATCTGCTCGCTCGCAGCGAACAAGAGAAACCAGCGCAGATCGGGCTCGCCGAGGTCCTCTTCCAGACGGGCCGGCTCACGGAGCTGCTCGAGCTCAGCCGCAAGGAGGGGCTGACCCTCTGGGAGGGGAGGGCGCTCCTCGCCCTCGGCCGACCGGAAGAAGTCACCCGGCTCGCGGGAGGGGAAGGGGACCCGATCCTCCTCGAGCTGCTGCGGGGGGAGGCCTATCTGGAACTCGGGCGCCGGGCCGACGCTGAGGAAATTTTCCAGAAGCTCACCACGGGCTGGCCGCGCAGCGATGGAACCCCCCTTGCCCCGGAGCTCGCCGAGCGCCAGCGAGCCGTCGCCCGGGCGGCGTTCCTCCTCCGCGATCCGAAGCTCGCCGACCGGCTCTTCGGCGAGGCGCGGGAGCTCGGGCCCCGGACTTCGCCGAGTCGTCTCTGGGAAGCGGAGCTCTACCTCGAGCGGCACGACGTCGAGGGCGCTCTCTCGATTCTCGGGGACTTCCTCGAGCACGCCCCGAACCACCCGGAGGCTCTCCTGCTCTTGGCTCAGCTGAAGCGGGTCGAACATTTTGATTTCGTCCTGGCCGAGGGGCTCGCCCAGCGGGCCCTCGAGATCTCCCCGAACCACCCCAGCGCCCTCTTCACCCTCGGGGCGATCGCTCTCGTCGACCTCGACTTCGCCGAGGTGGAGAAGTTCGTGGCCCGGGGTCTCGGCCGGAACCCGCGCTCCCTCGAGCTCCTCGCCCTCCGCGCGGCGACGGCTCTCCTCGCGGAGCGGCCCGAAGAGTTTGAGCGGCTCGAAAAAGAATTCCGGACGCTCGCCCCCGACTCGGCGCGCCTGCTCTCGATCACGAGTGAGCTCGCCGAGTGGGAGCATCGCTACTCGGACATCGAGACGCTCACCCGGCGCGCGGCGCGCCTCGATCCGAAAGATCCAGTGGTCCGCTCGCGGCTCGCTCTGACTCTGCTTCGTTCGGGGAGCGAAGCGCAGGGGCTCGTCGAGCTGCGCCGCGCTTTTGCGCTCGATCCTTACGACGTCCGCACTTACAATTCGCTAACACTTTTCGAAGACATCATCCCCGAAGAGTACGAGACCCACGAGGTCGGCATCTTCCGCTTCCGCTTCCCGAAAGCGGAGGCAAAGCTGCTTCTTCGTTACGTGCCCGAGCTCGCCAGCGCGGCGATCTCCGAGTTCGAAAAACGCTATCAGATGCGCGCGCCGCGCCCGATCACGATTGAGCTCTACAAAAGCCGCCAGGATTTCGCCGTGCGCACGAGTGGCCTGACCCATGTCGGGCTCGAAGGCGTCTGTTTTGGCCAAAGGATCGCGGCGCTGACTCCCGCGGCGGGCCCGGGGAACCTCGGGATGACTCTGTGGCACGAGCTCGCCCACGTCTTCCATCTCACCGCCTCCGCCGGGCGCATCCCGCGCTGGCTCACGGAAGGGTTCGCGGAGTGGGAGACCGAGCGGCTCGATCGGGGCTGGGGGAGGGAGGCGGAGCGCGCCCTCTTCATCGCGGAGCGGAAAGGATCGCTCCCCGGGCTCTTCCAGATGAACCGCGCGTTCACCCGCGCGCGCAATCACAATGACATCAGAGCCGCCTATCTCGCTTCGGGCGCGCTCGCCCGCTTCATCGACGAGACGCGCCCCGAGCTTTTCCCCGCTTGGCTGAGAGAACTGGGCGCCCGAAAGCCCGCCGCCGATGTTCTCCGCTCGAGCCTCCCGGACCCGGACGCTTTCATGAGCGACTTTCAGCGCTTCCTCCGGGCGCGCCTCCAGCGCTTCGAGACCCAGTTCATCCTCGACGAGCCCGAAGGCCTCACCGGCGCCCAGCTCTCCCCCGTCGACTCGGTCGGCTCCGAAGATGCCGCCCGCTTCGCCCGAGAAGAATCCGCTTTTGCCCTCGCCGCCGCTGGGGAGCTCGCCGAAGCCCAACGCGCCCTCTTCGATCTCTGGGAAAGCTCGCCAAATCCCCGCGTCGGCCTTGCGCTCGCGCGCCTCGCCCTCCAGGCCCGGGACCCGGACGGTGCGCGCGAGCTCCTCGATCGCTCCATCGAACTCGGCCCCGATGGCGTCGAGCTCCGCCTCGAACGAGCCCGTTTGGCCGCAATGACCCGGGACTTCTCCGCTCTCAGGACTCACGCCCGCCGCGCTACCGAGCTCGACCCCCAAGAAATCGAGGCCTGGGCGCTGCTCGCCTCCGCCGAACACCAAGTCGGCACCCGCGCCATGGAGATCGACGCCCTCGCTCGCTGGGCTGAGCTCGATGAGGGCTCCGCCGTGCCCCACGTTCGCCTCATTGAGCTCCTCCTCGAGGCGGGCCGCTCCGCGGAAGCGGCGAAGGCTGCGGACCGGGCCCTCTGGGTGGCCCTCGGGGATGCCCGCCTCCATGAGCTCGCCGCCCGCGCCTTCGAGAAGGCGGGGAACCGTAAGCGGGCGGCCTTTGAGCGGGAGACGGTGGGAATCATCGAAGGCGAGGGTCCATCGAGGGCACCAGCCGGCGCCCGGTGATGCACCTTCGGGCTCCCCTGGGCCGCGCGTCGGGCGTTGGGTTCGTGAGGGAGCGTGTCGGGTGGTGAGGCTGGGACGAGGGCCCTGACTGATGTTTCACGTGAAACATCGCGGAGTTCGGGGCCGCGGAAGGCCGGGAGGGCGAGTGCTCGGTTGCCCCGGCGGTCCGCGCCCGGGCTGACGGGCGGGTCTCAGGGAATGAAAGAGCGGTGCCCAGTCCCTCAGGGAGACGGGGTCGGGGTATGGCGGAAGGCTGCCCGACAAGCGGTCCGAATTGAGCGTGGGCCCCTGAGGACCTTGCGGCTCCGTGAACGGGCGGCGGGGGACCCCGAAGGTTCCAGGTTCCCCTCCAACTAGGTACGCCTCGTCCAACTAGGTGCACCCCGAATCTTAGTGGCCTTCCGGCTTGTGCTCCCGGAGGGGAGACCCGGGACGCTCCCTTGATGTCTTTGGCCCCGGTCCATCACATCCAGCGGACCCGGCCGAGCCTTCGTCTGAGCTCAGCTCCGCCGGATGAGCCCAATGGCTGCTCTCCTCGTCCGTCCTCGCGCGCCTGCACCCCGAGTGTTTCACGTGAAACATCGAGGATTTGCGGACGTTGGGGGCCTTCGGGACGTCCGTGGCGGAGCGGCGGCCCGCCGGGCTCGGGATTGGCCAGGGCGACCGCGCCGCGTAGCGGGCACGATGGCGGCAGGGGAGGCCCGGCGGGCCGGGAGAGCAGAGGGGAGAACCGGGGGCGGGCCGCCGCTCGGGTGCCCCTGCGAGCTTGTGGGTCCCCCGGACTGTTCGGTTGGAGGGTTGAGGGGGAAGTCGCCGCGGGAGGGACCTACCGCGCGATGCCGGGACGAGGGTGAGCGGGGAAAGGCATTCGGGCGGGCACGCTGCGGTCCAAGTGGCGTGCTCGGGCTGATGGGGACTCGGATGGGCTGGGCGGGGATGTTTCACGTGAAACATCGAGGATTTGCTGAGCGCCGAGCCGGATGCAGGGGCATGGCAGCCTCGGCTGGGTCAGATCAGAAGAGGAGAGGGGGCGAACGGGAGCAGCGGGGGAAGGACGGGGGTGAGCCCAGAGAAGCGATAGGGCCGGGCGGGCACGATGGAACGCGCGGGGGCCGAGGGGCCGCGGACGCTCGGGGGTCTGTCGGGGGCGGCAGTAGCGGCTCCGCGGGGGGGGGGGGGGGGGGGGGGCGNGGCGGGGGGGGGGGGGGGGGGGGGGGGGGGGGGGGGGGGGGGGGGGGG
>NASX01000017.1 GCA_002085155.1 Sorangiineae bacterium NIC37A_2
GGCCCCCCCCCCCGCCGGCCCCGAGGCGAGACACTTCCCGTCGCCTTCTCGTCCGCCTCCTGATCGGCTCGTCGCTCGCGCTTTTGATCGGACTCTTCGTCTTGTCGCTCTGGGGAGGAGGGGAAAGTGGCTTGTCTCGCCGCGTGCGTTCGCTGATCCCGGGGCAGGTCGTGAAGGTCTTGGTTGTCGAAGGAGCGACGGGATTCGACGTCGCGCGCAAACTCGAGGAGCTTGCGGTCTGCCCCGAAGCCGAATTCCTTCGGGCATTCTCCGACCCGGAGCTGCTCGCTTCGCTCGAGATCCCTTTCCCGACGGCAGAGGGGTATCTGGCACCGGCGACCTATGAGTTCTTTCGAAACAGCAAAGCCGACAAAGTGCTCACGAGCATGGTGCGCCGGCGTGCGCTCGATTTTGCGGCGCTCGGGGATCGCTCTCCCCCAGAGCCCCTGACGACGCGAGAAGAGCTCCTCGTGCTCGCTTCGATGGTTGAAGCGGAGGCTCGTTTTCCCGAAGAGCGCGCCCGCATCGCCGCGGTTTTTGTGAACCGGCTGCGCGACCTCCAGGGCGAGACGCGCGGGCGGCTCCAGAGCGATCCGAGCGCAGCTTACGGCTGCCGGGTCATGCCGATGCCGTCTCCTGCCTGCCAAGAGGCGATGAGTGAAGGGAGAATCCGCGTGACACCGGCGCTGCTCCGCGAATCCGCAAATCCCTACAATACCTATCGTCACGCAGGGTTACCGCCCGGTCCGATTGGAAACCCGGGGCGCGCTTCACTGCTCGCGGCGCTGTCTCCAGCGCTCACCGATGAGCTGTATTTCGTCTCCGACGGCGCTGGACGCCACAAATTCGCCGCTTCCTACGCTGAACATCAAAAAAACGTCGCTGAGCTCGGGCGTTTGAGAGCGACGAACGCGCCGCTCTCCGGCGAAAAAGGTGCGGAAGCGCTGCCCGGAGCTCTCGATCCGCCTGCTCGCCCGGACTTTCCAGAGTAGGGGGTGGCGAATATAAGAAGGGGCTCAATTTTTTGCGTAAGAGAACTGAAACGTGACCAGCGAAGCTCCTTTTTCTCCCATTCCCACGCGCGACCTCGAGTCCGCGATCAAAGCAGTTCGTTTCCTGAGCGTCGACGCCGTCGAAAAAGCTCAGAGCGGCCACCCCGGCACGCCGATGGGCCTCGCGGGTATCGCCGTAGAGCTGTTTGTGAATCAACTCCGTCACCAGCCGAAAGATCCGAGCTGGCCGGCCCGCGATCGCTTCGTGCTCTCCTGTGGGCACGCCTCGATGCTCCTCTATTCGATCCTGCATCTGTCGGGTTATGACGTGACGCTCGACGACTTGCGTGACTTCCGTCAGTGGGGTTCACGCACTCCGGGTCACCCGGAAGTAGGTCACACGCCGGGCGTCGAGACCACCACCGGTCCGCTCGGTCAGGGCATCGGGAATGCGGTCGGACTCGCCCTCGCGAGCAAGATGAGCGAGGCCCAGCTCGGCGACAAGCTCGGCAAGTTGGCTGCTTATGACGTCTTCTGTATCTGTTCCGACGGCGACGTGATGGAAGGCGTGGCTTACGAGGCCGCCAGCATCGCGGGGCACCTGAAGCTCGGAAACCTGATCGTCATCTACGATGACAATCACATCACGATCGACGGCGACACCTCGATCGCCTTCACCGAAGATGTCCCGGCGCGTTTTGCGGCCATGGGCTGGCACGTTCAGCGCGTCGACGGTCATGACGGCGATGCGCTCCGCGCCGCCATCGCTGAAGCGCGTCGCTCCGAGCTGCCCTCTCTGATCGCAGCCCGCACCAAGATCGGTATTGGTTCTCCCGGCAAAGAAGGGAAGAGCGCGGCCCACGGCGCGCCCCTCGGCGCCGAAGAGGTCAAGAAGACCAAGGAGGCCGCTGGCTGGCCTGTGGAGCCGACCTTCTACGTGCCCGAGGAGGCGAAGCGTCCCTTCGTGACGCGTCAGAAGGACCTCGATGCGGCCTACGACGCCTGGAAGAAGGCGGTTTCCTCCCTGGAGCCGAGCGAGCGCGCGAAGCTCGAGGCGGCCCTCTCAGTGACCGTCCCGAGCTTGCCTTTCGAAGAGCTCTTGGCGGCAGGCGGCAAAGCCGCGGCGGCCACACGCGTCATCTCTGGCAAGGTCCAGCAGGTGGTCGCGGCCAAGGTCCCGAACCTGGTCGGCGGCGCTGCGGACCTGACCAGCAGCGTCAAAGTCGGCATCTCCGGCAGCGGCTCCGTCTCGGCCAGTGACTACAGCGGGCGCAACATCCATTTTGGCATCCGCGAGCACGGCATGGGCGCGGTCTTGAACGGTCTCGCGCTCTCAGGCCGCTACATCCCGTTTGGATCGACCTTCCTGATCTTCACCGATTACATGCGGCCGTCGATGCGTCTCGCGGCGCTCATGAAGCAGCGCGTGATCTATGTGATGACCCATGACTCGGTGTTCCTCGGTGAAGACGGCGCGACCCATCAGCCGATCGAGCACCTCTGGTCTCTGCGCATGATCCCGGGACTCGACGTGGTGCGTCCGGCGGACGCAGCCGAGTGCGCCTGGGCCTGGACCCACGCCGTCGAGCGTCAGGACGGGCCGACCGTGATCGTGGCTTCTCGCCAGGACTTGCCGGTGCTCGGGCGGAAGACGACCTCGAAGGCGACCTTCGACAAGGGCGCTTACGTCCTGTCTGACGACGCGAACCCTGAGCTCGTCTTGATCGCGACGGGCAGCGAGGTCGGCGTGGCTGAGGAAGCGGCGACGATCCTGCGCAAGAGTGGTCGCCGCATCCGCGTGGTCTCGATGCCCTGCGTGGACCTGTTCCTGCGCCAGAGCGAGAGTGACCGTGAGGCCATCCTGCCGAAGGGCGTGCGCCGCGCGACCTTCGAGCTGGGCGTGACGCTGCCCTGGGCAGCCATCGCCGGCTCCGACGGAATCCTCATCGGCCTCGACGACTTCGGCGCCTCCGCTCCGATGGAGCGTCTGGCCGAGGAGTACAAGGTCACTCCGGCCCACGTCGCCGCTCGCATCCAGAGCGCGCTCTGAGCCCGAAGGGGCGGCTTTCGGGCCGCCCCTCGCTTCTGTCCGGCCCGAGTGTCCGCCCAAGGGAGCTCGGCGCCCTCGACAGGAGGCGCTGCTTGGCGGAGGCTTGAAGGGCCGGGCGCTTGTCGCCCGCGCCCCCGAGTCGAGCCGTGTCGAACTTGCCGCGCGTCATCATTCCCCATCCGCACGTCCGGGTGGACCAAAAGGTCCTCGGTGGGAGCCCTTACGTCGCCGGCAGTCGTGTCCCGGTGCGGCGATTGATCTCCGCGTATCGGAGCGGCACAAGCGTCGAGAAGTTATTGCTCCGTTATCCGCAGCTCACCCCTTCCCAGGTGCTCGATGCGCTCTCCTTCGCCCTCGACAATCCCGAAGTGATCGAGGCGGACCTCGAACAAGAAGCGGTCCAGCTCGAGACGAGGAAGTCGAAGGTGAAGCCCGCTGTTCAGCAGGCTCAATTTGACTTCCTTACGGAACACGAGCCTCCCAAGGCCGCGACCTGAAGAGCGGCGACGTCTGCTCTGAGGACGGGTCGCCCCGCGCTCGGCGGCCCTCACTGAAGGTCGAGCCCTACCGAAGATCGATCTCGGCGGCGGCCCTGAGCTCGGCCATGATGTTTCGGAGCTTCGTCTCGTCCGTGCTCTCGCCCATCAGGCGCAGCTTGGGCTCCGTTCCGCTCCAGCGCACGACGATGCGCCCTTCTTTGCCGAGAGTTTGCTCGGCGGCGCGCATCGCCTTCTGGAGGTTCGCCATCTGGTCGAGGGGCAGCCGCCTCGGGAAGGTGTAGCCCTCGAGGATCTGCGGGAAGCGCTCCATACAGCGGGCGAGCTCGCTCATCGGCTTCTGTTCGCGCAGCATGACGCCGAGCGCTTGGAGCGCGGCTACGGTGCCGTCTCCGGTCGTTGCGTGATCGAGGAAGATCAGGTGGCCGGACTGTTCGCCGCCAAAATTGTAGCCGCCTTTGCGCATGGCTTCGACGACGTACCTGTCGCCGACTTGGGTGCGGAGGAGCTTGCCGCCGGCGCGATCGAGGGCCTGTTCGAGCCCCATGTTGCTCATGACCGTGGTGACCAGCGTGCTTTTGTGGAGCCGGTCGTCTTTGAGCATCCGGAGCGCAGCGATTGCCATGACCGCGTCGCCGTCGACCACTTTGCCCTTCTCGTCGACCAAGATGACGCGGTCTGCGTCGCCGTCGAGGGCGATCCCGAGGTGCGCTTCTTTACGCACGACCTCTTTCTGAACGTACTCAGGATGAAGCGCGCCGCTCTTCTGGTTGATGTTCTGGCCATTGGGGCGGACGCCGAGCGCGATGACCTCCGCGCCCAGTTCTCGGAGGACCGCGGGCGCCACTTTGTAGGCCGCTCCGTGGGCTGCATCGACAACAATCCGAAGCCCGTCGAGCGAGAGATCGGCGGGAAATGTGGCCTTGGCGAACACGACGTAACGACCGATCGCGTCGTCGATGCGTGTTGCGCCCCCGATACGTGCGCCGGTCGGTCCTTTGTCGAGCTCAGGGGAGCGGAGCAGGTTCTCGATCTCGAGCTCTTGTTCGTCGGGAAGCTTGAACCCGTCCCGCGCGAAGATCTTGATGCCGTTGTCCCAGTAGGGATTGTGGCTCGCGCTGATCACGATGCCCGCGTCGGCGCGCATCGAGTGCGTCAGGTTCGCCACGGCGGGGGTCGGGATCGGACCTGTGATGAGAACGTGGCCGCCCATCGAGCAGATGCCTGCGGCCATCGCCTGCTCGAGCATGTAGCCGGAGAGGCGGGTGTCTTTGCCGATCACGATCCGCGGCGTCTTTCGCCCGTGTTTTCGCGCGACGAAGGTGACGGCGCGGCCGAGCCTGAGCGCCATCTCCGGAGTCATCGGCGCTACGTTGGCGCGCCCGCGGATCCCGTCGGTCCCAAATAAACTTCGCGTCACGGATCCTGTCTCGTCAGTCGCGGAAGTTCTGGAAGCTCAGGGCGACGTCGAGGTCCTCCTGCTTCTTCAAGAACGCGATGGCTGTCTGCAGATCGTCTTTCTTCTTCCCGGTCACGCGGACTGTGGCGCCGACGATCGAGCCTTGGACCTTGAGTCCTGACTCCTTGAGACGTTTGACGATCTCCTTCGATTTCTCGACCGGCAGCCCTTCCTGAACGGTGATGGCCATTTTCATGCCGCCACCAGCGCCCGGCAGCATGCGCTCGGTCTTGAAGTGCTTGAGGCTGACGCCCCGATTCGCAAGCTTACCCATGAGCAAGTCCCAGGCAGCGCGCACGCGGTCGTCCGAGTTTGCGCTGGCTTGCAGGGCTTTCCCTTGGATTTCGATGGAAACGTTGGTGCCTTTGAAATCGTAGCGCTGGGCGAGCTCCTTCTGCGCTTGGTTCAAGGCGTTTTTGATCTCGTTCCAGTCAGGCTCCGAGACGACGTCAAAGCTGGGCATAACTTCTCCTTTGAGGTGCCGAAGGGAGGGGGACTTAGAGCGCGATCGGAGGATCGCGCTCGAGCTCGAGGAGCGTGGCGCGGGCGGCGCCGACGAGGAAGACTGAGCCGGTCACAACGACGACGCCGTCGATGCCGACGATTTCGCGCGCGCGCGCGAGCGCTGTCGGCACGTCCGGGGCAACCTCGCCGGGCAGAATATCCAGGTACTTGTGCGGATCTTCCGCGCGATCGACGGGCGGCGCGACGTAGATGCGGTGGCCTACGACGGAGGCGAGGCGCTTGAGCATGGCCCGGTAGTTTTTGCCGACCAGGGTGCCGAAGACGAGCGCAACGTCGCGCCGGGAGTCGACCTCGAGCAGACCCGGATCGAGCGCGTGAGAGAGGGCGACGGCGCCGTCGGGATTGTGCGCGCAGTCGAGCAACGTCAGCTCGCGGCGGTTTCTGTGTAAGAGCTCATTGCGCCCGGGCCAATTGATGGTCTCGATGCCCCGGCTCAGCTCGGCGACGCTGAAGCCGAGCGCGCGCCCGGCGGTGACCGCGACGGCGAGGTTCGTTCCGACTACGGCGAGGCGCGGATAGGCGAGCGGAGCGCCCGGAACGGGCTCGGGGCTGCCGAGGGGGAGCAACGTGGCTCCGACCTCTTCGACGCGGCGCTTCACCACAGCGAGGGCGTCGGGGTGGAGTTTGCCGACCACAACACGAGAGCCGGGCTTGATGATGGCGGCCTTTTCGGCGGCGATTTTCTCGAGCGTGTCACCGAGCTCCGCCATGTGATCGTAGGCGACGCGCGTGATGACTGCGAGTTCGGGCGGAGGGATGACGTTGGTGGCGTCGAGACGTCCTCCGAGTCCCGCTTCCAGGATAGCGAGCTCGACGCCTGCCTCGCGGAAGGCGAGGAAGGCGATCAAGGTCATCGTTTCGAAGAACGTCAGGTCCGGCGTCTCGTCGAGGACGCGGTCGATCCAATAGGCGAGGCGCTCGTTCGAGATCGGCTCGCCGGAGATGCGAATGCGCTCCGCGCAGCGGATGAGATGAGGGGATGTGTAGAGGCCGACCTTCTTGCCTGCCGCCTGCCCCATCGCCGCGAGGAACGCCGCCACCGTGCCTTTGCCGTTCGTGCCGGCGACGTGCACCGCGCGGAACGAGCGCTCAGGGTGACCAAAATGGGCGCAGGCCTCTTGCATCGGCCCGAGCTCCTGGCGCTTACCGCGCCCGGCGAGGCCGTAGAGGCGGGAGAGGGCGGCCTGGAAATCAGCCACGAGTCGCTCCTGGCCTGGGCGCACGGCTCGGCCTCGGTTTCCCGCCGTCCGAGAGCAGGCGCACGATGCGCGAGATGCCCGCCTTCATTTCACTGCGCGGCATGATGGTGTCGATCATCCCGTGCTCGAGGAGGAACTCGGAGCGCTGGAAGCCCGGGGGGAGCTTCTGGCGGATGGTGCCTTCGATGACGCGAGGTCCCGCAAAACCGATGAGCGCGCCCGGTTCGACGACGTTCACGTCCCCGAGGAACGCCGTGCTCGCGGCCACGCCGCCTGTTGTCGGATGCAGACACACGCTGATGAAGGGCTTTCGGCACTCGCGGAAGCGCGACAGGGCGCTCACCGTCTTCGCCATCTGCATGAGCGACAAAATGCCTTCTTGCATGCGCGCGCCGCCGGAGGCGTGCAGGAGCACGACCGGGAGCTTCTCGTGGTGACAGCGCTCAAATAGGCGCGTGATGCGCTCACCGACCACGGAGCCCATGCTGCCGCCCATGAACGCAAACACGAACAGACCGTAGCCGACGGCGTCGCCGAACATCTTGCCGCGACCGATCTCGATGCCTTCGCTCGCCTGAGCCTTTTGTCGAGCCGCGCGGATGCGATCCGGGTAGCTGCGACCATCGTTGAACTCGATCGGATCACCGGGGCTGATGTGCTCGTCCCAAGGCTCGAGCTTCGCGTCGTCGAGCAAGAGGGTCCGCCACTCGGCGGGAGACATCGGGTGGTGGTGTCCGCAATGGGGGCAGACGTGGAATAAGCGGCGCAGCTCGTCAGCAGCGAGGACCGTCTGACAACCGGCGCATTTCTGGAATACGCCCTTTCCGACGGACTTCTTCTCGCTTTCGTGGACGACGGCTGGTGTCTTTTGGGGGAACGCCAATCAGAGACCTTTCGGGCGACAGGGACTAGGGATCCCGGAGCATTCTCGAGTCGCCGCCAAAAGGCAAACAGCTCCCGGGGCGCCTGTCTAGTGGGCGGGTCAGCCCTTGTGCCGAGGGGGCGGGGAGGGAGAGACTCAGCCGACTGATGGCCTTGACTGACCCTGCGGGTCCGCCCCTGCCCCCCCGTGCTCCGGACGAGCTCTCTCGCTTCATTGGTCGCGAAGAACAGCTGGGTGAGCTCACGGCCGCGCTCGAAAAGGTCCTAGAGAGCGGCACCGCTCGCTCGGTTGCAGTGGTTGGACCAGCGGGCGTCGGCAAGACCCGGCTCATCAACGAATTCTTGGCGACTCGGGCCGCCAGTGAGCTCGCGATCCACCGCGCGCGGGCCCGACCCAAAGATCCGAGCTACGGCGTCTTCTCCCGGCTCCTGTCCGGCTGGCTCGGCATCCCCGACGAGATGCCCCGCGAGGAGGCGCGAGAGCGATTTGTCGCCGAGGTCGCGCGCATCCTGAACAACGACAGGGTCGAGGACGTGTGCTTCTTCCTCGGCCAGATGCTCGGCCTCACATTCCCAGAGAGTCCGCTCACGCGCGCCGCCATGGATGAGCCGGGCCAAGCGGAGATCTTGCGAAGAGCGCTCGTGCGTCGCTTCATCGAAGCGGCCACGGGTCACAAGCCGACCATCGTTGTCCTCGAAGATCTCCATTTCGGCGACGAAGAGTCCCTCGGTCTGCTGGAGGTCTTGGTGGATCGGACCTCGGGCCCGCTCTTGATGATCTGCACCGGCGGCCGCGAGCTGCTCGGACTTCGGGTCACTTCGGGCCTCCAGGAGACGCATCAAGTACTGGAGCTGGGCCCCTTGTCTCAGTCTGCTGCGACGGAGATGGCGCGGGAGCTGCTGCTCAGGTCTTTGGGTCAAGGGGCCGAGACCCTCGTCGAGTCGACGCTCAAGGCCGCCGGAGGCATTCCGGGGCAGCTCGTGCAGATGGTGCGGAGCTACCAATCCGCTGGGGTTCTCGAGGTCGATGAGCAGGGCAATCCGCGTGTGAACTTCGACCGCCTCGGCAACGTNCNCCTGCCGATGAGCGTCGATGACGCCGTTTCCCTGCGCATCGCTTCGCTCCGGCCCGAAGAGCGGCGGGTCCTCGAACACGCCGCGGCAATGGGCAACGTGTTTTGGCTCGGCGGTTTGGTCGCACTCGGGCGTATGGATCGAGAAGCGCCGGAGCTCTGGAACAAGCCTGATCCCGGCGACATTGCGCGCATCGAAGAGATCGTGGGTCGCCTCATCGAACGGGATCACATTCTGGCCCTCGAGGACGCGGTGTTCGCGGACGAGCGAGAGTTCGTCTTCCGGCATAACTTCGAGCGCGAGAAGATCGTCGCGCTCACGGCCGCGGGCGCTGCTCGCAGGTATCACCAGACCATCGCCGATTGGCTCGCTCAGAAGACGACCGCGCGCTCTCGGGAAGAATACACGGCGATGCTCGCGACGCACCTCGAGAAGGCTGGCTCGCTCACGCGCGCAGCTTTCGCCCACCTCGACGCGGGTGACATCGCGCGTTCAAACTTCGCGCTGCGCAAGGCGGTTCAGTATTACGAAAAGGGCCTCGAGCTCCTGAAGGATGATGACGCGCGGCGTCGCATCGACGCGCTCCACAACAAGGGCGACGTCTTGATGCTGCTCGGCAACAACGACGACGCCATGGAGGCGTTTCGCCAGATGCGCGAGCTCGCCTACATGATGAATCTGCCGGCCAAAGGTGGCGCGGCGCACAATCGAATCGGCCGCCTCTACCGGGATACAGGCTTTTTGGCGGAAGGCTCGCGGCACCTGTCGGCGGCGCTCGGTCTGTTCACCGCGGTCGGCGACTTGCGCGGCGTGGCCGCCTGCCACGACGATATCGGGAAGCTGCTCTGGGTGCGCGGTGACTATGAAGATGCTCTCAAAGAGCTCACGCAGGCCCTCGCTATGCGCCAGGAGCTCGGTGACCGTCGTTCGATCGCGCTGTCCTTGAACAACATCGGCATGGTCTGGATGGATCATGGGCAGCCGGACGCAGCGCGCGAGGCTCTGGAGTCGGCGCTCAAAATCCGCCGCGAAATCAACGATCCGGTCGGCGTCGCCGAGAGCCTCAACACCCTGGGGGCGCTCAGCATCGACCAGAACCAGTTTGGCTCCGCGCTCGCCTACTTCCGCGAGGCGCATCAGGTCTCCGAGCAGATCGGCGAGCGAACTCGCATCGCGATTTGTCTCACGAACATCGGCGAGACCCTGCAGCGGCTCGGAGAAGGCGAGGAGGCGATCCGGATCCTCGAGCAGGCAGTGAAGCTCTGCGAAGAGCTCGGCGACAAACTTCAGCTCGCAGAGGCGCGCCGCGGCCTCGCCAAGTCGTACCTTCTGAGCGGCGACTTAAGGAGCGCACGCCGCAACATTCGCTCCGCGGTCGAGCTGTTCGGCGAAGTGCGCAGCAAACCCCACCTCGCCATTGCCCTCCGCACCCTCGGCGAGGTCACGGGCGCCGGAGCCTGGGGCGGGCAGCACGAAGGTAAAGCCGTCGAATATTTCATGCGTTCGATCAGCATCGCCAAAGAGATCGGCAACGAGATCGAGGTCGCGCGCAGCTACCTCGCCTTCTCGAACTACGTGCTCGGTTCGGGCGGCTACGTGCACAATGACGAGATCCGCCGCGAGGCGGCCAAGCTGCGTGAGATGGCGGGCGAGATCTTCGAGCGTCATCGCATCGCGCTGCTCGAGGGAGCGAAAGCGAAGAGTTGAGGAGAGACGAGGGCGGCGCGCGCCGCTCGAGCGAATGTGGAGGTGAGTGAGAGATGGATCGATTGCTGTCAGACTTGAGTCATCCCGATCATGCTTACGCCTTCGGTTGCATTGCCGCGGGAGGGCACGTCGACGGCGAGCATCTAGAAGTTCGCTTGCCAGGCAGGGGCGGAGCTTTCGTGCGGCTGCTCCGGGAGTCCCGGGGCGCTGAGTCCGAGGCTCGGGTGAGCCGCGAAGGGCGCGCGACGCGGGTCCGCTTGCCGCTCTCGCCTCTTCTCCGTGGATCCTTCGGAAAAGGGCAGGGAGCGCGGGTCTCGGCTCCTTTCCCTGCTCTCGATCGCAAGCTGTCGCTCGCGTTCTGCCGCGGCGTTTTCGACGTGGCGGGGACGATTCGTCACCCGGACGCAGTCGAGCTCGCGGTGCGCCTGGAGCGCCAGCCGGAAGCGCTTGAAAAAGGCGTTCTCGAGTGGCTCGGGACGCCGCCCTCCGAAGTGGACGCCGCTGCCCTCACTTGGTTCGGAGCCGCCGCTCTCGACGTGCTCGGGTTCCTCTACGACGGGCTCTCGTCGGAGGCAGCCAATGGCCACCATGCGCGCGATTTTGCGCTCGCTCGCAAGAAGAACCTGAAGCGCTACGCGGCCTGGTGCCGCAAGGTGCAATACTTCGCGCACACCCTCGAGCGGCCCCAGAGGGTCTACGTCCAGAGAGTCCACCCGGATGCCATCATGCCCGGCAAGGGTCGCGTCTCCGACTCCGGCTACGACCTGACTGTCGTGCACAAGGTGAAGAGCTTTGGGCCGACGATCCTTTACGGCACGGGCATCAGCCTCGAGCCGCCCCAGGGCTGGTACTTCGACGTGGTCGCGCGCAGCTCCATCATCAAGCTGGGCTACATGATCTCGAACAGCGTCGGCATCATCGATCGCGCCTACCGCGGAGAGATCATGGTGCCGCTCGTGAAGATCGATCCGGACGCGCCCGAGCTTGTCTTGCCCGCCCGCATCGCTCAGCTCATCCCGCGCCCCATCGTGCACTTCCCCTTCGTCGAGACCAAGGAGCTCGGCGCGACCCATCGCGGGGCCGGCGGCTTCGGCTCGACGGGGGGATTTCTTTTTTGGGGTCGCCGGCCCGAGCTGTCGCGGGGGAGCTCGGGCGGCGAGTGCGCGGGGGAGCCCGGCTCAGACGCCCGCGATGGTCGTCGGGTTCTTGAGCGGGGGATGCTCCGGCCGACGAACGACCGGCTTTCGGTTCCAGAACGCGAGGAAGGACTCCTTCGTGAGCGGACGGCTGTAGGCGTAGAGCATCAAGCCGCAGAAGAGGAAGAAGATGTAGCTCTGGGCCGTGAAGTTATCGTCGACGTAGTAGAAGCCGGAGAGCCCCACGTCTGCGTAACCGATGTCCCTGCCGAGCAAGACCACACTCGCCGTCGCGGTCGCGAGCAGCAAGATGCCGATCGGCTTTCTCACTTTCGTGAGCGTGCCGGCGATGATGAACATCGAGTAGTAGTAACAAGTCAGATCGGTCAGGCAGAGAACGAGCGGCAGGCTGAGCGCAGGAGCCATCCAGAGCAGCTTCGAGCGATGCAGAGCCCAGCCGATCCAGAGCAAGAAGGTCGCGAAGATCCCGTATTGGATGAACTTGCGCTCGTCCTTGCGCTGGTTGCGCCCGTCTTTCCACTTCTGGAACGCGTCATCGAGGTTATTGTCTCGCGTGAAGCGCATCCGCCCTTCCCAGGTATGGGAGAGGATGGTCGGGAGCCCCATGTGGTTGGTCAGAGGGGTGCGCTTGTGGACGCCGATGTGATGGGAGAAATCCTTCCAGGCCTGCACGCCGCCGCCGCCCGCGATGGAGAGCGGGACGAGCACGGAGAGGGCGACGAAGGCGCCGGCGATCAGACGGCGGTGGTCCGGGTGGAGATAGGAGAGCAAGCCCCTGTCACCTGGCGCGGCCGGTCGACCCCGGAGCCGCTGGATCAGGAAGATGAGCACCATCATCGCCCAGCCTCCGAACAGGGCGCCGGGGAAGATGCGCAGCAGCGCCGACCACATGAGCGCGCCTCCCGCCCAGAAGGGCTTCTTTTTCCGCGCCAAACAGACCGAGAGCACCAGCAGGAACACCCAGTCCTGGCGCAAGAAGGCGCCACCGGTCCAATAGAAGTTCGCCGCAGCGTTGCAGCCCCAGAAGATCGCTGAGACAGCTCCCGCTCGATATCCAAACGCCCACCAGATGAGCACGGTCATGCCGATCTGCAGTACGACGTCGATCGCCGCGAGGGCTTTGAAGAAGCTGTCGCTGGCCGGGGCGATACTGGCGATCGCCTTTCCGGTCATCGTCCAAACGGGCGGCGGGTTATAGCCGTGGTCCTGCTGCATCCGCTCCCAGTAGGACCCGCGCGCAGAATTGTAGAACCAGTCGATGTCCTTGCGGAACGCTTCCCACCGCTCGGGCGTGAAGTGTTTCTTGCATATCTCAGGCTCTTTGAGGATGTAAGTGTCCTCGACCTTCTTGATCAGGTTGACGCGCAGATCGCGGAACTCGCGCTTGGCGACCTGAGCTTTGCGGCCGTTGTCGACCTCAGCGATCAGGGTGCACTCATAGAGGCGCTGGTAGCCGATCTCGTCGAAGTACTTCGAGCCGAGGTAATAGTGGTAGAGCTCGTGCCGGTGGTAATACTCGCTGTAGCGGGTGTTGGGGTTCCCGAAGTCGAAGTAGGCACCGAAGGCGAGCACCGTAAACAGAAGTGCGACGCGCTTCTTCGTCCGTTCGCGCACCGGCTCGCCCATGCGGCGGGCGCGCACCTCGTAGATCAGGAACAGAGCGCCGAGCACGCACAGCGCAACGCGCAGCCCGAACATGATGCCCGTCCAGACCGGCTTCTGGAACGGTTTGGTATCCCAGATCCTCTTGCCCGCCGCGGCGAGCAGGTCGGCCCCTTGGTAAACGGATTCGGCGGCTGAAGCGACCATCGCGGGGAAGTCGACGGCACTCGAGCCAACGCTCGCGAGGGACGAATGGATCACTGAGAGGAGAGACATAAGAGATCGACCCGAAATGGGGTGCCCGAGGCTAGGGAACAATGTCCAATCGGTCCAGGTACCGAAGGCGAGGACGGGTGAAGGCTCGGTCGAGCTCAGGGGGAGGTGATGGACCGGGGCCAAAGACGCCCGAGGGGCAAGGTCGACAAAACAGAAAACGCCCCGAGCCCGAGTGGCCCGAGGCGTCTCTCGAAGGAAGGGGGGATGAGCTCGCGCTCGGTCCCGGACGCTTCGCTTCGGCTCAGCCCTGCTGCGCTTCGCCTTCGGTCGAGGTTCCCGCCTTGCGGTCGAGAGCTTCCTGGAGGCCGATGCGTGCGCGCTTGCGGCGGCTCAGGTACTTGCCCTTGCGGTCCTTGGAGAGGGATTCGTGACGGAGGCGGACATTCCAGACTGCGTAGTTCGACATGCTTTTCTCTTTCGCGTGCGAGGGATTCGAAGGCGCGGTGGACGCGGTGCTTCAGAGTCGTCCGCGAGCCGAAAATTGAGGCGGGTGCTTAGCGCTCTCTCGGGCCCGTCGCAAGCGACTTCATGATGTCCGAGGCGAGGGGAGGCGGGAATTGTGGTGGGAGGAGGGGAGGGGACCTTTCGGGGGCCCCGGTTCACGCCTCTCGGGAGGGCTCCCAGGCGAGGTGAGGAGACCCCGCCTGGGCTCGGCCAAAATCCGTGCTCGGCCGTGACTAGAGGGCTCAGGCCTTGGGCGCGAACTCGATCTTTTCAACGACAAAGGTCCCCTCGGGAACTTCGTCGCTCGCGCTGAGCTCCGAGCTGGTCACGCGGGCGGCTTCGAGGGCCGAGGCCATGACCGCCTGCGCTCGTTCGAGGGTCTTTGCGCTGGCCCGGAGCGTCAAGGCGGAGACGACGCGGCCCGCTGAGACCTGGTGATCCGCTTTGGCTTTGTTGATGGACGAGAAGGCGGCCACACAAAGGGCAAATGCGTCGGGTTCGCTCGGCGGAGGCGCGTCGATTTCGTTGGCGCTCGGCCAGGGCGCGCGGTGGATCGTCTTTTGGCCCGTCTCCTCTGCGAACACCCAGGACCAGATTTCCTCCGTGATGTAGGGGAGCGTCGGGGCGAGCAAACGCAAAAGGACCGAGAGGCCGAGGCGGAGCGTCGTGACGGCGGAGTTCCGCTCTTCGGCCGGATATTGGACGCTGCCGGGGACGTCGGACTGCCAGGCGCGGGGCTTCGAGAGCTCGAGATAGGTGTCGGTGAACTGCGTCCAGAAGAAAGTTTCGGTCTCCTGGAGCGCTTGGGCATAGTGGAAGTTCGCCTGGAGCTCGGTGACGCGCTCGACGAGCGAGCGCAGCTCGGCGAGGAAGGCGCGATCGAGCTCGTTTTTGATCGGGCCCTTTTCGCCAGCGTGGGAGAGCACGAACTTCGCTGCGTTCCAAAGTTTTGTTGTCAGGCGGCGCCCGATCTTGAACACCTGGGGATCGAAGGCGGTGTCCGCGCCGAGTCGCGCGCTCGCGGCCCAGTAGCGCACAGCGTCGACGCCGTGTTCGTCGAACAGGTGCATCGGGGTGACCACGTTGCCCTGACTCTTTGACATCTTCTTGCGGTCCGGATCGAGGATCCAGCCGCTGATCACGATGTTCTTCCAAGGCACCGTGCCCGAATGGAGCATGGCCTTGGCGATCGTATAAAAAGCCCAGGTTCGGATGATCTCGTGGCTCTGGGGCCGGATGTCGGCGGGGAAGAGCTTCTTATGACGCTCCTCATCGAGCCCCCAGTGGGAGCCGATTTGGGGCGTGAGGGAGCTGGTGAACCAGGTGTCGAAGATGTCGGTCTCGCCGACGAATCCCCCCGGCTGACCGCGCTGGGACTCATCATAGCCAGGCGGAGCGTCCGCCATGGGATCGACGGGCAGGGAAGCTTCGTCGGGCAGGATCGGATTTTCCCAATCGACGGCGCCTTCTTTTGAGAGCGGGAACCAGACCGGAATCGGCACGCCGAAGTAGCGCTGGCGAGACACACACCAATCGATGCTGAGGTTCTGGGTCCAGTCGCGGTAGCGCGCGTGCATGAACTCCGGGTGCCAGGCGATCTCTTCGCCCTTCTTGAGAAGGTTCTCCTTCTCCTGCACCAAACGCACGAACCACTGACGCGTCGAAAGGAACTCGAGGGGGCGCTCGCCTTTTTCGAAGTATTTGACGGCTTGTTCGACGGGGATCGGATCGCGCACGAGGGGCGCTCTTTGGTGTGTGGCGCCGCCCGCCGGATCGCGGAGCAGGTTCACGATGGCTTCGCGGGCCTGGGTGACGCTCTTGCCAACGAGGGCGCTGTAGAACTCCTGAGCCGCCTTCGGGTTTTCGCTCGGGAAGCCGGCGCTGCCGAACTCGATGGGCTCAAGGCGGCCGCTCTTGCCGATGATCTGGCGCGAGGGGAGCTTCTCCTGACGCCACCAGAGAACGTCGGTCTGGTCACCGAAGGTGCAGACCATGAGGATACCGCTGCCCTTTTCGGGGTCGGCGAGCTCGCTCGGGAAGATCGGGACAGGCGCACGGAACAGAGGCGTAATCGCCAGCTTGCCGAACAGGTGCTGATAGCGGGCGTCACTCGGATGCGCCGTCACGCCCACGCAGGCGGGCAGGAGCTCGGGGCGGGTGGTCGCGATGGTGAAGGTCTCGTCGGAGCCTTGGACGCCGAACTCGATGTGATGGAAATGGCCCTGTTTGGGGCGATCGTGGACCTCCGCTTGGGCGACGGCGGTCTGGAAATCAACGTCCCACATGGTCGGGGCGACCGACTGGTAAGCGTAGCCCTTCTTATAAAGATCGAGGAACGAGAGCTGCGCCTGTTTACGGGAGCGCGCGTTGATCGTCTCGTAGGTTTGGCGCCAGTCAACGGAGAGGCCGAGGCGCTGGAAGAGCTGTTCGAAGGCCTTTTCGTCGACGCGGGTGAGCTGCTCACAAAGCTCAATGAAGTTCTGACGACCGACCAGGCGCGGGCGCTCCTTTTTTTTGTCGCCGGTGGCTTCTGTCAGCTTCAGGTCCGGGATGTACTTCTCGGTCGGCTCGCAGCGGACGTTGAAATAGTTTTGGACGCGGCGCTCCGTGGGGAGACCGTTGTCGTCCCAGCCCATCGGGTAAAAGACGTTCTTTCCCGTCATGCGCTGGAAGCGGGCGATCACGTCGGCGTGCGTATAAGAAAAGACATGTCCGACGTGGAGCGAGCCGCTCACGGTCGGAGGAGGCGTGTCGACCACGAAGTTGTCCTCGCGGGGGCGCGAGGGGTCGTAGTGATAGGTGCCCGTGGTTTGCCACACTTCGTTCCAGCGCTTCTCGGCTTCCTGGGATTCGAAATGCTTCGGGAGGGCACTCGGGTCGACGGTCTTGAACGGGGTCTGGGTCATTTTCTTTTCGAGCCGATCTCTTTCTGATCTGTTCGGACGCGGAGTCCTCCCCAAATTCGGGCCGACTTTCAACCGCTCTTGGTGCAGAACTCGCCGAGGCGCGGGCACCTCAAGAGAGGTCGCGTCTCAGTTGAGCTTTGGTGAGGGACTCTTCAGCGCTCGCCCACGCGTAAAGTAATGCGTTCTGCGCGCCCCATCGGAAGAAAATGAACTTCGTGTGCGGATCCGTGAAATCACTCTTGATTAGGGAATGTCGCATGCTAAACACGCGCTCCCTGAACGAGACAGGGCTTCGGCCCCGCCCCGCCAGGGAGCGTCGAAAAAGCTCGAAAGAGTGTTTCGTCGAAAATAGTCTCGGCCGAGCCGAGACACGGAGCGGTAGTTAAGTCGGTTATAACGCCGGCCTGTCACGCCGGAGGCCGCGGGTTCGAGTCCCGTCCGCTCCGCCATTTTGTGGGGGACCATTGGGGACAGCCCACTTGTGGGGGCCACTTTGGACAGAAGCGCGGGCTCGCTTGCGCGAGCCCGCCGCACGCTCTTCCGGGTTACTCGACGCGGAGCGGTCCTTCGATGAGCAAGGGGAGACCGATGTCCGGCGCGTCGAGCTGGATCGTGGACCACTCCTGGGCGCCCATCACAGTGTAGTTTGCGCACCCCACCCCCGTCTCGTGGTAGCTGAGCGAGTCGTGCGGGGACGAAGCGATCACTCCGTTCGTTACCGTGCCGATGGGGACCAAATACTTGCCGTTGTAGGGGGACCAGAACGCCGACATTTCGTGGAGCGTGCCCCCGGACTGCTCGAAGAAGAGTCGAGGGTCCCCGCCGCAGTTCAGACCGCTGAAGTCCACATATCTGACGGGAACGGGCCCGCCGTCCCAGCCGAGCGTGACGATGTGACCTGTGATCGTTCGGAACGTGATCCCCATCGGCCCCGTGGCCAGCTCGTCGCCGAGAGGGAGGCCGGACGCGTCCACGACCATTGGGCTTCGGGCACCGCCCGCCGCTGAGCAGACGTAGCTCGTGGCTTGGATCTCAGAAACATCGAGCGCCCCGTTTCGGTTCGTGTCGAGGCCGCTCTCGATGCGAACCCCAGCGCCTGCGCAGCTGCCTTGAGCGTTGATCGGCGTCTGTGTGACGAGCGCGCTATAGCCAGCTGCACCCGTCGCACCCGTTGCCCCCGTGGGACCTGCGGGACCCTGTGGTCCGGCGTCGCCCGTCGGCCCAGAGGGACCGGCGTCACCGGTGGGACCCTCCGGACCTTGGGGACCGGTGTCGCCCGCCGGGCCTTGAGGTCCGGGAGGACCTTCGGGACCTGTGGGACCCGTTGCGCCCGTGGGGCCCGTATCGCCCTCCGGACCTTGGGGACCTTCGGGTCCTTGGGGGCCCGTCGCGCCCGTGGCACCCGCTGGGCCCGTGGGGCCTGTGGCGCCGTCAGCGCCATTACAAAGATAGGCGCTCTGGTCGATTTCTCCGACGCCCAAGATCCCGTCGCGGCTCGTCTCCTCACCATCTCCGTTGTCGAGGCCGATATCGAGGCGATAGCCGCCGTGGACACAGGTTCCCGAGAGATCTGCGGTCAAGAGAGTCAGGACGGGGAAGCCGTCGACGCCATGACAGACGAAGGAGGCCTCGTCGACTTCGCCGTCTCCGAGCACACCATCCAATGCAGTTTCGTCGCCGTCTCCATCATCGACTCCCGTCTCGACGAGATAGCCACCGGAAGGACACTCCTCTCCCGGATCGAGGTTCGTGACGCGAATCAGCGAGCCGCTTTGGCCGTCTTGTCCGTCGGTTCCATCCTTCCCATCGGCCCCGTCCTTACCGCTGTCGCCGTTGCACAGGTGGATGACGTCCGCGACCTCGCTGTCATCGAGCGTTCCATTTTCGTTTCGATCGGGCCCGACCTCCAGGCGAGTGCCACCCGAAGGGCAGTCTTCCGATGCCTCCGTGGAGGAAGAACGCGTCAAGAGAGACGGCGCATCCTTGCCGTCCTTTCCTTGGACGATGGGGTCACCGGTGCAGGAGACGACGAGCGTTGAAAGCGATGCGGCGAGGACGGTGAGCGGACGAGTGTAGTTCTTTTGCATGGTTCCCTTTCAGAGACGGTCGGCAATCTGCCGGCGTCAGCTCAACAAGCTTCGTGGAGAAGTGACGATCGGCGTGGGGGGCTACGGCGCCTCGTGTGATCGGTAAATGAGTGATGCGAAGGGCTCTTGAAATTTGAACCGAGAGCCAATGCACTTTCCTTTGGCGACACGAGGTTTGTTGAACTGCTGCGCGCGCGATGTTGAGCTGTCTCCTCGTTGGGCGGGTGCATGCGCAGGTGCGCGGGTGCGTGCGGCGGGTGCGTGCGGCGGTGGCGTGCGCGGGTGCGCGGGTGCGCGGGTGCGTGCGCGGGTGCGTGCGCGGGTGCGTGCGCGGGTGCGCGGGTGCGTGCGCGGGTGCGCGGGTGCGTGCGCGGGTGCGTGCGCGGGTGCGTGCGGCGGTGGCGTGCGCGGGTGCGTGCGGCGAGGATGTGGGTGATAACTAATGCATCACAACGAAGAGCGCCGGAGCCGTCGCTGTCGAATCAGACGGGCGACTTTGTCTCTCGCCGCCGCTCGAGATGCCTGGGAGGGAGTGGCAGCTCGGGTGTGCAGGCACAGCAGTATTTTCTAGTGTGGCGCAAAGCGTTCGGGGCGCAAATTTGAGCGCAACGTGGAAGTGAGCGGTCACAACGCGAATTTTGACAAATGTGGAGGCTTAAGATCGCGGAAACAGGCGAAAGAAAGTGTGAGCGATGCCTGATAAGAGATGTTCAGCGATTCCGCGCTCGAAAATGAGCTTCGACGGACGCCCCACCTTCTCAGAGGCATCGAATCCCCTATGTCCAGAACCACGCGTCCTCTTCTCGCTGTAGCGATCCCACTTCTCGCCATCCTTCATTTCACAGGCTGTTCCGGGGCTACCACGGACCTCGCTGGCAGTGGCGGGGATGTCCCAGCAGCGGGAGGCTCAGCTCCCGGCGCCGGGGGCCAAACTGCGGTCGGCGGCGCACCTGCGGCCGCCACAGGAGGGGCAGCGTCCGGCGGAGACAACGCAGGGGGTGCTCCTGTGGCGAGCGGAGGGATGGACCCAGGTGGTGGCCTGGGCGCAGCGCCGGGCAGTGGCGGAGCCCATGCCAGCGGTGGCGCGTCGGGCACGGGCGGAGAACCGACCGGCTCCGGCGGCGGAGGTGGAGAAGACTTCGAGTGCGAGTTGCCCGAGCTCCCGGAGGCGTCGGCGCTTCCGGACCTCGGCATGAAGCTTCCCGATCCCTTCACCTTCTACAACGGCACGAAGGTCACCACGAAGGCTCAGTGGGAGTGTCGTCGCAAGGAGATCTTGGCGATGGCGGCGAAGTATCTCTACGGACCGATCCCCGGCGACTGTGACGAGGTCAGCGGGTCTGTCCGGGATGGCAATGTTTCTATCACCTGTAAGGTCGGAGCCAAGTCGGAGAACTTCTCCGCGACGATCACCGGGTCCGGCAAGTCCATCAACCTGAACCTCTCCATGGGGATTTTGCCCCAAGGCAAGACGCTCTCCCTCGGGTCCGGCAATGACGCGAAGATCCGCAACCTCTACGGTCTCTCCGAGATCAACCCGAACATCGCTAACGGTTGGATGATCAACCGCGTGATGGACGTGCTCGAAAAGAATCCTGACAGCGGTCACGATCCGAAGACGATCGCCGTCTCTGGATGTTCCGGCTGCGGCAAAGGAGCGTTCCTCGCAGGCGTCTTCAGTCGAGCGCCCATCGTGGTCATCGTCGAATCGGGCGGCGGCGGCGGCACCAGCTGGCGGATGACCGAGTGGTTCCGTCATGGCGCAGGGGGATCGCGCTGGAACTGCAGTGACAAACCTCAAGGCATCGACAACCTCGAGAACAACGGAATCTGTGGTCCTTGGGTGACCGGCGCAGCGCAGTACTTCCGAAATAACCACGCCAAGGTGAATAACCTTCCCTTCGATCAGCACATGCTGCTCGCCACGATCGCTCCTCGATACTTGGTCCACTTCACCAACGCGAACGGCTCAGGCTCCTGGTGTCACTTGGCGGGGACCAGTGAAGCGCTCGCCTCCTGGGCAGCTCACTCCGTGTACAAGGCCCTCGGCGTCGAGAAGAATCACTCCTTCGAGGTCTATAACGGAAACCATTGCAGCGTTGGGGACACCGGCATCGCCGCTGAGATGTTCAAGCGCGCCCTCGACGGCAACATGAACGCCGACACCGGCAAGATCATCATCCAGGACTCTCGTGTTCAGGTCCCGGTCAGTGAATGGAAAGACCTCTTCATCGATTGGGACATGGACGTCACGCTCCAGTGAGCTCTGGGCTCCCGTAGGAGGGGGCTCCCGTAGCGAGATCTGCGGGTGTTTCGAAATGGCGAGGCCGGCGAGAGTCGGCCTCGTTTTCATTTTTCGCCCGAGGCGCGAAGTGGATCGGGGTCGCGCCTGCAGCAGTTGTTTCTGCTGTGTTATAATCTTATAACAGGACAAGAAGCGCGCCGTGGCCCGGCCGATCCGGACAGCGGGGGAGGTGTGAGGGGGCAAAATTGTCCCCAGGTTTATGGCTGGATTCCAGTTACTAAAGATATCGGAATGAGCACGCGATCGTTTGCGCGCACCGAAAGAGGATAGCCATGACTGTGATGCATATGAGAGCCAAGAAACTTCTCCCTTCCGCGTCCCTCTTGATGTTCTCGCTGGCGATGGCGCCCGGTTGTAGCGAAGCGGGCGATGGCGGCGGCGTGCCGACGGGAGGCGCGGTGAACGGCCCCGCGGGCGGCGCACCAGGCAATGGAGCTGAGCCGGGCAGCGGCGGTGCGCCCGGTCCTGGGGCTGGTGGTACGCTCGGTCCTGGGGCTGGTGGTACGCTCGGTCCTGGGGCTGGTGGTACGCTCGGTCCTGGGGCTGGCGGTGCGCCCGGTCCTGGACCGGGTGGTCCCGGGACTGGAGGAGACTCAAACCCTGGTGGTGCCGGTGGTCCGGGGGTCGGCGGTGCATTCGGCGCTGGCGGGATGGGTCCCGGTTTCCCCCCAGGAGCGGGCGGAGCAGGGATCCCCGGAGCGGGAGGTGGCGGGACGGACCCCGGCGGGAGCGGCGGCAGTCCGAGCGGAGGCGACGACGAGGTCAAGGCGAGTCAGGGCTGCGGCAAGGCACCGCCCATGGCGGGACAAGCCTCGATTTCGGTCGGCGGGCAGATGCGCAACTACATCCTCGCGCTCCCCGACAACTACGACAACAACAAGAAGTATAGGCTCGTCTTCACCTGGCACCCCTGGGGAGGGTCCGCTCAACAGGTCGCGGGCAATGGCCCGACCGGGTACTACGGCCTGCGAGGTGCTTCGGCTGGAGAGGCGATCCTGGTCTCTCCCGACGGGACCGACTTTGGTGGGATGGGTAAGGGCTGGGGCAACGAAAACGGGAAAGATATCCAGTTCTTGGAGGCGATGCTCGAGCGGTTTGATAGCGAATTGTGCTTCGATCACAATCGCATCTTCTCGACCGGCTTTAGCTTTGGCGGGATGATGTCGAACGCTGTCGCTTGTTCGGGACTGGCCCGAGCTGTCGCTCCCATGGCGGGCAATTCCTCGGTGGCGGGCTGCGCGAATGGAACGAAACCTGTGGCTTACATGGGCTTCCACGGTGTCGACGACAACGTTGTGACCCTCGATGGCGGCCAAAAAGCCCGGGACGTGTTCGTGTCTCGCAACGGGTGCGGCATGGCGAAGGCGTCCGACTCGAACTGGTGCCAGCTTGCAGGGAACCAGTACCAGCCCTGCGAATGCAAGACCTACGACGGATGTGACGAAGGGTATCCGGTGACTTGGTGTGAGTACAAAGGGGGCCACATGGTCGCACCGAACTCCGGCGAGACGATCTGGGATTTCTTCAAGCAGTTCTGAGCCTGCGGCATTCGGGGACGACCGGCTCTTTTTGGATGAAGGGCCAGTCGTCCCTGAAATTTTACGTATCTCCTTTTTCGGCAGAGCGGGTAGACTGTGAGAGATCATGGAAAAGAAGCCGAGCTCGAATCCCGCCGTCACCGCGTCCGGAGCGGCTTCGCGCGCTCGGTACGATCGCCCTGGGCACATTGATCCCGAGCACGCCGAACGCCTGTTGGCGCTTTCAGGCTCCTCCCGGAACGGTCAAGGGCGTGCCTTTGTCGAAGCTGAGCGCGTCGAGGACGACTTCGCCGAGGAGCTCGCGGAGACTGCTATCGCTTCGATGACGAGCGGCGAGGATGCGCTGACGGAAGATCTCGACGCGCCCGTCGATGAAGAGAAGGGCGGACCGTTCATCGAAACGTCCGGGAACGTGGAGTTCGCTGGGGGAACGGATGAGTCGAATACCGAAGACGCGACGCGCGAACCCTTGCCCCTGACGCACGGCGAGGAAGAGGACGAGTCGGACGAAGCCGAAGAGTGAGCGCTGCGCGTCCTTCGCTGTCGCTCGAGCTCGATCAGCGCTCTTCTGGCGTCTCGATTTCCATCTTTGGAGCGCCCTGTCCCGGGACGTTGGACATGCTCGGCAATTGCACGTCCGGTCCGCCGCTCCCAGGGAGCTCACTGGTTGCGGGAGCAAACAGGCCCCAGGCAAGGATGCCTCCAAGGAGAATCACGCCTCCCACGAGCCAAAGAACTCGACGCTGATCTGTGAACGGTTTTTTCTCCATTTTCGCCTCCTTGTGAGTAGTTTCATTCAGGGGTGATGCAGGGACCGGGCCAGGTCGTCGTTTGTCCATGTGGGACAAGGGAGGCAGAAGCGAGCCCTTGTCAGAAAAGGCTCGGCCGCGCCCCCGGCGCGGCGGTCGAAGCGCTTTGTGCACAGACCCAAGGGCTACGAAAGCGCGGGAACTGCGCCTCTCCTCCTGAGAGGCGCAAGAACTGCGTCTAGAAGGACTCTCCCGAGTCCAAGTCGTCGTCCTCGGGAGGCCGTCCAGAGAGGAAGTCGGTCATCAGACGATTTTCCTCTCGCTCATGGCGCTCCAGCCACTCGAGGAGGCCCAGGGTGGCGGCTGATAGGCCGTAGAAGCGTGCTTCATCTTTGCTCAGCGCGATGAGACGACTGGTAGCGTGGAGAAGGGCCTCATGGTCGGCGCGGAGCTGAGCGATGGTTTGAGCAAGGGCGGGGGAAGCCGCTTCCAGGGTTCCGAAGTACTGGACCGATTCCTCTCGCGCGAAATGTTCCGTGAGGACTTCTTCGAAGTGGAACAGGAGCACATCCGGCCGGAGCTCAGGAGGAAATTCCTTTCCGCTCGCTCCGATACGACTCATCTCGCGCAGCTGCTGAAGGACTTTGTGGAGCGCATCGTGATCGGCGAAGACCGCTGTGTAGCGGCCGAAAAGGGACGGATACGAGGGCGCGTCGGCACGCAGGAGCGGGGGCTTCATGGCCTCCCGCTCTGCAGAGATCGCGCCAAGCCGACCGCCCTGGGGGCGATTTTTCGCAGGTTCTTGGCTCGCTACTCTCCTTGGCTGGGTCGTGTTAGGAAAATCACATGATTCTCTGCCACCCCGCGCTCCTGCTCGGCTGTGTCGCTCTCGCCTTTGCCTCCTCTTGTGCGGAATCATCCGACTCAGGAAGAATCGACAGCGGCACCCAGAGCGGAGGAAGCCCGGCGACCGGCGGCGGCGCGGCGAGCGGAGGCGCCGGCAGCCCAGCAGGAGGTGCGCCAGGCAACCCGGCGACCGGCGGCTCCGCAAGCGGAGGCGGATCCGCGCAGGGGAGCGGCGGGTCGCAGTCGGGAAGTGGTGCGGCGACGGGCAGCGGGGGCGCGGCGTCGGTGGGGGGAAGCTCTCCGGGGACGGGCGGCGCCGCGGGCGAGCAGAAGGAGCCGGGCCCTGTGTATCTGGGAGTTCGGTTCGTCGGGAGGGTCGACGGGAGCGAGCCGACTCGGCCGCGCTTCACCTGGTCGGGGACGGGATTCCTGGCGCGCTTTTCAGGGACGGGCCTCCGGGTGAAGTGGTCGAACGAGCAGCCCGTCATGTTTCAAGTGGTCGTGGATCACGAGGAGCCGCGCTCCGTCACCGCAGCGCAAGGGGAGGCGACGATCGCTCTTGCGGAGGGCCTCGGAGCGGGAGAGCACACACTGCTTTTGCATCGAGAGACCGAGGGACAGTACGGAACGACGGCTATCTCGGAGATCCAGGTGCTTGAAGGAGAGCTGCTCGACCCACCGGAGCTCCCGAACCGACTCATCGAGATCGTGGGGGACTCGATCACCTGCGGCTACGGGAACCTCGGCGCCGACCAGTCCTGTCCCTTCTCCTTCGATACCGAGAGCCATTTCGTGAGTTACGGCGCAGTGGCGGCTCGGGAGCTCGACGCCGAGCTCTCGACGATTGCGATTTCAGGTCACGGCATCATTCGAAACTACGACGGCGGGACCTCGGACCTCTTGCCGATCTCTTATGAGCGAACGCTGACCATGGATCCGACCACGAGCTGGGACTTCGTGCGGGAGCCGGACGTGGTGGTGGTGAATCTCGGGACGAATGATTTCGCCAAAGGAGATCCGGGGATCGCCTTCGAAGACGAGTATTTCCGCTTCCTCGCGGATCTGCGCGACCGACATCCGGAGGCTTATTTGCTCGTCACGTTGGGGCCGATGCTGAACGGAGAAGATCTGAACAAGGCTCGCGCCTATTTACAGAACGCGCTCGAGTCGATGACGAGCATGGGCGACGACAACGTCGGCTTCCTCGAATACGCGGCGCAGGGTACGGGGGAGCTCGGTTGCGACTGGCATCCGAATACGAAGAAGCACGCCTCGATGGCCACGGTGCTGACCGAGGAGCTTCGCACGAAGCTCCATTGGTGAGGCTCCTCTCACTGACAGCGACGCTGCGCGAGAGGCGAGGGCGGCTCCGAACCTATACTCGCGTCCGCTTCTTCAGAAGGGGAAGAACAGCGGCACGATCAGGAGCGTGATCGCGAAAACCACCAACAATAGGGGCGCCCCGATGCGTCCGAAGTCCCCGAAGCGGTAGGAGCCGGGGTTGGCGACCAAGAGATTGACCGGCGAGCTCACCGGGGTCAAAAAGGCGGAAGAGCAGGCGATGGCCACCGCCATGAGCAGGGGATGGGGCTCGATGTGAAGGTTCCCTGCGACTTGAATCGCGATCGGGGCCACGAGCACCGCTGTTGCGGTGTTCGAGATGAAGACTCCGCAAAGGACGGTGAGCCAGAAGAGCGCAGCCATGACCACGTAGGGCCCGGCGCCTCCGGTCACCGTTGCGATGCCGCTTACGACGAGGTCGATGACCCCAACCTTCGTCAGAGCTGTCGTCATCGGGAGAAATGTCGCAATCAGGAGCAGACTCTCCCAGTTCACTGAGCGTTCGGCGGATTTGGCGTCGAGGCATCCGAAAACGAGCATGCCGAGCGCAGCGGCGAGGACGACGGTGACGGGGGCCGTCCACTCGAAGGCGAATCCGAGCAGCATGGCCAAGACCACGACAAGGGCGTGAGGAGCGCGGTGGCGACGGAAACGGCCCTTGTTGAGGGCCTCGCTCTCGGTGACGACGAGAACATCCGAGAGCTCATCGCGCAGTTGGGCGAGGGAGGTGGCGCTGCCGAGGGCGAGCAAGAGGTCGCCTACCTGGGTCGTCGTGAGTGCCACCGAATCACGCAGCACTTCTCGCGTGCGGAACACTGCCACGATCGTCACACCGAATCGGCTGCGAAGGCGGCTGTCCCGAATGGTCTTGCCGACGAGGTGAGAGCCGGGCGGGATCAACAGCTCTGCCACCACGGTTCCCTTGGGCAGGCTCTCGGGCTCTGCGATCTCGGTGAGATGGGTCTCGCCACAGAAGGCGGCCATCGACGACGGCGCGCCTTTGATCGTGAGGATATCTCCCGGGCCGAGGATCCGCTCCGGGAGCGGGCGCTCGGGGTTCACCTCCTCTTCGTCCGGGCTCCGGACGGCCATGATCACGACCCCAAATCGAGATCGTACGGCGCTGTCCCTGATACTCTTCCCGATGAGCGGCGAATCGGGTTCGACGCGCACCTCGAGGATCCAGCCAGCCAGTCCGTAGCGCTGCCACAGCTCCCGAGCGCTCGGCATTCTGTCGACATTTTCTCCGAGCGGCGCCCGGTCGGGCAGGAGCTTGGGCCCGAGAGTGACCAAGAAGGCGATGCCCGCGGCGACGAGGATCAGACCCGGACCTGTGAAGTCGAAGAAGGAGAAGGGGCGATAGCCTGCGCTCTGCAGGGCGGCCGAGACGACCAGGTTCGGCGCTGTTGCGATGAGCGTGAGCAAGCCTCCGAGCAGGGTGGCGTAGGCAAGAGGGATCAGGAGCTTCGAAGGACTGACCTGAGCTCGCCGCGCGAGGGTCAGGACCACAGGCACCATCAGGGCGACGGTGCCCGTTGAGCTCAAGAACGCCGAGAGGCACGACGTCGCGACGAGAATCGAGAGGAGTAGCCGCGTCTGGCTCTCGCCCCCGAAACGCTCGATGAGATTGCCGAAGCGCTCGGCGAGGCCTGTCTCGAACACGGCTGCACCGACGATGAAGAGGCCACCGATCATGTGCACACTTGGATCCGAAAAGCCCGCGAGCGCTTCCGGAACGGTCAAGACTCCTCCCAAGAGAAGGAGCGTGAGCGCCGAGAAGCCGACGAGGTCCATGCGGTAGCGGTCGCTCACGAACAGAGCGACCGAGCCAAACAGAACGAAGAGGACGAAGGCGATCTGCACGGGGACCTCGCAGCGCTCGCTCCTTGATGGAGGTTCGAGAGGGCGTCAAGGGCGCCGCGGGAACTCGTCCGTTACCAGGGGAAGATGTGGACGGTGCCCAGCCCGGAGTTCGGGTCTTCGGCAGAGCTCCCCGTGCCGTAAGCGCCAACAACAAGGGTCGTGGGGGTCGAGGCAATGGCCCAGCCGAAGCGGTCCCCCGCGCTCGCCTCGGGGGCCTTGAGGCGCTTCACTTCAACGAACCTCCCGTCTCTCCGTTGTTCGAAGAGGTAGGTTGTCCCGGAGTTCGGTGCGGAGTTGTCTCTTGGACGCTGGGGGTGCGCGCTGTCATCGCCAAATGCCCCGACGGCGATGCGACCTTCGGCGAGCGTGACGCTGCTGCCGAAGTTGTCCCCAGGATCGGCGTCGCGCGCCTTCAGCTTCTGGATCTCGATGAAAGCATCCCCTTGGCGCTCGAAGACGTACGCGGCCCCCGAACCTCGGACAAGCGGTCCGGGGCCTGGCCGGGGCCCCCGAGGAGACGAATCTTCCCCGTAGGCTCCAACGACCAGAAAACGCTCGTCTGCCGCAAGGCTCACCCCGAACCAATCTCCGGCATCTGGATCACTTGCTTTGATGTAAGCGGTTTGTGTGTAACCTGTCTCCGTGCGCCGGAACTCATAGACGGCGCCCGCCGCGCGAGCGGAAGTGTCGAAGGGATCCCCATTGCCGCTGGACTCGCCGATGGCGGCGATGAAGAGAGAATCGCCGACGAACGCGACGCTGGAGCCGAACTGGGCGCCACTGTTGAGAGGGGTGGAGAGCAATTCGGCCGCTTCTTTCCACTCTCCATCGGTTCGTTCGAAGACGACCACGGAGCCCGTGTTTTGCCCCGCCCGATCGTCCCCATAGGCGCCGACGGCGATGCGGTTTCCCGATACGGCGACACGTCGTCCGAACCAGGCGGTCGGCGAGGGATCTCGACTCTTGAGGTAAGCCTCCTGAACCCACTGTTCGCCGCGGCGCACGAAGACATAAGCTGCGCCGGCATCGGTCACAGAGTTGTCCGAAGGGTCCTCGCTGCCGGAGTCTTCCCCGTAGGCGCCGACGACCAGCGTGTCCCCATCGAGAGCGATCCGGCGCCCGAACCAGTCACCGGGGTCGGGGTTGGAGGCCTTGAGATAAGCCTGCTCGACCCACTCATCTCCGCGGCGCACGAAAACATAAACGGCTCCGCTTTCGCTGACGCTGTTGTCGTCGGGATCGAGGCTTCCTCTCCCCGCTTCCCAGGAGGCCCCCACCGCCAGAGTGTCGCCAGAGAGGGCCACGCTGAACCCGAATTGGTCTCCCGGATCCGCGTTCGGAGCACGAACCTCGACGGGACAGGTCCCTTCCTCGACGCAGCTCGGGGCGCCGCCGCTGCCAGACATGCTCCCTCCGGTCCCGAAGGATCCACCGGCCGGCACACTGCCATCGCCACCGGAGCCTCCCGCCGCCGATCCCCCGGTGACTGAGCCCCCCATGGCGGGGCCAGCGAGGCCTCCCGCGCTGGGCTCAGAGGGAGCGCCTCCGCTCTCGGCGGGAGCGGACTCGCCAGTATCCCAGAGCAGAGCCGACCGCGTGCCGCAGCCGACCGGAGTGACGAGGAGGCAGAGCCATGCCCAACGGATTCGCACCAAAAACCCTCGGCCCACCCTATCCTGGGGGATCTGTCTGGCAACACGGGACCCGCCGGGCGGAGCGGAGAAAACGCTTCCGCTCCTAGGCCGATCGGATCTTTATTGTAGGGCTGAGTCCACACCGCGGGTCGGCGCGGTGGGGACGATCCAGTCCGCGAGCCAGGGGAGATCTACGAACAAGAAAACGATCCCCACGATACTGCAAGCGACGACCGCGGCCATGAGCACCGGCTCCTTGTAGAGGCCTTCGGGGCGTTGCACGGCCGAATCGGGCTTGAAGGCGAGCCAGAGATAAATGGCCATCACCAGCGCTACGAGCGGGAAGGCCAAGATCTCCTCGAGCCGGTAACGCATGACGAACGCTCCGAGAAAGAGCATCGCCGACGAGCCGTAGAACATGATCGAAACGAGGAGCCTCTCTTCGGTGTAGTGCTTGAAGGACTTCCGGTAGGCGCCCGCTCGGGCGGGATCGGCGATCTGGCGGTACTCGGCGAAGCGCTTCATGGCCATGAAGTAACAGCCGACCATCCAGTAGCTGAGGAGCAACGAGCCGGGAGCGACGGAAGCTGTGCCGACGATGAACCAACCAGCGAGCATACGGAGCGGGTTGTTCACCGCCTCCGAAAGCACATCGAGATAGGGGACGTCTTTGCTGCGGATGGGGCGGATATTGTACACGCAGCCCATCACCCAAAGAACGAAGGCTGTGATGGCGAAGGGGAGTGAGATCATCCAGCCGAGGGCGATGCCGACGACCATCAAGAGCAACCACTGCACGTAGGCGAGAGGAATGCTGACGCGTCCTGAGGGGACTGGCCTGAGCCTCTTCGTCGGATGAGACAGATCGTGCGGCGCATCGAGCACCTCATTGATCGTGTAGTTGCTCGAAGCGACGAGACAGATCGACAAAAGGCCGACGACGATGCGGAAACCGAGATTGTCGGCGATATGTTCCGGATCGAGCGCGTAGGCCGCGATCCCACCCGGAATCATGAAGACGTTCTTGAACCAGTGGTCGATGCGAGCGATCGACAAATGGCCAAGGAGCGTCGGGCGGCCACGGATCGGCAGTGCGGTAGAGGTGTCGGTCATGGGACTGCTGGAGGTCTAGTCGGACTCAGGGTGGGGATTGGAAGGTCCCATGGGAGAACCGCGTGACAGGAAGGTGGTCGGTCTCACCCCGGGCGCACACGCCCAAACGGGCACAATGAGCTCAGTCTTTCAATCATAAGCAGGGTCTGGCGTCTAGGGCTTTTGGCGCGTATCCATGGGAGCGCGTGTGGCCCTTTTCTGTGCAAGGGGCTGCGCGTCTCGGGCCTGCTGCGCGACTTGTTGGCGGCGCCTGCTTAGGAACGACGCTGCTCATGGAACCGGACCCTCCGAACAAATCCTGGTCGCCTGCCCGTATCGCCCGGATTTCCGGGATGTCGCTGGTCCTCTTGGGGGCGTTTGTGGCGATCTTTCGCGCCGGTTCGCTCCCGCTGCTCCCGCCCCCGGGCGCGCTCGATCGTTTGAATATCTCGTGGCTTCTCCTTGCTGCGCTCAGCCTCGAGCTCAGCATCCTCCTCAAGTACGCCCGCTACCACTTCCTCGTCGCGCCTCTCGCTCAAATTTCGTTCGGGAAGATCCTCAATATCGGCTCGATCGCCGGAGCGCTGATCCTGATCCTTCCGCTCCGGCTGGGTGAGTTCTCACGGCCTGCGCTCCTGCGCGAAAAAGGGAAGGTCTCTGGCTGGAACATCACCGGGACGGTCGCAGCGGAACGTCTTGTGGATGGCGTACTGTTTGGCTTCACGCTCTTGGCTGGGTTAGCGATCGCTCGGCCCCAGGAGCCGCTCCCTGACCGCATCGGGAACTTGGCGGTGCCCGTCGCCCTTGTGCCGAAGGCGGCCCAGGCAGCGACGGTCCTCTTTGGCGGAGCACTGCTCGTCATGGCGCTCTTGCTCTGGAAACAAAAGTGGGTCGAGCGTTTCATCCATTTGACCGTGGGCCGCTTGAATGCTCGCTGGGGCGAGGTGCTGGCTCACATGTCCGCGCGTTTGGTGGAGGGGGCGAGGTTCCTACCGAAGCCGGGGCTTGCCCTGCCTTACCTCTTCCTTTCGTGGCTCCACGTCGCAACCCACGGACTCGCCCTGGTCTGGGGCGCTCGCGCTGTCGGATTTGAGCTCAGCTTTATCGAGTCGATGACCGTGACGGGAGTCTTGGCGCTGGGGTTTGCTCTCCCCAATGCCCCCGGGTTCTTCGGAGCGATCCAGCTTGCCCTCTACGCAGGCATGGGACTCTACGTGGATCCGAACGTGGTCGTTCGTGAGGGGGCCGCGGTGACGTTCTTCTTTTATGTGGGATTTGTGGGGTTCGTTCTCTTGAACGCGCTCATCGCTGCTGCCATCGAATACGGGCCCTGGTCGCGGGCGCGCGCGGCGCGCGCGGTCGGTTGAGCAGCTGTCGCCAGCTGCACTTCAGTTCGAGCGCCGCTCGAAAGAAATCAGCGGACCGAAGTTCGAAAGAATGTTGGACTTGAGGGTGCGCAGGGCGGCGCCCTCCAGCCTGAGCTCATCTTGGCAACCCAGCCCCGGCACACACACCTGGTCTTGAGCCAGACAATCAGTGATCTCTTCGGGCCCTTCGTCTTCGGGACAGACGACCATCAAGTCTCCCCGGCATACGACGGCGTCCGGCGAGCAGGGCTCTTCGGCGAAGTAAGGAGAGAAATCGACGGACGCGAGCCAGCGGGCCGCAGAGAAGCGCACGTTCACTTCAGAGAGGTCCGTCGTGACTTCCTCGGAGAAGCGTTGGCTCTGGGGACTTTGGATGAGCGGTGTGCCTGAAACGGTGGCCTCAGTTTGGGCGAGGGGCAGGGAGGCGGACCAAGGTAAGCTTCTTGCGTCGAACTCCACGGTGCCGCGCAAAAGGAGCGAGTTTTCCCCGAGCTCTGCGGCCGCCTCGAGGACGAAGGGCTCGTCGCTCGTGAGTTGTGAGCTGATGCCGAGATCACACAAGTAAGAGGCGACTGCTCCGCTCGACCCGTGGAGAGTTCCGGCGCGCCGAGGGCTGTCGTCGAGTAGATCGACGACGGAGCTTCCGAGCCACTCGAGACGGGCCACGTCACAGGACTCAGCGCCGCTTGGGCTTGGGCAAAAGTAGAGCGGGCCGAAGGCGAGCTGGCCCTGGTCGAGTCGAAGGAGGGCACCTGTGGCTGTTTCGATCTCGCTCGACGCGGCGTCTCCCGAGAGGGTGAGCGGGACTTGGACCGGGCGGGGGCCCGGATCGCTGCAGCCGAAGGCGACGAGAAGCAATGGCAGTGCGCGTCTCATAGTCGGATGCCCAAGTTGACCATCAGGGAGAGAGGAGCGCCCGCCGCGAGATGGCGCGCGGGGAGACGAGAGCGGACGCCGTCGTTCGGCGACCAGTCAGAAGCGTAGGAATATTCCACGGCACCGTAGCGCACGTCGAAGAGATTAAAGGCGTCGAGGCTCAAATCGAGCGGCCCCCAGAGCAGCCCCAAGGTTGCGTCGAGGAGCGACACGGCTTCCGAAGAAGCTCCGTAAGGAAGAGGTCGCGGTGAGAGAAACGAGAAGCCGAGCCCGGCGCGCCCAACGAGTGCGTTCGGACCCAGGCGCCTCAGCAGCTCTTTTTTCACTGAAGCATCGAGGCGGACCACGAGGGGCGGTACGAAGGGGACGCGCGCGCCAGAGGTGAGCGGAGAGATCGGTTCCTCCGCTGTGGGAGGCGGAGGGTCTGTGAGGCGAGCGTCCACAAACGTCGAGGATAAGGAGAGCAAAGACCACTCGACAGGACGCGCGAGGATATAGAGAGTCGCGCCGGCTCGCGACGTCGGTCCTGTTGCTTCGAGGCGTCCTTCGCTCGGATCGAAGGCTAGGTCGTTCGAGAGCGTCGTGTAGAAGCCGCCGAGCGCCGCTTCGAAGACGTCGTCGCTTCTGTAGCGAACGCCGATGTCCGTGGAGTGGACCTTGGTGAAAGGGGCCTCTTCGCCGTCCTCGAGCATCCGGCCTGCGGGAGAACGGTAGCCTTGGCCGTAAGCGGCCATGACTTCGAGAGCGGGAGTGAATCGGAAGGTGAGGCTGGTTCGGGGACCGGCTGCCATCCCTGCTGCGGAGCGGCGGTAGCCAGGAATGCTCGCGTCTTCGGGGCGAGAGCGCTCGGCGACCTGATGGAGCCGGTCGTCGACCGAGTAGCCGAGCAGGTCACCGCGCAGGCCGACGCGCGCTGTGACAAAGCGGGTCAAATCGACGTTCAGGTCTCCGAATAGGCCCGCGTCCGCGGCGCGGATGGTCGCGTCGAGGCGCTTGTCCCAGATCTGATTGTTCGAGGCGGCATCGATCAGGTTCTGGGATTGGTCGATGGTGTCGACGCGCCCGGTGAGCCCGACCTCGATCGATGCCTTTGCCCACGGGGTGAGCTCCGCCTTCGCCGTCCGGTAGCGGCCTTTCAGACCGAAGGAGAGCGTCTGATTTTCCTGCTCGAAAAGGTCGCCGCGTCCACTGGTTCGATCGAGGAGCGAAGAACGCTCGAGGAAACCTGTGAAGTTCCCCTGCAGCCTGAAGGTGTCATAGCCGAGCCAGACTCCCGCCTCACCATTCGCTCCGTCTTCTCCGAGATAGTCGGCGAACAACCCCGCCAGAAAGCGGCCCGTTTGACCACCCTGAGCGCGCGCTGTCGCTTCATCGTAGACGCAGAGAAAACAAACGGCGCCGCTGTCGATATCGTCTCGTCGAAGCACGCCCGCCGAGCTCGAGCGGGCGACGTTCATGAGGGCGATGGCTCGAAAGGTCAGCTCGCCTTTGCCGAAGCGATGCTGAAGATTGAGCCGGGCGCTCTGGCCGCGCCGATTTTGACCAAAGCCGTCGGTGCTTCGATACTCGGCGGCGCCGAAGCTCTCCTCACGTTGACCCTGCGGGGCAAAGAGGGCGAGCTGGCGGAAGGAGTGAAAAGAGCCGTAGCTCGAGCGAAGCGTGACCCCGCGCGCCGCTTCTGGAACGCCGAGCCGGGCGTCGATGGTGCCAGCGATCGCGAAGTCCCCTTGTTCTGGATCGTAGATTCCCTCCCGGACCGATAAGGAGGAGACCGCGTCCGCGATGAGCAGGTCCATGTCGGAATAGCCCTGCCCATGGATGTGGGAGGGAAGATTGATCGGCACGCCACCGACGCGAAACTCAATGTCCTGTCCGTGTTCGCTATCGAATCCGCGCAGCATGTAGTTGTGCGCGACGCTCGCGCCTTCGCCGCGCCCGACATAGAGCCCCGGCACGGAGCGAAGGATTTCGGCGCCTTCGGAGCGAGGAGCCGCGAGCAAGGTGTCGCGGCCGAGGTCGAAATCTCCGGTGCTTCGGGCTTTCGGCCGGAGCTCCCGGGCACCTTCCACGGTAACTTCGACAGGGACCCCCTCCACCTCAGGGCCTTGGGGCTTGTGAGCGTGACCGTGAGCTTCGGTCGCTCCGCCGAGCAAGAGCTCGGGGGGAATGAAATGGAAAGGAATGCGGATCTGGGAGCGTACGGGGTTGTCGTCGCGGTAGGCCGGGACGAACTTCCATTGACGGACCGCCTCGAGGGCCGCCTCGTCGAAATCGCGACCACCGGAGGCGAGCACGCGCGCGCCGGTGACGTCTCCCTGCTCAGAGATCTCGACCACGAGGACAACGTGGACCTCGACCGCGTCGAGGATATGACCCTCTGGATAGATCGCTTCCTTTTGGACGAGGACCTCCGGGAGCCGAACGGCGGGGGGCTTTTCGGCAGCAGGAGCATCCGCTTCGGTGGCGGGCGGGTTCCCGTTCGACGACGGTGGCGCGTCTTTCGGCGCGCCTTCGGTCGGCTCCTCGGCCTCGGAGGGGCGTTCTTGGCCTTCTGAAGCGTCGGACTCAGCGCTCGGCTCTTGGGCCAGGCTTGGTGCCACATTCAGGAGCGCGGCCAGGCAAAAGGCTGCCATCGCTCCTTCAGAGCGTGAGGCGATGAGGTGGGTCAAAGGCAAGACGCCGCGCACAGGGATGCGGGCCGTAACAAAAGGGTCCTCTTGATGCAACTGACTTGCGATAGGGCGTTTCACCCACGGATTTGGCGATGAATGAGTGGGGAGAGGGAGCCTCGGGCCATCGGCCCCGGATGTAGGTTTGCCAGCTTCGGGCGGTTGCGGTTCACTCGCCGCAAGGAGCCGATTGGACGACAGAATTGGAGACCCGAGACCAGTGATGAGGGTGTTGGAGGAGAAAGGACCTGTCCCGGGGTGGCGCTCAGTCTGGGCCCTGCTCGTGCTGCTTGTGAGTTTGTGCTGGGCGAGCGTGGCGCTCGCCACGGAGAAGCCCGCGGCTGTCCGACTCGGAGACGAAGTCGTTTTCACCCTCGAGCGCCCGCTCGGCAAACAGACGGCCAAGGAGCGCGCTGCCGCGGCAGAAGCGGCTCTCGAAGCGCTCGTGCTGGAAGAGCCCGGGGAAATCAAGATCATCCGCAAGCCGGGGTCCTCTCTGCTTCAAGTCGGCTCGACCACCATCGTGGAGCTGACCGAGGAGGATCAGATCGCCGAAGGGCGCGCCGATCTCGAGTCGTACGTGAGCGAGGTGGCCATGAAGGTGCGCTCGGGGCTCGAGCGCGAACAGCGTCGCTCCCGCATCGCCCGTCGTGTCCTCAGCATCTCGAGTGTGGTCTTCCTTGGCCTCATCGCGCTCTTGCTCCTCCGGGCTGTGCGAACTTGGGCGAGGAGCGCCGATGAGTGGGTTGACGCGCAGGGGGACCGCATCGGAGCGCTCCGCATCCACACCGTCGAGCTGATGCACCCGGCCGCGGCCCGTGAGGCGGTCCGCATCGGTACACAAGGGGCTCTGTGGCTCTTGCGCTTCGGCATCCTGTACGCCTGGGGACTCCTCACGCTCTCCTTGTTCGACTCGACGCGGGCGCTCGCGCAGCGCATGACCGGGCGACTCTTCTCGCCGGGGGCGGAGTTCCTCGAGCGCCTCGGGGCCCAGGTGCCGATCCTGGTTGCGTTCTTGATCGGCGCGGTGGTCCTGCTCATCGCTGTGCGGTTTGCGCTCGCCTACTTCGCCGCCATCGAGAAGGGCGAGGTCGACAGCGACTGGGCGCGACCGGAGACGGCGCGCGTCACCGGAAGGCTCGTCGCTTTTGGCATCGTCCTCGGGGCGATGCTTTTTGTGGTCCCACTTCTGACCGGTAAAGACGATGGGCTCCTGACCCGGGTCGGAGTCTTGGCTCTCGGGGCCGTGGCCCTCGCGCTCACGCCGCTCTGGGCTTCTTGTGCGCTTGGCATTCGACTCGTCTACGCGCGGCACATTCGGGTCGGGGATTTTGTCGTCTACGGCGGCCACGCCGGGCGGGTGCTCGAGGTCGGTTTGTTCGACATCACGCTCATCGACGACGAGGACATGAGCGTCCGCGTGCCGCACCTGATGAGCCTCTGGCACGTGACGCGGGCGCCGGTGCATCGCAGGGAACGCAGGGAACGAGTGAGGCGGGGGAGGGAGCGGTGAATCCCGTCCTGCTCCTCGTCGCCCTGCTGGTAGCTGCCTACCTGGGGGGACTCGTTTCTTCGAAGCGCACCCTGAATCTCTCCTCCGGCGGCGAGTTTCTGGTCATCGGCGCCCTGGTGGGACCGACGATGCTCGGTTTTGTCGACCGGGAGACCCTCGACTCTTTTCGTCCGCTCTTGCTCATGGCGCTCGGCTGGATGGCGGCTGTTCACGGTCTGTCCCACGGCGCCTTGGGGGCTGGGGCGGTGCGCGCCCGGAGCTACTTCGCCTCGGTGTTCGCGACCTCTGTGGCCGCGGCGGTGATGGGCACTTGTGCTTTCTTCATCTCGGGCTTTCTCGGAGCCTTCAGTGGGGACGAGCGATTCTTGATCGCGCTCGCGGCGGCCTCCGTCCTCTCGGGCACGCGTGAGCTGCACTTCCCGAGCTCTGATCTACCGTCGGCGACGCGCTACCGCGCCGAAATCGGCAACTCTCACAACTTGGTGGGACTCGGACTGCTGGCGGCCATTCCATCTCTCGTTCCACCGGAGGCCGCGTTCCGTTTGCCTTCCTGGTCGTGGCCGCTGCTCGGTGTGGCCACCGGCATCGTGCTCGGGGTGACTGTGGCTTCTCTCATCGGTGCTTCTCTGCACCGGGCGGAGCTCTGGCCGATCCTTCTCGGGGCCGTGCTGATGACCGTGGGGCTGAGCTTGCGCTTCGATCTCCCGCTGTTGCCACCAGCTTTTGTGCTCGGGTCGACCGTCGTCGCGCTCTCCCCTGAAGCTGCCAAGGTGCGAGCCCTCACCCAAAAGACGGAGCGACCCCTCGTCTTGCCGGTGACGATCCTCGCGGGAGCGTTCATCGCCTGGCAGATGCCGTCCGTGACCTGGCTCTTTGTGGGCTGCATGGTGGTCTTGCGGGGCCTTGTCCAATATGCCCTGGGGCGCGTCTTCACAGCGGGTGCGGGGAGCGTCTCGGCAGGCGCTCACGTGTTTGCTCTCTCGTTTCTGCCCGTGGGAGCAAGCAGCCTGGCGATCGGTTTGACCATCCTGTTCTGGGATGAAGGTATGGTGGGCCGCTCTGCTTTTGCCATGGCAGCGGTGGCCCTGATCCTCGGAGATCTCTTAGGGACGAGGGCGCTCGGGCGAGTGGCACTCGTCTCTGAGTCTGATCCTGCACCCGCACCTGAGCCTGACGCTCAGGAGGACGAAGAACCGGCGGCTCGGCCGGAGGAAGAAGCTGTATGAGCGGCGGCGGACGTGGCTGGCGACATCGAGTCGTCCAAGGGCTCTCTCTCATCATCGTGCTCGCCGTCCTGTTGGTGGCGAGCCAGGTCGGGCAAAGCTCATCGGCTCCCGGCGGACTCACCCTGGCCCTCGGTCTATTGCTCCTGCTCGGAGTTCTGCTGAGCGAAGTGCTCGATGTGGTGGGGCTGCCGCACTTGACCGGTTACCTCGCCGCCGGCGTGCTCGCCGGACCTCACGTTCTTCACATGGTCGACCATCAGGCCGTCGACCAGCTGAGCCGGGTCAATGGCCTCGCCCTGACTTTGATCGCCCTGGCCGGTGGTCTCGAACTTCGCCTCACGACGCTCCGCGAAGTGCGCAAGAGCCTTCTGCGCGCGACGATCGTCCAGTCGACGGTCGGTCTCGCGGTCTCGACGTTCGTTTTCTACGCCATGAAGCCTTACCTGCCGTTTTTGAACGAGCTGGAGCCTCAGGCGGCCTTTGGTGTGGCTCTTTTTTGGGGCGTGCTGGCGATCAGCCGAAGCCCGTCAGCAACCCTCGGTATCTTGTCCCAGACGCGAGCAGACGGACCTCTCACCCGCTTCTCCCTGGCATTCGTGATGTCCTCGGACATCGTCGTGATCTTGCTCATGGCTGCGGCGATGGTCATTGGCAGGCCGCTCATCGATCCCAGCGCGACCATCTCGCTCGAGGCCTTCCGTGGCCTCAGCCACGAGATCTACGGGAGCATCTGCGTCGGTACGACGCTGGGTCTGGTGCTCGCGCTGTACCTCCAGTTTGTCGGGTCGTACCTGATGATCGTCTTGGTCCTGCTCGGCTTTGGTTTCTCCGAGGCGGTCCAATATCTGCACCTCGAGCCGCTGCTCACATTCCTGACAGCGGGATTCGTGGTCCAGAACCTTTCACCCCACGGCGACCGTCTGCTTCACGCGATTGAAGAGTCCGGAGCGATCGTCTTCGTAGTGTTCTTTGCAACTGCGGGGGCGCACCTCGATCTGCCGCTCTTGTTCTCGATGTGGCAGGTCGCGCTCTCCCTTGTGGCCTTCCGGGCGCTGGCGACGATCTTGAGTCACCTCATCTCCTCCCGTTGGTCCAAAGACACGCCAACTCTCAGGCGCTGGGGATGGTCCTCGCTCCTCAGTCAGGCCGGCCTCACGCTCGGCCTCAGCATCATCGTCGAGCGCGCCTTCCCGTCCTTCGGTCCCCAGTTCCGATCGCTCGTGGTCGCCACAGTGGGCATCAACGAGGTCTTGGGCCCGATCTTCTTCAAGACAGCGCTCGATCGAACCGGTGAGACGGGGGCTGGGGTCGCGGCGGCTGGATCCGAGGGGAATCTCCCCCGGGCGAGCCTCCGGCCCCCGTCCGAAATGTCTGAAGCGCCGGCGACCGAGTCGCCGGCGCCGGAAGCTTGAGCGACGCGCGCTCTCGCCCGCGACTAGTCGTCATGGGCGACCAGACGCAGAGGCTGATCGCTGATCTTCATCTCGAGCACGCTCCGCTTGCCTTGAGCGTCGCCGCCAATTTGGAGCTCGGTGGCAGGGTTACACTCGATTTTCACGGCTTCGACGAGGAAGTCGAAGAGAGTGCTCGGATCATCGAAAGAACCGTTCCACATCGCCCCGATGTTCTGGGCAAACTCAAGAGAGCCCATGGTCGAGACGCGCAGATGCATGCGGTCCGGCTCGATGTCCGCGAAGGGGAACATGCGGAGCCCGAAGCCGTAATAAGGGATCGTCGAACAGCTCGCGATGCGCGCCTTGCCTTCGAAGATGACCTCTCCGTGGGCGAAGGGGCGACCGATGATCTGTTTTCCTTTTCCCACTCGGTGGCAGGGGCCGCCGAGGTTCGTGATGCGGAAGAAGGGCATTTCCTTGCCGATCTGCTTCGGGATGGAGCGGGTCAAAGCTGCCAAGGAATACCCGGCGAGACCGACGCCGATCGAGCTGAGAGGAGTCCCCCGGAGGCGTCGATTCAGAGCGATGTAGTCGGCCAAGACCTCGGCGTCCGCACCGAGACCAGCGAAGGGCGTCAGGAAACCTTCTACCTCCACCATCCTGATCTCCCGCGTCAGCGGGGAGCGTGCGAGCTCGAGGAGCTCGTGGTCGGAGATGTCGCGCAGAGAGCGGTCGGGGCCGGCAACTTTGGCCATCGCGTTGCCCGTACCGAGCTTGAGGACTCCGAGGCGGGGCGTGGCCACGTCTTGCTCGCGGGCGCGCCGAGTGATCTCGGTCACCATGACCGTGAAGGTTCCGTCCCCACCGCCGACGAGCACTGTGTCGTACTCGTCACGGAGGATGCGGTCGGCGATGGGCCCGACGTCCTCGAGGCTCTTTGAGACGAAGACGTCCCGCTCGCCAAAGAGGCGTCCCAGGCGTGAGCAGATCTCGGGCGTGACGCTTCCTGCGTTGCCGTTCAGTACGAAAGCAACGCTAGATTCCCGAGCACCGGTGGGCACGACGACTTCTCCGAGCACGGACGAGAGCTTCAGCGATTGCCCGGCGAGCGGAAGGCGGCGCGGCCGACGAAGAAGGGGCCCATCTGCGAGATATACTCGGAGGTTTGACGAGTGCCGCGCATCGTCTGGACCACGTGAGAGAGCGGGTGCAGCTCGCGCCCGATGAGACCGATGACGAACTCGTTATCGTTTTCGTCGAGACCGTGGCACGCGAGCCGTACGTCGTGAGCCAAGTCGGCGGCCCCATAACGCTTCCCGATCTCACCGTGTTCTCTCAAGATGGCGCCCTTTTCCTGCCCGCTCAGTTTCTCGAACGCGCCGCTTCGACGCAGCGGATACCAAACCGCGAAGTTCCAAGCATCGTTCATGACCGTCTCGACGGGACGCCGGAGCAGCCAATAGTCGAGATCTTGCTCGTAGCCGGTCGAGTAGGTGCGTCCGAACATCGTGAGGTTCGATCGATACCGGGGCGCGCTGTCCTTGGCGGAGCCGAGGGAGTTCAGCGCCGGGCGCAGCCGCGTGACGAAGTCGGCCGGGTCGGGGGAGAAGGTCAGGACGCCGAAGGACGCGGGGTGGTTCACGTCTTCGTAGACGACCACCGGCATGCCCCGGTCCGCGACGGCCGATCCAATGGCGGTGGAAGTTGTTTCGCTCGGCCTCTGGAACTCGAGGACGAGCAGCTGCATGAAGAGCCGAGAGTCGAGATATTGCGGAGTTCCATCGCGGGGAGCGCCGCGTTCGCGGAGGTCCAGGCTCGATTCTTGGCTATCGTGCGGGGCGGTCATGGCCCGGAACGAATACAACGGAATCCGGGTGACTCACAGGTCCGTTCTTGATAAACCCCGCCGGCTTTGACGAAGCCTCGCCCTAGAAGCGACCAAGAGCAGGCAGGCCGCGCCGCGATCGAGGTCGAAGAAGAGCCATTTTCCCCCGTAGCGCGGGGCCTGGGTTTGCCTATCGGCATGCGGGATGCGCTCCAGGAGGAAATTTCTGAAGAGCGAGCCCTCGGTCGAGCCGTATCAAGGACCTTTGCGCTTTATGGCTACGAAGAGGTCGGCTTGCCCGCCTTCGAGTACCTCGACGTCATCTCGAGGGGGCTCGGCCACGTGGGTCCCGAGCTCTTGCTCCGTTTTGTCGAACCCGAGACCGGGCACATTGTCGCCCTGCGTCCGGACATGACTCCTCAAGTCGCCCGGCTCATCGCGAGCCGCTGGCCGGACGCGCCGCGCCCGCTGCGCCTCTCTTATTTGGGCAACGTCCTGCGCCGCCGACCCGAGCGCGCTCGTCACGACATCGAGGTCGTTCAATGCGGCATTGAGCTTGTGGGCGACGAGGGACTCGAGGCGGATCTCGAGGTCATCTCTGCGACCCTCGGCGCTGTTCGCGCCGCAGGGCTCAAGGACTTTGTGGTCGACCTGGCCCATGGCGGGATCGCGCACGGGCTCCTTTCGGGGGTTTCGGGTGAACTCCGGGCCGCCCTTCTCGCCGACTTGGCCCGTAAGGATCAATCCCGGGTGGCGTCACGCGCGGAGCGAGGCGGCCTCGAGCGCGAGCTCGTGCGCACGCTTGCGGCTCTTCCGGAGCTCCAGGGCGGCGTCGAGGTGATCGAGCGGGCTCGCGCGCTCCCTGGTTTTGCTCCAGCGCTGCCTTTCGTTTTGGAGCTTTCAAGGCTCGGTGAGCGGGTGGCGCGCGCGGAGGACGGCCCCCGGGTGGTCTTCGATCTCGGGGAGACTCGTCCGGTTCCCTATTACACGGGCATGATGTTCCAGGTACTCGCCGAGGGCCCGGGACAGGCGGTAGCCTCGGGCGGCCGTTATGATGAGCTCTATGCGCGCTTCGGGGTTCCTCGAGCGGCCGCGGGCGCGGCGGTGAACATCGACCACCTCGCTTGGGCAGTTTCGCTCGGGCGGAAGGAGCCCCCCCCAAGGCTTCGGGTGCTCGTCTTTGGAGCGGCCGAGGCGCCGACGAACGACGAAGGTCAAAAGGGGCTCGCGACCCTCCGCGCCCAGGGTATTCCGGCGGCGCCGCTGTTCCGAGCGACCTCCCGCGCCGATGCGCTCGAGTACGCCCGTCTCGGCAACTACTCGTTCGTCGCCGAAATGTCGGGCGGCGCGAGCGTTGTCCTCTATAGAACAAGCACACAGGCGGAAGTCGCCCGTGGAACTTTCGAGCAGGTCGCCCAGTTCATCGTGGCCCGCTCTCGAGCAGGAGATCCTGCGTTTGGTGCGCTCCACGGTTAAGACCGTGCTGTCCGTTGAGTTTGGAGAATATTCATGTCCGCAGTCGTTGTGGTGGGTGCCCAGTGGGGCGATGAAGGCAAAGGCAAAATCGTCGACATCTACACTGAGCACGCCGATTTTGTGGTGCGCTACGCAGGTGGTCCGAACGCGGGTCACACGCTGGTCGTAGGCTCCGAGAAGCTCGTGGTTCGGCTCCTGCCGAGCGGTATCTTGCGGCCGAGTACTCGCTGTATCCTCGGGCAGGGCATGGTCGTCGATCCGGCCGTCTTGGTCGGAGAGATCGATGAGCTGATCCGGCGCGGCCAGACTGACGTGGAGAAGCGTCTCTTGCTGAGCGACCGCGCTCACATCATCCTTCCCTACCATATCGAGATCGACTCGCTACGCGAGAGCTCAGCGCCGCGCGATCGCGCCATCGGCACGACCAAGAAGGGCATTGGCCCTTGCTACGAGGACAAGGTCCGCCGCACCGGTATTCGTGCCGGAGACCTTCGGGACTTGGCCGCCCTCGAGGCAAAGATCGAGAGCACGCTCGGCCAGTGGCGGGCGACCATGGAAGCCCTCGGAGGAACGACCCCTAGCGCTCGAGAAATCGTCGAACAAGTTCGTCCCTTCGCTGAGCGCCTGGTCCCGCTCCTCGGCAACGCTTCGAAGGCCACCGATGACGCAATCCGCGCGGGCAAGCGCGTGATGCTCGAAGGCGCGCAGGGCACGCTGCTCGATGTGGACCACGGGACCTATCCCTACGTCACCTCGAGCTCAGCTGTTTCCGGTGGCGCTGCGATCGGTGCGGGCATCGGTCCGAACCGCATCGACACCGTGCTTGGTATCGTCAAGGCTTACACGACCCGCGTGGGCGAGGGACCGTTCCCGACGGAGCTGAAGGACGGGACCGGTGAACACCTCAGGAACGTCGGAGACGAGTACGGCTCAGTTACTCGCCGCCCGCGACGCACCGGCTGGCTCGACTTGCCGGGCCTCCGCTATGCCGCGCGCGTCAACGGCATCGACGGTCTTGCCCTCACGAAGCTCGACGTCTTGACGGGCCTCGACACGATCCAGGTCTGTGTCGCTTATGACACTCCCTACGGCCGCACCACAGATCTCCCGATCGACCTGCTCACGACCCCCGGGCTCGTCGAGCCCGTTTATCGCTCTTTCCCGGGCTGGTCCGAGAACCTCGAGAACGTGCGCAGCCTCGACGAGCTCCCCGAGACCGTCCGAAGCTACGTCGACTTCATCGCCGAAGAGGTCGGGGTCCCGATGTATTTGGTGAGCGTCGGCCCGAGCCGGGACGCGACGATCGTCCTGAAGAGTCCCTACGCCGAGCGCGCCTGAGAGCGGCTTCGCTTTGAACTCGGTCGCGCGAGCGCTGGCGAGGGCGCGCTCGCGCGGGGGCGCTCCCTGCTTTGGAAAGTGATCGTCCTCAGAAACGCGCTGTCACGAGGACGACCTCGAGTCGGCGGTTCTCGGCTTGGGCGCTCCGCGCCCGAGGATCCACCCGTGGCTCAGCGCCGAGGGCACTTCGGGTCTCAGGGTTTGCGCGATTCGTACTCCTGAGGGCCGAGGAGGCGGCTTCCAGCCATGCGGCGCTGTTCTTTTCGTCCGCGGCAACTGCCGTGTGCGCGACGACGATGGTGCGGAGGCCGGGGTGACCCTCGAGCAGCGCGCCGAGTCGAGCGAGATCGCTGCGCGTCTTGTCTCGAAGGGCAGCTCCCTCTGCTGGGTCCCGGAACTCGACGACAACCCCGCGGTCGTCGCGGTAGGCAGTGAATGAGTTCTCTGTGAGCTCACGCAAGAGCTGGTCGCTGACGTTGACCTGAGGCGCCGCCTTCGAGTTTTCTCGGCGCAGGGTGGTGAGCTCTTTCAAGCAGCCCGCGCGTAGCTCCGTCGCCCGCGGGAACATGTCACGGCTCAGGCCTTTGACGTTGAGCTCTCCCTGAAGCTTCTTGAGCTGCTCTTCAAGGGGAGCGAGCTTTTCGTTCGGTGCTCCCAAGATGCGGGCCCCGAGACACAAGCTCTCGGCTTCGCTCGCGAGTTTTGCGGCGGCCTTGCGCCGGACCAAGAGCCGCTCGCTGTCGACCGTTTTCAGGTCAGAGACCGGCTCCGCGTCGAGCAGCACTCGCGCCTTGAGCTCGAGGGCTTCGACCTCGCCTTGGAGCGTAGCCTGAGCGCCATCGAGCAGGGCGAGCTGCTCTTCTTTCTTGGAGCGTTCCTGTTCGACGCGCTCGGCGCGGGCCATTGCGCGAGCGCTCCGGCTCTGGAGCGCGGCGAGCTCGTAGGCGGCGAGGGCTTGTTCTGCGACGATCTCAGCTTCGTCCGTCTTGCCAGCGTCGAAGAGCTCGAAGGCTTCTTTTTTCCTGCGATCGGCGTCTGCTTTGGCCTGGGGCGCGAGGTTGGCTGCGTCTAAGGAAGCTGGGGATCGGGACGCAGCGTCGGCGTCCGCCAAACTGCGGGGGGCAGGCTGTGCGGGGGCACAGGCGACGGTCATCCCGAGAGCGAGGAGCGAGAGGAGAAGAGAAGAAGAGGACCTCATTTTTGTGCTCCTTCGAGCTCCTTGAGGCGGGCGAGAGCGCGGGCGCGCCGCGCTTCGGTCTGCTCCGTCAAAAGCCGAGCCCGTTCGATCCGGGCCTCGAGTTCGACGACCTCCTGTTCCTTCTGGTCAGCAGCTTTCTCGAGGGCCAGCGCGCGCTCCAGCTCCTTTTGCACCTGCTCCCAGAGCTCAGCGAGCTCCTCGAGGCGAGGAGAGAGGCGCGCGCGGTCTTTGTCGACAACGGCCTGGGCTCGCTGCCGAGCGGCTTGAGCTTTCTTCAGGCTCGCGTCGTCTTTGCCGCGCGCTTTCGGGCGGGGTCCATGTCCGTGGCCGGGACCATGCCCATGCCCATGCCCGTGGTGCCCGTGAGCGCGTCCGTGGCCCTTCGGGCTCTCGGAAGGCGCAGGCGAAGCAGGAGGTGCGTCGGGAGCGGGCGGGCTTTCGGGAGTTTCAGCGTGCGCGAGGGCTGTCCAAGAGGCGAAGCCGAGCACGAGCGACCATGGGGTTCGACGCATCGCCCGCGAGCAGGCCATGCGCGCTTGCTCTGGTCAAGCGGCTTGTGCGAGCCGGCCTTCCCCTGGTTTTTTCGAGCCTTCGAGGGAGTGAGATGCGTCCGAATCAGCGCACTGGTAAGGCGCTCGGCCATGAAAGTCGCCGTCGTCATGGGAGGCCCGTCCGCCGAGGCGGAAGTGAGCCGCGTCTCGGCTCGCGCCATCATGGGTGCACTCGCGGAGCGCGGGTATGTCGCTGAGGCCATTGAGCTCAATGAAAAGGTCGCGGCAGAGCTGCTGTCCTTCGCGCCCGACGTTGTCTTTCCCATCGCCCACGGAGCTCTGGGCGAAGACGGCTGCCTTCAGGGGCTGCTTGAGATTTTGGGGCTGCCTTATGTGGGCTCCGGGGTCTTGGCGAGCGCCGTGGCTGCCGACAAGGCGCATACCAAAAAGCTCTATCGGGGCGCCCGGCTCCCGGTGGCCGAAGAATGGCTTCTCACGCGCGCTGAGCTCGAACGGGTCGCGCGCGACCCCGAGAGTTTTTACGGGGAGGCGCTGTCTCGTCTCGGGCCGGAGATGATCGTGAAGCCCAATACCGGCGGAAGCGCCGTGGGGACAACGCGCCTCTTGCGAGGTTTCTCGAAGGAAGAACTCGCGCGAGCCGTTGAGCTTTCCAGTCGCGTCTCGGAAGAGACCCTGCTGGAGACCTACTTCCGCGGGAGCGAGCTCACCTGCGGCGTGCTCGAGCGAGACGGAGTCCCTGTGGCTCTACCGCCGACGCTCATCCACCAGCAGGTCTCCGGTTGGTATGATTTCGAGTCGAAGTACAAGAGCGGAGGCAGCCGTCACGAGTGTCCTGCGCCTTTTGCTCCCGAGATCTTATCGGCGATCCAAGAGGCGGCCCTCACCGCGCATCGGGTCATCGGCGCCCGCGACCTGTCGCGCACCGATTTCTTACTCTCCGGTTCCGAGTTCATCGTTCTCGAGACCAACATGCTGCCGGGGATGACACCTGTGTCTCTGTTCCCGGAAGCGGCCCAGGCCTTCGGGATCCCCTTTGCGGAGCTCATCGACGGCTTGGTGCGCACAGCGGCGAGTCGCAAACCGGCCCGGCCCGGTGAGGTCCCGGCATTCCCGAGCTGAAACGCCGGGCGACCTTGCTCTCAAGAGGGCCGAAGGGGCTCCAGGCGACCCCCGACGTCCAATTGCGGGACAAGAGGCGAAAACGCAGCCTGGTTCCAGTGCTCCAGCAACGCCCCAGCTTTTTTGAGGCGTGCTCGTGTTCTCTTTGGCGCGGGTTTTGTTAAACGGGGCGCCATGAATAGCGGCCTCAAGGTCCTCGTTGTCGGCTCAGGAGGGCGCGAACACGCCCTCGCTCTCGGCCTCCTCCGCTCGCCGTCGGTCCGTGAAGTGCTGCTCTGTCCGGGGAGCGAGGGGATGATGGCGCTGCCCCCGGGCCTCTCGGATAAGAAGCTCGGGCGCGCCGAAGGCGAGCCGGCTGCTGTCGCTCGGGCGGAGCAGGTGGACCTCGTCGTGGTGGGTCCTGAGGTGCCGCTCGTGCGCGGTCTCGCCGACGAGGTGCGAGCGCTGGGCATCCCCTGTTACGGCCCGAGTCGCACTGCCGCCCAGCTCGAGGGCTCGAAGGCGTTCATGAAAGAGTTTTGTGAGCGGCACGGCATCTTGACCGCTCGCGCGGTGATCGTCAGAAGCCCCGACGAGCTCGACGGCGCCCTCGCTCGATTCAAGGAGCCACCCGTGGTCAAGGCCGATGGACTCTGCGCAGGCAAGGGCGTGGTCGTCGCCGATACGATGGATGAGGCTCGCGATGCGGCCCGGCGCATGCTCACGGGCGAAGCCTTCGGCGACGCCGGCAAGATCGTGGTGCTCGAAGAGCGCTTGCTCGGCAAAGAAGCCAGTGTGCACGCGATCATCGACGGCAAGAGGGCGCTCACGCTGCCCGTGGCGCAGGATCACAAGCGCATCTTTGAGGGAGATCGCGGTCCGAACACCGGCGGCATGGGGACCTATGCTCCGGCGCCGCTTGTCGGTCCAGAGCTGCTCGCCGAGATTGAGCGAGAGGTCATCGGACGCGTGGTGCGCGGCATGGCCGAAGACGGGGTGCCTTTTGTGGGGACTCTCTTCGCGGGCATCATGGTGTCCCCGGACGGAAAGCCCTTTGTGCTCGAGTTCAATGTCCGCTTCGGCGATCCGGAGACGCAGGTGCTTATGGAGACGACCCGCGGCGACTTGGGGCTTGCGCTGCTGCGAGCGGCGCGCGGTGAGCTCGTCGGAAATGAGCTTGAGCCGTCGGGGCAGAGTGCTGTTTGTGTCGTTCTCGCGGCCCGAGGCTACCCTGAGTCGCCCCAGGTCGGCGACGCCATCAGCGGCATCGCTGAAGCCCTCGAAATCCCTGGAGTTCAGGTTGTCCACGCGGGGACTCGAGTCGTGGATGGACAGCTTGTGACCGCGGGAGGACGAGTCCTCGGAGTTGTCGGCTCCGGAGCGAATTTCGTGGAAGCGAGAGAGCGCGCTTACCGCGCCGCAGATAAGATCCACTTCGCAGGAAAACAAATGCGCCGCGACATCGGCGCCCAAGCGCTTCCGCAGAACTGAGCCGGGCGATAGCTCAAAACGGCTCACTCCCATCGATCGTCACCCAGAGACACCCTAAAGCATGGCCCGCGTACACAACTTCAATCCTGGTCCCGCCGCTCTTCCTTTGCCTGTGCTGGAGCGCGCGCAGCGTGAGCTCCTCGACTTCGAGGGCAGCGGAATGAGCATCATGGAACACTCCCATCGCGGTAAGGTGTACGAGAAGGTCCATGACGAAGCGCTGGAGCGGATGCGCCGGCTCATGGCCGTGCCCGATACGCACGAAATCCTCTTCTTGACCGGAGGCGCGACTCAGCAGTTTGCGCAGGTTCCGATGAATCTGCGCGCCGACGGGCAGAGCGCCGACTATGTGATCGGTGGCGTCTGGGGCAAAAAGGCGTTCAAGGAAGCGAGTCACCTAGGAAAGGCGCGCATCGCTGCGACGACTGAGCTCCCCGACGGACGATTCCTCCGGGTGCACAAGCCTTCGGAGCTGAGCGTCGATCCGAAGGCTGCTTACCTCCACATCACGAGCAACAACACCGTGATGGGGACCCAGCTGCACGACTGGCCCGAAGATCCCGGGATCCCGATCGTGTGCGACATGTCGAGCGACATCCTGTCGCGCCCGATGGACGTGAGTCGTTTCGGGGTCATCTACGCGGGCGCCCAGAAGAACTTGGGTCCGAGCGGCGTCACCGTCGTCATCGTCCGGAAGGATTTGATCGAAAACGGTCGCAAGGACATCCCCTTTTCGCTCCAGTACCGCACGCAAGCCGCTGATAAGAGCCTGGCCAACACGGCGCCGACCTTTGCCATTTACATGCTGCGCAACGTGCTGGCCTGGGTCGAGGAGGCCGGCGGGCTCGCCTGGGCCATCGACCAAACCGAAAAGAAGTCGAGCGCTCTTTACAAAGTGCTCACAGAGCGCAGTGACATCTTCCGTCTGTCGGTGGAGCCCGAGAGCCGTTCCAAGATGAACGTGGTCTGGAACATGGCGGCGCCTGAGCTGGAGGCGGAGCTTGTTCAGCGAGCCACCGCTGCCGGGTTTGTGGGTCTCAAGGGGCACCGCATTGTTGGTGGCCTCCGCGCTTCCATCTACAACGCAGTGCCGCTTGCTTCTGTGCTCGCACTCTGTGACTTCCTCCGCGGCTACGAGCCGGGGCGCCCGGGCGTTTGATCATCTTCGCCCGGCGCGAAAAGGGTCGCGACTGGATTTTTGAGTCACTCGGCGCTTCGCTGTCGTTCATGGAAGGACGATGCGCCCGGTTGTTCTGAGCCCACCGGCGGAAAGTGATCCGCTCGCTCGCGAGCTCGAGCGGCGGGTCCTCGCGAATCTGAAGAAGCCAGAGGTGCGCCGTGTCTTCGCGCGGATGTGGGCAACTGTGGTTGTGGTTTGTCGGCCGAGTCCCGCGTCCGGCGGAGACGCGGGGTACTCACGGGGCACTACGCTCACCCTGCGCTTTGATTATGGAGTCCTCACGATCCACGAGGGCAGGGTGGGCCGGCCCGACATCACACTTTGGGGAACAGCGGAAGAAATTCTAGGACTTAGCTTGCTTCGCACATTGTTACCAGGTGTGGGTGCGCAGGTGTTTGGGAAGGGAGCGCACCCCCGCCTCGTGTATCGACTGGTGAGAATTCTCGACGACGGCTCATAGGTTAGCTACCCTGGTCTGAGCGAGCGGATTTTTGTCGCTGCTCGTTCTGGTCGCGTGACACGCTTTCGTCTTCGGTTCTCCGTTCATGAGCTCGACTTGCCTCTTGGGGAGAGCATTGTCGGAAGAAGTTCCAGTGCGTGGATCACGATCGACGATCCGCTCATCTCACGCCGTCACGCGCGCTTTGTTGCGACGGAAGAAGGCGCGACCATTGAAGACCTCGGCTCTCGGAACGGGGTGCGCGTCAACGGGCGCACCGTACACGGCCCGGTAGCCCTCGCGGACGGTGATCGAATTCGGCTCGGGTCTCAGCAGTTCACGATCCGCAAAGCAGTAGAAGCGGAAGCTGGGCCGAGACGGGCGACAGGATTTTTGGTCCGCTGTCCGACTTGTCAGCTCGCTTGCGCTAAGGATGCGATTGTATGCGCCGGCTGTGGCAGCTCCCTCGCCGAGAAGGACGAGACGACAACTACTGTCCATCCCGCCTGGAGCATCGAGCTCCTCCTCGACACGTTCCGTAAGGCAGAGGGGTTAGGCCGGCCGACCGACATGGAGCGGATCCTCGCCAAGATCCGCGAAGAAGTGGACAAATCCCATGAACTGCTCCAGCGGCACCGCCTCGATCAGCTCGCCGACGTCGCTGTGCGTTTCTCCGTCGAACAGCGCGACCTCGAGTGGGCGCGCTGGGCCCTGTCACTCTTCGCGACGCATCGTGTGGTGCCGAGGCGGGAGCTCGGGGAACACTTGGGTCGTTTGCCCGCAGCTGAGCGAACCACCTTGGCTCCCGCGGTGGATGAGGTCGTTCGAAGTCTCGGGCCCGGCCCGGTGGCGGACCCGATCGACAGAGAAACACTGCGCACGCTGAGCTCCGTCGTGGGAGGCCCCCCATGACTTGGCAGTTCCGCTATCGAGATCGCCTTTTCTCTCTGGAAGAGGGACAGTGCACGATCGGGCGGAGCGAAGACTGCACCATCTGCCTCGACGATCCGCTGGCCTCTCGACGTCATGCCCAGGTCACACTGACAAAGGACGATCCGCCCGTGATCCTGGACCTGTCGAGCCGGAACGGGACCTTCGTGAACGGCAAGCCCATCTCCGGGGCCGTGACCTTGGCCGCGGGAGATACGGTGCGCGTCGGGACCCAGGACATCGCTGTTTCGTTCTTAGCCGCGTCGAAGCTCGACACGCTGACGGATTTGCCCGGAGCTCGAAGCCTCGAAGCGCTCAAACTTCTCGGCCAGCTCGCAGAAAAGGCGCTCACCATGGGCAACGCGGTGGAGGCTGAGCGGATCGTCAGCAGATACCTTGAGGAGCAGCTCGAGGGCGCGCGCCAAGGACACTTGCTCTCCGACGAGCGCTTTGAGCTTGTCGCTTCCCTGGCTCATCGCCTCGCCCAGGGGACTCGGCGCTCCTACTGGCTCGACTTTCTGTTCACGATCCATGAGCTCCACGGCAAGATCATGGAGGCGGAAATGGTGCACAGTCTCTACGAGATGAGCCGCCACGTGAGCGGTTCGAGCCGACCTCAGCTTGTCAGCTATATCAATTCCCTGCGAGACCCGACGGCGCCCCGAACGCCGAGCGAGAAGTTCGTGTTGGGACGACTCGATGGTCTCACCAAGCTGATGAGCTGATGACTCCGAAAGGCGGGCGGCCCGTTTCGCGCGCCGGGATTGATTGTGCCGAAGAGAGGGGTCGAACCTCCACGAGGGGTTGCCTCGGCGGATTTTGAATCCGCTGCGTCTGCCATTCCGCCACTTCGGCTTGCTCAGCGAGAGAGCGACGGGCGTTTAGCTTGGCCCGCGAGGTGAGTCAAACGCCTGAATTTTCTTGCGCCTGTGGCCCGAGGCCCCCTGGGGTGATTCAGTCGCAGGATGCTCGGCGAGCGCGCCCCGCGGACTGCTGTGATAGCTTGGAGCTCGCCGATGAATGACCAGCGTGACAAGCCAGGGACCACGCGGGCGTGGATCCCTGCGCCACCCGTCGTAAAATCTCGGCCGGCGTCGCTCGCTGAGGTGCTGGTCCGGACCCACGACGCGATGATCCAACGCTCCGGGTCCGTCATCAGCCAGGACGCCTGGCGAGCGATCGTCGGAGAGCGCATCGCTGCCCGCACGCGCGTTGCGTCCCTGTCGAAGGGAGTGCTCACGATCCGTGTGGCATCGGCGGCTTGGAGCACGGAGCTGTCTTTCCTCGAAACGGACCTCCTCGCGCGCTTTGCGGTAGCGGGCCTCCAAGTCAAAAAGCTCCGCTTTCAAGTGGACAAGGAGGCCTTAGGGACGACGCCGATGCCGCGAGCCCAGAGGTTCGCGTCGAAGACGGAAGATGATTTCCGAGCGGGCGCGGCGACAGCGCTGCCCCCCGAACTCACGGCTCGCCTCGCCCAGATCGAAGATCCGGCGCTCCGTGCCTCTATCGCTGCTGCAGCGCGGAGCTCTCTTTCGCGGAGGAGCGAAGTGCCTCGGGAACCGGATCGGGCACGCGGAGCAGGGGCACGTCGGGGCCCGCCCGGCAGATCACGATGACATCGTCGAGCTCGTAGAGGGGAGCCTCAGGATCGCCTCCCGACAGGTAAGGAACGCGGCTCAGGACCAGGGGCTCGAGGCCGAGAGGCAGGAGAGCATTTTGCACGAACTCGCTCGCGGCGCGCTCGAAGCCCTTCGCGTGGATCGGCAGACGCTCCCGGGGGGCCCGACTCCGCCCGCCATCATAGACGAAGGGATCGTAGGGGAGCACGAGGGCGACGATGAAGAGTCCGCCCTCTCGAACGAAGGAGCGAGCGGCGCCGAGCAGTGAGAGGGGGCGGTCGCAGCGATCGAGCACGTTGAGAAGGCTGACGGCGTCGAACTTCTCTCCGCCGGCGAGTAAGGCGCCCTCCGCCAGGTCGCCGTGGACCGCCCGAAACCCTCGCTTGGCCAGGCGAGAGACCATGGCTTTGGAAGTCTCGGTGGCTGTGACTTCCTGGAAGCACCGCGCGAGCTCGGAGGTGACGTCGCCGCGCCCTGCCCCAATGTCGAGCAGGCTGCGCAAGGGGGCGGTCTCGGCCGCGGGCGCCTTCAGGGCGGCCTGGAACAGCTCTCTCCACTGGGCCTCCGACAGGACGTGCATGGGGTAGAGACCGAGCAGGCCGTTGATGTCGAAGTCAGAAAGAAAGCCCTGGAGCAGGCCATGGAGCCAAGCCAAGAACCTCCCGTGGCGCTTTCGGAGCGCGTGGCGGACGTAGGCCTCGGTCCCCGCGTCAAAGGCGAGCTCATGGAAACGCAATTGGTTCGCAAGTTGCGCGCGGTCGACGGAATATTCGAGCCGGAGCCCGGAGAGCACAGGGTCGAGTTCGGGAGCCCAGGGGCGCGCAGAATTTTCTTTCATCGAGTGATCTTCGACAGTGTTCGTCCTATGTTGCCGAAAGCGTTGAGCGCGCCCTGACTCGTGCTCACTACACAAATCCCCTGAAGGAGAAAAGCAATGGACTTTACTGTGCCCCCGCTGCCCTATGGCAAAGACGCTTTGGCCCCCGTCATGAGCGCGGAGACCCTCGAGTTCCACTACGAGAAGCATCACAAAGGCTACATGGCGAAGCTCGAGCCGCTTTTGGCCGGCAAGCCTGAAGCGAGCAAATCGCTCGAGGAGATCGTGAAGACCTCGAGCGGCGCGGTCTTCAACAACGCGGCCCAGGTTTGGAACCACACGTTCTTCTGGAACAGCATGAAGCCCGGTGGTGGCGGGGCTCCCCCCGCGGGTCCGGTCGCCGATCTCATCGGAAAGCTCGGTGGTTACGAGAAGTTCCGTGAAGAGTTCATCGCTGCGGGCAACGGCCGCTTCGGCTCTGGCTGGGCTTGGTTGGTGCTCTCCGGTGGCGCGCCGAAAATCGTCTCGACGAGCAACGCGGACACCCCTCTCACGACCGGCGATATCCCTCTGCTCACCGCGGACGTGTGGGAGCACGCCTACTATATCGACCACAGGAACAACCGAAACGCCTTCCTTGAGGCTTTCGTGGACAAGCTCCTGAACTGGGACTTCGTAGCGAAGAACCTCGCAGCGGCTGGCTGATTTCACTCAAGCGGAGCGCGGACCTCGCCTGTGAGGTCCGCGCGCTCCGCTGCCACTCAGCGCCTGCGTCGGGCGGTCAGAGAGGGCTTTGCCTCGAGCGACGTTGCGTCTCAGCTCGCCTCTGATTCGACGAGAAGTCCTCGTCGCACCGCGAGCAGGAGCGCCGCCACATGGACGGCATGCACCATTTGGTCGAGCACGCGATCGAGGTGCTCAACAGGATGGAGCTCGACCAGGATGTCCTCGGTCACATCTAGGGCCTGGGCTCGCGTTTTTTTTGCGCCGCGGGCGAACGCAAAATGAGCTAGCTGTCGGTGTCGCGCCGGTTCAGGGCGCGCTTGCCAGAATAGTTCCAATGTTTCGGGCTCATACCCCGTCTCCTCGAAGAGCTCGCGGCGAGCCGCGTCCTTCGGATCTTCTCCGGGTTCGAGGATGCCAGCAGGCAGCTCGAGAGAGGGCCCCTCATGCCCGTGGCGATATTGTCGGACCAAAACGAGCTCGCGTTTTTCCGTGACACACACTGTCGCTGCCCAAGAGGGCGACACGACGAGCTGGTAGTCGGGGATCACGAAGCCCGAAGCTGTAGTGACACGCTCCCGGACGATCTTGAGGTAGCGCTCGTCGAGCACGGTTTCCGACATGTCGACCTTCCACGGCCTCAGCTTGTCGTGCACGTTCGCTCCCTCGGGCGCTGGGCGGGCGAGCATCGTCGCCCCGGGACCGTTGTAGACAAACGCGAGAAGTCCTCGGATCCCATTGCTTTCCTGTCACATTTGACTACTTGGAAAGTCGTCGCCATGAAAAAAGCGCTCTCTTTTCTCGAGACGACCATCGGCAAAAAAGTCGTCATGGCCCTCTCGGGCCTCGTCCTGTTCGGCTTCGTGATAGCGCACATGCTCGGGAACCTCCAGGTCCTCATGGGCCCCGAGGTCTTCAATGCCTACGCGATCGGGATGCACAGCCTGCCTGCCCCGATCTTCTGGGGTGGTCGCGCGGTGATCCTGATCGCCTTCGTGCTGCACGTGACGATGGCTCTCCAATTGGTCACAAGGACCGCCGCCGCTCGACCCGTTCCGTACACCAAAAAGAAGAACGAGCGGACGACCTACGCGGCTCTGACGATGAAGATGAGCGGGCTGACCCTGCTCTTTTTCGTCCTCTACCATCTGGCTCACTTTACGTTTCCTGGCGTCGCAATGGGCGCCTACGAGCACCTCGGTTACACCCAGGTCTACTCGAACTTCGTGAACGGCTTCTCGATCCCCTGGGTGACCGCGCTCTACGTCGCGGCCATGATCTCCCTCGGGTTTCACCTCTACCACGGCTCGTTCAGCCTGTTTCAGACGCTCGGCCTCGTTCATCCCAAGCGAAACCACATCATCAAGGGCGCCGCTCAAATCGTCGCGCTCACGGTGACCACCGGGAACATTATCCTGCCGCTGTCCGTGACCTTCGGCCTCGTCTCCTGAAAATTAGAAAGCCTCGATCAGGATCTCCTCCATGGAACTCAAGAGCCAAGCACCGACCGGACCCATCGAGACCCGCTGGGAACGGCATCGATTCAACATGAAGCTCGTCAACCCGGCGAACCGCCGTCGCCACACGGTCATCGTGGTCGGCACGGGGCTCGCGGGGGGAGCGCTCGCCGCAACGCTCGGCGAGCAAGGCTATAATGTGAAGGCGTTCTGTTACCAGGACAGCCCCCGTCGAGCGCACAGCATCGCGGCCCAGGGCGGCATCAACGCCGCCAAGAACTACCAGAACGACGGCGACAGCGTTTACCGGCTCTTCTATGACACGGTGAAGGGCGGTGACTTCCGAGCCCGCGAGTCAAACGTGTACCGGCTCGCCGAAGTCAGCGTGAATATCATCGACCAGTGCGTCGCGCAGGGCGTCCCGTTCGCGCGCGAGTACAGCGGTCTGCTCGACAACCGCTCCTTCGGCGGCGCCCAGGTGTCCCGTACCTTCTACGCTCGCGGTCAGACCGGCCAGCAGCTCCTGCTCGGCGCCTATCAGGCTCTTTCGAAGCAGATCGGTCGCGGCCAGGTTCAGATGTTTGGGCGTCACGAGATGCTCGAGCTGATCGTGATCGACGGGCGCGCTCGCGGAATCGTCGCGCGCAACATGGAGACCGGTGAAATCCGGGCTCACCTTGCGGACGTCGTTGCCCTCTGCACCGGCGGTTACGGGAACGTCTTCTTCCTCTCGACGAACGCCAAAGGCTGCAACGTGACAGCGACCTGGCGCGCTCACCGCAAGGGCGCCCTGTTCGCGAACCCCTGTTACACGCAGATCCACCCGACGTGCATTCCGGTGAGCGGGACGAGTCAGTCGAAGCTCACGCTCATGAGTGAGTCTTTGCGCAACGACGGTCGCGTCTGGGTGCCGAAGAATCCGGCCGACGTGACGAAGAGCCCAGACCAGATTCCGGAGTCGGATCGGGACTATTATCTCGAGCGTCTTTACCCGAGCTTCGGAAACTTGGTGCCTCGAGATATCGCTTCCCGCCGCGCCAAGGACATGTGCGACGAGGGCAGGGGCGTCGGTCCCGAGGTCAATGGACAGCGCCGTGGCGTCTACCTTGATTTCAAGGATGCTATTCAGCGCATGGGCAAGAAGGCCGTCGAAGAAAAGTACGGCAACTTGTTCGAAATGTATGAGCGTATCGCTGGTGAAGACCCCTACAAGGTCCCCATGCGTATCTACCCCGCGGTCCACTATACGATGGGCGGGCTCTGGGTCGATTATAACTTGATGAGCACGATTGGTGGTCTCTTCGTCGGCGGGGAAGCGAACTTCTCCGACCACGGCGCGAACCGTCTCGGCGCGAGCGCGCTCATGCAGGGTCTGGCGGACGGGTATTTCATTCTCCCCTACACGATCGCCAACTATCTGGCTCAGACCCCCAGGAACACGGCGGACGAGGGACACCCGGCGGTCCGTGAAGCTCTCGACGCGGTCCGGACGCGCACCGAAAAGTTCCTCTCGATCCGCGGCAAGCGAAGCCCCGACTCCTTCCACCGGGAGCTGGGTCAGCTGATGTGGGAAAAGTGTGGCATGGCGCGGACAAAGCAGGGTCTCGAAGAGGCTCTGGCCAAGATCCCCGCCATCCGCGAAGAGTTCTGGAACAACCTGAATGTGCTCGGCGGCGCCTCAGAGCTGAACGTGAGCCTCGAGAAGGCAGGACGGGTCGCGGACTTCCTGGAGCTCGGTGAGCTCATGTGCCGCGACGCTCTCGTGCGCGAAGAGTCCTGCGGTGGCCATTTCCGCGAGGAGCATCAAACCCCCGAGGGTGAGGCTCAGCGGGACGACGAGAACTTCTCCCATGTCTCGGCTTGGGAGTTCACCGGGACGAACAGCGCGCCCATTCTTCATAAGGAGCAGCTGGAGTTCGAATACGTGAAACCGACGCAGCGTAGCTACAAGTGAAAAGCGGCGCCCAGAGGAACAGAAAATGAGCAAGACTTTGAACCTCGTTCTCCATATCTGGCGGCAAAAGAACCGAGACAGCCGAGGCGGTTTTGTCCGCTATGAAATCTCGGACGTGAGCGAGCACTCCTCATTCTTGGAGATGCTGGACCAGCTCAACGAGCAGCTCATCGCTCGTGGCGAAGAGCCTGTCGCGTTCGATCATGACTGTCGCGAAGGCATCTGCGGAGCCTGCGGCATGGTGATCAACGGCGAGCCTCACGGGCCCCAGAAACTCACCACGACTTGTCAGCTCCACATGAGAAAGTTCAAGTCCGGCGACGAGCTCTATCTGGAGCCGTTCCGGGCGCAGGCTTTCCCTGTGATCCGCGACTTGATCGTCGACCGGGCCCCGCTCGATCGCATCGTCCAAGCAGGCGGGTTCATCGGAGCTCGTACCGGCAGCGCCCCCGACGCAAACTCGATTCTCGTGCCGAAGGAGAACGCCGATCGCGCCATGGACGCCGCTGCTTGCATCGGTTGCGGCGCTTGTGTGGCGGCGTGTCCGAACGCTTCGGCGATGCTGTTCACAGCGGCCAAAGCGGGCCATTTGAACCTTTTGCCTCAAGGGCAGCCCGAGCGCACAGCCCGCGTGCTGAACATGGTCTCTCAGATGGACTCGGAAGGTTTTGGGCATTGCACGAACCACTTCGAGTGCATGGAGGCTTGCCCGAAGGGAATCGACGTCGACTTCATTGCGAAGCTGAATCGCGACTACCTCCGCGCCAATGTCGAGTCTCGCGAGGTGAACTCCTCGGACAACTCGGCAGGCTAAAAGGGGCTCGGCCGGAGGTTCGAAAAAGGCCAGGGCCGCGCGCTTTGCCCGGGAGGTGCGAAGCAGCCGGCCGCTGCGCCCTTTTAGTCATTGGAACCGGACTCACGCAGGAAACAGAGCGAACGAGCTGGGTTCATCTCCCCCGAACTCAATCTCATACAACCCAATTGAGCGGCTTGATCGAGACGCTGAGGTCTGGATCGAGACCGGACCCCCAGTATAGTCTGGCGCCATGGTGGGCGCAGGTCGGGCCGGATGGGACACAGGAGTAGCCGGTGGGCTTGCCCTCCTGACTTGGGGCATCACGGCGGGGTCCGTGGCCGGCTTCGAGACGCCTTTTGAAGACGCCGCCATGCTCCTCCGTTACGCGGATCATCTCGCGAGGGGTCATGGGATTCGCTGGAATCCGGGGGAAACTCCTGTCGATGGGGCCACGGACTTCCTTTACATGGTGAGCGTTGCGGCTCTGAGCTGGCTCGGCGTCCCCCTCGTTGCAGCGGGCAAGGGGCTTTCTCTAGCCTGTCACGTCGCGACGGTCCCGGTCATCTATCTCGTCAATCGGCGTGTGCTCGGCGTGTCGTTGGTGTTGTCCGCGCTCGCAGCGCTGGTGTTCGCCATCGGACCCGGCATCGCGCTCATCGCGGCCCATTTTGGCACTCCTATGTTCGCCCTTGGTGTGGCGATCGCATGGGGCGTTGCGCTGCAGATCCGGAAAATCGGGCTGACAGTTGGGTCGGCGCTCGCATTTTCGGCAGCTGCGCTCTTTTTCTCGCTGGTGCGCCCCGAGGGAGTGCTCCTCTCCCTTCTCATCTTGGCTCCGCTCGCCGCGGGTTTGGAAACGACGCAGCGGAGGAAGCTGATCATTGTTTTCGCGGCCGTTTTCGGCGTCGTGGGGGGAGCGTACTTCCTCTGGAGGTGGGGATACTTTGGGCATCCTTTCCCGAACCCCTTCTACAAGAAGGGTGGGGGGCGCCTTTACCCCGCGAGTCTGTTGCACTCCTTTGAGAACGTCCTGAAGACAGGCGGAATCTTTCTGCTCTTTCATGTCGCGGCGCTGTTTCACCCGAGGCTGCAGCGTGATGCTCGTTTTGCTTTGATCCCGATCCTGGGATTTTCGAGCGTTTGGCTGTTTCTCTCGGACGAGATGAACTTCATGGGACGCTTCCAGTATGCCGTCCTGCCTCTCATTCTCATGTCCTTTGCTCCGCTCGCGGCTCACCTAGCGGAGAGCGCAGGACTCAAGTGGCCGGACCGGGGACCCCGCAAGCTCTTGCTCGGCTCGTGGCTCGTGGCTGGGCTCTGTCTTGGTGCCGTGGTGATGCGGCGCGCGTTTCCGGCGCAATACGCAAGTTATGACGGTCTCCGCGAGGTCGGTCGTGTCCTCGCTCCTTTGCGGGATCGGGGATACACGCTGGCGGTGACGGAGGCCGGTCTCCTGCCACTCTATTCCGGCTGGCGCACCATCGACCTCTGGGGCTTAAATGATGGAGAGATCGCTCACGCTGGGGGACTCACTGAGGAATACCTGAGGGCGAGCGCTCCTGACGTCGTCCTCTACCACTCCTTCTCTTCGCCGATCCAACCAGAGCAGGGCCGTGAGACTCTGCGTGGCTGGAATCGCATGGTCAGCCTGCTCGAGAAGTACGTCAAAGAGAACGACTACGTTCTCGCAGCGGCTTACGGGAGCGGGACCAGCGAGAGGCATTGGTACTTCGTGCGCCGGGGCATCGAACACGAGGCAGCCATCGTGAAGGCGATTCGGGCGGTGCGTTACAATTGGCTTGGACAATGCGTGAATTGGGCTGCGCTGGGGCTTCCTCCTGCGCGCGAGGAGCCCTTTACATTCGAGACAAGCCTGCGAATGTCCGGCCCGTGATTCAGCTCGACAAAGTCGCCAAGCGTCATGGAGGCCAGATCCTCTACGTCGACGCTAGCCTCGCGGTGTTTCGGGGCGAGAAGGTAGGTCTGATAGGCGCGAATGGCTCAGGGAAATCGACCCTGTTTCGCTTGATCATGGGCGAAGAGCAGCCGGACGCGGGCCAGGTCATTGTCGATCGCGGGGTCACGATTGGCTACTTCGATCAGAAGGTCGGAGAGATGTCCGGTCGCAGCGTGCTTGAAGAGACATTGCGCGGCGTGGGTGAAGTCGCTGAGTGTCGCCATGAGCTTGCTGAACTCGAGCGGAAGATGGCTGATCCCGAGTACGCGGATGAGCTCGAGGCGACGATCGAACGGTTCGGAACCGTCCAGGCGCGCTTTGACGAGCTCGGGGGCTATAGCCTGGAGGCGCGTGCGCAGGAGGTCCTGGCCGGGCTCGGTTTTTCGCCCGAGATGGTGAGCGGGGACAGCGGGAAGCTCTCGGGAGGCTGGAAGATGCGTGTGGCTCTCGCGCGCGTGCTTCTCATGCGGCCCGATGTGCTTCTGCTCGACGAGCCCACGAACCACCTCGATCTCGAGTCGATCCTCTGGCTTGAGGAGTTCTTGAAGCGCTTTGAAGGCGCTTTGATCATGACCTCGCACGATCGCGAGTTTCTCAATCGCATCGTCACGCGCATCGCGGACATCGATGGCGGCGAGCTCACCGTCTACACCGGGAACTACGAGTTCTACGAGAAGCGCTTTGCCGAGCGACGCGCGGAACGAGAAGCTCAGTTCGAGCGACAGCAAGCGATGCTCGCGAAGGAACAAGCTTTCATCGATCGCTTCAAAGCTCGCGCCTCCCACGCCGCACAGGTCCAATCTCGCATCAAGAAGCTCGACAAGATCGAGAAGATTGAGCCGCCGCGGGAACGCAAAGTCATCGATTTCGATTTCAAGACTCCGCCTCGCTCCGGGGAGGACGTCGTGCGCTTGAGTCACATTTCGAAGGCCTATGGCCAGAAGGTCCTGTACCAGGACTTTGATCTGACGCTGAGGCGGCTTGAGCGTTGGTGTATCATGGGTATCAACGGGGCCGGCAAGAGCACCCTGCTCAAGATGATTGCAGGAGTGACCGAACCCGATCAGGGTGAGGTGCGCATCGGAGCGGGCGTGAAGCTTGGCTACTTCGCTCAGCACTCGATGGAGCTCCTGGATCGGGAGCAAACGGTGCTTTCCAGTGTCATGAACGCCTTCCCGACAGCCGGGCTCGGGGTTGTACGGAACCTCTTAGGAGCCTTCGGTTTCGGCGGGGACAGCGTGGAGAAGAAGGTCGACGTGCTCTCCGGCGGGGAAAAGGCCCGCCTCGTCCTTGCGCTGATGCTGTTCGATCCGCCGAACTTCCTCGTGCTTGATGAGCCGACGAACCACCTGGACCTCGACACCAAGCAGATGCTCGTGCGTGCCCTCCGCAACTTCGAGGGCACGATGATCTTCGTCTCCCACGACCGCGCTTTCTTGAGCGCGCTTTCGAACCGGACGCTCGAGGTCTCTTCCGGTACGGCTCGCGTCTACGGCGGCGGCTATGACGAGTACGTGAGCCAGGTCGGCTACGAAGCGCCTGTCAAATAGGCGCCTCGGGTTCGACCCGATCGCCGAGGGCGCCCTTGCCCTATGCGCTCTTCTTCCGGAGCATCGACTTGAGCGCACCGAGCCGCTCTTTGGTCAAGAGCCCCATCCTCCATAGAACCACGAGGTAAGCGAGCACCGCGATGGGTGCCGAGAGCCAGGGGTTCATGACCATCCGCGTCAGGTACGCAGTGAGCGCCATGACGGAGCCCGCGGCGAAAGACGCGAAGGCGAGTCGCAGCACTGCACGTCCCAGGAGGATTTCGGGCAAGAGCGCGATCGCGAAGCCGAGGATGACGAGCTCTCCGAAGATCACAGAGATACAGACGCCGAGGCCGCCGTTTCCATAGTGCTCCTGAAAATAGGGGACGAGGAAGGGATCGAGACCCGCGCTCACGCCGACGCAGGCGAGCTGAGCCAATGACCAGGCCTTCTGGCGACCTCCCGCGATGGCCGTCGTGCCGGAGACCATCGTCATATAGGCGAGCACGAGGAAGATGGACAGAAGGCGCAAGTTGTCTTCCGCTTCGTGGAAGGTCTCTTTGCTGAAGAGCTGAATGCCGAGATCCGGGTACATCGAGGCGCCCACAGCGGCGGGTGCGACGAGGAGGATCACGGTGCCGAGGGCGTTGCTGGCGGTGGACAGGTAGGCGGCGCGGTCAGCGTGGGCCAGTCGAACCAAGGTGGGGTGAAGCGCGGAGCACACCGTTGTCACCGGGAGGCCCAGCGTTCCGATCAGCTTTTGGGCGGCCGCGTGCCAGCCGGCGGCGGCGGGCGACGCGGCTCTCGACAGGAAGAACGCGTCAATGTTCGGCTGAAGCGCCATCGTGATGCCGAGGATCAAATGGGGTGTTCCGCGCCCGAGAAGTTCGCGCGCCGCGCTTCGACTGAAATAGAGCGAACCGATGTTGAGTCGTTTGAGACTTCGAGACAGAAAGATCAGGATGGCGCAGGCGGCGGTCGCCTGTGCAAAGAGCACCTGATAGAGCGAGCCCCCTGAAAGCAGCACTGTGGCCGTCAAAGCTGCTGTGAGCAGTTGGTGCAGGACCTGGGTGAGGGCAGGCAGCGCGGAGCGCTCAAAGCTACGAAAGCCATTGATGTAGGTCTGGTGCAGCGACTGAAACCACTGGGAGAGGCCGACAATCAAGACCGCCGTCTGCAGCTTGTCGCTCTGGTCCGAGAGGTAAGCAATCCCGAAGGAGAGAGAACAAGCGATGGGCCCGAAGGCAATTTTCAGCCAGCGTCCAGTGCCGATGATCTCCGCTGCGCGCGCGCGATCGCGCGCGACCACCTCCATGAGAGCACCACCTTGGCCCCAGTCTGTCAGGAGAAAGGCGAGACTGTTGAAGGTGGTGGCGAGGTAGATCGTGCCAAAGTCCTCAGGACCCAGGAACCGGCCGAGAAGCGCCGAGATCAGGATGCTGATGGGCATGACAGCGATCTGTCCTGCCATGAGCAGAGAGGTGTTCTTGACGAGGAGACGCGACGCCTCTTGGTTGGTGGCGTTCCGTTTGCGCTCTTCCTCCTCTAGTTTCTCTTTCGAATCCGCATCCATATTGAGATCGGCCTGGTCCTAGAGCCGGAGGCCTCGCGGCGTGAAGCTGAGCCCAAGCTGCGCGAAGAAAATGGCCGTGTCGTTCTGCTCCACGTAAGGCGCGAGCTGGTAGCTGGTTCCGCCTCCCGCCGTCAACTCAAGCTCGCGAGTCAAGGCGTAGCCTACGCCTGCGTTTCCAAAAATGGAGACAAAGCCCCCAATCCGATCTTGATCGACCGAGGTAGAAGTACCAAGCGATCCGTTCCAGGAGTACTTCCCCTTCTTCTCCATGTACTGCAGAGCACCGGTGACTCGGGTGTCGACTTGACCGGCAATTTGGTCGATGACCGGATTGACGCCCACAGTGACCGTAAACGGCGTCTGATCCATGTTCAGGCCGAGAGCGATCGTGGGATAAATGGCGGCGTCTCTGATCCCGCCTTCATCCTTGGGTTTCGTCTCGGGCACGACGTACGAAGCACCTAAGTTGAGGAAGCCGGAAATCCTCGGAGTGAAGGCATGGGTCCAGATCGTGCCGAGGCCGGCCGAGATCAGCGGATTGAGGTTGCGCGTCGTGGTCCGGTCCACCCAGAACTGGAGACCAATGGTCTCCTTCTCGGTGATCCGATACTGGCCTTGGAAGCCGCCGCCAAAGCTGAGCTGGGAGGGGTACTTGTTGACGTCTTCTCCGAACCCGCCGGTTGCCGTAACGCGAGCGTATTGTCCAAGGCTCGCGTTCTGCGAGATGGCTTCGCTCACGACCAGGTTCGTTGAGGTCGAGCCGTAGAGCACCATTTCGTCGAGTAAGACCCCGTTGGATGTGGTGCTTCCTGTGCTCGGTGGCAAGGGGGCTGCACCGGGGGCGACCGCGCTCGCGGCGGCTGCGCCGCCCATGGTGAGGGCCCCAAGCCGCAGGTTCTGGTACCCGACCTGTCCGTTTTCGGACAGGGTGACCGTGACGCGTTTCGTGCGATAGCTAAACGAGGCGACGACGCTTTCCATGATGCCGAGGGGGTCCTTCGGTTGGAAGACGTCGAGATAGCTGCCCATCGTGGTCGAGGTGACGCTCAGGGTCCAAGCCCGCTCAGTCATCGCCAGAGTGACCGTCGGGATCGCGAGGAGGTCGCCAGCAACATGGCGTGAGATCGTGTCGGTGCGCGCCCGCGCGGCCGTCTGGGCCTGGAGCGTGAGTACCGTCAGGGGGACGAGGAGGCCGACTGACACCATCTTACACGAAAGGGGCCCTGAGGTGGCTCCCGGGGAACGGCCAGAGGGCGCCGCTTTCGGGCCCGGTGAAGTTGAACTGCTCGGCGCCGGGTCGCATTCGCTCCGCGCGCACCCATACCACGGCGGGAGTCCGCGGAGCTACTGGCATTTTCCGATTCCCTCTTTGACTCCGGTCGGAGCTCCGGGGAGCGATTTCAAAGGAGAAGGGGCGGAGAAGGAAGCCGCGAGAACCGGTGGGCAGTCCATTGCGGCGAAGTCGGAATTCGTCGAGCGAGCTCGGCCGAGGCAGAGAGCCCTCTTCGGCGCTGTGTGAGCCTTAACCTGCGCTGGGCAAGGTCGCTAGGTGTATGGTAGCCTTGGCCGACGTCTCAGCGGCCACCCTTCCAAGAGGTCTAGTAGCTCCTATGCGACAATACTCAGTTCTCCCACTGGTTCTCGCTCTCGCTGCCTATGCTTGCGGGGGCCCTCCAAGTCCTGAGAACGCGGACGATACCGGCAAGACATCGGGAGGCCGTGGCTCCGGCCGGGGCGATGGCGGACGCTCAGGCGGCGGCGATTCGTCCGGTGACGACGGGCAAGGTGGGGGCAATCCATCGGGTGACGACGGGCAAGGCGGGCGCAACTCCGGGTCGGGTGGAAGCGTCGAGATCGTCGTCGGTGCCGAGAACTGCGGACTGGAAAATCCTGCATTCTGCGAGGATTTCGAGGATGCGAGCGCCACGGTTCCTGGCGGACGGGGCGGGGACCTTGATGAGGCGAGGTTCGCGTTCTCGCGCTGGGGTCATACGCTCGAGTTCTTCGATCGCCTGGGAGCCTACACGCAGCGCTCAGATGAACTGTACAGTGTCCAGCGTAACCGGCCTGTCTTCTGCGGTGAAGAGTTCAAGAACCTGATCATCGGACAAGATGCGCGCATTTGTCCGGGCCCCGGCGTTGGCAATCTCGTGTCCAATCAGTTCAATGAGGTCTTCGACGACAGTGGGGATTTCGGGTTGAACTCGCTCATGATCCGTCAACCTTTCGACTTTTCCGAAGGGGGCGTGTTGGTGTTCGATGTCGACGGTAAGCGAAACCACTATTACGAAGGGCACGGATGGTGGTTTGAGGTCTGGATCACCGAGGATCCAGCGCCCGTGCCGTACCACACTGCTCCGACGGTGAGCTCCTTTCCCCGAAATGGCCTAGGGATTCAGTTCTCTCCGATCGGCACCTGTTTGCAGAAAGAAACGGAGGACTGCAACGAGGTTGCCGTCCTGTTCCTCAGCCGGAACTACCAAATTTATCGAGAAATCCCGGGTTCCGGGAACTTCCCCCGCCGAGGAGGCTTTGTTGCTCGCGATCAGGAGCTCAATCATTTTGAAGTACGCGTGAGCCCTGAGCACATCGAGATTTGGGCTACAGATGCGGGCAAGACGAACCTCTACCTCGTTCAGGAGTTCAACGGTTTGAGTCTCCCGTTTACGCGAGGCTTCGTGCACTTTCAGCACTCGCAATATAACTCCTGGAAAGATGGCCGACCTCAGTATTCGAGCGGCGTATGGGCCAGCCCAGCGCAAACATATCGCTGGGATAACCTTGGCTTTGACGGACCGAAGCTCCCACTACTCCGCAGCTACGACGCACCGCTCAACAACAACAAGCGCGAGGTCGACTTCCACGCGGACACAACCCTCGTGAAGTACGGTTATCATCTGAGTCGTCCCGTAACGGTCGAGTTTGATGGTGTCGATCTCGATGGGGCTACCAAAGCCTTGTTGAATGTAAACGTGAACCTCGGTCACCCCCGCCAGCTGGATTACAAGATCAACGGTGGCGAGAAGCACACGTTCCCGATCCCCGACTATGGCAACGCAGGCTCGAATTTCGACGGGCTCTTGCGCGCGGTGTCGATCGAAGTGCCTGTGGGAGAGCTCGTCTCCGGCAAGAACAAGGTTGAATTCAGCATTCCTGACTACACTGGCGGCTCGGAGATGATTGGCAACATCGACTTGTCTCTGGTGGTCCCGTGACATCCTCTGTGTTCGATCGAATATCCGGATCGAGCCGTCGACTTGCCCGCTTGCGCGGCACGCTCCTTTCTGAAGTTCTGCCGGCGATCCGGCTGGCCCTCCTCTTGGGTGTGGTCGGGTGTTCGGTATCGGCCCAGCCGTCAAGACCCGGCGATGGCGGCGGCGCGGCGGGCGAGGGTGGAGGCGGCTCGGCCGAGGCGCCCCCACCACCAGGGTTGTCGGAGGAAGACCTGCTCGCGCGCCTGAAGAAGCATCTCCTTCCGGCGAATCGTCCTCGGCGGCCCGATATCACGAACGCCTACGCAGACGATCCTCGGGCGGCGAAACTCGGGAAGAAGTTCTTTCACGATCGGCGATTTTCCGGACCGCTTCTGGCTCATGACAACACCGGCGGCATTGGAACGCTGGGTCGCGCCGCTGAGGTCAACAAGGTCTCCTGCGCCGACTGCCACATCCCGCATGACGGGTACGTGGATACCCGAAGCACCCGCGGTCAGCTTTCGCTTGCTTCGGGCTGGACCCGGCGGAGAACACCGACGCTGTTGGACGTGGCGCAGGTCGACATCTTGAACTGGGATGGCCGAAGGGACACCGCTTATTCCGTAGTATTTGGGGTCATCGAGAGTCCGCTCGAGTTCAACAGCTCGCGGCTTTACGTCGCCCAGCAAATTGCGCGCTTCTACCGCGAAGACTACGAGGAGGTCTTCGGCCCGCTGCCATCCCTGCATCAGTACGACCCCTTGGATGCCGCGCGTGCGGGGTGTGAGATCATGCCCCTCGACGCGACCAATGAGCAATGCCTCCATCCCGGCGTCGATGATGCTGAGGTCACGAGGGTCGTCGTCAATTTCGGAAAAGCCATCTCTGCACATATGCGGCAGCTTGAGTGTGGAAGAAGTCGGTTTGACGATTGGCTCGAGGGGGACGAAGACGCGCTTTCGCCGGAGGAAGTCGCCGGAGCCAAGCTGTTTGTCGGGAAGGCCGAGTGCGCGACCTGCCACGTGGGGCCCTATTTCTCGGACCACAAGTTTCACAACGTAGGCGTCCCAGGGAGCTTGTCGCCGTTTACGGGCATCGACACTCGGGGAGATCGCGGCGCAGCCCTCGGTTTGCAGCTCGTTCAAGAGGATTGGCTCAACTCGCGGGGACCCTTTAGCGATGGCGATGACAACCGCCTGGACCAGATCCCCGGCGACCTCGAGAAACTCGAAGGAGCCTTTCGCACACCCATGCTCCGCTGTGCGGGGCGCCGGCCCTCGTATTTCCACAACGGCGACTTCCGAAGTCTGATCGATGTGGTCGAGCACTTCATTCGTGGTGGCGGGGACCAAAAGGACGTCGTCGGTAAATCGGAGCTCAAGCCGCTTCCTCTATCTCCGACAGAGCGGGACGAACTTGTCGCGTTCTTGAAAGCGCTCGAGGGCCCCGGACCCGACCTCGAGATCATCTCGACGCCGGAACTCCCACCTTAGGCCGCCTTGGCTTTCCCTCGCCCCCCTGGCCAGGCGCCGGTGGTGACTGCGAGCTTTCCAGCGGAGGCGATGGAGGTCGACATCAGAAATACTCCCGCCCACGAACCGAGGCCCATGTCTCCGTAGGACTGGAGGAGATAGATGAGCACTGAGCCTAAGCAGATGACGGCTCCCACGCGCTCGATCGGCTTTTTGGTGTGTCGGTAGCCGAGCATGGCGAAGTAAGCGCAGCCCGCCCAGAGTAGAACCAGCCCGGTGTATCCTACGACGCCGCCGAACGCCCAAATCCCAAAGATGGCATTGTGAGGGCAATAAAGCTCAAGGGGGTAGGCTACGGCGGGGAGTGGGATCACTTCCCAGAATGGATGGCCGTAGCCGTGGCCCAAGATGGGGTGCATGCGGAAGGTAAAAAGGATGTCGTAGTTCTCGATTTCACGCCAAAGGGAAGACCCGTCCGTGGAAGGTTCGACGACGGACCTGATCGTCGCCACGGGCTTGAAGAGCTTGTTGGTCGTGGCGTTCCAACCGGCAGCGATATAGGCCGCCACGAAGGGGGCGAGGGCCAGCGCTCCGTTGCGGATGCGACGCTTGATGGGGTTGGGCGGTGTGATGAGGTAGAGCGTGAACAGGACCATCACGATCAGCACCCAGACCATGCGCCTGTCGTTCGCCACCATACCCCAGAGCAAGAGCGGGAGGCAGAGAATGGCTCGTCGGCCTGCGCCTTTTCCCATCCGCTCGACGATCGGGAGAAGCAGAATCAGCGTCGCTGCAGCGAAGAGCATCGAGTCATGATGGGTCGTGGCGGTTTCCATCGGCGACTCGCCCCATTCGTTGAGCGGGAGAACCACAGCCTGTCGGACATACACGCAGAGCCCCGCTCGATAGAGCCCTGAGATCAGGAGGATCTTGGCAAGGGGGACGAAATCGCGCGAATCCCGGAGCCCTGCGTCGAAAAGGAAGGTGAGGATAGGCAGGTAGACCACCCGGTCGAGCTGCCAGAGCGCCATGTTGAACGTTCCTCCCCGAAAGAACACGCCCCAAATCAGCATCCAGAACGAAGTGAGGAGCGACAGGTGTGCCAGGCGCATGAGCTCCCGGGGCGCTCTCGTGCGACCTATGCGATCGATGGGAGAGTTGCTCGCCTCTCGGAAATAGGAGAGCCCGAGAAGGAAGAAAATGAAGAGCTCGATAGGCGACAAGACGCCAATGGAGAGGCCCGTCGTATTCTTCAGGTGGAGAAAAAAAACAGTGCCGACGAGGTGGAGCGGCGTATCCCAGAACCCCGAGGCCATACCATCGTTCGGATTCTGCAGGACGTAGGCCCAGAACATGAGCACGTAGAGCGAGTACCGAAGCGGCGAGCGGATGGCCGCGTAAAGGAAGCCGCTGACGAAGAAGGGCGACAGCGCCCACGCGAGGGGGCCCGATTCTATTGCCCCTGCCAGAGCGACGAGCACACAAGAGGCGATGAAAGCGCCTTTGGCGTCTCCAGGGGGACCTCGGTCAGCCATGGGAAGCCTCCCTAGGAAGGGAGATCCTGGAAGTCACACGAGGGAGGAAGGCGTTGGGGCTCACGATAGCGATGGGCGCAGACTTATGGGGAGTACAACGATCCGGAGGCAACGGTCAACGGCGCCCCGTGTTCGCTGGTGGCGGAAAAATGGCTACGGTCTGGGCTCGTAGGCCCGTCGCCCGAGCACTTATCGAGAAGCGTCAATGAGCGAAGCCACTTCGCCGACGGTCTTGGCTTTCGCGATCTTGGATTGATCGAGGAGCACTCCGAAGGTCTCCTCGAGGGCGAGCAGAACTCGAAGGCTTCCGAGGGAGTCCCATCCGGGAATCTGGTCCGGCCCAGCGCTCGTGGGGGGCGCATTCGGGAGCCCAAAAACTCTCCTAAAGACCTCTTCGACGGTCGTCGCTTGACCGCTGGGGTCGCTGAATCCGCTGCCTACTGGACGAGCAGGCACACCTCCGACCGTCGCCCCGCTCTCGATCGGGGACGAAACGACGCTGCCGCTCAGAACTTCCACGTCATCACCGATGGTGCTCCCAGGGAGGATGGTCACGCGGGCACCGATCCGGACTCTCTTGCCGATGCGAATCGGCGCGACGCGGCCGCTTTTGTTTCGATCGCCGACAGCGTGAAAGTCGGAGTCCGCGATCGCCGCGTAGGGGCCAATCTGGGTCCCTTCGCCGATCTCGACCAGCTCTGCCGCGTAGATGGCGGCACCGAAGGAGATCACCGAGCTCGCTCCGACGCTGACTTGCCCTTCGGGTCCCGCGGCGAGATGGGAAGGGGCCGGCTGACCTGAGAGGCGCACCCTGTCCTGAACGATGATGCGCCCGGGGCCGCGGAACTCAACCGAGCCGACGATTTTGGCTGTCGGAGCTATCTGCTGGGCTTTGCTCATGAGAATCCCGTTTCAGCGTGCAAAGTCGAGACTGATGCACGAAGGCAAGGGGAGCGGATCGTGGAGCTCTGCGGAGAAGCGCGAGCCGTCGCGAGTGAGCCCCGAGCGCTCGAAGAACTCCAGACAAGGTTTGTTCTTCGCGGTCTCGATGTAGTCCGCGATCAAGCGGGTCGCGCCGCGCTCCCGGCCGAACTCGGACGCTAGGTGGAGGAGGGTTTCTTCAACGCGGCGTCCCATGACGCGGCAGCTCAGGACAAAATCGATGATGTGCGCGTCGGTCCCGTTCACCTCGAGCCCGAGCAGCCCCGTCAACCCTGAATCTCCGAACTTGTCGGAGACGTGGACCACGTAAAAGCGGTGGTTCGGAGCCTCCGCCCAAGCCTTCAGCTCGGACTCGGTGAGGCGCCGAGTCGTCAGGTTCATCTGATTGGTCTTGTTGAGGAGCTGGGCCGCGCGGGTGAGATTTGTGGTGCTGAGCGGTTCCGCGCGAAGACGAAGTCCGAGCGTGTGAAGCCACTCGTCCACGGAGCCGAGCTGTTGCTGCAAGGCTTCGCGCTGCTTCTCTTGCTGGTACATCGTGCCGCGCTCAGCATCTTCAGCGGTCAGATAGGGACTGTCGAAGCAGGTGAGCGAAGCGAAGGCCTTGACGTACTCGAGGTGGTCTTTGGGCCACTCGGGCACGAACACCTCAGGCAAGGCGTCACGGACGCGGGCGCGCTCGACGGGATTGTCGTCGATGAAAACCACGGACTGAAGGCCGAGGTTCAGCTCGCGGGTCAGGTCGGCGATGTTCTGGGCCTTGTCCTGCCAATTGATGCGCCAGGTGACGAAGTCCTCCTTGCGCAGGATCATCTCGGGGTGTTTCTCGATGGCCTCAAGGGCAACCGATTCTGTGTTCTTGCTCACGACCGCTAGCAAGATGCCGCGGCGCTTGAGGGCTTTGATGGAGCGTTGGAAGTCGACGAGCGCTTCTCCGACGGCGTCGTGCCCGCCGAGCCTCAAGTTTTCCCAACCGACATCGCCCACGATCCCTCCCCACAGGGTCTCATCGAGATCCAAGACAAGAAGCTTGCGCGGAGCGATGGTCGCGGCTCCCACCGCCGCACGGATGTCGCGAGCGGCCTCGCGGAGCATTTGCCTCGGAAAGGCAATTTTTCCCATGAACCAGGCTCGCGGAGAGGCGGGCGCTGCTGCGTCCGCTTGCCAGCGCTCCGCTGGTAGAACGAACACATTTTTGTGCTGTTCGAGCTGGGACATGAGCCGCAGATTCATCTCTGCGAGGGTGCGGCGCACTCCGCCCGAGCGACTGTCCATGAGTCCGGAGCCGCGGATCCATGTTGGGACGACCCAGGTCGGCACAATGACGATCCGATAGGCGGCAGCCGCGTGGCCGATGAGCTTGCAGTAGTCATCGACCTCCTGGTCGATCACGTCCTTCGCGACGGGCTCTCCTCGAAGCACGCGCTCAAAGCTCGGCACGATGGATTCGGGGCGCGTCCAAGCGAGGATGAAATCCCCGAAACCCGTCTCCGGAGGTGCGAGGAGGGCTTGGGCTACCTGACCGAAACCTCCGAAGCACGCTTCGATCGGCGGTTCGGCCATGGGCAAAGCGAGAAACTCCGAGAGCTCGTCGACCGTGAAGTCCGCGGCGACGAAGCCCCGTGCGATGGGTTCAACGGTCGCCTTCGGGAGCTCGTGGCCACAGGTGTTCTGAGTGGTAGCGGGCGGCGCTTCTGCTTCCGGAGCCGGCTCCGCTGCATCGATCGTACGCAAGATACGCGCGGGGTTTCCGCCTGCGATCACCCCCTCAGGCAGATCCGAGGCGACGATACTTCCTGCTGTGATGACGGTGCGAGCGCCGATGGTGACGCCGGGGAGGACCGTGACTCGGCCCGCAATCCAGACGTCGTCGCCGATGACGATGGGCTTTGCGCTGTCGCCCAGGTCAGCGGCCAGCTCCGGAACGTCGACGTCCGAAACGATGCTGTGCTGACCGATCATGACTCGGTCGCCGATCTTCACCTTCGAGCCGGCGGCGATCACGACACCGAAGTTGATCCAGACGTCATCGCCGATCTCGAGCTCGGCACCGGGACCCGCGTAGAAATCTACCGGTAGGGATTCAGCGTGTACGTTGAGACCATGGCCTATCACAATCCGGCCATGATTCTCGACATGGAGTCGCCCGCCGACTCGTGCGCCGGCTCCGCCTTCGCACCCCTTGAGCGCTCCACTGGCGTTCGCCGTTTCGCTCAGGAGCCTCACGCCTCGCTTCAGCTTGTCTGGAAGGGAACCCTTGTCCCTGGCTCGCACACCGCCAACAATTTTCGACAGCAGTTCAGGCTTTCGCACCGCCTGTCGTCTATCCTAACTCATTGCTCAATTCAACACACCGGGGCACTCACGGGTTTTCGGCGCGGTGAGTCACGCGTGACTGGCGAGCGACTTCATGCGGGGCGATTGGCGACAGAAGCTCCCGAGCGAGTGATCCTTAGGCCCATCTTGAGGGCCCGGGCCTAGCTAGAAGGGGGTGGGTAGCCCCGTCTTGGCGAGCGAGGGGCCGTGGGTCTCGGGGAGAGCGCCTCTTAGGTCTCGCTGGGTGCAGGGTATCCGCCTAAGGATGCCTTAGGGCCGAGTTCCAGGATGGATTCGATGATGGTCCTGCCAGGACCAAAAGACATGGGCTCTCCGACCGTTTTCAGAATCCGACATTGGTCAAAGCCGATGAGGCGAAAACAGGGCGGTTCGTGCATCGTCTCCATGTCGACAAAATCGATCAAGTACTCGACCTTGTTCTCGGCGAGCCAATCGGCGAGGTTGCGGTGGTCCGGCGTGAGCCGTAGGCCGCCTACGTTCGGTCCGATCACCTCGAGGAACTCGCGCGAGTTGGCGAGACCGTCGAGATTGTAGACCGTGTAGTCGTCGAGCAGGTAGCCGATCAGCCCCGCGTTCCAAGCGCCGATCGCGGACCCCTTCGGGATCAGCTCGGGCGCAGCGGTGGTCGCCTCGTAGATGCGGTCTTGCCAAGCACGGTAAGGGGGCTTTTCGGCAGGGACGATTTGCCGGAAGGAGACGGTCCATAGGAGCGTCCCGATCGCGAACGCCAGTCCAGGGATGGAACGGAGCGGGAGCCAGTGGGGGCTACGAGCTACCTCGTCGGCTTCACTCTCCTGAAAAAGCGAGGCGAAGGCTCGTGTCATGAGCAGGACGCTCGCGCAGTGCTCGGGTACGCGATACCAAATTCCGTAGTCGAACCAGGGGTTCAGAAGGACGAAGGTCGCGGCAATGTTTACACCTGCGTAGCTCACGAGGAGGGTCGTGGCGGGATCGCGCCTGACCCAGTCGGTCACTCGGGTGAAGAGGCCCAAGCGTGCCTCGGCTCTCCTCCGTTTGAGCGCGAGATAGCCCCACCCGAGGAGCGTCAGGATCGCTGGAGGAAGGACGTCGCGGTACACCCCGACCAAGGAACGAGCGATCCGAGATATGCTCTCGAAAGAAATGAGCGAGATGAGCTGTTCTAGCCGCAACGACTTCAGTTTGGCTGAACCGCTGGTGGGAAACGTGGTTCCTAGCTCGAGCTGAGCGTAAATGAACCAGGGGGCCGCGACGGCAAACAGGGCGACAACGAGCATGATGAGCGCGAGGGGCTTGAGGGGGGACAACCCGTTGCGCCAAAGAAACAGGGCAAAGAATGTGAAGATGAACAACAGGTTGTTCACCCGCGCCAGCAGCATGAAGCCGAGGAGAGCTCCGAGCCAGGCCCAGCGGAGGAGCGAAGCGCGTAGCGGGTTGGTCAAGACGGCGTGGGCCGAGAGCACCGCGAGCGTAAGCGCCAGGGCGTGAATCGCGTTCTCTTTGCCTCGAGTGAAGACCTCACTGAGCCATGGGTTCAGGATCCAGAACACGGACACGCCGAGCGCAGTCGCCAAACGGTTCTTCTCGTGAGCCGCGAATCGGTACAAGGCGATGCCAGCCGCGAGGAACAGGACGAGCGAGGCGAACAGGGTGAGCCGGAGGAAGACCTCCTTGTCTGGACTGAGCCAGCTGAGCCCGGTCACGGCGATCATCCAAAGGGGTTGAAAACCGTAGGTTCTTCCGACGCCGTCGAACGAATAGAAGCCTTTTTCCTTCAGATTCCACGCCGGCTGTAGGTAGTAGAACGTGTCGTCTTCAATAACCCGCAGCAGGACTGAGTATTCGCTGGTGAGGATCTGGGATCCCCGAGCCAAGAAGGCCGAGAGACAGGCGAGCGCGAGAAGCCAAGGCCCGAGGAACTGGCGTGACAACAGGCCGATGCGTGTCTTGTCGGGCGGCGCTTCGCTCATGGTGCTATTCAGGCCTGTCTCGTACTATTGCCGAGTTGAGCGGATCGGCGCGACTGAGCTGAGTGGCTTGACCTCCGCGAGCAATGGTCCCGTGCGCCAGGCCGGATCGGAGGCGAAGAAGCGCACTGAGCTGCCCCCAGTGGGAGCAAGTCTCCCCATTTCCGGGAGATTGCGGGGCAGCTGGGGACCGCGGCGCTCCGCCATCGTCACTGGCGACATAGTTTCATCCACGATAGGACATTGTGGCGCTTCGGTGCAAGGCCGACCGCGCCGCTGGGCTCAGTGAGGGTCTTCGAGGGGAAGCTCCTCCTGAAGGTCTTCTCGGGAAGGTCCTCTCGGGGCGCTCGCTGAGCTCAGGCCACACCCCGACCTCACCTCTTATGGAGTTATGGCGCTCCTTGATGTTTCGCTGGAAGAGCTGTTCGATAGGGCGCCGCTCGCGTCGAGTGCCTTGTTTCCATGGGAAAGCTGCTTCTTCTCTCGTTCGTCTTCGCGACAGTAGCGATCCCCGTGATCGCGTCTCGGGACAAGAATCCGAAGCGGGGCCTCCGGCGCGCGCTCAAGGGGGTCATCCTCTTTAACCTGTTCTACCTTTTCAACCTATACTACATACAGGCACGCATGCATTGAGGGTGCATCAGGGAGTGACGCTCAAATGCCTCACGTTGAAGGGGACTGACAGCGGGATTCGCCGGACCGTAAGCGTGGCCCGCGGGCGCAACGTCAACTCACAGAAACCGCATGGCCCGTTTTTCGTGCCACAAGGATTTCCTCCGTAGACGAGGAGGCGGCAAAGGGGTTGAATGTAGACCCAACCGAACATGGATCAGTTCCCGACGAGTCGGATCGCTCTTATCACCGATCCTCTGTTCGTTCTTTGGTTTCTCTTCATCGCGCTCTTCGTGGGGGCCCGCGTCCTCTCGCTGCTCACGAAGTCCGAAGAGGCGACGCCCTTAGAGCGCACTCTCCTCTCGCTGCTGCTCGGGCTCGGGTTGCTTGAGTACATTCCCTTTGGCCTCGGAATGGCAGAGGCGCTCACCCCGACGAACCTCTGGATCGCGAGCCTTCTCCTCACAGCTTATGCGGCCTTCGAGGCGGCTCGGGCCTTTCGGCTGCGGCGAGGCTTCCCGTCGAGCCAGCACGAAGGTCGCCCCTGGTCCTCGCGTCTTGAGCCTGACCTTTGGGTTTTTGTCGCCATCAGCGGGATTACTCTCTTGCTGTCCGTTGTGATCGCGGTGGCTCCGCCGACGGATCCTGACGGCCTTTTTTACCACCTCACGGCGCCGAAGCGTTGGCTCCAGTCCGGCTCGCTCCGCTACCTGCCGTCCTTCGTTCACACGAACGGGCCGATGGGCGGTCAGATGTATTTCACCTGGGCGATGGCGCTCTGGAGCGATACCTCTACTAAACTCATCCACTTCAGCTTCGGGGCGATCTCGCTGCTCTCGATCGTCGCTATCGGCCTTCGCATCGGCACGCTTCGCGCGGGCATCATGGCGGCTGCTCTCTGGCTCCTCGGACTCAACGTCCTCGGCACGCTCGGTGCGACGACGCTTTTCTCGATGGCGTACGTCGACCTGAACCTGGCCGCCTTCTCGCTTGGGAGTGTGCTCGCGCTGCTCTGCTCGATGCGCTCTGGGGACTACGGCTACGCCATCATCGCGGCGCTCTCGGCGGGATTTGCGCTGACGACGAAGCTGACAGGGCTCTTTGTGGGCGGCTCGCTGACGGCCTTTGTTGCCTTCATGAGCTTTGCAGAGCGAGCGCCGCTCTCGGTCACGGTCCGCAAGACTTTCACGATCGGGGTGCTTGCGCTCTTGCCCGGAGTGCCCTGGTTTTTGCGCTCTTGGATCCAGACGGGCAGCCCGATCTATTTGATGTTGCCTTCGGTGTTCGAGACCAAGGACTGGAGCCCTGAGGCGGGCCGAGCGTTCTCGGACTTCTTCAAGTACTACGTTTGGGGGACGGGCTCTTCCGCGCGCGACTGGTCGCTCGCCCTTCGGAAAGGGATTCGCCTCGGCGCCCTTGGGGGCTTGCTCCTGGGTTTCGGCTTCTGGATCTGGCGTGTGAAGCGCGCCGAGCTCCGCCTTCCGCTTTTCATTTTCTTCGGCGTGGCCCTCGGATCGATCGCTGGGACTGGGCTTTATCTCAGGTACCTCGTCCCGTTTTCTGGTCTCGTCTTCGTCGTTCTCTTCGCTCGCCTTCCGGAGCGGCTCCTCGCTCATCGCATCGCGACCGTCGCCTTCGCGGCGCTCCTTGCGGTGAACCTCGCTCAGTTCCTCCGGACCGTTTGGCCGAGTCCCGGCCTTGCGCTCCGCGTGAGCCTCGGGCTCGAGAGCCGCGAAGATTTCCTGCGCCAGGGGCTCGGCGAGAGAACTTACGAGCTCTTCCAAGAGGTCAACACTCGCGCGAGGAAGGGGGAAGTGGTTCTACTCGCTGCCGGCAGACCCTCCTATTACATGGACCCCTACTGTTTCATCACAGAAGCTTACTACCAAGAGCGGCTCCGCATGGACACCTGGGAGCACTACCTGGCGGACGTTCGACGCGACGGGTTCAGTTACCTGATCGTGCCCCTCAAGATGGATCGCTCGAACGCCACTGGGCCCGCTTACGCGGCCGCTGATAACGAGATGCCTTTTGCGCGTCGGCTCGCGGCGGAATACGGGGAGAAGATCGGGAACTTCGGCAACGACGATCTCTATCGCTTGCGCTTCTGAGGGCGCCGGGTGGGGCCGGAGCCCTAGGCGGTTTTGCCTTGGCGCTTTTCCTTCGCTAGAGATACGGCGAAAGCAGGGTCGGAAAAGACGCGATCCCATCGAGAAGTGACATGACCATCCCCGAGTTTCGAGCCTCCGAGCACCTCCACGGCGTCAAGTACGAGATCCGAGGAGAGCTTGCGCGACGGGCCGACGCGCTGGAGCGGGATGGCTACGAGATCATCAAGCTGAACATCGGAAACCCGGGGGCCTTCGGTTTCCGCATGCCGGAGACGATGCGCGTTGCGATGGTGCAGAACCTCCACCAGGCGGATCCTTATTCTCACCAGAAGGGGATCTTCCAGGCGCGCGAGGCTGTCGTCATGCAGCAGCAGACGCGCGGCGTCCTCGACGTGACAGCGGACGATGTCTTCATCGGCAATGGCGTCTCCGAGCTCATCATGTTCACGATGCGGGCGCTCTTGAATCCGGGTGACGAGGTGCTCGTGCCGAGCCCCGACTATCCGCTGTGGACCGCCTCGGTCGTGATCCATGGGGCAACCGCCGTGCACTATGCTTGTCCTCCCGAGCGCGGGTTCGTCCCCGATCCGGAGGAGGTGAAGAAGCTTGTCACTCCGCGCACGCGCGCCATCGTCGTGATCAACCCGAACAATCCGACGGGCGCCGTCTACCCGCGGGATGTTCTCGCCGGCCTCGCGCGCATCGCCGAGGACCATCAGCTCCTTATGTGCGCGGACGAGATCTACGACGAGATGCTTTACGACGGCGCCCAGTACGTGCCTATGGCAACACTGGCCAAGCGTACGCTCTGCGCGACGTTCAGCGGGCTGTCGAAGATCTACCGCGCTTGTGGTTTGCGTGTGGGTTGGGTCAGCTTTTCGGGCGAAAAGTCGCGTGCGACAGAGTATTTGCGTGCGCTCGAGCTCCTCGCCTCCCTGCGGTTGTGCTCGAACGTGCCCGGCCAGTTCGCTGTCCAAACGGCGCTCGGCGGTACGCAATCGATCTACGAGCTCACGAAGCCCGGCGGGCGGCTCTACGAGACCCGGAGAGCAATTCTCGAGGCCTGCGACAAGAGCAAGTACATGACCGTGAATGCGCCGAAGGGGGCGATGTACGCGTTCATTCGCGTCGACGACAAGAAGATCCCCGGCTTCGACGATCAGGAGTTCGCGCTCCGGCTCCTCGAGCGCGAGCGGGTCCTGATCGCACCAGGGTCGAGCTTCAATGTTCCCTATCGGAACCACTTTCGCATCACGCTCTTGCCCGACGCGCGACAGATGGCTGACGTCTTCGGTCGGATCGAGAGAGTGCTCGCCGAGTATGCGGAGGAAGCTCCGCAGCTTCGTGCTCGTCAGAGCCTGGGCGGCGCGGCCTAAAACGCGATTTCGAGGCCGAGGCTCCCGCTCAGGCGAGAGGCCTGGATCTGCCAGCTGTGCGAGGCGGACACGGTCTCGCCCTCGGCCTTCGAATCCAGGAGAAAATGCATGCCCCAGGCGTACCCGACGGTCGCTCTCAGGCTGAGCCAGGAGCTCATTTGATAGCGAACGCCGGCGTCGAGGCCGAGCAAAAATCCGTATCGGGGCCCGCTCCAGGTATCGTAGCCGGCCGATTGGTACTGGCTGATGCGGTCGGCGAGCACGCCGCTCGGCAAGACGAGGGAGACTCCGACTCGGGGCGCTCCCACGATAGAGAGGTCCGGCGCCAGAGGCGCCGACCACTCAAGGCGATAGTCGACTGTGAGAAGCTGTCCGATGAGAAGATTGTTGTTGTTCAAATCGTGGTTCGCGCCGTAGCCGAGCGCTCCACCCATGCGGAAGTGGGGATTCTTGCGGTGCATGAGGCCGAGATGAAGCATCGGCCCGAGGGCGGTGATGTTGTCGTTTTGGTTCGTGATGTCGTCTCCGACCTGACTGCGACGAGAGGAGTTGCCCGTATCCCAGCGGAAACCTCCGTCGAAGAAGAAGGACCATTTTCGCCCCGGCGTGACGCAGATGGGCCCCTCGGGCTCGATGACCTCCTCTTCGGCCTTCTCCTCGCTTTCGAGGCTCGCTCCTTCGGTGTCCGCCTCATCACTCGCAGGCTCCGCTAAGGGATCTTCGGCGGGCGTCTCTGCCTTCTCGGATTTCGCCTTGGGCGCGTCGGCGGTGGCCTTCGCCGTGACCTCTGCCTTCGGTTTGGCGAGAAGGGGCGTGGTCGTCAGGCACGCGAAGAGCGCGACGGGGAGGCAAAGCGTGAGTCTCTTGGACGTCGTGTGCACGGAGTGAATCATAGTCTGGCCCTCCACCGACCAGAAGACCCTCCTTGAACGCTGGCGCACGTGAAGAGGACTTCGGTTCACTTGCCTGACGGTCGCCTACTCGCACACTTAACGGCCGCATCACGAGAGCTCGCCGCGAGCATATAAGTCCCGTGCGTCAGACTGGCTGAAAAGAAGGCGATCGGAGCTCTTGTGAAGGAAAGACGCGTCACGAGGTGCAGCGATCGAGAGGGGCGTGAGTAGGCTCGTGTGTGACGCAGGTGCAGGGAGCGCATGCCAAAGGAGCAGACTTTGCTCCTCGGGCCGTGGGAAAGTGCGACTTGCCCCTACGAAACGACTTCAACTGGCCGTAGATGGCGAGACGGGGCAGCCGGGACGGTTGCTAGGGTGACGAAGCTTCGGCATGATTGCTTGAGGAGAGGCTCAAAGGGAGCGTCGCAATAGATGGGACGAGACAAGCGCAGGTTGATGGGGCTATCGGCGTCGGTGCTTATGGCGCTCGCTCTCTCGATGAGCGCGGCCGGTTGTGGCCAGAAGATCCGCTATGGAGAGGAACAAGCGGCGTCGGGGCCCGGGGAGCTCGTAGGCCGCTCGGATGCGCTCAACCTCGGATTTTCCGGGGGCCCGAGCCCAGATTTCGAACCGCGAGACGGCGGCGCCGGCAATCCGTTTGACTGCGACGCCGATTGTCGGGCCTATTGCGAAGGTCTCCCCTTTGAAAATCCAATCGACCGGGCGATCTGTCCGGCGCTGTGGGGAGCGGGGCTTGATACGCGCCCCGTCGTGCCGGAGGAAGCGTGTCGGCGTCTTTTTATCGACACGCGCGGACGATTCCCAAGCTACTGGGAAATTGCTGAAGCTTGCCTCGGTCGGGACCTCGGCGAGACGGTCACCGAGCTCCTTCTGAGTGAAGATTTCGTCTTCGAAGGACAACGGCGCTGGGCCGACCTCCTCGGCTACAACAACGTCGCTGTCAGCGTCGAGCGCATCTACGACGCCGACAAGTTGGTCGGTAAGCTCTATTCCGGGCTCGTTCGCTTCGACGAGTTCGTTGAAGTCGTCAGCGCGCACCCCGTGTTCACGCGCCGACTGAACGATGCCGCGGACCGCGCCGAGGCGCTCTTTACGCTCTTTGTCGGTCGGCCTCCCTTCGCCAACGAGCGCGCCGATATGGCGAACCTCTACTCGATTTGGAACAACGGCTACCACGACGACCCGATGCTCGGAGAGCGTCTGCCTGACGCCTTCGTGGAACACCGCTGCGTTGGCCCGGACGGGAGCATCGACGAGGACACCGCCGGAACTTGTACGAGCGTGCTTTGGGGTTTCCATCGCGTCATCCTCAAGCCGGATTTCCGCGCCAAGGACAATCTGACCTGGTCGGGGAACCTGACCCCGAAGGAATGGGCCATCCTGCAGACTCCGGGCAAGATCATCGGGGCGTGGCCTGAAGTCTGGGAGCATATGGTGAGCGAGGTTGTTCGTCAGTACCTCGGCTACGATCTGGCGAAGTATTCGCCGGAGGTGATCAAGGAGCTCGTCGAATACGTGCTGGAGCACGGCGGGGACATTCGCGCGGCGCACTACGCCGTCCTCACCTCGAGCCTCTACCTACAGTCGACAGATTGCGGCGAGGGCGGCTGTGAGGAAGACGCGCCCCCATGGACTTTTGGTCCACTCAAGCAGACGGAAGCCGAACAATGGGTCGATTCAGTGAGTCGGTTGCTCGGCTACGAACCGGGCGCTTGTGATCATCGCATTCCGGAGCCCGACGAGCTGCTCGAGAGCATTGGCGGCTACGAGCTCGTGAATGATTCTCGCTGGACGTTCAGACAAGGCAGAAATGGTCAGGTCGTGGACCGTCGCTACTCGGACCTGGTGCGCACGCTCGGGGGCTGTCCGGATAACTTGACCTCAGGCCGCTTCAAGGCCGTGAGCATCCTCAATACCGCGTCTCAAGAAGCCTTCGTCGCTGAGCTCTGCAATCCGCTTTCGAACGACGGAAAGGGCGTGCCGGTCGAGGTGCTCTTGCCGCACGGAATGTCCGAAAGGACGAAGTTGGACGAAGGGGTGGCAAACGAGGTCCTCGACTATCAGGTCGGGCAGTTCTTGGGCCGTTTGCCGACCGATGCAGAGCGAGAGATGGCGAACGAGTCGTCGAATCTCTGTGTTCCTAAACCATGCACTGCGGGAACCTTCGCTCGCGGCCTTTGTTTCTCACTTTTGTCGAGCAGCGAGATGCTCTTCTACTGAGGCGGAAGATGATGACCGACAAGAGCGCCCATGATGACAGAGAGCACTTCGAACCGAGGAGGAGCTTCGTGATGGACAAGCTCCAGGCGGACGCCTCGCCGAGCGCGGAAGCCGAAAAAAGGCTTCCGCGACGCACACTTCTTCAGGGCGCGGCTGCTCTCGCTGGCCTGGCTGCAGCGGGCCCGTTCATTTGGGTCCCGAAGACTGTGCGCGCTCAGACCGGCGCGACGGGTTCCTTCAAACACCTCATTTACATCCGCTTGAGCGGAGGGTTCCGTTTCCCCTGCGCCTTCAATGGAGACGTCGGCGATCAGTACAATCCCTTTGGCCTCGCGTCGGGAGTTCCGAGCGGCGTGGCTTGGGGCGTGAGTAAGCTGCTCGAGCGAGCTCCTTTTGCGTCAGAGGGGACGATGGGCAATGGGCTGCGTCCGCTGCATCAGCTTGCCGATCGGATCACCGTCATGCCCACGGTGGATCATGAGCCCCTCGCGGGCGGAGCCGATGGGAACCACGACACCGGGCTCGAGCGCTTCTTGACCGGATATGTAAGCGGCGAAGCTGGGGTCTTCACGCGCATTCAAATGGGCCTGCGGGCGGAGTACGACGAGGCGCTGAAAGAAGGGAAGTTGAAGCTGCCGGCCTTCGTGATGGGCTCGGCGGGCATGGCGCGGGGACTCGGGAGTTTTGCCCCCTACCGGCCGCCGGTCTTGAACGGCGCGAGCTTCGAGCGTTTCACGTCTTCGGTGGGCGCGATGCCCGACTGGATCGCGAAGGCGACCACCGAGACGGACGCGCGCTCTCGGGATCGGAGACATCCAGCGCTCAGGGAGCGCGTCGACGCGTACATTCAGACCCGCGCCGCGACCAAACAATACTCAGAGATCTTCACGAGCCAGCTCCTGAAAGTCGACGATCGATCGAACGAGGTGGTCGACGGCGTGTCGAATGATGAGCTGCGCACGCTATTCGGACAGTCTCGCGCCTCCGCGAATATTCGATTGGCCCTTCGTCTTTTCCACTATGGATGCCCGGCCGTGTACCTGGACCAAGGCGGTTACGACATGCACTCCGGTGAAGAAAATGGTCTGCCGGGTGCGATGGAGGAGCCGAACCGGCTTCTTTCGGCTCTGATCCACGTGCTCCCGCGCATGGAGCACCCCGACGGCGGTACCTACTGGGATCATACGGTTGTGGTCGTGGGCAGTGAGTTCTCGCGCACCGCCCGTGGCAGTCGTTTCAATTCAGCGCGCGGCAGTGACCACAACGCGGACAACAGCACGCGCTGGATGTCGATGCCGTTTTTCGGCGGACCGATCGCGGGAGGCCGCGTCGTCGGAGCGACCTGTCGCCGAGATGACCTAGCCGCCGAAGGAACCGTCTATTCTTACCGGAGCGTGATGAACACGCTCATGGATGGCCTCGGCTGCGATCCTACCGCCTTCTTCCCAGCGGACCCCGTCGTCCCCGACCTTCTCGGAACTCCATGAAACTGAAGCGCGCCTCCGAAAAGCTCACGCTCCTCAGCGGCTGTTTGTGCCTCTCGGCGCTCCTTGCGGCCGCGGGATGTGGCTCGAAGACCAAAGAATCGGAGCCCTTCGACGAGCCGCCGAGCGGTCTCGATTGGTCGAATGGTTCGACCTCGTTCCTAGCAGAGTGGGAGCCGGTCGAGCCTTATACCGGCGACGATCCGGCGACGCTCGAGGCTCAAGACCGATTGGCGACGGGCGCCGATTTGCACGCTAAGGTGATCCTTCGGAGCTGTGGTCCCTTAAGTGGCGTGTGCCACAACAAGAAGGAGTACCCCGACCTTCACACCACCTATAACTTCCTCTCGGCGATCGGCGCGCCCTGCAACGTTCAGCCCGGCTCTTACGAAGGCGTGTTCGATCGTTGTGAACGGCCTGGGGATCGGGTCGCCTTCGAAGGCGGGCCGGAGGTGGAGATCGGCTGGATCGAGTTTGTCTCCGGAGAGGAAGAGGAGACGGATGATCCGAAGCTGATGCCGGGCTTGCATATCCATCTCGCTGATGCCGTATCCGGGGATCGAAATCGCGAGATGACGGTCCGTTTCATCCGGACCTTCGTGGACAACGGCGAGGTCCAGGATATTTCATTCGCGAGCCTTCGCACCCGGTTCACCTTCCTCGACGGCGGCAAACACGTGGTCGCCCGAGCCCGTTATAACCTCGAGAAGCAGGTTCGAGACCTCCTGCAGGTGGGCATCGAGCAGGGCGATCTGAACCGGAACGGGATCTTCGGTGCCCGGCCGGACAAGGACGGCAACGTCCGCGGTCCGATTTCGCTCATTGTGCCCGGCGATCCCGAGAGCAGCTATCTTGTCGGACGGTTGCGCGGAAAGATGCATGACGAGGTCGTGCCGGGCACGCGCATGCCGCTCGCCAATCCGCCCTTTTCGACAGCGGAAATGCTCGCTCTGTTCTGCTTCATCGAAGGCCTTCCTCCTTCAGGCGGCGTGAACCTCGACGCGCCCATCGACTACGCTTCCTGCTCCTACAATCGCGCGGAGAACCAAGAGGCGCTGGCCATCGAGGGGGTAGGGAAGGGCTGGCTCGAGCGCATCAGCCCGATGCTCGAATCGAACTGCGGCGGCTGTCACTCGAAGGAGCTCGCTTCGTCGGGCTTGGTCCTCGTAGGGCCAGGTTCTTATGACGCGATTGTGAATAAAGCTTCGGAGCAGGATTTGATGGGGCGACCGCTGATCGCGCCTGGCGATCCAGAAGGCAGCTATCTGCTCTTGAAGCTGAAGGGTGATCCCTCGATTCAAGGACTCCAGATGCCCGTCGATCCGCTGCTTGGTGTTCGTACCCTGGGCGAAGCGGAACTTCAGGATCTCGAGGAGTGGATCGCGATGGGCGCGCCGCCGTCCTAAGCGAGGACGCGCGCCCAGAAATGGCGATTTACTTCTTAAAGGGGCGCGAGATGACGCAGGCGTTGATGCCTCCGACGCCCATGCTGAGCTTGCCGGCTACGATGGATCCGTCGATGGTCTCCGGCTGGTCGTAGACGATCGACTGACCGAGCCCGAGGATGGCCGGATGGGCCTCTTCGCGCGAAAGCACGGTCGGGAAGATTTTCCCTTGGGAGAGGCCCATGTACTGGGCCGTGAGCTCCCAGCCGCCGCACACGCCCATGCCGTGACCGAAGGTGCCCTTGCGAGCGGTGACGCGCGCCTCGGGCGGGATCACTGTCTTGAGGTTCTCGAGCTCCGTGTAG
>NASX01000125.1 GCA_002085155.1 Sorangiineae bacterium NIC37A_2
TTGCTCCTTTCGAGGGTGAGCGGACCCTTAAAAAAAAGACGGTATGCTATTGCATACCGCCCTGTAAATTAGGTAATATCATCGAATTTTTAGTACCACCAAGGGGTCTTTTTGCTGGGCACTTTAAAAATTAACGTAACACCGAAAGTAGAGTATGAATCTTTGTTCGATGCGTTTCCGCGTTCTTCACCCGGAGCATGTGTTATACTCTTGTCTATCATCCAGCTTCTGTCCTGCATTTCAGCAGCGAGCGCAGCTTTTGCAGGGTCGTTGGCATGCACAGTCGAGTATAGAGAAGGATCCACATATTTTCCGCTTACATTGTCAAGATAATCTGTAAACGTAAGGCGATACAGCCACTCTACACCGAGTGCCATGCGTCGTCCGATGTCCCAGCGAACACCAAGCCCGGCGGGTACTGCTAACTGCCAAAGTTTGTACGTAGGTTTTGAGTCGCCATAGATTTCGGAAGGTAATCCGTTGGCTTCGATATTCAGATCGTGCAGATTCACATAACCTCTATCATTGCCGTCTTTATCTATGTACTTGGCGGTAGGCTTAAAGTGGAAATAGGCTACACCCAACAAGGCATAAGGCTGAAACCTTTTCCTCGCACCCAGGCTTTCAGGATTAAAGCGGCGTGGTGTAATTTCAAACAGCAGATTTGTTTCCCAGATGTTGGAACGCACATGCTGATTGCGCAGGTAACGCTGGAAAGCATCGTCATAATAAGATTCTGCAGAGCGTGCTTTGGTTTCGTTCCACTCATCACTGGCGTAAAGCGTTCCATAGTTAACTCCCATCCGGATGGCAAAAGCCGGGTGTGCTGAATAACGTACGAACAAACCGCCCATAAAATGCGGTTTACCCCAATATTTGCTATTGCCGTAATGATCTATAATAGACTTTGTACCTACATCGCTCCACAAGTCCGCCAGTCCAACAGTTGTACCTAAACTCCAACCCGGCGGTTCAACATATTCTTTAGAATGGCCAAGCTGTGCATTTGCATTGCCTGCAACGGCGCCGCTTATGGCAAGGGTGAAAATGCTTCGGATAAATGTCTTCCGCATGAAATTTGGATTTAGCCTACAAGATAAAAAAATTTATTTTCCAGCAAAAGAAGCCTTACGTTTTTCTAAAAACGCCGTCGTACCTTCTCTCATATCCGCCGTGCTGAAACATTCGCCAAAGCGCTTGATCTCCTTGGCGAAGCCGTCTTTGTCGCCTTTGGCAGCCTCATTGACACAGGCTATCACCTTTGCAATCGCTATTGGTGCTTTGGTTTGAATCTTTTGCGCAATTTTTTTCGTTTCCGCAAGCAGGTCGGCAATCGGAAATACATGATTTACCAGGCCCAGCGATTTAGCTTCTTCAGCACCGACCATATCTGCTGTCATCATAAGCTCCATAGCCTTACCTTTTCCGATAAGCTGTGTGAGGCGTTGCGTACCACCATAGCCGGGAATCAGTCCAAGGTTCACTTCCGGCTGTCCGAATTTCGCGTTCTCGCTTGCTACGCGGAAATGACAGCTCATTGCCAGTTCACAACCACCACCTAAGGCAAATCCATTCACGGCTGCAATCACTGGCTTAGGGCAATTTTCTATTTTGTCGAAAACATTCTCCTGTCCTTTTTTTGCGAGCGCTTCGCCGCCATTGACATCTAATGAGGTGAACTCAGAAATATCTGCTCCGGCCACGAAAGCCTTTTCACCGGCACCGGTAAGGATAACTGTTTTAATCTCATCATTTTTGTACACTTCGTCTATCGCCTTGCTTAGGTCTTCGATCACGTCTTTGTTCAGTGCATTCAGTTTGTCGGGACGGTTGATCGTAATTACGAAAATGCCCTCAGATAGTTCTGTCAGTAAAGTCTGGTACATGTCAGTTTAATAATTTGATGATTGGATAATACTGATAATAGATTCTTTGTCGGAAATTCTTAAAAAAGGTCCTTTCTGTTTTTAAGAACCCACCGGGTAATGTAGTCGGCAATTTCTGAAGTTTGCGCTCCCGGTGCAAAAAGCTTTCCTACGCCCTGCTCGTTAAGTCGCTTCATATCTTCTTCGGGAATGATTCCGCCACCTGTGAGCAACACATTGTCGAGCCCTTTTTTTTTCATGAGCTGCAGGAGTTTGGGAAACACCGTATTGTGCGCCCCGCTGAGAATGCTGATACCGATGGCATCCACATCCTCTTGAAGCGCGGCATTTACTACCATTTCAGGAGTTTGGCGTAGCCCGGTATAAAT
>NASX01000126.1 GCA_002085155.1 Sorangiineae bacterium NIC37A_2
GCGTCGAGGCGAGCCGGTAACGTTCGCCACAGAAGAGCTGGAAAACGGCGCCCGCACCGCACAGTCCCCAGACGATTCCGAACAGCATCCAGCCCCAGGGCCCGCGCAGATGCGTGAGGAGGAACGGCGTGTAGGTGCCGGCGATCAGCAGAAAGATCGCAGCATGATCCAGTTTCCGAAAAAGCCGCCGGGCAGGCTCGCTGCGCCGTGCGTGATAAATCGTCGAAACCGTGTAGAGCAGCAGCAGCGTGAGACCGAACACCGTGAAACTCACCACGTGCCACGCATTCCCGCGCAGGCTCGAATAGACGATCAAGAGCGTCAGACCGACCACGCTTGCCGCGAGTCCGATCCCATGCGTCACCCAGTTCGCAATCTCCTCGCCGCGGGAATAAACGCGCGCGTGCGGCGCCGTCGGCACTGGAATCGCGGCGTCGATGACAGGTTGCCTTGTGGCCGTGGCCAAAGCGCGACGCCGCTCGATCACGCGGTCCGCGTATTTATCCAGCGATTTGATGAATGAGCGCGGCGCGGGACTGCGGAACTTGTCGGGCGTCCACTCCTCGCCCTCGGCGTAGACGGTCTGAGGGATCACACACGTCCCGAAAATCCAATCGCCCACCGGCAGCCCGAAAAATCCCGAGATCGACTCGTTGCAATCGGTGACCGCGTGATGTCGCAGGTGAAAGGCGTAGGCCGGCCGCCAGAACCAGCCCCAGCGTGGATTCTGGATGAGCGGCTCCCATTTTTCGAACGGCCAATGGTTGATGGCATGCAGCACCTCGTAGAGCGTGAGCGACACCGCGAGCGCTGCGAAGCCGGAGAGAAACCACGGGAACGAGGGGAACAGCCACTGCAGCAGGGCGAGCAGCGGCGAAAGCACCAGCGCGAACACCGCGAGCGAATACCACGGGAAGAACGACGCCTCACCCTGTTCCGGCTCGGTGATCGGAAACTTGTTTTCGATGAACAGGATGCCGCGGCCGTCGCGGCTCTTTTTCCGTGCGATGCGCGTGAGAGCATGATGCAGCGTGTGCTGCTTGTAGAGTCGGCGCAGGAATGGAATCGCCGGCGTGTGCAGCACATAGCGGTGGAAGAAATATTCCATGAACGCGTTCACGAGGCTGATGACGAGAAACGCGATGACCGCCTTTCCTATCGGCGCGAGGAACTGCTGGGCCCAAACGCCGGGGGCAAACAGCCTCAGGGCGGCCAGCAAGCCCGCGAGTGTTGCCAGCATCGTCAGAACAAAGAGAGGCAGGGAGAACTCCTCGGTTTCAACTTCCGGCGATTCGGGGGAGGAGGCCATGGCGCATTTTGCTTAGCTGCAGGTTCGAGGTGGGCACGGTTCGTCGGCGCTGGCGTCCAGCGAAAGCTGATCGAGTTCCACCGTCACACAACCGCGACCAGCATTTTGCCCCGAGATTCGTGACAGACTTTCGTCGTCGCCGGCGACCATCGCGTGCGAGTTGTCGTGCTGATGTTCGCCGCAGAAAAATACGCTCGCTGCGGGCGCGAGGAGACGCCCCTCGACGATGTTGATGTGGCGCTCGGCGCCCGTGGTTTTCTCCGTCGGCCGCGACCGACGTGAACCAGGGGCCAGCGCAGTGGTCAACGGTCGGCTGCAACTCCCGGCTGTTTTGACACTATGATGCCCACCAGCAAACCCGGCCGCGTGAGTCGCGACGTCGACGATGCTATCGACCACTCGGTCGGTCCGCCGGACGCGGGCATCACCCTGCTGGAGTATGGCAGCTACGCTTGCCCTTATTGTCGGGCGGCCAACGACCGCATCATGGAAATCCGAACGCAATTGGGCGATCGGTTGCGCTACGTCTTCCGGCATCGGCCGATTCCCGGGAACGATCTCGCCCGCCGGGCCGCCGAACTGGCGGAACAAGCGGCGGCCAAAGGACGTTTCTGGGACGCCCATGTTGCACTGATGACACGTTCGGAAAGGCTCACGGAAGACGATCTCCTCGCCGTTGCTCGCAATATGTCGCTGGCCCCAGCAGATCCAGATGCGGAGGCAAAGGCGTGTGCACGCGTGGAGGCCGATGCGGATTCGGCGTCGGAAAGCGGCGTGCGAGTGACGCCGACCTTCTTCATCAACGGCCGGCTTTACGACGGAGTCTGGGATGACGAATCGTTCAACGATGCGCTGCTCGGTTCGCTGGGACATCGGGTGCGGGGAGCGGCGCTGGACTTCGCGCGGTGGGCGCCGTCGTCCGGCGTATTATTGCTGC